>DATLXN010000011.1:0-154308 GCA_035575715.1 Vicinamibacterales bacterium | reverse complement strand
CCGCGCGTCGCCCCTTGGCCTTTCCGCGCCGGCACCAGCAGTTCGGTCGCGGCGCGTGCTCCGCAACCGCACCGCAAATGGCCTGAGGCGACTCTCCCCGCTTGTCCCGCCGCCGCCAGCGACTGCTCATACCGAATTTCTCGAGTTGATGACCGCCGCCGTACCCGCCGTGACCGCGGCGTAGGACACGTACAGCGGGCGGAGCGATTGTGGGCGACCCGGAAGACCGATCACCCGCGGCAAGACGAGGCTTGGCGGGAACTGGCTCAATGCACCGGGCGATCCATCGTTGCCGAACTCGATCACCACGGCCGACGCGGGTGCTTGACGTCTACAGTACGTGGCGTGCGCTCGAGACGGGGCGCGGCAGAGAAGTAAATCCAGTGCTCCGCGGTGTGGCCGGCAATGTCCCGGCAATGCTCGTGATCAAGGGTGCGTCGACAGCTGCCTCGGTCTACGCCGTCGAACATCTGTGGAAGCGCAATCGCAAGGCCGCCGTGGCGACGATGATTGGGATTAAAGCCGCATACGGTTTGGTGGTCGCTCGTAATTTCAAAGTCGGCGTGTCCGTTCGGTAAAGTTCCGAGCACCGGCCCAACGAGATGGTCAACCGCGTCATCGCGAAGATCCGCCGCGAACGTGGCCGCTAACCAAGACACGTTTGCCGTCGATGCCAACTGTCTAATCGCCGCCTTATCAGAGTGGCATGTTCATCACGAGCAGACGTGTGAACAGCTCAGGCAACGGATCTCCGTAGGTCACGAAATTGTAACTCCGCTACCGGCGCTCACTGAAGCGTTATCGGTGCTCACGCGAATGCCCAACCCGCAGCGACTATGCACGCAAGACGCGTGGGCGTCGCTCGAAGCCAGCTTCGTCTCGCTCGGGCGCGTTTACGCCTCGACGCCGCTGCGGCGACCGCTTTTCTCGCCGAATCCGCCGCAGCGGGTATCAGCGAGGCCGCATCTACGACGCGCTCCATCGGCGAGTGTGCTCGACTTAGCGGCTCCACGGTGCTACTCACACTCAATCCGAAACACTTCGACCCGCCGCCTACGGGCGTGGCGATCGTTGACCCGACGCAGTCCAATACCGAACCGCTGCCGCTCGACCCGGTGGTTGAGCCGGACTGCGACCAAGGCGACGATTGCTGTTGAGGGACGGGCTCAGCAAGTCGACAAAAACGCGTTTGAAATCACCCCGTTGGCGCGACGAATCGACTACCGGCTGGAGAAACTTGGCGGGGCCTGGAAGCTGCTACCGCCGTAGGCTGGACCAAAACCCTTGACAGCGGGCCGGATTCAGGACGATCCTACGCGGCATTCTGTAAGCGGGCGCGGTGTTCGCAATGACGCTGAAGCCCGGATTTTGTCGCGGCGCGAACGGGTTTCGCGAGGAGACGGCGTATGAAGCGCGCAGTAGCACTGGTTCTGACCCTGGCGGTTTTGGCGGCGTATCAGCTGCCGACGTTGATTGCGGCGGGGCAGAACACGGGTGAGATTGCCGGCAATGCGGTCGTCGAAGGCAAGCCGATGCCGAATGTCATGGTGCGGTTGCGCAACGTGGATAACGGCCAGTTGGTGGGCAATATCACGACCGATCCCAACGGCGCATTCAAGTTTACCGGACTACCCCCTGGCAATTTCATGGTTGAGACGATCGCGAACAACGGCATCTTGCTCGGTACTAGCGCCAAAATCACCTTAGGAGCCATGGTCGCCGGCGGGGTGACGGTCACGACGAGTGCGGCGGCCGCCGCCGCCGCCGGTGCGGGCGCTGTCGGTGTGGCTGCGGGTACCGGCGCTGGCGCGGGTACCGCAGGCGCGGCTGCCGCGGGCGCGGGTGCCTTCTTCGCAAGCAAGTTGGGCATCATCACGATCGCGGCCGTGGCCGCTGGTTTGGCGATTGCGGCGGTGGCTGCGAACGACAACGCCAGTCCGATTCAATAGCGTCTGTCCGGTTTTACCGAACGCCCAAAATGAAAGGCCAGGGGAAGCAACCCTGGCCTTTTTCTTTGCCGTGTCATGTTTGGCCACATGTTTGACCAATCGATTGACGAAGCCGATGGAATTCGCGAAATCTGTCGGACCAGTCGGGAGCCCAGGGTACGCATCCATTCTTCAAGCATCTCTCTGTTAAGCTAATCGCGATGGCCCTTCGCGTCGCCTTCGATCTCGACGGCACCATCGCCGACATGTTCACGGTCCTCCGCGAACGTTCCGAACAACTGTTCGGCACCGCCGATCTGCCGCGACAGGTCGGCGAGCCAACCGCGGACGCTCCTGAGGGCGAGCCGGAGGACGCCAAGGTCCTTGCCGAGCTGAAGCTCTCCGCCAAGCAGCAAATGCTGCTCTGGGAGCATGTCAAGACCGTCGACAACTTCTGGAACGGCCTCCCCGAAATGGAGCCCGGCATCGTCGCGCGCATTGCGGCGACTGCGACCCAGCGTCGCTGGGAAGTGATCTTCCTCACCACCCGCCCGTTGGTCGCCGGCGAAACGGTACAGATCCAAAGCCAGCGCTGGCTCGAGGCGCACGGCTTTCCGCTCCCCAGCGTGTTCGTCGTGCAACGCTCGCGCGGCAAAATCGCTGACGCACTCGAACTCGATGCGGTTGTCGATGACCGACCCGAAAACTGTCTCGACGTCGCCGTCGACTCCAAGGCCAAGCCGATCCTGATCTGGCACGGCGACCCCAAAGGTGTCCCCCCCGGGGCGAAGCGGCTCGGCGTTCGCGTCGCGACGTCCATCTCCGAAGCCCTCTCCCTCCTCGAACAACTCGACGACCTGAAGAACGAAAAGGGCGTCGTCCGCTCGATCAAGAAGTTCTTCGGCAAAGAACCCACCGTCTGACACCGCGACGCTGCCCGAGTTCTCAGGTTCCACGCGTTAAAATTCACTTCACAGTGGCGGAGCACTACCTGAACTGCTAATCGAGCGCGATCCCCATCCTGATCAGCGTCGACGATTCAACGCGCCTGCCCTTCGGCGCGAAAAGCCTCGGCGTCCGCGCTATTCCATCCCTCCTCGCAGCGGTGTCACTACTCGAACAGCTGCACGACAACGATAAACGCTCAGCTGCGAGTCGGCCAACTGGCCGAAAGCGAAGCTGAGAGCGTCGATCAATCGATCAATCGATCACGAGATCACCAGCTCACCAGATTAAACTCACTCCACAATGGCGGAGCTTTACTTGGGCACGGCGCGCGCACGGCTTGGCCCGGCGGCGGCCTTAATTGACATCGAGCGCGGCACCGTGGCGGCGTGCGAAGAGAATCGCCTGACCCGCGCGATGGACGCCGCTGGTGCCGGGGCACCGGACCTTGCAACCACCGAATTGTTGCGGTTTCTGGATCGACGACGTGACGAGGTCGCGATCGAGGCGGGCGTCGGCGACGAAGGGGACATCGATCCGCATGAAGCGCATGCCGAATACGCGTTTCGCGCATCTGGGTTCGATGACGCGCTGGTGGTGGTGTGTGAGGCGCATCTGGCCAGGGGATGGTCGGCGTGGGCAGCGAGCCAGGGATCAGGGATCGAAGAGAAGGGATCAGGGATCAGGGATCAGGGATCGGTAATTACACAGATTGAGACCTCACTTCCCGACTATCCGATTGCGGCGCGGTACGGGGAGCTCACTGAGTCGCTCGGCATGCGCGCGATGCGCGACGAGCATCTGGTCGAAGCGCTCGCGCGAAGTGGTCACCAACAAGCTGCGTCAACTCAACGCCAACTTGGCGATCAGCTGCTCGAGCTACTTGCGGCGCTGAAAGCACATTCGCCGAGTGAACGGCTGTGCCTGTCGGGCGGCTTGTTTTTCAACACCTACTTCACCACGCTTGCCGCGACGAGCGGGCTGTTCGCTCAGACGTTCATTCCGCCGCACCCGGGACGGAATGGGACGGCGCTCGGCGGCGCGCTTCTGGCAAGCAGGGATCAGCGATCAGGGATCAGGGATCAGGGATCAGGCGGCAGGGACCAGGGATCAGGGATTAGGGATCAGGGATTACGCAGATTCAGCGCGACCGTTGGGTCCCCCTTCCTGGGCCCGAGCTACAGCGACGCCGAGATCAAGTCGACGCTCGACAACTGCAAGTTGTCATATGACTTCATTCAGGGCGATCGGCTCATCGAACAAGTGATCCATGCGCTGTCGCGCGGCCGACTGGTCGGCTGGCATCACGGGCGCCTGGAATGGGGGCCGCGGGCGCTGGGGCATCGCTCAGTGCTGGCTAATCCCTTTGCGCCTCATGCGCTCGACAACCTGAATGGGTTCCTCAAGCGACGTCCCGCCTACCGCAGCTACGGCGTGAGCGTGCCGCTGTCTCGTCTGCATGAGTTATTTGAAGGGATCAGGGATCAGGGATCAGGGATCGGGGACCAGGGATCAGCCCCCACAGCTTCGCCGTTCATGCAGTACGAGTACACGCCGCGCGACCTCGACAAATTTCGAACCATCCTGCCGGAGGGCGTGACGACGCTGCGCGTGCAGACGGTGGATCAGAGCGAGCCGCGATTCCTGCGGCTGCTCGATTTGTGGGGACAGCACTCTGGCATGCCGGTGCTGGTGAACACATCCTTCAATGGCTTTCACGAACCCCTGGTCTGTTCACCGCGCGATGCGATCCGGGTGTTCTACGGCACCGGCCTCGACGTGCTGGCGCTGGAGGATTTCTGGTTGCGGAAGTAGAAATCAGGGATCAGGGATCAGGGATCCCTGCCCCTAGATCAAATCCTTTGCGCGGTCGCCATCGAACATCTCGAAGTCCAGCACTAACGCCGCATCCGCCGCGTAGTAGAACTGCTCACCCAACGTCTTGTGCGCGGGGTGGGCGAGATACTCCTTCAGCGCCGCTTCATTCTCGAATTCCAGAATCGCCACGAATGGAAAGTCCTGGTTGTTCTCCTGGTCATAGAACCGACCGAGCGTGACGCGACGCCCGACACGCGCGCTTTTGATCAGCGGGATGTTGGTCAGCGCGTGCTCGAGCGCACCGACGAAGGTGTCGCGCTCAGATGCGGTCAGGCCGGCTTGCGGCCGGAATAGCACGATGTGAGCGATCAACGCCGGTGCCTGTTGCCAGGTGCGCTATTCATCGTCGCTCGGCTTTCTCGGCTCACGCGGCGCGTCCCCGCGTTCTGATCCCCACGGTTTGCGTCCACCAGCAGGCGGGCGATTGCCAGGGCCTGCGCCCCACGGTTTGCCGCCGCCAGGCTTCGGCGTCCACGTCTTGCGCTCGCGATCAGGCGCGCCGCTGCCGCCGCCGGCGCCCCACGGTTTGCGACCTTCATAGCCAGGCCGGCCTCCGGAGCCGCCACGGTCATCGTCACGGCGAGGCGGATAATCGCCGGGCGGACGATCACGCGGCGGACCTTGTGGGCGCCACCCGCCTTCCCGTGGCGGGCCACCTTGACCGCCACGACCGCGATCCCCTCCACCACCACCCCACGGGCGGTTGCCTTGGTACCCCCTCGACTCGCCGGAACCCCCGCTCGGTCGGGACGAGCCGCCACCGGACGGCCGCTCACGATTTTGATAACCGCCCCTCGACTCGCCGCCGCCTGAGCTCCCTCGGGACGTGCCACCGGGCCGCTCGCGGTTCTGATAGCCCCCGCGATTGTCATCACGACGCGGCGGCCGATCGCCGTAAGGCCGATCGCCACTTGGTGGACCTTGTGGACGCCATCCTCCCTCACGCGGAGGGCCAGTTCGATCACGGTCACCACCCCCGCCCCACGGACGGCTGCCCTGGTAACCACCGCCACTGGGCCGATCACCGCGTGGCGGACCACCGCGCTCGTCGTCTCGACGTGGTGGGCGATCACTCCATGGCCGATTGCCCTGGTAGCCTCCCCCACTCGGGCGTTCGCGATTCTGGTATCCGCTTCCCGATTCACTCCTCGAGCCCCCGCGGTCGTCGTCGCGCCGAGGCGGGCGATCACTCCACGGACGATTGCCTTGATAACCGCCACCGCCGCGCTCGCCGCCTTCGCGCGGCGGCCCACCCTGCTCGTCGTCGCGCCGTGGCGGGCGATCGTTCCATGGCTTGCTGCCTTGATAGCCCCTCGACTCGGCTCCGTCCGGCGTCGCTCGGGCGGAGCCGCCTGGCGGACGCGACCCGCCTTGCCGATCGCGATCTGCGCCCCACGGGCGATTGCCTTGATAGCCACCGCCAGGACGCTCGCCGTCTCGGCGTGGTGGGCGGTCAGTCCACGGCTTCTTGCCCTGATACCCTCCACCCGGGCGTTCGCCTCGCGACTCGCCTTCGTCACGCCGCGGCGGCCGTGGCCGCTCGCCGCGATCGTCCTGCGATCGACGTGGCGGATGCACCACTGCATCGCCATGCGGACGTGACGGCGCGCCGTCTTCTAATTCGGAATCGTCATCATCATCGTCGGGGGACTGACGCTCCGCGCGACCGGTGTCTTCGGACCCGTGCACATTACTCGCTTCATCGGAGTCATCCGACTCGTCATTCCCCTCATCGTCGCCATCGTCGTCGCTATCGTCATCGCCATCGTCGTCGTGATCGGCGTCTTCATCGATGTGTTCGCGCAACGGATCGCCGTGCGGCGGTGAAAACGTTTCCGGATCTGTTGCGCCTGACAGCAACGTCTCCGGATCTAATCCATCGATCTCGTGTTCCTGCGCGTTGTCAGCCGCGTTGTCAGCCGGGGGCGCATCACCAGCCGCCGCCGCGGCCCGGCCGCGCTCGGAGCGATCACGAATGTTCTGCTTGAAGCGATCCCATTTGGCTTTCGACGCGTCTTTGTATTTCTGACGCGGGTCCTTGTGGTCGCCTCCTGGCCGCCAGTTCTTGTCCTTGGCAGGGCTGGTCGATCGCGGCCGCGGCGCTCGCGCATCCTCCGCACCGCCACGATCGTCACGATCAGGGCGCGGGCCTTCCCACCGCCGCTCACCCGCCCCGCCGCCGGCGTCTTTCGCGGCGTCACGCGACTCGAATAACTTGCCGCGTTCGAACCACTTCATCACCGCCGAGGCGTGCTTCTCTTTGAGTCGATTGAGCGTCGGCAGCAGCTCCTCCGCTTCGTGGGCACGAAACGCAGTTGGTTGGTCGTCGAGGATGATGGTCCAGTAGGCGTGGCGGGGAGGCATCTCTCCATTTTACGGGGGATCAGGGATTCGGGGATCGTTCCTCGCCTTCACCGAGCTATCCCTAGCGTCGGTATGCTTAACGGCGTGGAAATCGTGGTTGCGCAGGTAGCTCAGCTGCGGACGCAGATTACTGAACTGTTTGAGGAGACCGTTGGCGCCACGCTCGATCGCGGCGCGGGGATGGCCGACGAGCCGCACCGATTTACCTGCGGCCTGACCGGCGGCTCCACTGCGCTGATCTTTCTCGGCGCGCTACGCGAGGCGGCGGTGGCGTGGGATCGCATCACTTTGTATTGGGGTGATGAACGCGCCGTGCCGCTGGACCACGCGGACTCCAACTTCGCGATCGCCGAACGCTTGTTGCTGGGTCCTCTCGGCGCGCGCCGGCCCCACGCTCTACCGATGCCCGCGGATCAACCAGACCTGACCAGCGCCGCGCGCGACTACGCCGCCGTGCTGCCGTCCGCGCTCGACCTGCTCATCCTCGGCATCGGCGAAGACGGCCACGTGTGTTCGCTCTTCCCCGGACACAAGACGTTGATGGACGACACCCGCGTCACCACGCTGGACGATGCGCCCAAGCCGCCGCCGCGACGAATGACACTGACGATGTCCTACGTCCTGCGCGCGCGACAGATCTGGGTGATCGCGCTCGGGACGCGAAAGCGGGAGGTGCTGCAACAAGCGGTGTCTCGCGGCTCCCTCTCCACGCCGCTGGATATGGTGGTTGCGCAGGGGAAAAGCGTGACGGTGTTTACGGACCAGGCGCTGAGAAGGGGGTTTCTGGGGCGGTAGGGATAGGGATCAGGGATCAGGGAGCAGGGGATCAGGGATCAGGGATCAGGGATCAGTTCTGTCGAGCTGTCTCGCCGCATCTGCGGACTGTCTCGCTGCAAAAAGTTCCACACAGAGTCGACTTTGCGATCGCAAAAATCTCACGCTCGTCTCCGGGAACCCTCGAAAAAGCTTATTTTCACGTGGGCATGCGCCATGCACCGACACACCGCATGGCGATCACATCGTTCCGCGACCTTGTGGTCTGGCAGCGTGCGATGGTCCTGGTCGAACGCATTTACGAGCTCACTGAATGCTTCCCTCGTCACGAACAGTACGGCTTGACCACGCAACTCCGCCGCGCCGCGGTGTCTATCCCGTCGAACATTGCTGAAGGACAAGCGAGACGGACCGGATACTTCTTGAATCACCTGAATATGGCGTCAGGGTCAGAGGCCGAGTTGCAGACGCAATTGGAACTCGCTGCTCGTTTGCATCTGGGCGATCGAGGGCGAATTGAAAAGCTGCTCGCCGAGTCGTCGGAGGTGGGGCGGATGCTCCACGCGCTGGCCGCATCGGTTGAGCGCGACCGCGACAGCTCGACAGCTCGACAGAACTGATCCCTGATCCCTGATCCCTGATCCCCTGTTCCCCTGTTCCCCTGTTCCCCTAATGATGCGCCCCCGGCAGCCGCTTCAACTTTTCAACAAGCGTCGTCCGCTTCAGATTGAGCAGACCCGCCGCCGCCGCCTTATTCCCACCGGTTCGCGACAACGCGCGGCCGATCAGGTCGCGTTCGATTTGTTCGACCAGTGTTGGCAGATCGACGCCGGTGTCCGGAAAATCTACGGCGGGGAGTATCGAGATCGGGGCCGATTGAATCTCCGGCGGCAGGTCATTCATTTCAATCGTCGAGCGGCCACCGAGCAGCGCCATCGCGCGTTCGACGGCGTTCTCCAACTGGCGCACATTGCCGGGCCACGGATAGGCCATCAGGCGTCGCATGGCATCTTGCGAGATCAGCGGCGCCGTTGCTCCGTTCGCATACTTGGCAACGAAGTGATGGACCAGCAGCGGAATATCTTCCTTGCGGTCGCGTAGCGGCGGCAACTCGATCTGAATCACGTTGAGGCGGTAATACAAGTCTTCGCGGAAGGTGCCGTCCTTGACCATCTTCGCGAGGTCGGCATTGGTCGCCGCGACGACGCGGACGTCGACCTTGATCGTTTTGCTGTCGCCAATGCGCTCGAACTCGCGCTCCTGCAGCACACGCAATAATTTCATCTGCAGCGACATCGCCATCGTCCCCACTTCGTCGAGGAACAGCGTGCCACGATCGGCTTGTTCGATGCGACCGACCCGCGTGCCGACAGCGCCGGTGAACGCCCCGCGCATGTGACCAAACAATTCCGCTTCGAGCAGCGTCTCCGGGATCGCGCTGCAGTTGAGTGCGACGAAGCGTTGTTGACGACGGGGGCTGGTTTGATGGATCGAGCGCGCGACCATTTCCTTGCCGGTGCCGGTCTCGCCATTGATCAAGATCGTGGTGGTGGTGGTCGCCACCGTTTCGATCAACTGGAACAACGTGCGCATCCGCGCACTGCGGCCGATGATCGCACCAAGCCCGAATCGCTCGTCGAGTTGCGATCGCAGATACGCGTTCTCGTTTTTCAACCGCTTCTGCTCGAGCGCGTTATGGAGGACGTGCAACAACTCGTCGAACTGAAACGGTTTGGCGACAAAGTCTGCCGCGCCGCGCTTGATCGCGTCGACCGCGTCTTTCACGGTCCCGTAGCCGGTGACCACGATCGCGATGATGCCGGGGTAACGCTCGAGCGCCGATTCGATGACGTGTTGTCCATCAACGCCCGGCAGCCGCAGGTCCGAAATGACGATGTCGAAGGCGAACTCGCTGAGCAGCTGAATGGCCCGCTCGCCAGATTCCGCCTCGGTAACATCAAACCCTTGCTCAGCCAGACGCTCCGCGACCACCGTCCGAAGCGCCGACTCGTCGTCTACCAGGAGCAGATGTGTCGAGCGCTCAGTCATTTACGGCCATGCGCCAGAATATTGACGCCCCAGCCTGACGGCGTCAAGTGCAAATATCAGACGCCTTGCACCTGCCTACCTGCCCACCCGCCTACCCGCCTACCTGCCTACCTGCCCCTACCCGCCTTTTCACGACCTGGCCTAATCCCGCCCGGGCTTGAACCGATACATTTGCTTGGAGGCATACGAAAGAGATGGAGCGCCAGACGGTCAGCATCATGAAGGCGTGCGAGATGGTCGGCGTCAGCCGCCGCACGATATACAACTGGATTGCCGCGGGAAAAGTCGAATACGTTCGCACCGCCGGCGGCAGCATCCGCATCTTCCAGGACTCGTTGTGGCGTCAGCCTGACGGTGTCCGGTTATCCGCACCGACTTCGGCGGCGTAACTAACAGGGATCAGGGATCAGGGCCAGGGATCAGGGATCAACACCTTGCACGAAGATCGCGCGAATCATTCAGAGATCAACGATCTGCAGGTCCTGTTTCATCGCTTGAACAATCAGTTGGGCGTCATCCTCGCGCATGCGGAATTGCTCGAGGCCAAAGCGCCTGACGATGCGCATCGCGCGCGGGCGTCGCATGTGGTTGGTGCAGCGCTCGAAGCGATGACGGTGACCCGGGTCCTCCGGGAGCATCTTTAGCATCGGCAGACAACGGGTGATCTGGTGATCTGGTGATCGCGTGATCTCGACGGTCAGCTTCGCGACGATCACCGTCAAGATTTGCGATCACCTCCTCAAGATTTGCGATCACCTCCGTCCCCAAGGGACTTCTCGACCTCCGTCCCCAGCCCCCGTGACTTCCAACGACCTCCGTCCCCACCAACGACCTCCGTCCCCACAACCGAGCGATTTCCAAACCGTGCATTCGCGACGAATTTCGTAATGAGCTCGTCAAAATCTTGACGACGACTGCGGCGGGATAGTCAGAACTTTGGCGTTTCCGCCCCAAGCCGACCGTATTTCCCTTCCCACTTCTGCGCGTGAAGATGCGTATAAGTACCTGACAACTTAGCCACTTAGCGAAGCTCATGGACAATCCTGCACGCGGCACCACGCGGCTGCACAAAGCTGGCATTACCGTTGCCAATAGGTCAGTCGACCGGCACATCTTCGAGGGACGGAACGTCGGGCGTCGGGAGTCGCGAATGTCGACCCCGATGCCCGACCACCGCCCCCCGAGCACCGGCAGGAGACTGAGAATGAGCGCCCAATTAAGCGAGCACAACGCCCCCCGAGTTGAAGCTGGCCTGCCCTTCGTCGAAGCCTTGGCCCGGCGAATGGCGTCGACCATGCCGCACTCCATCGACCTTGGCGACCTGGTCCAGGACGGCGTCATTGGCCTGATCGACGCCGCTGAGCGGTTTGATGAAGCGCGCGGAATCAAGTTTGAAACCTTCGCCGAGCGACGCATCCGCGGCGCGATGATCGACGCACTGCGTAAAGATGCCTGGCCGCGCGGCGTGCGGCGCGTCCGTCGCGAACTCGAAGCGGCCCGCGAGAAGCTGCGCATCAGCCTCGGCCACGAACCGTCGCTTGCGGATCTGGCCAACGAGATGGGCGCTGATGAAAAGCGGCTCGGCAAGACGATCGTTCGGATCAACACGATTGAATCGACGTCACCGCTGTCGTGCGGCGACAACGTCGATGAAGCGCAGCTGCCGGCGGTCATGGTTCCGGCCGAACCGGAACGTCCGGATCACGCCTATGAGAAGAGCGAAGTGCGCAATCGGGTGCGCTGCGCCATGGACACGTTGCCGGCGCGTGAGCGCCGGGTCATCTCGCTTTACTACTACGGTGAAGTGACGATGAAAGAGATCGGTGCGGAGCTTGGCGTCAACGAATCGCGTGTGTCGCAACTCCACGCGCGCGCGTTACGCCGGCTGCGAGAGGCGCTGGGTGCCGACATGGCACCGGCGACCGCCGTAGCAACGCTTCGCACCGCGATTCTTGCCTTCGAGGCACGGCCGAAGATGGCCAAAGCAGGGTTGAGCCAGTCGTCAGTCGCCGGTCGCCAGTCGTCATTCAACCAGCCCGAGTCGGATACGCAGGTGCCGGAAGGTGCGCAGCGCCGTGCCGGTGCCGTGATCGTCGATTACGCGACGGCGTCGCTTGCCGCCCGCAACAAGTCGCCCAACCGAAATGGTTTGGCGAGCCATCGGCAGCCGGTTTCCTCTAAGAATCGTTCCGCTTCGGTACCAGCGACGGCGCCGGTCACGAAAATGACGCGGCGGGTTAGAGCCGGTGCGGCCGTGGCCATGGCCCGATAAAACTGCATCCCGTCGATCCGAGGCATCTTCAGATCACAGATGATGAGATCGTAGGTGGCCTCGGCGAGACGGGTCAGTCCCTCTTCGCCGTCGCGGGCGCGATCGACGACAAACCCGGCATCGGACAACGCCTCGGCAACGGCCAGCGCCAACGCCGGTTCATCTTCCACCACTAACGCACGCAGCCCCTTGAAGGCGTCGAGTGACAGCGGCGCCGGTGCCGGCTTGCGCGCCTGCAGCGGCTGGCCGCCAATCGGCAACTCGACGACAAAAGATGCCCCCTCTCCCGCACGCGAGGCCACTGAAATCCGGCCGCCGTGTTCCTGGACGATCGCGTACGCCACGCTGAGCCCCAGCCCGGTGCCTTTACCGACTTCCTTCGTCGTGAAAAACGGATCGAAGATCTTCCCCTGCACCTGTTCCGGAACTCCGGGGCCATCGTCCGCGACTTCGAGCACAACGGCGTCGCGCTCGATGTCGTGCGTGGTCGTGACGGTGATGTGGCCGCGCCCGCGTGCGGCGATCATCGCCTGTTCAGCGTTGATCAACAGGTTGAGAAACACCTGCTTGATCTGATGACCGTCAGCAAACACTTCGGGCACGCGTGAGGCGAGCGCTTGGGTCACTTCAATGTTGGTGACCCGCTGCTCGTAGGCGCGCAGCGCCAGTGTCTCGCGGACGACGTCGTTGAGGTCGACCATCATCCGCGTGCTCTGGCGTTTGCGCGCGAAGGTGAGCAGGTTGCGGACGATGCGTGCGGCGCGTTCGGCCTCACCGAGGATCACGCCGAGGCCGCGGCGGGCCTTGTCATCGGCCGGTTGCTCGGCGAGTCGTTCGGCCCACGACAGGATGGTGGCCAGCGGGTTGTTCAGTTCGTGGGCGACGCCGGAAATTGTTTGCCCGAGTGCGGCCATCTTCTCCGCTTGCAGCCGCTGGTAATGGATATCACGCGACTGATCTTCGCTGCGGCGCCGCGCGCTGACGTCGCGAATCAAAGCGCCGGCGGCTGTGGCGGTCACTTCGACCCACACCAGCGAGCCGTCATTGCGGCGCATGCGCAGCGGGTAGTCGGTGACGGCGCCCGTGGTGCGGACTTCGAGGAGAAAGGCGTCGCGCGACGCCTGGTCGGGGAAGCGTTCGGCGTCGAAAGGTTTGACCTGGTGGTCGAGCGCGTTGGGGGGGAAGCCGAGGATCTGTTTCAGGTGGGGATTCGCGGCGATCGTCCCGCCGTCCCCGTCGACCGAGCCGAGGTAGATACCTTCGTGAATGGAGTCGAACAGGCGAGCGATCGCCGTTGAATCCAAGTTCTCCACGAGCTACTGCTTTTTCTTCGGCACAGGCATCGGCGTCGGGGTTTTGGTCTGGAACTTCGGCGTCCACTTTTTCTCGACTGCCGCCCGAATGGCCACCGGATCGGCGCCCGATCGATACATCAGCATCGCGTCACGCGCGACATCTATGCACACCTGTCAGCCATAGCCGTGGGTGTCCCACTCGGTGACGTTGCCTTTGGCATCGCGTCGCTTGACGAAGCACGACTCGTTGTGCGGATGCCCGCTCGATTCGCAGCCGCAATAGCACGGCACGTACTTGAGCACCTCGGGGTGCTCGGCCGCGAACTGGTACACGGCGCGCGTCTGGTCGGCGGGGCGCGCTGGCGCAAAGCCGGGGTTGGGGATCGGCGGGTAGGTCGGCTTCGCGGGTGCTGCCGCCGGCGCTGGCTTGGCGGGCGCGGCGGCGGCCTTTTTGGCTGGAGCCTGCGCCAGCACGAAACCCACACCGGTCGCACAGAGGAAGGCGACCGTCGCACTGAAAAAACGTCGCATCCCCGTAGTGTACAACGCAGTTTTTGCCCCGCAGATGTCATCGATTGTCACAACGGTGCCAGGCACCCACGGAAAGGCACCACGGAACCCGGTCCGGTATGCTTCTGGAACCAGCGGTCCCACCGCCCGGTCCCACCTCGGCGTCGTGATCGAGTCGTTTGCACTGTATTAAGCCTGCACAGGCTTTGACTGGGAGGATGGATGAAGGCCCTTTCTACGCTCGCCCTCGGCTTTGTCATTTCGCTATTGCTCGTCGCATCGTTGTCGGCACAAACGCAAACCGGTGAAATTTTCGGGAAGGCCACGGATCGGACCGGTGCGATTCTTCCCGGTGTCACCGTTACCGTTACTGGACCTGCCCTGCTCAAGGCGCAATCGGCGACCACCGCGGTGAGTGGCGCCTATCGCTTTGCGAACCTGCCGATCGGTGTCTACACGGTCACCTTCGAACTGCAAGGTTTCCGTCGCGTCGTCAACGAACAGGTGCGTATCCAGGCGGGCTTGAACGCCGAGATCAACGGCAAGCTGGAGCTCTCGAGTGTTGAAGAAACGGTGACGGTCACCGGCGAGTCACCGGTGGTCGACACCAAGTCGGCATCACTCGGCACCAACTTCGGCAAGGAACTGTTGGAAGCAATTCCATCCGCGCGTGATCCGTGGGTCATCCTTGAACAAACGCCGGGCATGGTGATGAACGTCCAGAACGTGGGCGGCAATCAGTCGGGCCAGCAGGCGAGCTTCGCCGCCCACGGCAGCAGCAGCAATCAGCAGTGGAATCTCGATGGCGGCACGATCACCGATATGGCATCTGGTTCGTCACCGACCTACTTCGACTTCGATTCGTTCGACGAGATCCAGATCACCACGGCCGGCGGTGATGCGTCGCAGGAAGCCAGCGGCGTGGCGATCAATTTCCTGACCAAGACCGGCAGCAATCAGTTCCGTGGTTCGGGACGCATCTTCGACGCGAATCAGCGCTTTCAGTCGTCAAATACCCCCGCCGAAGTCGCCCTCCAAAACGGCGGCGCCGGCAACCCGCTCAAAGATGTGATCGAGTACGGCACCGAGATGGGTGGGCCGATCAAGAAAGACAAGGCGTGGTATTGGGGCGCGATCAGTCCAATCGATCAAGGTCGGTGTGCTTGGTTTCCTCAGGGCCGGCGCTCCGGCGGGGTCGGTTGCAGCCGACGATCTGGAAACCGATCTGACGAGCATCAATACTCAGAACTTCAAGTTCAATTACCAGTGGACCGGCAGTCACAAATCCACCTTTCTCTACAGCCGCGGCGACAAAGCCCGCAACGCGCGCGGCGCGAACTCGACGACGCGTCTCGAGGCCACCACACGCCAGACCGGCCCGACTGACTACTACAAAGGCGAACATCAGTGGGTCGTGACAGACCGATTGATGGTGTCCGGTCAATACAGCTACAACAAGGCGGGCTTCCGGCTCGATTTTCATAGCGATGACCTCGCCAGCGTGCAACGCCTCCTCTACGTCGATCGGAACAACCTGCTGGAACGTTCGGGCACCTTCAGCGACAACATCCGGCCGACCTACGAGTCGCGGCTCGACGGCAACTATTTCCTGCCGAACTTCGTGGGTGGCGATCACACGACCAAGTTTGGCGTGCGCTATCGCAGCACGCCGTACGAAACGATCAGCAAGACTGGCGGCGGTGCCACCGCGCGCATTCGTTCAAGCGGCATCCACGAAGCGGATGTTACGCGCGACGGCGACACCAACCGTGAGATGTGGGAGTACTCCGCCTACTTCAATGATTCGTGGCGCATCAAGCGCGCGACGATCGGCTGGGGCCTGCGTTTCGATCACCAGGACGATCGCGCGATCGCCGCGACCATTCCCGCCAATCCAATTCTCCCTGACCTGTTGCCGGCGGTGAGTTTCAGCGGCGCGGATTCGGGCGCCACCTACAACGACCTGTCGCCGCGCCTGTCGTTGACTTACGACATTTTCGGCACCGCCAAGACGGTGGCCAAGATCAGCGCTAACCGTTATTACGGGCTGGGCATCTACACCGCTGGCACAATCAGTCCGACTGGTCAGACAACGCTCGGCTACTACTGGAACGATCTCAACGGCGACCTGTTCGTGACGCGTAACGAGATCGACTTCGCGCGCGGTTTCCGCACCACGCCGACCTCCAACTACGATCCCAGCAATCCGTCTGCCGTGGCGACCCCAAACTCGGTCGATCCGGGACTCGAGAACGACATCACCGACGAATTCCTGCTCGGCCTCGATCACGAGGTGATGGCCGACTTCGCCGTTGGCATCAGCTACATCAAGCGCAAATACCACAACTTTCAGGACACCTACCGCAACAACGTCGATAGCAGTTCGTACTCGCCGGTGACGATCACGCGGCCGTGCGGCAGCGACGCCTGTCCAGACCCGAGCTACACCTTCACCTACTTTCAACGCGCGACAGCGTTGCCGACTGGCTCGACGCTTCGCAACTACAACTCTTACCGTAATTACAACGGCATCGAACTGACCGCGCGCAAGCGCTTCAGTCACAAGTGGCTGATGAACAGCAGCTTCACCTTCAACAACACGGTGATGACCCATCCGACGGTCGAAGACTTTTCGACCAACGCCGATCCCAGCAACTACGAGCAGCAGAACCAGCGCGACTCGAGCGGCCTCAACGGCGCGCGCTGGGTCTTGAAGCTGTCCGGGATGTACGCACTACCGTGGCAGATGTCGCTCTCCGCGTTCTACAACGCACGTGAGGGACTGCAGCTCAATCGGACGTACCGGTCACCGAACCGCACCGGCGGCGGCGGCACGGTTGACGTGTTCGTGCAGCCTCAGGGCACGTTTCCACTACCCGACCTTCCAGCAGATCGACGTGTCGTGGCAGAAGTTCTTCGCTTTCAACCGGCGCCGCATCACGCTCAACGTCGACGCGTTCAACCTCGCCAACGCCGCGACCGTGTTGGCCCGCACTGTCCGGCAGGACACCTCGACCGGCAACTTTGCGACGACGATCCTGGCGCCGCGCGTGGTGCGGTTGGGGGTGAAAGTCAACTTCTGACCGGCCGGTGCGCGGAAACACGGAACCACAGAAACGGTTGGTTTCCCTGCTTCCGCGCTTCCGTGCACCGTTGAGAAAACACGAAGACACGAAGTCACGAAGAAAACAAAACCTTCGTGCTGTTCGTGTCTTCGTGTTGCATTTCGCGGTCCTCAGGATGGTGCGACGGCCGGGCCTGCGCAGAAACGTGCAGGCGTGTCCCGGTGACGTGCTTTATGTTTGACAGGTTTGCACCTCGGCACTAGGCTCGCCGATACCTAACCATGCGCTTATTTCGTCGTCAGGACGCCCTGCTCCTCGTCGGCCTGGCTGCTGCGCTGATCATTGTGTTCAGCGGCTCGATCTCGCGAGTGCTCGACTACGCCCGCGAGATCGAACGCGAGAGTGGGCTCACCCTGCTGCCCGCGCTTGTCGTGCTGACCGTGATCTACGTCTTTCATCAACTGCGTAAGCGTCACGAGATCGCGGCGCAGGCGGCCGCCGCCGAAGTCGCGAAGGGCGAAGCCGAGCACCGCGCGCAGGAGCTCGAGCGGCTGGTGTCATTCGGCCATGCGCTGGCGCGTTCGCTCGACCACGACTCGATTCGTGCGGCGATCAATCAACATCTGCCGAGAGTCGCCGGCACCGACCACGTGTGGGTGCTGTTGCGCAACGGGACTGAGTGGGAGGCGCTGGCCGGCGATACGCGTGGCGCTGAAGAAGTCATCGAGCGCGAAGATCTCGCCGATCGCCTCCTTGGCGGCAACCAGGCATCTTCGGGTACGAGCATTGGCTTCCCCTTGGTCGTTGGCGGCGCGGCGATGGGCGTGCTTGGTGTCAAGACGCAAAACGGGCCGCTCGATACCGATCGCCATCGCGCCGTCGAAGCGGCGGCCGCGCTGTTGGCGGTGTCGCTCAAGAACGCGCAGCTGTTCCGCGAAGTGCGCGAGAACAGCTTGCGCGATTCGCTGACCGGGTGCGTCACCCGGGCGCATGCCGGCGAAGTGATCGACGCCGAGCTGCGTCGCGCCCGGCGCAGTCAGATGCCGGTGTCGATGATCATGTTCGACCTGGATCACTTCAAGGATGTCAACGACCGATACGGGCACTTGTGCGGTGACGCGGTGCTCGCCGCGGTCGGCCGGCGGATGCGTGATGTCCTACGCGGTTCGGACTTGAAATGCCGCTACGGTGGCGAGGAGTTCCTGGTGCTGTTGCCGGAAACCCCGCTCCACGGCGCGCGTCGCGTCGCGGAGACGTTGCGTCGAGAGATCGCCGAACGGCCGATTCCGTGGGCCGGTGAAGCGTTGACCTGCACGGCCAGCTTTGGGCTGACACAAGCGTTACCGGGTGAGATCAATATCGAATCGATCGTTGGCCGCGCCGATGCGGCGCTCTACCGGGCGAAAGACGAAGGCCGCAACTGCGTGAGAGTGGCGTCGGAGACGTTGGCGTTGATCGAGGACCGGAAGCCCAACGTCGCTGGCTGACGGCTGTCCCCTCCGTGCAACGTCCGTGTCACGCGAGCTCCCGCCCTTTGGTCTCCGGAATCACCAACCAGAACGCCGCCGCGATCAGGAACGCAATCGCGGTCATCGTGAACGCGGCGCCGAAGCCGCGGTTTTGCGCGATCGTGCCGACCAGGAACGGCGCCGAGGCGCTGGCGAGACGGCCGATGTTATAGGTGACGCCTTGCGCGGTCGCGCGGATCGCGGTCGGGTAGATCTCGGCAGTGATCGCGCCAAAGCCGCTGAAGTAGCCGGTACCGAAGAACGCCACGAACGGCCCCAGCAGCAACAACACGAGCGGTGTCTGCACGAGGCTGTAGATGAACACCAGCGCCGACGCGGTGACCAGGTAGACCACGTAGGTCGGTTTGCGCCCGAATCGATCGCTGATAAACCCGAATGTGACGTAGCCAAACCACATCCCGACCTGCATGGCAACGATGAACCAGCCGGTTTGCGTGGTGGTGAGTCCCACGCCACCTTGATCGACCGGCAGCGACAAAAACGCCGGAATCCACAGATTCAATCCCCACCACGCGAACATCGTCGCGGCATTCATCAGGGTCAGAGCGGCGGTCAGCAGCCACAGACCACGCATGCGCTCGCTGAGCGGGCTGGCCGCGCCGGCGGCGGCGGCCCGGTTGACCCACATCGCCGGCTCGGGAACGCGACGACGAATCCATAGTGTGAAGAGGGCCGGCAACACGCCGACAAAAAACACGGCGCGCCAGCCATAACGCGGCAGGACGATCATCACGACCAACGCGGCCGCGCCGTAGCCGATGGCCCAACATGACTGCATCAGACCGAGCGCCTTGCCGCGATGTTTCGCCGGCCACGTTTCGGAGACCAGCGCCGCACCGCTGGCCCATTCGCCACCCATGCCGATGCCGAGAAAAAAGCGGAAGACGCCGAGCTGCACGACTGTCTGCGCAAAGCCGGAGGCAGCCGAGAACACCGAGTAGATCAGGATGCTGAGTGACAGTGCGCGGGTCCGTCCCCACCGATCGGCGAGGACGCCAAAGACGATGCCGCCAAGGGCGGAGGCGGCAAGGGTCAGTGAAGCGAGCAGCCCGCCGGTGCCGCGGTCCATCCCGAGATCGCTCATCAGCGATGTCAGGACCAGCGCGTAAAGCATCACGTCGAACGCGTCGAGCAGCCAACCCAACGACGCTGCGACCAATGCGCGCCGGGCCTCCGGCGACGCCTCATGCCAGAAGGAAAACACCCGGCGGTTGTAGCACACAGGGACCCGGTAGGACCGCTCACGCGGTAGGACCGCTTCGCGGTGGGACCGCTCACGCGGTGGGTCAGGACAATTTGTCAAAAGCCCGCAACCAAGAATATAATTCTCTCTACATGGCAGTAGACGCGATATTAGACGACATAGATGCCAAGATTCTGACGATTCTTCAGGATAACGGTCGTACTACGCAATCTGATATCGCTAAGGCGGTCGGGCTGGCCCCGTCCGCGGTGATGGAGCGGATGCGCAAGCTGGAGGCGCGCGGCGCGATCCGCGACTACGTCGCGGCGATTGACCCGCACGTCGCGAACCGGTCGTTGCTCGCGTTTGTGGCCGTCCGCACCAACGAATACGGCATGGAGCAACCTTCGGCCAAGGCGCTCGCGCAGATTCCCGAGGTGCTCGAGATTCATCACGTGGCCGGGGAGGACTGCTTGTTCCTCAAGGTGCGTGCGAAGGACGCCGAACATCTGGGCCAGATGTTGCGCGGGCAGATTGCGTCGATCCCGGGCGTCACCTCGACGCGCACGACGATCGTCCTGGAGACCGTGAAGGAAACGTCGCGCATTCCCATTGTGAGAAGTGAATCATGACGCCGCACGTCGCTGGCCCTCGTGAGCGCAAGCTCGCCTTTCTCGCCTGGCTCGTGGTCTGTGTCGTGTGGGGCACGACGTATCTGGCGATTCGCGTCGCGCTCGAATCGGTACCGGTGGCGTTACTCGCCGGGCTGCGCTGGGCCGCCGCGGGTGTGATTCTGGCCGCGCTGCTGCCGCTGTTCGGCGAGAGACTGCCGCCGTTTCGCACCTGGGGTGCCATTGCCGTCGCTGGCTTCCTGATGGCTGTCGTCGGCAACGGCGGCGTGGTGTGGGCAGAGCAGTATGTCGCGAGCGGCTTGGCGGCCGTGGTCGTCGCGATGGTGCCGTTCTGGTCGGTGCTCGTCGAAGCGTGTTTACCGCGCGGCGAGCGCGTGACGCGGCGCACGGTGGCCGGCCTGGTCCTCGGCTTCCTCGGCATCATCGTCCTGGTCTGGCCGGAGTTGACGCTGGGCGGTCAGGAAGGCCGGATGTTCGTGTTCGGCGTGATCGCCTTACAGATCGCCTGCCTGGGGTGGGCGCTCGGCACCTCGTATACCAAGCGCCACGCGATGAATGCCTCGCCGTTTGCCGCCTCGGCGACACAGATGCTGTTGAGCGGGGCGATGCTGATCGGGATTGGCACGGTCGCCGGCGAGTGGAGCCGCCTGACGTTCACCACCCGCACGGCCGGCGCGATGATCTACCTCGTGCTGATCGGGTCGATCGTCGGCTACTCCGCCTACGTCTACGCCCTGAAGTACCTGCCGGTGTCGAAGGTCTCGTTGTATGCCTACGTCAATCCGATCATTGCCGTGATCCTCGGCGCGGTTCTACTCGGTGAACCGGCATCGCCGCGAATTCTGTTCGCAGCCGCACTGGTGTTTGGCGGGATCGCGCTCGTCAAGAGTTCGCAGGGATCGGGGCAGGAATCAGTGATCAGGGATCACGGATCGACGACACCCCCAGGGCCCAGGCCCCAGGGATCAGGTTCCGGAGACGGGCCCTTTGTAAAAGACGCGGCCTAGTCGTTTGTGCCACGCCGTGAATTCTTCACTGCCGGTGTCTTCCCGGATGGCGCGACGCACCTGATGGATCCGCGTGTCGAGTTCATCGACGGCCGACAGGATGAACGCTTCGAGCGTGCGCGGCTCCACCGGCGAGCCGTACTCGCGTTTGCCGTGATGCGAGACCACCAGATGCTCGATCTGCGAGCGCAAGTCATCCGGGAATCCTGAGATGCCGTTGATCGTTTCGCGCACCAGGATCAGGCCCAGTCCGATGTGGCCGATCAGGTTGCCGTCACGCGTGTAACTGGCACCGCCCGGCTCGTAGTGCAGCTCCTGCAGCTTGCCAATGTCATGCAGCAGGACCCCGGCGAGCACGATGTCTTCGTCGGCCTCGTAGGCGCGCGCCATGTAGCGGCCGATGTCGGCCATCTTCAACTTGTGTTCGAGCAGCCCACCGCGATACGCGTGATGAATATTCTGCGCCGCCGGCCACTCGCGCAGTGCAGCGGCGTGATCGGCGACGATGCGATTGAGCAGCACGCGAAGGTGCGGATTCCGCACCGACTCCAGGTGAGCGGTCAGCTCGGCCCACATGTCGTCAATCGGGCGCGGCGACGACAGCACGCAGTCTTCTTCGCGGAACCCCTGCAGATGGTCCTGCGGCGGATTGACGCGACGAATGTGCGTCACGACCAGTTGCAGGTTGCCCTGAAAGATCGCCGTGCGTCCCTCGACCCGGACAAACTCACCGACCTCGAACTCATCCTTGAAGCGGGCGATGTCGTCGAACAGTTTGGCGGGGAGCTGGCCGGTCGCGTCCTGCAGCGAGAACAGTAGAATTTCGCCGCTGCGGATTGGTCGGAGCTCACGGTAGGTGCAGAGGTAGTAACCCCATCCTTCTACATCGACGGCGAGATCTTGAATGCGGGGGAGGCGGGTCATGGTCAGTCGTCAGTCGTCGGTCGTCGGTCGTGCGTTTAGCCCGCGCTTCGATCGCCGCCCAGTGCAAAGGTCATGGTGCCATGCGCGACGACTTTGCCGCGTACGCGTGCGCGCCCGGTCAGTACCCCCATGCGGCTGCGCAGACGTTTGACCAGCGCTTCAATCTCGACGACATCGCCCGGGTAGACGGAGCCGCGATAGCGCACCCGCTCGATGCCCATGAAATAGATCAGCCGGTCGCGATTCTCAGGTTTCGCGAGGATCAGAATCGCCCCGACCTGCGCCACCGCCTCGGTGAGGATGGTCGGCGGCAATGCCGGCCGGCCTCCGTTCGCCGACGGCGACAGGTAGCGCTCATTGATCGACACATTCTTAATGCCGACGATGCGTTTGTCCGGTTCGAACTCGGTCACGCGATCGACGAGCAGGAAGGGGTAACGGTGCGGAAGAATGCGTTCGATCGCGCTGTAATCCAGCGGTAGGACGAGGTCGTCAGTCAAAGCAGGCCCCAGTGATCAGGCCCCAGGCTCCAGGGCTCATGCCCTGCGGTCAGGCGCCGAGCCACAAGTATACTTTTCCCTATGAAGACGATCATGTCCGTCATCGTCCTCTTGCTGACGGGGACCCTTTCTGCTCTCGCACAAACGCGTCCGGTGACCGTCGACGACGTGCTGGGATTAAAAACGGTGTCGTCTCCCGCCGTTTCTCCGGACGGCAGCCAGGTGCTCTACACCGTCCGCCAGTGGGAGCCAGAGCGCGATCGGATGGAATCGCGGACACGGATTTGGAAAGTCGCGGTCTCAGGCGGTCCGGCGCGGCAGCTCACGTTCGGCGAACGCGGCGATTCGCAGCCGCAGTGGTCGCCGGACGGCCACTACGTCAGCTTCGTGTCGGCGCGCGGCACCGGCACTGGCGAGGACGCGCCGCGTGCACAGATCTACGTGATGCGCGCCGACGGCGGAGAAGCGTGGAAGCTGACCGATCTGAAGGAAGCCGTCTCCTCCTATTCGTGGTCGCCCGACAGCAAGCACATCGCCCTGGTGTCCAACGATACCCGGTCGGCCGCCGACGAAGAAGCGATCAAGAAGCGCGATGACGAACGCGTCTTCGAAGGGGACTTCCGCTACGCACATGTCTCGGTCGTCGATGTCGAATCGAAGCAGCTGACGCGGGCGACCACGGGCAGCACATACACCGTGTCTGGTGCGCCGTCATGGGCTGCCGACAGCAGCGGATTCGTCTTCAGCGCCAAGCCGACGTCGATGATCCGCGATTACCGCTCGGACATTTACATGGCGCGGCTCGCCGGCAACGCGGTCGAACAGATCAGTGCCAATGCCGGACCCGACTCGAACCCTCAATGGTCGCCTGACGGAAACTCGATTGCATGGGTGTCCGAACCGACCACAGCGAAGGCCATCGGCGACGGCACGCTGCCTTCGTATATCGGCAACGGACATTTGATGATTTACGACGTCGCCAAGAAGCGGTGCGCGACGTTTACAACCGCGAGTTCGATGTCGACGCCGGATCGCCACAGTGGAGCGCTGATAGCCGCCGCATTTTCTTTGTCACCGGCAAACGCGCCTACTCCGACGCGTTCGCGTTCGATGTGGCGTCAGGCACCTACGCTCAGCTGTCGCGCGAGAAGACGTTGCAGTACGGCTCGCGCAGCGCCGACGGCAAAGTGATCGCGGTGACGATGGATTCGCCGCAGATGCCCGGTGAGGTGTACGTCACCGACGGCACCTTTGCGAGCTTCCGCAAATTGACAACGACCAATCCGCAAGCCGAGACGTTTGCGCTGGGACAGTCGGAGGTCGTGACGTGGAAGAGCAGCGACGGCATGGACGTCGAAGGCGTGTTGTTGAAGCCGGTCGGCTACGAAGCGGGCAAACGCTATCCGTTGTTGGTGGTAGCGCACGGTGGTCCGGCCGGGGCCTTTACCAACAACCACCGCGTCGGTGGGCTCGAGGGCGGACAGTTGTGGGCCGGCCGCGGCTGGGTGGTGCTTTACCCAAATCCGCGCGGCAGCACCAACTACGGCGAGAAGTTCCTGCGGGCCAACGTCAGCGATTGGGGTGGCGGCGACTATAAGGACATCATGACCGGGGTCGATGCCTTGATTTCACGCGGTATTGCGGACCCCGACCGGATGGCGCACATCGGGTGGAGTTACGGCGGTTACATGACCGCCTGGGTGATCACGCAGACCAATCGCTTCAAGGCGGCCATGGTCGGCGCGGGTCTGACCAACATGGCGAGCATGTACGGCACCAACGACATTCCCAATGTGCTGGTCACCTATTTCGGCGGCATCCCGAGCAAGGACACGCTGCCGCTCTACACCAGCCGCTCGGCGATGACCTTTATCGACAAGGTGACCACGCCGACCTTGATCCTGCACGGCAGTAACGACGAGCGCGTGCCGACGGGGCAGGCCTTCGAACTGTTCCGCGGCCTCAAGGACCGCGGCAAGACCACCGAGCTGGTGTTCTATCCGCGCGAAGGCCACGGCATCGCTGAGTACTATCACCTCAAGGATCGACTAACTCGCATTTACGATTGGGTGTCGCGCTACACGCTGACTCCGGGAAAAACCACTACGCAATGACGATACCTACTGGCGGGACTGTCCCGCCCAGCGACCTCAAGGCGGCCAGCTCAGATACTGAACTGCTCGCCACGTTGTTCGACCTCGGCCGCGAAGTCACATCGGTTCTGAATCTGGACGAGTTGCTGGAGAAGATCCCGCAACTGATCTCACGACTCACGACCTTCACGGTGTTCTCGGTCTACCTGCTCGATGAGAAGCGGGGCGACCTCTACATCGCCTACGCCGTCGGCTATCCAGAGGACGTCGTCAAGAACTTCCGTCTGCAGGTCGGCGAAGGCGTGGTCGGCACGGCGGTTGCCGAGCAGCGACCGATCCTGGTGGGCGACGTCAGCGCTGAACCGCGCTGGATGGGTGTCGTCAAAAACGTTCACTCCGGCCTGGCGGTGCCGCTGCGGCACAAGGGGAAGGTGCTCGGCGCGCTCAACCTGTTATCCGATCAGAAGAACGCGTTCACCGAGCGTGACGAAGCGATGCTGCGGCAGTTTGGCGCCCACGTCGCGCAGGCGATTGTCAACGCCCGTCTGTTTGCCTCGGAACAGGAATACTCCGCGACGCTCGAGACGCTCGCCGAGATCGGTCACGAGATGAGCGCGATTCTCGACCTCAACGAGCTGCTGACGCGGGTCGCGCATCTGGTCAAGCGACTGATTGCCTATCGCACCTTTGGCATCGCGTTGCTCGATGACACGACCCAGATGCTCGATCTCAAGATCGCGATCAGCTACAGCGACGCCAAGAGCGTCGAGCCGGTCAAGATCGGCGAAGGGCTGATTGGTTACGCCGCGCTGCACAAAGAACATGTGCTGGTGCCGGATGTGTCGAAGGATTCGCGCTACATCAACGCGGTGAGCGATGTGCGTTCCGAGTTGGTGATTCCGCTACTAATCAAAGACCGCTGCATTGGCGTGTTCGATCTCGAGAGTCCAGAACTCGACGCGTTCTCGAAGAAGCACGTCGAGTTGCTCACGCTGCTGGCGTCGCAGGCCGCGGTGGCGATCGAAAACGCGCGACTCTACGTCGCCTTGCGTGACAACGAAGTGCGACTCGAGAAGGAAGTGCGCTTCGCGCAACGCGTGCAGATGGCGCTGCTGCCGCAGGAGCTGCCAAAAAAACTCAAGGGCGTCGACGTGGCGTGGCATTTCGATCCGGCGCGCGAGCTCGGCGGCGACGTCTATGAGTTCCTGTCGCCGGAATTCAACACCCTGGTGGTCGCCGTTGGCGACGTGTCGGGCAAGGGTGTCCCGGCAGCGCTCTACAGCTCATTTGTCGGCGAAGTCGTGCGCGGCCGCACCTACCGTCGGCGATTTACCCCGGAGCGGGGCAGTCCCGCGGCGGTGCTGACGTCGCTCAATCGCATTCTTCACGAGCGCCAGCTCGAGGAGTATTTCTGCACCTTGTGCTACTCGGTGTTCGACCTCAAGAAGCGCGCCGTGACGTTCGCTAATTCCGGATTTCCCTATCCGGCGCACATTTCCGGCGACACCACCGTGCAGATCGTTCAGCCAGGCCTGCCGCTCGGGTCCTTCGGTGCGTCGACCTACGACGACATCACCGTCGAACTCAAACAAGATGATGTGTTTGTGTTCGCGTCGGATGGCATCTCCGAGACGTTCAACGCATCGGGCGAGGAGTTCGGCTCAGAGCGAGTGATGGCGACGGCGCTCGAGACGCGCCACAAGCCGGCAAAGGAGATCGTCGAGGCCATCTTCGGTGCGATGCGGGCGTTCAGAGGGGATGCGGAGCAGACCGACGACCAGACGGTGGTGGTGGTGCGGATAACTTCGTAGGGATCAGTGGTGCTCTTCAACCGCCACTGCCGCACTGAGATAAATCGCGGTCAGGGTCATGAAGATGAAGGCCTGCAGCGGGCCGACGATCAACCCCAGCATCTGAATCGGCAGCGGTGCGATGAAGGGGACGATGCTGGCGATGATCAGGACGACCAGGTGCTCGCCGAAAATGTTGCCGAACAGGCGCAGGGTCAGCGACAGCACGCGCGAGGCGTGACTGATTAACTCGATCGGCAGCATTAGCGGCGCGAGCGCCTTTGGAATGCCCGGCGGGAAGGCGAAGTGCAGCAGGTACGAGCCGATGCCCTGCGCCTTGATCCCCTGCCAGTGGTAATAAAGCCAGACGGTGATGGCGCAGCCAAACGGCACGTTGACGTTGCCAGTCGGGGCGCCCAGCCCGGGAATCTGCCCCATCAGATTACCCAGCAGGATGAAGACGAACACGCCGCCGCACAGTGCGATGTATTTGCGGCCCTTCCCCTCGCCGATCGCGTTTTCAAGCTGCGCGACGATGAAGGTGGTGATGTCTTCGAGAACGATCTGGAGTTTGCCGGGATTATCGACGCTCAGTTTCGACCGGACCAGCAGGCCCAGGACGAGCACGATCAGTGTGATCAGGGCGCAAAAGACGAGATAGTCAGGGACATGCAGGCCCAATGGGCCAAGCAAGGCATTGACGGCTTCAACAAGGGGGGACGGGTGGGACAGTGCTTCCACGACCGACGATTGTACCTCTTTTCACAAGGCAGATGAAAAAGCGGGTAGGCGGTCAAGGCAGGCAGGTGGGCAAGGCAGGTAGGCGGGCAGGTAGGTAAGTTGCGCGTGCGCGGGTAAGAACGCTTTTACCTGCCTACCCGCCTACCTGCCCACCTGCCTGCCTTGCCCGCCCGCCTTTCCCCTCACCTATCGAAGTCGAGATCTTTGGCGCGGAGATGTAGGCCGATCGAGCGGCCGCCCAGCACGGCAAATTCGCCGACTTTTCCCGTGACCCGAACGCGCGCCCCTTTGGACGGCGTGCGACCCTCGTCCGAGACCACCAGGATTTCGCCGGTCCCGTCATCAACCTGATACATTTTCAGCGGCACCAGCGGAATGCTCCATGACGAAGTCACGGTACCGTGGACGGTGACGTTCTTGTCGACGTAGCGGCCTGGGTTGGTTTTCAACTGACCAATCGACGCGCCAGACGCACACGCGGCAGTGAACACGGCAAATGCAGCAGCGGCAATGAAGCGTGACGCGCGATTCATGTCGGTCTCCTTCAAACGAAAGACGAAAGACGAAAGGTCGCGAACGGATCGTGAAACTACGTCCGGAATGCGGCGATGCCAGCGCCTGCCTGAAGATTGCGCATCCCGGTGATCCGCCGCGACCACAACCTACTAATCCAACTCGCGTGCCATCTACAGGTTAGTAAAATGTGACGGAAAAAGGTGGCCTTTTTGCACTTATACACTCCGCCTGTCATCTAGCGGTGACTGTGAACCGGCCGTGACCTGAGGACAATCGCATTAAACTGGGGGAGGTTCCAAACATCTTTCGATGGCCGCTCCCACTCCCACCAACGACGAAGCGCGCCTCGAAGCGGTGCGCAGGACCGGTCTGCTCGATAGTCGGCCTGGGCGAGTCTTCGACGATTTCACCGCGCTGGCGTCGTACATCTGCGGGGTCCCCATCGCACTGGTGACCGTGGTCGATCGCGACCGCCAGTGGTTCAAGTCCAAATTCGGATTGGAGACCGCCGAAACTCCGCGCGAGGATGCCTTTTGCGCGCACGCCATCATGGAGGACGCGCTGATGGTCGTGCCTGATGCGCATGTCGACCAGCGCTTCACCAACAATCCATTGGTATTGCGCGATCCGATGATCCGGTTCTACGCCGGCGCGCCGCTCAAAACGCCGGACGGGTTTGCGTTGGGCACGTTGTGCGTCATCGACCGCGTGCCTCGGCAGCTGTCGGCCGAGCAGCGCACGGCATTGCAAGCGTTAGCCAGGCAGGTCGAGGCACAAATCAATCTGCGACAAGCGCTCGAAGACATCGCGGCGGTACAGAAGGAAAAGCAGCAATTCGTCGCCAATGTCAGTCACGAACTGCGAACACCCTTGACCTCGCTCCGTGCATCACTGACCCTGCTCGGAGATGGCGGGGCCGGCACGTTGCCGGCTGAAGCGGCGCAGTTGGTGAGCGTGGCTGGACGAAATGCCAACCGTCTGCTCCTGCTGGTCAACGACATTCTCGATTACGAGCGTCTGGGCAGCGGCACAGGCCTGCGAATCTCTCCGACCGTGACCCCGCTCGCGACGATTTTCGATCGCGCGCGCGAAGTGATCGCCGCGACGGCCAGCGCAAACGGTGTCGGCCTGCAGTTGGATCCGACGTCCCTTCGCGTGCTTGCCGACGTCGATCGCGCCGCTCAGGTGCTGGTGAATTTGCTCTCGAACGCGGTCAAGTATTCGCCTCCGAGTGGCATCGTTTCAACGCATGTCGAAGTAATCAACTCGATGGCGCGGGTCAGCGTCACGGATCAGGGGCCAGGCGTGCCTGATTCGTTCCGCGACCGCTTGTTCAAGCCGTTTCAGCAGGTCGAGGGTTCGGCCGACCACCGGAAGCCGGGGACAGGACTCGGCCTGGCGATTTCTCGCGGCATCGTCCATGAGCATGGCGGTGCAATCGGGGTACTCAATCGGCCTGACGGCGGGGCGCGCTTCTGGTTTACGCTGCCGCTTGCCAAATAGCAGTGGTCGGTGGTCGGTGGTCGGTCGTCGGTCGTCAGTCTCAGTGCACCAGGGACCGGCACTGGCATCGGCACCTCACCATCAGTAAACCCTGAGGTAACGGTCGGTTTCCCACGACGAGACCTGCCGCGCATACCCGTCCCACTCTTCGCGTTTCGCTTCGAGGAAATGCTGGAAGATGTGCTCGCCCAGCGTCTCGCGAATCAGTTCATCCTTTTCCAATTCGTCGAGCGCGTCACTGAGGCTGGCCGGCAGATCGTCAATGCGCAGGTGACGACGCTCGCGGTGGCTCATCTTGTAGATGTTTTTGTTGACCGGCGGGCCGGGGTCGATCTTCTGCTCGATGCCGTCGAGTCCGGCACGCAGCATCACGGCGAGCGCCAGATACGGATTGCAGGACGGATCCGGCATGCGCAGTTCAATGCGCGTCGCGGTGCCGCGCGCGGCGGGGATCCGGACAAGCGGACTGCGATTCTTTTCGGACCAGGCGATGGCAGTCGGGGCCTCGTACCCCGGCACCAGCCGCTTGTAGGAGTTCACCAGCGGGTTAGTGACCGAGCAGAATCCCTTGGCGTGACGTAACAATCCGCCGATGTAATGCAGGCACGTCTCACTCAACTGCATTTCTGCCGCTTCGTCGAAGAAGGCGTTTGCCGCGCCGCGAAACAGCGACTGATGGGTATGCATCCCGGAACCATTCAAGCCAAACACGGGCTTGGGCATGAAGGTCGCGTGCAGGTCATTGCGCAGCGCCACGTTCTTCACCACGAAGCGGAAGGTGCTGACGTTATCCGCCGTCGCCAGGACATCGTCATATCGGAAGTCGATCTCGTGCTGGCCGGGGGCGACTTCGTGGTGCGCGGCCTCGACGTGGAAGCCCATTTGTTCGAGGGCGAGCACAATCTCGCGGCGCACGTCCTCGCCGAGGTCGACTGGCGCGAGATCGAAGTAGCCAGCGGCGTCGTGGGTTTCGGTCGTCGGCTTGCCGTCGCGGCGCTGAAACAAAAAGAATTCGGCCTCGGGCCCGGCCTTCATCGTGAAGCCGCGTTCCGCAGCGAGCTGAATGACGCGTTTCAAGGTGGTCCGGGGACAGCCGGCAAAGGGGGTCCCGTCGGGATTGGCGACGTCGCAGATGATGCGCCCGACGCGCGCGCCGCTCGGCCCCCCACTGATTCCGGGCGAGTCGGTCCAGGGAAACACCTGAAAGGTGGCCAGGTCGGGCTTGAGATACATGTCCGACTCTTCAATCCGCACGAAACCTTCGATGGACGAACCGTCGAACATAATCCTGCCGTCCAACGCCTCGCCGAACTGGCCGTCGGGCACCTCGACGTTCTTGATGACGCCAAGAATGTCGGTGAATTGCAGGCGCATGAACTTGACGCGCTCTTTCTCGGCACGCTGCAGAATGTCTTTGCGGAGGTCAGCCACCCCGGGATTCTGTCACGGGAGTCGGGGGCCGGGGGCCGAGGTCGGGGGTGGGTTGGGGTTGGGGTTGGGGTTGCCAACCGATCGGGCTAGCGGCTCGTCTGAAACAAGGGGGCGGAAAACGGTGACCATGAAGAATTCGCGTTTCGCACTATTCACGATGATCGTGCTGGCCGCCGTGGCCTTTTCCGGGTCGCGTGTGGCGGCTCAGCAAAAACCGAGCGAACTCGAGGCACAGCTGCGAGCGCTCGAGCCCCGGCTTCGCGAGCTTGAACCGCAGCTTCGCGAGCATTTGCGCGACCTCGAACCAATGCTGCGCCAGTTTGGCTTTGACGGTTTGATGAACCTCGACTTTGAGGGTGAGCGGATGGTGCCCCGCACCCGGTTGGGGGTCCAGGTGGGCGAGCTACCGCAGCAGTTAGCTGACTACTTCGGCGCCAGCCACGGCGGCGTTCTGGTATCGAGCGTCAACGCCGGCTCATCGGCGGAAAAAGCTGGGTTGCGCGCCGGCGACGTCATCACCTCGGTCAACGGCGGCCGAGTCAGTACCTCGAGTGAACTCATCGCCGTACTGCGCGGCATTGAAGGCAAAGAAGTCACCCTGGTGATTGTCCGGGATAAGACCGAGTCAACCGTCCGCGCGACGCTCGACGATACTGTCCGCCGCTAACGGCAGCACCACCGTGAAGCGGGCGCCCTGACCGACGACACTGGTCGCGTGGACGCGACCGCCATGCTGTTCCACGAGTGCCTTGGTAATCGCCAGCCCCAGGCCGGTTCCACCTTTCGGCCGTGACGCGGAGCTATCGACCTGCTGGAACCTCTCAAACACGCGCCGCAAATCCGCGTCGGCAATGCCGCTGCCCTGATCGCTCACGGCGATTGCGACCTCGTGCCCGTCGTCGGAGACCTCGATAGTGACGGTCGACTCCGGTGGCGCGAACTTCACAGCGTTGGACAGGATGTTGACGAGTGCCTGCACGATGCGGTCGCGGTCGACATGGACGACGGGTGATTCTTCGGGCAGACGGGTGACGAGCCGGACCTGCGCCACCTGGGCCAGGAGGTCGACGTTCTGACGGGAAAGTTGCACCAGCTCGGACACGACTACCGGCGTCTGGCGCAAGGTCAAATGGCCGGCTTCGATCTTCGAGATGTCAAGGATGTCGTTGATGATCCGCATCAGTCGCTCACAGTTGTTGAGTGCGACGTTGAGCAACTGGCGCTCGCCCGGCCGGTGACACTGGAGGGATCGTCAAGAACCAGTTGCAGCGACCCGCGAATCGAGGTCAGCGGCGTCCGCAGTTCGTGACTGACCACCGAGACGAATTCGTCTTTGAAACGGTCTGCGGCGCGCAGTGCGCTGACATCCTGGAGGGCGAGCACGGCGCCATCAATCTCGCCGGCGTCATTGCGAAGCGGTGCCGCGGTCGCGAGCATTTCGACAAAGCCCACACGGCCTTCAAAGGTGATGTCGTCACCGACGACTGTCTCGCCACGGAGGGCGCGCGCCAATGGCCACAGGTCGGGCGGGATCGACGTACCGTCGCGTGCCGCTAATGTGAACTGCGATCGGTAGTGCTGCATCGCGTTGGTGCTTGTCGGCGGCGGCGGACCGAGGAGCGCGTTCGCGGCTTTGTTCTGCAGCCGCAGCTGACCTTCTCGATCGACGAGCAGGAATGCGGCCGGCACGGTCTCGAGGGTGACCCGCAATTCGTCATGCTTGACGCGAACTTCGCGCTCGCGCTCGGTGTTGACAGCCAGCATGCGTGCGAGTGCATTGGTCAGCAACCCGACTTCGTCGTTCGCCGCGACGGGTGCGATTCTGGTGACCTCCCCGCGGCTGATGCTCGCGGCGGCCATCGTCAAGGTGGCAAGCGGCTGCAACACGGAGCCGCGAAACAAGGCCAACAAGGCCGCGCTGGTGAGAACAATAACCACGGCAATGGCCAGGAATCCAAATTGTGCCCACCGCGGAAAGACGCCGCTCTCGTTCTGCGCAGTCGCACTGAGCACACGCTGGTGCGTGGTGAACTCGTCGAGTGTGGCCGCCACAGGCGCAAATGCAGCGTCGGTGTCTTGGAAGACCTGATCGACGGCCGACTGGGACACCTCGGTGACGGTTGGACTTGGCCGAGCACGCCACGCCTGATAGCGGGATTGCAACTGTGCCAACAGTTGCCGCTGCTGCGGGTTGATGACGAACGTCTCGAGGTCGGCAAAGAGTTGTGCTGTTGTCTGCTCGAGCAGCCGCGTGCGCGTGGTTGATGTCGAGGTGAGGGTCAGCACTGCCATCCGACGTTCGACTTTGAAATCGGTCAAGGTCCGTGACAGGTCGGCGTGGACCTGCAGCACGCGTCCGGTGCGGAGTGCCTCAGCGGCAAGGTCCGCGTCCTGACGCTGAATGTAGAGCAGCAGCGCGGCGGCGGCAATCGCGACACCAATGACCAGCGACAGGCCGCCCAGGACTCGCGTGCGAATGGTCATTTCAGAGACGCCAGCACCTGATTCACTTCATCGCCGAGAGTCAGGGCGTTGAATGGTTTGGTGATGTAGCCGGCGGCGCCGAGCGCCAGGCCGCGCTGGATCTCGACCTCTTGCGAGCGCGCAGTCAGGAAAATCACCGGGATCGCCGCGGTGGCCGGGTCCGCTTTCAACCGCCTGCACGTGGCTGGGCCATCGAGCTCCGGCATCATCCAATCCAGCAGGATCGCATCAGGCCGTTCAGCTGTAGCCGCGGCAATCGCTTCGATGCCGTTGTTCACCACCCGTACGGTGAAGCCAGCCCGTTTCAAGGCGAGCCGCGCCACCAACTGAATATCCGGTTCGTCTTCCGCCAACACGATCGACAAGCTCACGTTTTTGCAAATCCTTTCCGCGTCATCACGCCCCACCCCTGCTTCTTGCGAAAGAAATCGATCACCCCCTTGAGCCGCCACCACGTCGTCATCTGCCGATAACCAAAGTTCTCGAGGATGCCGCACGCGGCGAACAACAGCAAGTGCCTGGTCTTCGGGTAGCGGCGAAACGACACTTCCTCGAGCAGCACCGATGTCAGGGAGATCAACGCGCCAAACACCACCGCCACCAGAAATAACAACTGCGCATAGACCACGTTCAACAATCCAAACGCCCAGCCAAGCAGCGTAACGACGTAGCCGCTCGCTTCAATGATCGGGCCTAACGCTTCGAAGAGCACGTAATACGGCATCGCCAGCATGCCGACGGCGCCGTACTTCGGGTTCCCGATCATGCTGGCGTGATAACTCAGGACCTGCCAGGTACCGCGTTGCCAGCGATTGCGCTGGCTCGCGAGGATTTTTGTCGTCTCCGGCGCCTCGGTCCAGCACACCGGATCGGGTTGGAACACCACCCGGCATGGCTCGCCACGATCGCGGTACATCTTATGGAGCCGCACGACCAGCTCCATATCCTCACCGATAGTGTCATGTTTGAAGCCGCCCGCCTGGATGACTGAGTCGCGGCGGAACAAGCCAAAAGCGCCGGAAATAATCAGCAGGGCGTTGATGCCGGACATCGCCACGCGCCCGCTCAGGAAGGCGCGCAGATACTCGACGACCTGGAAACGCGCCAGCCAGCTGGATGGCGGCGCGATCTTGACCACCCGCCCGGCGTCAACCGAGCAGCCGTTGACGATTCTGATGATGCCGCCAGCCGCCACGGTGGTCGGATCTTCGATAAACGGCAGCACCGCGCGAGTCAGCGCATGCTCTTCGAGGATCGAGTCGGCATCGATGACGCAAACCAGCGGATGCCGTGCCGCATTGATCCCGGCGTTGATCGCATCGGCTTTGCCGCCGTTCTCTTTATCGATCACCACGAGGTCCGGATGATCAAGCGAACGATACAGTCCGCGCACCTTCTGGCTATGGAGCGGCTGGGCAGACGCAATCGGCGCGTTCAACAAATCGAATGCGCCGATCATCGCCGCCATCGTTTGGTCTTTCGATCCGTCATTGACGACGATGACCTCGAATTGCGGATAGTTGAGCAGCAGCAGCGACCGCAGGCTCTGCTCGATCGTCGCTTCCTCGTTATAGGCCGGCGCGATCAGTGAAATCGCCGGCGTGGCGGGAGAACGCATCACCACATCCAGCTCGCGGGTGGTCCAGCGTCGCCGATGCTGCATCAAGCGATAGAACGCGACCAGCGAAAACACCAGATAGAGCGTGTTGATGCTCAGGAAATAAACCATCACGCCCAGGTCGAAGGCCATCAGCCCGCGCGCGACGTACTCACGAATCATCGGCGTGCCGCTTCCCACGCGAGTTGACGCGCCAGGTCTCGGCCGAGGCCCTCGGCGCCGTCGGCCCGTTGCTGTAACGCCGCCAGGCCACTCGCGCCGACCCGTGACAGGGCGCGCGCCGCTTGCGCCGCGACGACCCATTCATCGTCGAGCCTGGCCGCGAGATAGGACGCGCTTTCAGGCCGTCCGCTGCGGCCGACGGCCAGTGCCGCGGCAGCCCGGACCTCCGCATCATCATCGGTCAGTGCGCGCAGCGCGTGATAGAAGGCGCGGTTGTCGATGCCAATGGTCGCCAGGGCGCGCCACGCCGCTGCGCGAACGGCAGCGCGATCGTCGGTGGTCCAGTCGAGCAGCGCCGTGACGGCGTCGCTGCCACCCAGCAAGGCCAGCACTTCCGCAGCAAGCGCGCGGTCGGCAGGGTGGTGGCGGGTATGTTCGAGCAGCGGCGTGATGGCCTCTCCACCCATGCGCCGCAAGGCTTCGACGATTCGGGTGCGTTCGTTGCGCGCCTGTTGGGGGAGGCGGGCGAGCAGGAGGGGTGCCACGGACGCGTCGCCGATGCGGCCGAGCGAATCGACGGCAGCGGCCCTCACCTGTTGATGACTGTCATCGAGCGCTCGGGTGAGCAGTGCGATCGAGTCGCGATCATGGACCAGCCCCAATGCCAAAGCCGCCTCGGCCCGGACCCACCAGCCCGGTTGGTCGAGGTCACCGCGCCACCTGTCTAGCAGACCGGTGTGGTCGGCCACAGCGCGGGCGCGTTGCGAGATATCACCTTTCACGAAGGCGAGCGGACGCAAGAGCAACTCAGCGATCACGCCGCGATGCCGCCGGGGCGCGCGCCGCAAGCGTTCGATGGCCTGGTCATCGCCGGCCAGTGCCCCGTCCATGTCCGGCTGGTAGCGAAACGCCGCACGGTCACGCCAGACTATTCGTGCCTGGCGCACGATGCGTTGAATGACCAGTGCGGCGAGCATGGCAACGAGCGCAGTGGTGCCGGCGATCAGGAAGGGCACGAGCGCGTCGCGAAAAGCGCTGGCAATCGATAGCACTAGTTCACCGCAACAGCCGGGCAATGCGCGCCGTCAGCTCCTGTGGGCTGAATGGCTTGGTGATGTAGTCGTCGGCGCCCAGGTCGAACGCGCGGGTCACATCTTCTTCACGCCCGCGCGCCATGACGATCACCCGCGGGCGCGGCGGTGGCATTTCTCGCAGGCGCGCCAGCACGTCGAAGCCGGTCAGCTTCGGCATCATCAGATCGAGCAGCACGACATCCGGCGTTTCCTTCGAAATCGCCTGCAGTGCCTGTTGGCCGTCAAACGCGAGCGTCGTCCGCCACCCGGCCGACTGCAGGCGCGGGTCGACGATGTGCACCACATCGGGATCGTCCTCGGCGATCAGCACGTGGCCGGTGAGCGCGCTCGGTGGCGCCGCGTTGGATGCGCCGGCGATCGCGATCGCCCTTCCGGAGACGCGAGCCGACGCCAGAGCCAAGTCGGCGGCGGCCACAAGTCCAGGGACATCGACGGCTCCGCCGCCATGCGCCGCAATGCCGGCGGTGATCCCCTCGACACCCTGGGCCTTCAGGCGGCCGATGATCCCGTCCAGACGGTCTGCGGCGGCCGCGGAGGTCAGGTCGGGAAGCAGGAGCAGCAGGTGCGATTCGCTGTATCGGCCGATGACATCTTTGCGCCGCAGTTCATCCGACACGGGGCCCAACACGCTGTCTGCGCCGGCGGCCGCGCGCACAAATGCCAACGCGCCCGGTCCGGCCCGGAGCAGGTCGCTCGCGACGGTGACAAAGCGCCCGTAATCCAAACCCGACTGCAGCGTTGGCCGTCACGCGCAGCGCAGGCGTTGGTGCCACAGAGATCGCCGCCTGTGCGCGCGTCGTCAATCGCCGCAGCCTGAGCAGCAGTTCAGCGATGTCGAACGGCTTGGTCAGATAGTCGTCGGCGCCGAGGGTGAGCCCCGCCATGCGCTCGCTCGGATCGGCGCGCGAGGTCAAGAACACGATCGGGATGTGCCGAGTGGAGGGCTCGGCTTTGATCTGGCGGCACACCGAGTAGCCGTCGAGCCCTGGCAGATCGACGTCCAGCAGGATCAGGTCTGGTTGAAGCTGACGCGCTGTTGCGGGACCAGTGTCACCGGCACCAACCTGCGCGATGCGATACCCGGCCCGACGAAGAGCCGCGGCGACTAGCTGGCGCTGCTCGACGTCGTCTTCGATCAACAGAATGTTCCCGGAGGCAGTGGCCGGCTGTGTCGCGGCCCACGCGGGCAATGGAGCGGCCATATCGGTCAAAAACGCGGCGATCAGCCGTTCGAATGCCTCGCGAACGCCGCGGTCGTTGACCTGCTCTCCTTCGGCTTCCCGTTCGAGATCAGCGGCGCAGCGGCTGACCGTGGCCAATCCGACCATGCCGGCAAGCCCGATCATCTTGTGCGCCAGCTGGCTTAGGTTTGCCGCGGGCCCCGAATGCGTCCCGGCGCGTTCGACAAGGAGACGCATGGCATCGATACGAAGGGGGAAGCTCGCAACGAACCGGTCGCGTGCCTGCCGCAGCGCAACCTCCGGGTCGTCAAGTTCTTCTGGCTCGGTCAAGCTTGAGCTTGTTGGGCGGGTGGAGTCTCGACGACGGGGTCTGGTTCTTTCGGGAGGAGGTCGCTGGTCGCTGCCACTTCGGCCGCGGGCGCCATCGACCCGAGCAACATCGCCAGTTGCGCCGCAAAGATGGTTGCTAGCGCGAGTCGCGTCGCATCGACTTCCGCGACGTCCCGCAACTCGGCGGAGAACACGCCCACCGGACCCTGCGGTGTGAGCAGCGGGGCGGCCAATGCGGCCGCGGAAGGTCCGAGGCCAGCGCTGCTGCGCGCCGCTCCAGCGCGAAAGGCGGCAGCGGTCAGATTCGCCGCCCCGCGCGGAATTGATCCGATACGCGCGACCATGCGGTCGTCGTAGCCGGCGTATGCAGCGGGGTAGAGCTCGTCACGGTTCGCTGACGACATCCAGACGATGACGCCTGACGCGCCGAGCACGTCGGCCGCCCGCGCGAGCAAGGCCGAGATCTCGGTCGTCTGTACCACGCGTCCGAGGTCGGTGCAGACTGCTGCCGCGTCGGCGAAGGGCAGACTCTGGGCGGTCGCGACAACCGGAGCGACAATCACCGGTTCAAGCGTAACGGGCGTGTCGGCCGGTAACTCGGCCGCGACTGCACCCGACCCACGCGACGGGATGACCAGCAGCAACACCGCCAGCGTCAGCACCCCCAGCGCGCCCAACGCGAGCATCGTCTGCTCACGTCGAATGTCGGTGATGCGCGCCCCCGAGGCGAGACGAAGGTGGTCTCGTGCGCCGGCGATTTGAACGCGCATCGCGTCGAGCAAGTCGCGCGCCTCGGTAAAGATCACTTCGCCGGCGAGCAGTGCTTGTCCGTTGCGGAGATGGTCGCGGGCGCGCTCTTCCGATGCGCCCAGGCGATCGGCTAAGTCGAGTGTCTCAGTGAGCGGCGCGCCGACGGCAGTGGCGCCCTGGTCGACCTCGACGATCGAGGCGCGCAGCGAGTTGGTCAGCATCGAAGCGCGGGCCGTCCAGAATGGCTGACCTTGCCCGGCGGCGACATAGGCGTGCAGCGCCGCCTTGAGTTCGGAAATCGCCACGATCGCCGCGTCCGCCGCATCTTCCGCGGCACGCGTATTCGTGACGTCGCCGGACAGGTGACGTTCCTGTTGGAAAATACGATAGCCGGCAGCGCCAGCGGCGCTTATGGCGAGGAGAGCAACTACGAACCGAAACCAGCGGTTCGACACGAGCCACAGAATAGCAGAAGTTCGGCGGTAAGATTCTTTGAAACAGCGCGGCTGCCACAATCATGCGCACCTATCTCGACCTGATGACCCACGTCCTCGAACGTGGCGCGCGTAAAAGCGATCGCACGGGCACCGGCACGCTGAGCGTGTTCGGCGCACAGCTACGCTTCGATCTCGAGGCCGGCTTCCCGCTCCTCACCACCAAGAAGGTTCACCTCAAGTCGATCGTCCACGAGCTGCTGTGGTTTCTGCGCGGCGACACCAACACCCGCTATCTGAAAGAGCACGGCGTGAGGATTTGGGACGAGTGGGCCGATCCCAACGGTGATCTCGGTCCGGTCTACGGCTATCAGTGGCGTTCGTGGCCTGCCCCCGACGGGCGCCACATCGACCAGGTGGCGCAGGTGCTCGATCAGCTGCGCCGCACGCCCGATTCGCGCCGGATGATCGTCTCGTCGTGGAACGTGGCCGATCTCGATCGCATGGCTCTGATGCCGTGCCACGCACTGTTTCAGTTCTACGTCGCCGACGGCCGCTTGTCCTGTCAGCTCTATCAGCGTAGCGCCGATATCTTCCTGGGCGTCCCATTCAACATCGCGTCTTATGCGCTGCTGACGATGATGGTCGCGCAGGTGGCCGGCTTGCGTGCGGGGGAATTCATCCACACGTTTGGCGACACCCACCTCTATCTCAATCATCTCGACCAGGCGCGCGAACAGTTGTCACGCGAGCCGCGACAGCTGCCGACAATGCGGCTGAACCCGGCGGTGACAGATCTGTTTACATTCGGGTTCGACGACTTTACGTTGGAGGGTTACGACCCGCATCCGGCCATCAAGGCGGCTGTCGCAGTCTAAACGCTCAGGCACGCAGAAAGAACACAAGCCTTTTGTCTTCCAAACCGTTTTATCTGCGTCATCCGCGTTGCCCGTGATCAGCGTCATCGTCGCCATGGCCAGGAACCGCGTCATCGGCGCGAACGGGAAGATCCCGTGGCATCTCCCGAATGAACTGAAGATGTTCAAGCGCTTGACGATGGGTCATCACATTGTGATGGGCAGGAAGACCTACGAGTCGATCAACCGGTTGCTGCCGGGACGGACGACGGTGATCGTCACGCGACAGCGTGGCTACTCAGTGCCTGGCGCAATCGTCGCGCACTCGTTTGACCAAGCGCTGCATGCTTGCGTGGGTGATGACGAGGTCTTTGTGATTGGCGGCGCCGACATCTTCCGCGAGGCGCTGCCGATAGCGTCGACGCTGCACCTGACGATCGTTGATGCCGAACCGGCGGGTGATGTCGTGATGCCGGAGATCGACCTGAGCGAGTGGAAGGAAGTGTCGGCTGAAGCCTTTTCAGCCGACGACAGTCACGCGTTTGGGTATCGCTACAGCTTGCTGGCAAGACGACCGACGACCGACGACCGGCGACCGGCGACTGACTAATGACCGTGTGAAATCTCGTCAGTCACCAGCTTGAGCGGTATAACCGACGGCTGCGGTGTCGATTCCATCTGCACGTTGTGCCCCTTGACCGGCGGCAGGTCCTGGAACATGACGTTCCACTTCCACCGTTCCATGGGATTGCTGGCCTGCAGCCAGTGCTGCAGCGGCAGCGGCCGGCTGAACACCTGACCGGTGAGCGTCTCGTAGCCCGGCGTCGCCGTCATGGCGCTGGCGAGCTGGGTGCGCACTTCGCTGGAACTCTTGTAAGTGAATGGCAGCCCGAGCGACGCGGCGACGCTGGTGATGATTTGCCAGTCTTCGACAGCCTCGCCCGGGGGATTGAGCACTTTGGACGCGGCCTGAATGAGACCCTTCTCGTTGGTGTAGGTCGCGTCTTTCTCGACCCACGCCGCGCCGGGGAGCACGACGTCGGCAAGACGTGCCAGAGCAGTGGTCTGGACGCCCTCGTAGATCACCACCGGCAGGCGGCCTGAGGACTTCAGTTCCAGTAACCAGCTAATGTCGCCCATTGAGCCATCGGGGCCCGGGTCGAACACGTAGAGCACTTCAACGCCGCCCTGTTCGATGGCAGTGCGCAATGCGGACAAGTCGGCGTCGCCCTCCGGCCCGACGGCCATGGTCAGGCCCAACGCCTGCCCGCCGTGGACATTCGGCGCATCTGTGGCCGGGACGCGGAACTTGGTGTCGGCGGGCTGTGGCTTCTCACTGCGGCGCCACGTGACGTGGACGTGCTGGCCGCCGCCCTCACCTTTCATGCCTTCGGCGAGTTGCTTCAACAGGAACAGCTCTTCGTGTGACGCATGCGCCGACGTCAGCAGGCGCACCGCTCCGGGATCGCGCCGTCCCGCCGCGTCGACCAGGTCTCGGACCCGCATCAGCGCGTCTTTCCACGTCGACACCTGATGGACGCCGTCCTTGCCGAGGACCATCGGCTTGCGCAGGCGCCCTTCGCCTTCGACCCAGGTGTATTGGAAACGACCGATGTCGCACATCCAGAAGTCGTTGACCGCCGGGTTGTAGCGCGGCGTCATGCGAATCAACTGCGAGCCTTTGGCCCATTCGGGCTTGGCCTTGATCCAGGCGGTGGTGTTGCAGCCCTTCTCACACAGCGTGCAGATGGTGTCGACCGCGTGCGGGTTATCCCACGGTCGCGAACGGAATCGATACTGCCGGGTGGTGATCGCCCCGACCGGGCAGACGTCCATCAAGTTGCCCGACAGGATCGAGTGCACACCCTGTTCGTTGAACGTCGCGATCTCGCTGCCGTTGCCGCGGTCGGTAATGCCAATTTGCGCGTCGCCATCGACTTCGCGCATGAAGCGCGAACACCGGGTGCACAGGATGCAGCGGTTGCGGTTGAGCATCAGGGTCGGGCCGAAGTCGACATCGGCGCGGACGCCTTCACCGTCGAAAGTGCGGCGCGGAAAGTCCATCCGGCTTTCGGCGTTGCCAAAGCGATACGAAAAGTCCTGGAGCGGGCACTCGCCGCCTTTGTCGCAGACCGGACAATCGAGCGGGTGGTTGATCAGCAGAAACTCGAAGACACCGGCACGCCCTTCGACCGACTCCGCATCCGTGGTGTGCACCACCATGCCTTCGGCGGCCGGCGTCGAACAGGACGTCTGCAGCTTGGGCATCTTCTCGATCTTGACGAGGCAGACCCGGCACGACGCGTCGATGCCCAGGCCCGGGTGATAACAGTAATACGGCACCTGGATGCCGGCTTCGATTGAAGCCTGCAGCACGGTCGTGCCTTTCGGCACGGTCAATTGACGCCCGTCGATAGTCAGCGTGACGGTTTCCATAGGCAAATGAGGATCATATCAAAGGCGCTGGGGTAATCTGTTGCCGCGTGAAAGTTCTCCGTCAGTTGCTTACGGTCTGTGTCCTGACCGTGGTCGTGGGGTCCGCTGCGTCGGCACAGGACGTCTTGACTCGCGCGCGTGCGGCCGAGTCAAGAACTGCAGGCCTGGCTCTCCTCGAATCGCACCTGACGACGACGCCGGCTGATGTCGATGCGCGCCTGTTGTACGGACTGATGCTGTCGTGGGAGCGCCGCTACGACGACGCGCGACGCGAGCTGCTTGCGGTCCTGGCGGTGGCGCCCGACTATCTCGACGCACGCGTGGGGTTGATGAACGTGGAGTGGTGGACCGGCCGAGCCGGTGAAGCACGCGCCCAGGCCGACTACATCCTGCAGCGTGATGCGGGTAATCCGCCAGCGCGCGCGGTGCGCCAACGGCTCGATGCGGCCGATCGTCCGTGGTCGGTGGGCGTCGCCGTCGTCCACGACCGTTTCAACCTCGGGCGCGCCAATTGGAACGAACAGGCGCTGACCGTGACGCGGCAGACCATGGCGGGCTCGGTCGTCGTCCGCGGCAGCCGCGCCGATCGCTTTGGCCTCGACGATGAGCAAATCGAAGTCGAGTTTTATCCGGTGTTTCGCGCCGGGACCTACGCCTTCATTGGGTTCGGGACAGCGCCAGACCATGCGCTTTACCCAAAAAACCGTCTCGCCCTGGACCTGTACCAGAGCGTCGGCCGCGGATTCGAACTGTCCGCGGGCTACCGGCGCTTACAGTTCGCGCGGCCCACTGATATCTACGTCGCCAGCATCACAAAATACATCGGCAGTTGGATGGTGACGGCGAAGGGTTATCAAATCCCTGGCCCTGGCGCGCTCGATTCGACCTCGGGGCACGCCATCGTCCGGCGCTACTTTGGCGCCGATGGCACCAGTTTCATTGGCGTGACCGTCAGCCACGGTCTGACGCGAGAGGAAGTGCGCGGCGTCGGCGACCTGAGGGAACTAGCCTCCGACACGGCGCGGCTGCAGATCGACGCGCTGGTCTCACCACGGGTGCGTATTCAGTTCGACGCCGGCGCGAGCCGCCAGGATCTTGCCACCCCGTTGTGGCAGGCGACGATCGGAACCGGTTTGTCGGTCCGCTTTTGATGGACTCTCCCGTGGCTCGTCTGTTCTGCGCGCTGCTGGTACTGGCGCTGTTCACCTGGGCGTTGATGACGCCGGCCGCGTTGGCGCAGTCGTCACGAATTGTGACCAATCAGCCAGCGCGTCCGGTGAATGCCGACTCCCTGTTGCGAACGAGTCGCGATTATTTTGTCCAGCAACGTTATGAGGAGGCACTGACCCCGACGCGCGCGCTGGTCGAACTGCATCCCACCACCCCGGTCTATATCGAACGCCTGGCGCTGATTTATCAGCGCCTGCAGCGGCGTGCCGAGGAGGCCGCGGCGTGGGAACGCTTCATCGAGCATTCGCCGACGCCGGCTGACGCCTGCCCGGCGTCGCCAACGCCTATGAAGCGGCACAACAAGTGGACCAGGCAGTCAGTGCCCGCGAGCGTTGCTGGGCGATGGCGCCGACGAGAATGGCTCCGAGATGATCGTGTTTGCGCACTTCGGACAACTGGTCGGTGTGGTGTTCTGGTTTGCGGTGGCAGCTTACGCGCTGTCGGTCTCCCAGGCGTTCAGCTATGCGCAGTGGGTGAGCGGTCCCCTCGCGGAGGGCATCGCCCGCTTCGCGGACACGTGGCCGTACGTGTCACTCGGTGTACTCGCCGTCTATATCGTGCTGGCGCTACTGGGTGCGCGGCCGAAGACCACCGGACAGGGCGTGGCGCTCGGCCTGGTCGCGGCCGCGTGGGCGGCGATTACCGCCACACCGTTTCTATTACCAGCACTCCATCCGCTGCGAGCCGGACCGGCGGCCGATGGCGCCGTGCTGATTGCGCTGATTCCCATCGCCTTCCTCGCAGTGGTCGACCTTGTCTACGCTGAGCCGATTAGCGACAACCCGCCCGAAGCGCGCCACGCGTCCGATTTTTTTGCCTGCGTCGGAGCAGCACTGGCCATCACGCTGATGACGTTGAGCTATGTGGCGGTCCGCGATCTGAACCTGCTGACTGCCACTCCCGCGGCCGTCGTGACCACGGCCCTCTGGCAACTGCTGGTGTTTATCGCCATCTTCCTGCTGCTCACCACGGTCCGTGCGGTTGGCGACTTGACGCAATCGCGACGGGTGGAAGTCGCCGGCGCGGCACTGTTGCTGATCGCCGCGCTGACGGTCATTCTGCGCAGCGGGTTATTACCGTTGGTGATGCAGTCAGGGTGGTGGATCGACGTCATTGCCGGCGCCACGGCCGTCGTCTCGGTGTTCGCGCTGGTGGCCCGAGGCCTGCGGGTGACGTGGACCGAACACGATGCAGTCGAGCGCGTGCTTGGCGGTTTGGCGCCCCGGGTGATGACCGCGTCGGCCGTGATGCTGGTCCTGTGGCTGGTTGTGATTGGGGCGCTTGCCACCCAGGTGGGCGCGCTTGCCGTGTCGCTGCTCGTGCTCGCGGCGTGGTTCCGCTTTGTCCGGATGGCCGGCGCGGGTGAACCGGCAGTGTTTTTCCTCCTGTCACTCGCCACGCTCGGCGTTTATCTCGGCTGGCTCACGCTCAACCGCTGAGGCTGCGCCGTTCGCTGCCCGGGCTGCGGCTGAGTTTGCGCCGCTGCTCTTTAATCTGTCTAATCTGTGGCGTGGAAGAACGCCGCTTGCGCATCGGCTCTTTCTTCGAATGGGCTGCCGCTGCGCTTGCTGTCGTCCTTCTGATCTGGCTGATTTCCGTGCCGGTCCAACGGCTCCTTGGTCCGCAGGTGGAGGCCGCGCTGGTGGACGACGCCAACGGCCTGCCGCCCGGGGTGCCGTCAGGCGCGACCAATGTGCCGGTGATGCTGCTGCTCGACGGTCGCGAGATTCGTCTCGGCGATCTGCACACGCGCTTGAGCACCGTGGTGCCAGACAAGTTCGGCGAAGGCCCGCCGCATGTCAGCACCAGTGAATTCGGCGAGCGGCACACCCGCGCGTACCTGGTCGACGGGACGCGGTTCTATGTCGTGTGCGAGCGGCTGGAGGCGAGGGGGCCGATGCGCGTCGCTGGCGTTTACTTGCCGTGAGCTAGGCGAGCCGAACGGCGAGGCTCCTGCTGGCGCGCGGAGCGCCGCCAGTCCTGCCCGCGCGGAGCGCGGGTCTTCACCTCTTATCAAAAGTCCCCAACGCAGCATGATCGGCATTGATCTCGACGTTGCGTAAGGCGCCGGTAAGCGCGATGCGTTTCTCGACTGTCCCTTCGGTGAGCATCACGACTTCCTCGACGGCCTTTTCGCCGTAATGCAACGTCACGGTCACCGGCACGTCATAGACGTCGCCGATTTGTTCGAAACGCACCACCAGTTCAGGGCCTTCCACCGCCGTCGAATAGCGAACGCGCGGCAGCCCGGACTGATAAATCCACCGCTCGAAGAACCTTTCGAGCGACCGGCCGGCCTCGGCTTCCATGGCGCGTTGTAAATCCTCGGTGCCGGCCTTCCTGAAGCGGTTGTCCGCGTAATAGCGCCGCACCCCTTTGAAGAAGGCATCGTCGCCAATCAAGCGGCGCAGCATGTGGAGCACCGAGGCGCCCTTGTTGTAGACCAGCGCGCGGAAGACTCTGCTGTCGCTCTTGATATGGCCGAGGCGGTAACCAAGGTAGACCGCCCCCTGATCGGATTGGTCCATCGCCCAGCGGCGGAACTGACGCAGGACCTCACGAAAGGTTGGCTCGCCGCGACGTTCCCTGGCATACAGCGCGGCAAAGTACTGCGCGAAGCCTTCACTGAGCCACTGCTCGTGATAATTCTTCCACCCGACCGCCTGACCCCACCACTGATGGGCAATCTCGTGGGCGATGTAGAACTCGGGAAAAGTGGTGAATACCGCGGGGTCGTTACGAAACAAAAACGGCGTCACCGGCGACGGGTTGTTGAGCATCGCGAAGTAGCCAGGTGAATGGCCACCGGGCCGGTCGTCCTCGACCATCGCGATCGTCATCGCGTCGTAGGGCACATCGCCAACCGTCGCTGCGTAGAGCCGGAGAATGTCCGCGGCGGTGCCGACGATGTCGCGCCCGCGATCCTGTTGGCGGCGATTGGCTTCGATCGCGAGCGTCACGGTATTGCGTGAGCCGAGTGCCGGCACCAGCATTCCGGGTGCACCGTCAACGACCAGCTCTTTCGCCAGCGGTGCGGGCGGCGGGACAATGTCCAGTGCCACGGTTGCGGTATCGACGCGGACAAAACGGCTGACCACTGCGCCGAGATAGCGCACCGGCTGGCTCGCGGTGAAGATATAGGTCGCACGGCGCAGTTGGCCGACGGCGGCCGGCGCGGCGAGCAGCGGCGCTCCTGACGCGAGCACGCCGCTGGCGACGACCGCGTGATCGCCGGGTACCGTAAAGCGAATCGTCGCGGTCGCGTAGTCGCTGACTTGATTTTGCGGATACCAGTGACTGCGGCTACTGAATAACCAGTGGGGTTCCGCCGGGATATACGGCACGTCGGCGCGTTCCTGCGAGTTGCGCCCGCCGCCGGCTTGGACGCCAATCGATTCTTCTTCGATGGCCTGGCGGCGAACGCGGCCGGCGTAGGTAATGTTCAGATTGAGCTCGAGATCGCGCGCCACCGGTGACGGCAGGTTGACGATCACGTTGTCCTGATGACGGACGCGCAAGAACATCAGGCGTCCCAGTTCATCGCTGGACAATGATTGGACGGTCAGTTCTTCAGCGAGCTTCAAGGTCAGCGCGGCAATCGCGTAGGCCTTGACCCGAATCTTGACCTTGGCACGGCCTTCCATCCATTCGCGCTCGGGATAAAACGTCGCGTCGATGTTGTAATCGACCACGTCATACTCGACCAGGTCGTCCTCATTGAAGAACCGGCCACGGCTGCTTAGCTTGGTCTCCGAGGCGTACGCCGACACGTTCTTCTTGCGCGCGCGATGAAACAAGGTGACATCCTCCGCCTCGCCGGCTGAGCGGGCGAAGGTGAGCGTGCCAAAGCGACGAGTCCGGACCTCGGCGAGAAAGTCGCCTGCCTGCGGCAACAACGACCAATTGTCGCGGCTGAGGTCTTGCAAATTGAGGCTGAACGATTTGCCGACCTCCTCGTCGAACACTACCTGGGCGCGCCGTAACGCGCGCGTGTCGGGCGTTGCCGGCGTCAACGTCGGCCCTTTCAGTTGCTGCTCGAACTCAAACGGATTCAATCGCAGATACGCGGCGCTAAAAGGCGTCTCGATGGTGTCCGCGCCCGCGAACAGGCGGACTTGCCCGCGCTCTTCGGCCGGCGCCGGCGCAAAGCTCATCGTCCCGTCGCCAATCAGTACCAGCGCCGTGACGCCTTCCGTGGTCTCAGCGACGAACACCTCGCCGGCCGGCAGTTTGAGTTCGAAGTCGACCGACTTGATGCTGAGGTCGCGCGCAGTGAATTGTTTCTGGGGATGGAGTGAAAGACGGTGCAGCCCTTCCACCGCCGAGAGTTTGTCCTGGCCGATGAGCCGCCATGGTTGCCGCTCGGTAGAGTCGCGCGGGCGACGGATATCCAAACTCCAGGTCGTAATCCGACCGCGCCCCCCCATCTCGGTAAAAACATCTGCGACCAGTCGATAACCATCGCCGGGTAACGCACCCATCAACGACGAGCGATCACGTTCGCGAACCACAGCGCGGGTCACGCCCGGCGGCACCATCGAATCAAAAAACTCTATCGCGGCATCGCGATTGGCATTAGTCGATAGCAGGTCGAGCCATGCGGTACGGTCGGTGAGCGAGACGGAGGTTTCGACGGCTTGCAGGAATGCGAGGATCGACAGATCTTCGGCGGTCGGCGCAGGCGTGGCTTGTCGCGCGTCAGCAGACGTCGCGACAGCGATCAGCACACCGAATATGAGCGCCCGCAGCATGTGGTTCAAAGCAGTCGTCGGTCACAGGGGCCAGTTCCGTAGCGCAACACCGTGGATGCGGCCACCGGCCACTGGCCACAGATTGATTAGACGCCAGTCTAGACCACCCCGAGTTCCTTGCCGACCTTGCCCAGCCGTTCGAGTGCGTACTCGAGATCGGCCTGGGTGTGGGTCGCGGTCACGATAGTGCGCAGGCGCGCCTGCCCACGCGCGACCGTGGGAAAGCCAATGCTCTGCGCAAAGACGCCCTGCTGAAACAATTTGTCCGACATTTCGGAGGCCACTGTCGCTTCGCCGACGATCACCGGTGTGATCGGGCTTTCGCTGCGTCCGGTGTTGAACCCGAGCGCGGTCAGCCCCGACTTGAAAAAGCGGGTGTTATCCCACAACTGCTCCATCCACTGCGGCTCGGTCTCGAGTACGTCGAGCGCGGCAATACAGGCAGCGGCGACGGCCGGCGGGTGCGACGTCGAGAACAGGAACGGTCGCGCGCGGTGATAGAGAAACTCGATGAAGTCTCTGGTCCCTGCGACATATCCGCCGAGGACGCCGACCGCTTTTGACAACGTGCCGACCTGGATGTCGACCCGGCCGTGACAGTCGAAATGATCGACAGTGCCGCGGCCCTGGCGGCCGAACACGCCACTGGCGTGGGCATCGTCGACCATCATGATCGCTCCGAACTCTTCCGCGGCCTCACACAGTCCCGACAGCGGACCGAGATCACCGTCCATCGAAAACACGCCGTCGGTGATCAACAACTTGCGCTGATTGGCCGGGAGGTCTTTGAGGATCTTGCGCGCGGCGTCGACGTCCTTGTGCGGAAAGACCTTGATCGCCGCGCGGCTCAACCGACAGCCGTCGATGATGCTGGCGTGATTCAGCTCGTCGGAGATCACCACGTCTTCTTTGGTGAGGATCGCCGACACAGTCCCGGCGTTGGCGGTGAAACCGCTCTGGAAGACGACCACGGCCTCGACGTTCTTGAACTTGGCCAGTCGGCGTTCCAACTCCATGTGCATCTCCATCGTTCCAGCGATGGTGCGCACGGAGCCCGAGCCGGCGCCGTATTGCTCGACCGCTCGCAGGGCCGCCGCCCGGAGCTTGGGATGCGTCGTCAGGCCGAGGTAATTGTTCGAGGAGAGATTGACGACGGATTTATGGTCGAAGGTCGCATTCGAGGCTTGTTCGCTTTCGAGGATGCGGAGCGAGCGGTAGAGACCTTGTTGTTTGAGGGAGTCGAGTTCGTCGGTTAAAAACTGCAGAGGATCGGCACGCATGATGGGGGAATTATATGGTGCTCAGGGATCAGGGATCAGGGATCACCGCATAGAGAACATCTTCGTTGAACTGACCGATATTCACTGCGCCGCGTGAAAGGAGCCAGGCGTGGACGGAGTCGGCCGCGCTGGGCGCGAAGGCCCCGTTGTGAACGATGAGGTGCGTGGTGCCTGCGTCGACCAGCGCTTGCCAGGCGAGTTCCGAGTTGTCCGGGATCCTCGTCAACAGCGCCGCGCGGGTTTTATAGCTGGGCGGGAACGCGCCGCTATAGCCATTGACCAGGCGCTTCCAGTGGACGGTGGAGTAATAGACGTAGCGCAACTCCCAGGCGGGATCGCCGAATGGCAACTCGGTTACCACGCGTGCGTCGTCCAGCGTCGCCAAGTGGCGATAGACAGCGGGTGCCGAGAATCGCGGTTCGACGCGTGCCGGCGGTGTGACCCCGTCGTCGCCCCATGTCTGGTTGATCGCCATCGGGGCAAACGCCGCTTCAATCAGAAAAATCGCGACCAGCACCGCAGTCCAGAGCGCCGGCCGCGCGACCCGGCTCAGCAGCGCGGCCGCGCCATACCCGGCGGCCAGCGCCAGAAACACCGCGGCGACCATCGCATAGCGCGCCGGCACGCGGAGGCCGTCGAAGCCAGGCACGTGGTCGTACAGCGCGCGATAGATGCCGAGACCGCTCAGCGCCTCCCCGCGCGACTGCGGCGCGGGGCCCAGGGACAACCACATCGCGAGCAGCATCAGTGTCACCGCGAGCGCCAGCGGTGATCGCAGCGCGATGACGGCGCGTGCGCGCGCCGCGCCTGAGGTCGCGAGAAGGATGGTCATCACGATAGCGACGCTGGTGATCGCCCGGCTCGGGTTGGTCGCGCGAATCGGAATACCAAACAGCGAGGTCACGAATCCGCCGGTCATGACGATCGCGACAAACCCTCCGACAAGGACCAGCAACATGATGGCGAGGATCCGCGCCACGGTTGTCAGTCGCGGTGTGGTGTTGATGTTCGCCGTGTGCGCGGACGGCATGGCGATCGCGGCAAGCGTCAGCAGGAGCGGCAGCAACCCGAAGAACAATTCGCCTTCAGGCTTCGGATAGGTCTGGAGGACGCCGCCCCACAACCGCAACGCCTCCGGCGCGGTGGCGTAGCTGTACACGTCAGCCGAGAAGCGGATCACTTCGCCAATCGATCGCTCGAACCCGTGGACGCGTTGCGCCTGCAGGTAGAGATCGAGGAAGGGCCAGGTGCCGACAAGCACCACGATCGCGGCTCCGGCAAACGACGCCCAGACACGCCAATCACCGAGGCGACCCTCCGCCACGGTACGGTGCACGACAAAGAAGGCGACGAACGGTGCAAAAAACATCAGGTAGTAGCCGCACGACCAGTTCTGCATCAGCAACGCGGCGGTGCCGCCGGCGAGCGGCCGCAGGCGCGTGGTGCGAATGAATCGGAGGAAGCCATAGAGCGCCAGCGGCATCCACTGTGAACTCAGGGATTGAAGGTGTGCGACCTGCGCGATGCGGAACGGCACGAACGCGAAGATCACGCCGGCGACAAATGCCGCCCAGGCATTGCCGGTCAACTCGCGCACCAATAAAAACATGCCCAGCCCGGACAGGATGAACGTCGACACAAACAGCAGGTTGTAGGCGAGGATCAGGTTGCCGGTCAGGTGGTAGATCGGCAGAATCTGCAGGACCTGTCCGAACAGGTGCTCAGAAAATGACAGGGCCAGCGGTTCGGGATGAAAGATGTTGGCGTTCCAGAATTCGCCAACAGACATCTGGCCGGTCGCGACGCGTGGCAGATTCTCGGCGCCCCAGCCGAGAATCCACATGTTCAACAACGAATCGCCAAGGTCGCCGGGCACGTCTCGCGAGAGCCCGAGCGCCAAAGGCCAGGTCATCACGAGCGTCAGGGCGGTGTAGGCAAAAACGCTTAAGAGGACCGAGCCCTTTTTCAATCAGTCGTCCCGCGCGACCAGCTCTTCGAACAGCACCTGGACGATCGCGGCGGTGGGCAGCGACAGGATCGCGCCGACCACGCCAAGCACGGCGCTGCCCATGCCGAGCGCGATGATCACGGTCACGGCGCTGAGGCCGACCTGGCGTCCCATGATTTTCGGCACCAGGATCGTGTTCTCGACCTGCTGCTGAATGATGAAGAAGATCGCGACCCCAATCGCGAGGCCTGGTGACACCGTGGCGGCCACCAGGATCGCCGGAATCGCCGACAGGATCGGGCCGACCATCGGGATCATCTCGCCGACTGCGGAGATCAGCGCCAGCACATAGAAGTAGGGTACGCCCATCACCCACAGGCCGACTGCCGAGGTGAGGCCGATGATCAGCGATAGCAGCAACTGCCCGCCGAGCCAGGCGCTGACTTTCAGGGTTACCGCGCTGCTGACCGCGGCGACCCGCGCACGCTGACGGCGTGGAAACAGCCGCACGAAAAAGCGGAAGATGTCGCGCGAGTCGACGAGCATGTAGAACGTCAGGAGCAGCAGTGTGATCACGCCGAAGACGCCGCCGGCGACATTCTTGACGGTGTTGAAGATCGTCCCGACCGCGTTGGCGCTCCCGCCGGCCGGCGCCTGTTGCACCACTTCGCCCAGCGTAATCGGACGTCGCAGCACACCTAGGCGGACCAGAAATTCCTGCGCCCGCGCAAACTTCTCCGGCAGGGTGCGCCACAGCTCCTCGCCTTGTTGAATCAGCGGCGGGATGACAATCATCAGCAGCAGGGCAATCGCCCCGACGATCGTCGCGTAGATGATCAGGATCGCCAGCCATCGCGGCAGCCGGTGGCCGATCGGCACCAGCTTCTGCCGCTCGATGATCTGCACCAGCGGAGAAATGCCCATTGCCAGCAGGCCGGCGATGTAGGCCAGCACCAGTGTGCTGCGCACTTCATAGAGGAAGCGCACCAGGATCAGCGCCGCGATCGTCGAGACGATCGCGAAGATGATCAGGCGCCGCGGGTCGCGCGACTCTTCGTCAGTGTTGGAGGTAGTCACGCGTAAATGTCGCGATGTCGTCGTAGATGGTCGTCAGTTCGGCGGGCGACGCCAGAAAGACCACCCGAAAGAACCCGTCTTCGGGAACCGTCCCGAAACCCGATCCATACACACAGAGAATACCCGTCGCGCGTAGCAGCGCGAGCACATAATCGGCGTCCGTGCGCCCCCGCGGCAGCGTCACCTGGGGCATCGCATAGAACGCCCCCTTGGGTGCCACGCAACTCAAGCCATCGATCGCATTGAGCCGGCTCGTGGTCAGCGCCGCACGCTCGCGCAGCTCCTCTCGGAATATGTCCTGATGCGAGCGATCACCGGTCAGCGCCGCGACGACCCCGTACTGCATCGGTCCGGGACTGCAGAGCCGACCGTCAGCGAGTTTCTTGATCGCGGCAAGCGCGCCGTCGAGCCGTGGCGTACGGCCAACCGCCATCCAGCCAGCGCGCCATCCAGGCGCGAGGTAGGCCTTGGACAAACTCGAATACGAAATGATCGGCGCGTCGAGATTGAGCGTCGCCATCGGCGCCACCGGGCCGTCATAGGCGAGGTCGCCATAGACCTCGTCAGCGAGGATCACCAGGCCCTGACGTTCGGCGATCTCGATCAACTCGCGGCGCACGTGGTCGGGATAAATCGCCCCGGTCGGGTTATTCGGATCGATGACCACGAGTACCCGTGTCTTCGCGGTGATCCGCCGCCGGATGTCGTCGAGGTCGGGGAGCCAATCGTTCGCCGGATCGGTGCGGTAATACTGCGGCTCGGCACCGATCTTGGCGAGCACCGCGGTATATAGCGGGTAAGTCGGCGACGGCACGAGCACCGCCTCGCCTTCGTCGACGATCGCGGTGAGCGCCAGTTCAAGGCCTTCCGACGTTCCGGACGTGATCAACACGCGGTCGGGCGAAACGGGGACGCCGCGCTCGGCGAAATCCGCCGAGACCGCCTCGCGTGCTTCAACAATGCCCGGCGATGCCGTGTAGTTGTTGTGACCATCGCGCATCGCCCGCGCCACGGCCTCGATTAAGTGCGGAGGGGTCGCAAATCCAAATTGAATCGGATCGCCGATGTTCAGGTAGCGCACCGTCTTGCCGGTCAGTTCGACCTTTTTGGCTTCAACGACGATGTTGCGGATGGCGTAGGTGAAGCGATCAACCCGGCTGGCAGTGCGAATCGGAGCGGTAGCGACAGACACGCCCGCATCTTACTTGACCCCCTTTTTCCGCGCCTCAGTGCTTCCGTGCACCGTCTTTGATTTTGTGCAGTGTAAAAATTACTCTTATCCTAAAAACTACCTGCTTTCGAAACCCATCCATTTGCTGCAACTCTTTGAAACTAAACAGTTTTCACGGTTGGATCGCAGATTGTAATAGGGAGGGCATGAGACGGGGCACCCTCCTCCTCGCCTTGCTGGCGCTGACGCCGGCGCTGACCTTTGGTCAGGAGGCTGTCCCTGTGCAGACGCCGAGCTTCAAGTCAGGGATCGAGCTGGTCACCGTGGCGGCCACGGTCCGCGACAAGAAGGGCCGGTTGGTCAAGGGACTGAGCGCCGGCGATTTCCAGGTCTTCGACAACGGGCAACAGCGCGCGATCACGGATTTCCGTGACGACGTGTCGCCGGTCAGTCTGGCGATTCTGTTCGATGTCAGTGGCAGCATGCGCGTCTCCGATCGCATGACTGCTGCCCGATTTGCGGCCCATCACGTGCTCTCGTCTTTAGAGCCGGGCCGCGACGAAGCCGCGCTGTTGACCTTTGACAGCCGGTTACAAGAGGTGGCCCCGTTCACGGTCGATACGCGTGCCCTGCAAGGCGCGCTGGGGGAGGTCGATCCGTTCGGGGCTACCTCTTTGCATGACGCAATCGCCGATGCCTCCAAGCGCGTCGCCGCGCGCACCGGCCGTCGCCGCGCGGTTGTGGTGATTACCGACGGCATCGATACGTCGAGTGGGCTGAGTCCAAGTCAGGTATCTGGCATGGCGAGTGCCATCGACGTACCGGTCTATGTCATTGCCACCGTGTTGCCAATCGATCATCCGGGCCGCGACGGCTTTCTGCCGAAGGGCGGCAAGGACACCGTTGCCGACCCTGCGACCAGTGCCGGCACCATCGAAGATCTGGCAGCGTGGACCGGCGGCGCCTTCTTCTTCGCCAGCACACCGACTGATACCAGCCAGGCGGCCAAGCAAGTGCTCGACGAACTGCGGCAGCACTACGTCATCGCGTTCGAGCCGTCATCGAGTGATGGCTGGCGGCCGCTCGAGATTCGAACCACAGGGAAGGATCACGTCGTTCGTGCGCGTAGCGGCTATATCGCTGGGTCACAGGTTTTTCACTAAATGCAGGTGAGCTGGTCGGCAGGTAGGCAGGTGACCTGCTTACCCGGCCAACCCGTTTACCTGCCTTCATTTGGAGGATATAAAGATGCGGAAGCCCGTTCTTATTTGCAGCTTGTTTGCTCTCACTCTCGCAGTCGCACCGGCGTGCGCGACCAAGAAGTTCGTCCGCACCGAAGTCGGCCAGGTCAATGACAAGGTCGCCACGATGGGTACTTCGCTCGAAGAGACCCAGGAGCGCGTGCGCCGCAACGAAGGCAAGATCGGCGAAGTCGACTCGAAAGCGTCGGCAGCGCAGAACAGCGCGACCCAGGCCCAGCAGGCCGCGAACGCGGCGAGCGACACGGCCAACGCCGTTGGTACGCGCGCGGATGTGATCGAAGCCGCGAATCGCAAGATCCTCTTCGAAGTGGTGTTGAGCGAGGATCAAGGCAAGTTCAGGTCCGGTCGGACTGACCTGCCCAATGATGCCAAGGCCGCGATCGATGAGATGGTCTCCGGGTTGAAGACGCAGAAGTCGGCCGTGTGGATCGAGATCGAAGGCCACACCGACAACGTCGGTGACAAGAAGTTCAACGAACGGCTCGGGATGAATCGCGCCGAAGCGGTGAAGCGTTATCTGTATGAACAACATCAGGTGCCGCTGCACAAGATGAACGTGATCAGCTACGGCGAAGAGCGGCCCTCGTCGGAAAACCGGACGCGGATCGGCCGCTCGCAGAATCGCCGCGTCGTGATCAAGGTGCTTGCTTAGGGCAGGTAGGCGGGTGGGCAGGTAGGCAGGTAAGGGCGGCCGGTGGTGAAACCACCGGCCGTTTTCTTGTCTCCCCACCTCTCCCCACCTCCCCACCTCCCCACCTCCCCGCCCACCCGCCCACCCGCCCACCCGCCTACCCGCCTACCCCGCCCTACAGTTCTTCACACCAGTTCCCGATACTTCACGGCAAGTGGAGGATTCCGCATGACGCGTCGTGCCTGGGTCATTGGTGTCGGCTTGTTCGCGCTCGTCGTCGCGCCGCTGCCGGCGGCGGCGCAGGACGGTGGTCTCAGTATCGGCCCGCGACTGACTTTTATCCGCGGGGCCGAGGGCTCGGCGGACGGTTCGCAGCGCTTCTCCGGCGGGTCGATCAGGCTGGGGGGCAGCAAGACCGCGCTCGAACTGGCGATGGACTATCGCTCGGGGATCACTGGCGATCTCACCGAGCGAATCAAGGACTACCCGATACAAGCGTCGCTGCTTGTCTTTCCGATCCGTGCGCGCATCGCGCCGTATCTTTTGGGCGGCCTCGGGTGGTACTCCCAGAGGATCGAACCGGTCGCCGGCGCGGGTCCGCGGCTGCTGGCGGCCGAAACGACGCGCAAGATGGGGTATCACGGCGGATTAGGCGCCGAGGTGCGACTCCATCGGCGCGTCGGGCTTTACGGCGACTACCGCTACACCAAGATTCGCCTTGGTGAAGGAGACGATGAGGGTTTGCTCAGCCAGATTCCAGCGGTAGCACTCCCGTTTCTGCCTGGGTTCATTCCTTTGGCCCAACGACTGAAACTGTCGCACGAGGGATCGATGTTCGCGTGGGGAGCGAATTTCTATTTCTGATCGGCACGTTGCACGGAAGCACCGAGAAGCCGCCGCGCAAGCCCCTCTTTCACATCTAACTCATACAACACCGCACCATCCGCTTCCGCCACGATCCGCGCGCCGAGTGTTGCTAACCAGGCGCCGATCGCGGCGCCGGTGTCATCACTCCACGCCGTGCGATGAACGATCACGTGTGTCGCGCCGCCAAGCGCCTGCTGCGCCGCCTCGGGATCGAGCGTCGGTGTGGCGAGGATGCGTTGGCGCGCGAGGAACGACGGCGGGAAAATTCCACTGTAGCCGTTGAGCAGTCGGCGGCGATGCGTCCCGGCGAAATACATATAACGCAGGTCGTACCAGGAATCGCCAAACGGAAACTCGGCAAGGATCGCGCCGGGGCGCAGCATTGAATCCACCGCTCGATAGATAGCCGGCAACTCCGGCGCCGGCGTCAGATACGCCGGCGGCGGTGCGAGGCCTTCGGACGGCAGCACGCCGTTAAGTGGCATCGCTGCGGGCGTCGCGCGCACGAGGAAGACCACCAACGCCGCGAGCGTCACGCCACGCGTGATCCGCGGCCAGCGCTGGTCAAGAAATGCCACCCCCAGGCCGGCAAGGATCGCGAGAAAGAAAAAGAACAGCATCGCAAACCGCGCCGGCACGCGCAGGCCGTTGTAGCCCGGGACGTAGGTGTAGAGGATGCCGTAGAGACCAGGAAAGTCGATCGCGCGCCCCGCAGACTGAATGGTCGGCCCAAGTGAAAGCCACAACGACACCAACAGCATGAGCAACGCGCCCACCACGAACCACGCGCGGGTCGCGGCAGCTGGGCGGGGCGGGGGCACAGCAGGCCGGTCGGCAGATGGGCCTGGCCGGTACTGACGAGTCGCGAACAGGCCGACCACCGCAATCAGGGCAAACACCAACGGCACGGCAAGGCCGGGCAGTGCCATCCGATAGTGATCGAGCGTGGCTGAAAAGCGCATCACTTCGTCCGCGGCGCGTTCGACACCGAGCCGACGTTGCACTTCGAGGTACGGCATCAGAAACGGGATGGTCGCGAGCAGCACCGCCGCCGCTGTCGCCCACAGCTCCAACCAGACACGCGTCGTACGCCAGCGTCCGACCCGGACCATTTCGCTCATCGCAAACGCGACGACGAATGGCGCGCAGTAGGCCATGTAATAGATCGACGACAGGTTCAAGGCAATCAACGCGAGAGCGGTCCACGCCAGATAGCGGCGCCGGTCGGTCTCGAAGTAGCGATGCAACCCAAGCAGGGCAAACGGGAACCAGTGGATCGACAACACGTGCAGGTGGGCGATTTCATAGACCAGGCGATATTCGTTGAACGCGACAACGCACGCGGCGAGGAAGCCGGCGAGCGCACTCGCGGTCATGGCGCGCACCAGCAGGAAGGTGCCGAGACCGGTCAGCACGAAGCTCAGGATGAATGCGACGTTGTAAGTAAGAATCGAATTGCCGGTCGCCCAGTAGACCGGTAACGCCAGAACGGTCTGCGCGACGAAGTGCTCCGAAAAGGCCAGTGCGCGGGTCTCGGGAAAAAAGATATTGGCATCCCAGAACGAGGCCAACGTCGCCGGATCACTCAGCGCCGTCGTCAGCTGCCCGCCGACCCATGCCATGACCCAGCTGACAAAGACCGGGTCACCGTAATCACCGGGCAGGGCGCTGGTGAGGTGCGCGCCCAGCGGCCATGTGATCAGCAGCGTCAGGGTCAGCAGTGCCAGTGACGCCACCCCTGCCGAAATGCCGGTCGGCCGCGCCCACACGGTGCGTCAGGTCCTTCGCGCCAGCACGAGCAGCGATAAGCCGAAGCCCGGTTCCGATTTTTCTTCGAGACGCAGCAACGGCATGACCCACCGGAAGGCCCGCAACTGGCCCTTTGGCATCACTCGTCGTTTGAGCACCCGCGAGGTCAACCACCAGCCGAACACCGCCGGTCGATTGAGAAAGCGGATGGTCTGGATTTCGAAACCAGCGCTGGTCACGGCGTTGGCCAGTTCATCTTTTTCGTAACGGCGGAAATGACCCAGGTGTTTGTCGAGCGTGCCGTAGAGCGCCGTCATTGCCGGCACCAGCAGGACCAGGTGGCCGCCGCTGGGCACGACTGAGGCGAAGTCGCGTAGCGTCGATCGGTCGTCTTCGATGTGCTCGAGGACGTTCATACACACGATCGTGTTGATCTGGTCGGCCAGCAGTTCCTGCCGCGCTTGGTCGCTGAGAGGAAAGCGGTATGACGCGACGCGCACGTTCGGGCGCTCGCCAAACCGCCCCGCGAGCTCGCGCACATAGTGCGGCTCGATGTCGGACGCGACAATTTTCTCCCGCTCGTCGGCGAAGAATCGCGTCTGGTTGCCGACCCCCGATCCGACTTCGAGAATGCGGCTGCCGAGGAAATGCTCAAAGCGTTCGTGCAGCCAGCGGTTGTACGGCGCGAGCGACGCCATCCGGCGCAGGGTGATGGCCCCGACGTCATTGTGCGGCGCTTCCCAGCGGCAATATTTGAACAGCGTCCAGACCGCCTTGAACGCGTCTTTGAGGCCGATCTTCTTGCCTTCTTCGTAGGTGCGGCCGTTGTAGGAGATCGGCACCTCGTAGACGCGGGCGCGCATCCGCGCCACCTTGCAGGTGATCTCCGGCTCGATGCCGAAGTCGCGCGACTGCAGATCGAGTCGTGACGCCACGTCGCGGACGAACATCTTGTAGCAGGTCTCCATGTCGGTCAGGTTCAGGTCGGTGAACATGTTCGACAGGAGCGTCAGCAGCTTGTTGCCGATCGAATGCCAGAAGTAGAGGACGCGGTGGCCGCGGGGCGAACCAAGAAAGCGCGACCCATAGACCACATCAGCACGGCCTTCGAGGATCGGCTGGATCAACAAGGTGTATTCGCGCGGGTCGTATTCGAGGTCAGCGTCCTGAATGATCAGGATGTCCCCGGTCGACTCGCGCAGGCCGCGTGCGACGGCCGCGCCTTTGCCTTGATTGGTCTCCTGGAGCAATACGCGCACGCCGTCGCGGCCATCAAGTTCGGCCAGGATGTCCCGCGTCCCATCCCGCGAGCCATCGTCGACGATGACCAGTTCTTTTTCGATCCCGGGGAGGTCGACGGCGAGGACGCGAGACACGATCTCGCGGATGGTGGCCCGCTCGTTGTAGCAGGGCATCACGACGGACAAACGCACAGGGTGATCTTACAGGACTCGGACTCTTCGCCGACTCGCGGGACGGCCGGCGCTGCGCGCGGCCGCGGGACACGCTCGTTTCACTCGCGTGCGGGGGCTCGGCGGCTTCGCGCCTCGCAGGCGCGCGAAGCGCCGCCTGTCCTGCTCGGAATGAATGCAGCGAGTCCAAAAAAGCCCGACGTCGCGGGGACGTGCGACGCCGGGCGGCCCGCGCGTGATGTGCGCCCACATCACCGCGAAAGGTGTGACTTACTGAACGCGAAGAACCTGACCGCGGATTTCGCCGCCCGGATTCACGGCGCTGTGGATGTTGAGGTAGGTCTGTCCACCTAATAGCGACTGGATAAAGTCTTCCCATGAGCGGATGCCCTGGTCGCCGCGAACCGTCAGGTTGGCCGCCGTCGCGGAGCCGGACAGGTTGTAGTCATTGGAAATGCCCGCGGGGAACGCGATGTTGACCACCGTCGGCCCGACCACACCGGGCCCACCGACATGGAAGTGGGCGTTGTTGGTCCCGCTCGGCATGTTGAACACGTCGATGCTCCACGACACCGTTTGAGTTGCCATATCGACGGTGACCGTCGCCGTCCCGAACGCCCCTGACACAATGCCGGCAAGCGGCACGTCATTGGCATTGCGGGCCGGGATTTCATTAGTCGCCGATAAATTCGCGGCAAGGCGGATGGTTTGGGCCTGGGCCGCGCTCGCACTTCCGAGCACCACCACGGCCGCTGCCACCATAAACAAACGTCGCATCACTAACTCCTTTTCGCCGAACTGAAATCGGAAACTGACGGCGCAGTTCTGAGCGAAGCAGAAACCGCGCCACGACATGAGTATCGCAAAACCCGCGTGGAATCGCGAACCGCGGCATCTTCCGCGCGTCGCGTAATTACGGCGACTGAAAATCCTTACGCGCGGCGTAACGAATCAATCGAGTACGACGGAAATGTTTCGGGGTACGATCCGTTCGGCGAAACCGCCGTCCCCATATTTATGGATCTCACTGGAAAAGTTGCATTGCTGACCGGCGTGAAACGCATTGGCGGCGTGGTCGCAGCAGCACTGGCGCAACGCGGCGCGGACGTGGCGTTGGTCTACAACCGTTCGGCATCGGAAGCGAACACGACCGCGGCACAGGTGCGGGCCATCGGCCGACGAGCGGTGACGATTCAAGCCGATCTGGCCGAGGCTGAGGAATGCCAGCGCGTCGTGACGACCACCATCGCCGAACTCGGGCGGGTCGACGTGTTTGTCGCGATGGCCGGTCTCTACAGCGAGATGCCATTCTCCGACCTGAGCGTGGCTGCCTGGGATGCCCACCTCGACATCGAGCTGCGCTCGGCGTTTATCTGTGCGCAGGCTGCTGTGTCGTCGATGAAAGCCCAAGGTGGCGGCCGGATCATCTTGTTCAGCGACTGGCTGCCGGCCAGCGAGCGGCCGCGCTATCCCGGCTTTCTCACGTATTACGTCGCGAAGGCCGGCCTCAAAGCGCTGACCGAGGGCCTCGCGCTGGAACTGGCCGGCGATCAAATTCTGGTCAACGCGATCGCCCCCGGCCCGATTCTCGCGCCGCCGACAACAACCGACCAGGAGCGCGGCGCCGTGGCCGAGGCTACGCCGCTCGGTCGCTGGGGCGGCGAGCAGGAGATTGCCAAAGCAGTGTTGTTTCTGGTGGACACGGATTTCGTGACCGGCGAAACGATTCGGGTCGACGGTGGGCGTCACTTGAAATAGGGGTGCGCCAGGACCCACGCACCTCACCAGCCTTGGAAATGACACCCATCTGCGCGTTTAGAACCTTAGATCTGTGTCATCTGCGCTATCTGTGTTGGGTTCTATCTGCGTTTATCGGTGTGTCATTGCGCGAGCGCTTGCTTCATCGACGCAAGCGCCGCGGTCAGCTCGCTGCGCTCCCGACCGAAGCACAGTCGCAAATAACCCTCGCCGCGTGGCCCGAAGTCGACACCCGGCACGCAGCCGATGCGCGCGTGTTTGATCAGGTGTTCGGCCATGGCCCAGGACAGTGACGGCGCCTGCGCGCCTTTGTCACCCTTCCAATCCGGATTGATCTTCACAAACGCGTAGAACGCCCCGTCCGGTGGCTCGCCGTAAAGGATCCCGGGCGCCGCATCTTCGAGGCCGGTGTAAAACAGGTCGCGCCGCGCCTGCAGCTCGGTCTTGAACTCCGTGATGTAGTGCTGCGAACCTTCGAGAGCGCCGATGCCGCCGTACTGCACGACCGAGTTCACGTTGTTGGTGGTGTAGGCGATGATCTTGATCGCGCGGGCCCGTATCACCGGGTCGTGCACCGCGAAGTAGCCGAGACGCAGGCCGGTCATCGCATACGACTTGCTGAAGGTGTAGATCGGGATCGTCCGCTCGTACATCCCCGGCAGCGACGCAATGCTGACGTGCTCGCCCGTGAAGACGACGTGCTCGTAGGCCTCGTCGGATAACACCCACAGGTTGCGCTCGGTGGCGATCGCCGCGATCCGTTCGAGGTCGCTGCGCGTCATCACGCCGCCGCTCGGATTATTCGGCGAGTTGACGTAGATCGCTCTCGTGCGCGGCGTGATTGCCGTCTCGAGCTCGTCGAGATCCCAGCGCCAGCCGAGACGTTCGTACAGCGGTACCGCGACCGGCGTCGCCTTAGCGGCGATCGCGATGGCCATGGTCGCCGGCCACTCCGGGTCGGACACGATCATCTCGTCGCCCGGCTCGAACAGCGCATGGAGAATGGCCCAGATTGCATGCGGGCCGCCATTGGTCGGCACGATCTCATCGTCGCTGGCAATCGGGATGCCGTTGTCGTTGCGCATTTTCTCGGCGAGTAGTTCGCGCAATCGCGGCACTCCGGTCGTCGGCAGGTAGTGGGTGCGATTGTCGGCAATCGCTTTGGCCATTGCCTTCTTAACCGTCTCCGGCGCATCGAATGAGACGTCGCCCTGATCCAACCGGAACGGATCTTTGACGGTGTGCATCAGATCGCGAATTTTGATGATTGCGGAGACCGGGACCGAATCGAGGAATGACGCCATGGCTAAATTCAACACGAAGGACACCAAGACACGAAGAAGAAATTATCGAGGTGTCAGGACGTCGGCCTTTTCAAGGATGGCGTTCAGAGTGTGAGCGGTCCGCCGCAGCGGCAGGTTGCTGACGTAGAAGTGTTTCGCACCGAGGGCATGAAGCGTCCGAATAGTGCGCGCACAGACCTCGACCGGCGAAACGCCCGCCGCGAACTCTTTGGTCAGTTCTGCGACGGGCACCGGCAGGAACTGCTTGAGTGTGCGGAGCGTCTCGGCTTTCGCGCTGCGGTAGTAGAACACCCCGAATACTGCCGGCATGGTCAGCCCGCGCGTGCGCGCCTCCGTGAGAAACGCTTCGACCTGGGCAGCTTGGTGGTGGGAGACGATTTGGGTCAGGTAGAAATCAGCGTTGGCATTCGATTCGAGCAGGTAATCGACCTGGCCTGCCGGCGAGGCCGTCGGATTGGCCCAGCCGCCGAGTTCGAGCGCGGGATGCCGGGCGCGAATGTGCTCGCGCAGTTGCCACGCGTGTTCGACACACCGCGGCCGGCCGACATGCTTATCGCCGCCGAGTACGACAATCGAGTCGAAGCGGTGGTGCGCCGCCTGGTCAGCGTAGCCGAGACAAAAGTCGAGAGAGTGCTTGCAGGTCAAAAACGGCACGACGTTCGCGCGCGCCACTTCCGGACCGAGGTTGGCGGCGAGGTGGCGCAGGTTGTTTTCTTCCTGCGCGCCAACCGCGCTGTCGGTGATCATCACACGCACGTTCTGCCGAGCGAGCGAACGGATCGCGTGATAGGTGTCAATCCACGCGTCGATGCTCTCAGCCGACTGCAGCTCGGCGCGAGGTGGGCGCAGTTCGACAGACACGACGGGCGTATCGGATGTGCGGAGGAGGGTGAGGAACGATTTCAACTGTGGACCAACAAGCCTCCTCAGGGAATCCGAAAATAATACTACTGCGGCTGCGACGTCGTCGTCGCGCGCGGCTTGGCGTTCTTGCCGAATTCATTCGCCCAATTCAACATTTCGGCCACGGTATGCAGGACCGATTCGCGCGCGGCGTAGCCGTGTGCTTCATACGGCAACGTGACGTAGCGCACGGTTGCGCCATGGCCCTTGAGCGCCATGTAGAACCGTTCCGACTGAATCGGGAACGTGCCACTGTTGTCATCGGCTTCACCGTGAATCAACAAGATCGGTTCATTCACTTTGTGCGCGAAGTTGAACGGTGACATGTTGGCGTAGATCTGCGGCACCTCCCAGAACGTGCGTTGCTCGTTCTGGAAGCCAAACGGCGTCAATGTGCGGTTATACGCGCCGCTGCGGGCCAGGCCGGCGCGGAAAATATCGGAATGCGCCAGCAGGTTGGCGGTCATGAATCCGCCGTAGCTGTGACCGCCGACAACGACGCGATGGCGATCGGTGACGCCAATCGCCACGGCGCGGTCGACCGCCGCCTGGGCGCTCGAGACCAATTGCTGGATGTAGGTGTCGTTCGCAGTTTCACCAGGGCCGACGATCGGCATTGTCGGATCTTCGATGATCGCGTAGCCCTGGGTCAGGAACAGCAGGTGCGACGCGCCACCGATCGACGTGTAGCGATCAGCAGAGCCGGTCACTTGTCCGGCCATGGTTGGATCGGTGAACTCGCGCGGGTAGGCCCACAACAACGTCGGCAGCGGCCCTTGTGCCGGCGTCCATCCTGGCGGCGTGATGATCGTCGCGGACAATTCGACGCCGTCGGCCCGCTTGTAGGTGACCAGCTGCTTCTGGATGCCTTTCAGCTGCGGCGCCGGGTCGGCATACGAGGTCATCGCCCGCCGCCCGCCGGATTTGAGGTCGCGCACATACAGGTTCGGCGCATCGGTGCGCGACTCGTGGCGCGTCAAGATCGTTGAGCCATCGTCGGACAGCACACTCAGCACCGTTTCATACGATCGGCCACTGGTTTGAAAGAGACGCTCGGTTTTCAACGTGGTGAGGTTCAAGCGATCGATGAACGGGCGCGCGCCTTCAGGCCCGGCGCCGACGCCCGACAAGAAGATGGAATCGCCGTCCTGGCGGATCGTCGAAACGCCTGAGGCGCGCTCGCGGCGCTGCGGGGTGCCGGCATTGCCATAGGAATCTTCCTGGCTGCGGTCCCACAGCTTGCGCGGGGTGGCGCCCGGCTTATCGATTAGCCAGGTGCGCGTCCATCGCCGCGTCCGATCATTTTCGGTCAGGAGCGCGACGCCGCTATCGGTGAACGCCACGCCGCCAAAGCGATACTCAGTGCGCGCCATTTCGGTGGGCGCTCCAGAAAACGGCGCGCTGAAGGTCATCACCTTGTCGCGATGCGGCACCTTGTTCTTCGGGTCGCCGTTGTCGAGCGCCTCGGCCCAGACCAGGGTCGCGGGCGCGAGCGGTTGCCACTGGACGCTGCGCGGTCCGGGTAGGACGCCGCCGTTCGGCACCGTATCGGCGACCGGCACCTCGGCGATCTGTTTGACGGTCGCGCCTGTACGGTCCCAGACCTCGATCGTCGAGGGGAAATTGGCATACGGAACGAGCCACGAATACGGGCGGCGAATGCGGCTGACGAAGACGTAGTTACCGTCCGGTGACGGCTCAGCGTTCTCGAAAATCGCCGGCGCACCGACCGGCGCGCGCTGGCCGCTGGCGGCGTCGACGAAGGCGAGCTGGCTGGTGGCGTGATAGTCAAACAGCAGCTCGTCATGCGGGCTGGTGAGCAGGTCCTGATAGGTCCGAACCGGTGCGACCGTGCCGCGATGCTCCTGGATGTTGGGCCCGGTCGGCACCAGCGGGGTGGCCGGCGCGGTGCCTCGGCTTGGCGAGGTGAACGCGCAAAGCAGCGACGCGCCGTCGCCGACCCAGTGGCACGGCGAGCCTAACGACGCATTCAATTGTGCGGTGGTCAACGCCTTCGCCTGACCCGTGGCCGTGTCGCCGGCCCACAACTCGATACCGTTGTCACGTTGCTGGGTGAAAGCGAACCGCTTGCCGTCCGCTGAAAAGCCGACCCACGACAGAATCGGGTTCTGCGGCAGCGTGACTTTCTTTTCTGTTCCGTCGGCGATCGACTTGAGGGTGATGGCGCGTGCCCATTGCGCACGGTGCGGCCCGTTGGTGCGCGGGTTGATGCGGCGCCCGGCAATGCGCAGCACCGGCTGCGCCAGTTCGGAAAGACTCGGCATGCTGGTGCGCTCGAGCAGCGCGATCACATCGCGGGTCGGGCTCAGCTCAGTCGTCGGGGGCGGCGCAGCGTCGAGAATGTCGACAATCGCTTTGGGCGGCAGCAAATACCCGGAGGTCGCGGCGGGAGACTGCCGGGCTGTCAGTGGCGCAACCGCTGTAGCAAAGGTCACGACGAGAGCGGCGAGGTGTATTCGACGCATGGGGCAGGCTCCGTGGAAACCGAGTGGAGGGGTCATTTTATACGCTGGCGGCGCCCAGGCCGGCGAGCCGGCCCGTGGCCCACGCCCATGCGAAATTGTGACCGCCAATAGGGCCAAACGCGTCGAGCATCTCGCCACACAGGTGCAGCCCTGGGTGGTGCAAGCTCTCCAGCGTCTGCGCGTTGACTTCATCGAGCGCGACACCACCGCCGGTGACCTCCGCCTTTTTGAAGCCTTCGTCACCGGTCCACGGCAGCGGGTAGGCCGTCAGCCGGTCGATCAGCGCGATTCGTTCGCTGCGGCGTAGCTCGGTGCTGCGACGATCCGGTGGGATGCCGGCTTCATCAATTAACTGCGTGGCCAGCCGCTGCGGCAGACGGGCCGACACGACCGTTGCCACCAGCCCAGTCGCGCCGGTCAACAGGCGTTCCCACTCGGCGGCATTCACCGTTGTCCACTGCGCGCGGATGGTTGCGTCGCGGTCACGCACCGCGACATGCGAGACATCGAGCACGGCAGGACCGCTGTAACCGCGATGCGTGAAGAGGAACCCGCCGCTGGTTTCAAGGGTGCGGCGGGCCGACTTCGCACGCAACCGGACCGTGAGCGAGACGCCGCTCAGTCCGGCGTGCACGGCCGGTTGTGAGAGGAGCGGGGTCAGTGCCGGATAGCGCGCATGCATCCGATGGCCAAGCGATTCGGCAAGCTGCAGCCCATCACCGTTGCTGCCAGTCGCCGGCACTGACAGGCCACCCGTGGCGAGGATCACGCGTGCCGCGGCGAGCGCGCCGCGAGTCGTGGCCACGGACCACGCACCATCGACCGCGGTGAGTGAGGTCAGCGACGTGTCGAACTGGAAACGGACATTGTGGCGACGTGCCGCGCCGACCAACGCGTCGCGGATGTCGCGGGCGCGATTGGATGCGGGGAACAGTTTGCCGCTGTCGGCTTCCAGTGCCAGCGGGATGGCCAGGTCACGTTCGAAGAACTCGCGCTGCTGCATCAGCGGCCATGACCGCAGCATGCCGCGCATCAGATGCGCTGGCGAACTGGTGACGAATCGTTCCGGCGCCAGCACCGACGGCAACACGTTGCATCGACCGCCGCCGCTGATCAGAATCTTGCGGCCGCCGTCGGTGGTCCGCTCGATCACCAGCACGTCGTGCCCGCCGCTGGCGGCGAAGATCGCCGCCGTCAGTCCAGCCGCACCGGCACCGACGACAAGGATCACTTGCCGATAGCTTGTTCGACGCTCAGCACTTCGACCGGGCCGAGATTCAACGCACGAATGCCGGGCTCGATCACTTTGCGATCGCCAACGATGACGACCGCGAACTTGTCGGGTTGAATGTATTGCAAGGCAGCCTTCTCGACGCCAGGCCTGGGCACCTGCACCACCGAGCGGATGTAGCTGGGGAAATACTCGTCGGGCAGGTTATGGACCACCTGTTCTTCCATCTTTTGTGCGAGGTCGCCCGTGCTCTCGAACTCCGCGGGGAAACTTAGCGCGACATAGTTCTTGGCCTTGTCCAGTTCCTCGCCCGGGATCGGTTTGAGGATCCCGGTCAATTCGTTGAAGAACTCCTTGAGTGCCTCTGATGTCTTGTCGGTCTGGACTCCAGCCCGCGCCGAGAACGTCCCGGGTGAAACCCGTTCTTCGAATCCCGAGAACGCGCCATACGAATAACCATGCGTCTCGCGGAGGTTGGTATTCAGTCGTGACGTAAAGGAACCGCCGAGAATCGTGTTGAGTACCTGCAACGTCGGATAGTCCGGCGTCGACCGTGGCACCCCGACCCAGCCGATTCGGATCTGCGATTGAGCGGCGCCTGGTTTATCGATCAGGTAAATCTGACGCTTGGTCAACTGCGCCGCGGCCGGCACGCTCGCCACAGCGGTCGCCGCACCCGCACCCTTCCAGCCGCCGAAGGCGCGTTCGAGGAGCGGCAGGACGGTCGTCGTCGTCACGTCGCCGACCACGAGCAGCGTCGTATGCTCCGGACGGTAATAGGTCCGGTGAAACGCCCGCACGTCGTCGAGCGTCATCGCTTCGACCTCGGCGGTGCCGCCGCCCGCGGCCGATCCATAACGGTGCTTCGGCCCAAAGACCAGACGTGGGAAGGCGATCTCCATGATCGCCGCCGGGTCGTCGCGCGCCTGCAGCAGGCGCGTCAACCGCTCTTTGCGCAACCGTTCCAGCTCGGCGGCCGGAAACGACGGGCGCAGCGCAACGTCGGCGAGCAGCGGCAAGGCGTCGGCTAAACGCGACGCTGGGGTTGACAAGCGCACCGCCGAATAGTCGAACGAACTGCTGGTGCCAAGTTGGGCGCCGAGGAATTCGATGGCGTCGGCGAGATCGAGCGCTGATTTGCCGGCGGCACCTTCGTCGAGCATGTTCGCGGTCATGCTGGCGACGCCGAACTTACCGGCCGGATCGGCGCCGCTGCCGGCGCGCACGATCAGGTTGGTCTGCACCAGCGGCACATCGTGCTGCTCGACGATCCACACCGCCAAGCCGTTCGACAGCGTGTGTTTCTGGATCGGTGGCAGCTTCAGTGCCGGCGGCGCAGCCAGCTTGGGCGGTGCCGCCCGATCGGGCTTCTGAGCCGCCGCGGCCGACCATCCCCAAACGACGCACGCAAGCACGAGACAGAGACGCCAAGATGTTGTTAGCTTCATCGGTTTCTTCCCACCGCCGAAGGCGGTCCCACCCGCGATGCTGGTCCGACCAACGCGTCTGCGCGCCGGTCCTATTGTTTGGTCTCCGGCACAACCGAGAGTTCGACACGTTTGTCTTTGGGCAGATATCGCGCGACGGCCGACGTGATGTCGGTTGCGCTCAGCGTCCGATACCGTCCGAGATCCTCCTCGAACCAATCCGGCATGCCGGTGCGCGTGTAGTAGGCGTTCAGTTGATCGGCTTTGCCGGAGAACCCACCGACCCGCTCCATTTGCCGGAAAAAATTGGCTTCGATCTGATTGAGTGTCCGCGCCATCTCGCGATCGTCGGCCGGTGCAGAGCGGAGCTTGTCGAGCTCCTCGTCAATCACCGCCTGGATCTTTTCGAGCGTCTGACCAGGCCGCGCGGTGGCGACGATCATGAACGTGCTGCCGAGGCCTTGCGATTGCTGGAACGCGCTGACGTCCTGCGCGATCTGCAGGTCGTAGACCAGTCGACGATACAAACGCGCATTCTTGCCGCCGGTCAGCAGGCTGGCGGCGACATCCATTGCCGCATCACCCGGCTGATAGACCGCCGGCGTGTGCCACGCCATGTAGAGGCGCGGCAACTGCACCCGATCGGTCATGGTCTTTTTTTTGACCGTCTCGAGCACGACCGCGGGCGGTGCGATTGGCGGCACGGCGGGACCACGCGGGATTTCACTAAACCACTTCTCGACCAGTCGCCGAGCTTCCGCAAGGTCGATGTCGCCGGCAATCACGAGACTGGCATTGTTGGGTGCGTAGTAGGTCTTGAAAAACTCCGCGACATCGTCGCGGCTCGCGGCGGTGAGGTCTTCCATCGACCCAATCGTCGGCCAGTTGTAGGGGTGATTCTTTGGATAGAGCAGGTCGGCGAGCTCGAGGGAGGCGCGCCCATAGGGCTGGTTCTCGTAACTCTGCCGCCGTTCGTTCTTCACGACGTCGCGCTGACCGTCGACGCGCGCCGGAGTCATCGTGTCGAGCAGGTAACCCATGCGATCCGATTCGAGGAACAGCGCGAGTTCAAGAGCGTTCGACGGCACATCGATGACGTAGTTGGTGCGATCGTTGGAGGTCGACCCGTTGTTGTTGCCGCCGGCAGCTTCGAGCCAGGTGTCGAACGCACCCTCGGGCACGTTCTTCGAGCCTTCGAACATCAGGTGTTCGAATAGATGCGCGAAACCGGTGCGACCGAGTTTCTCGCTCCCCGAGCCGACGTGGTACCACATGTTGATCGCAACGACTGGCACGCTGGTGTCGCGATGAAGAATTACATGCAGGCCGTTGCCGAGCGTAAATTCGGTATACGGAACGCGCAACGAACGGGGTGCCGGCACTGCCCCGGAGGGCGGGGCCTGCGCCTGGGTTGGCGCCGCGCACAGCGTCAGCAGCGTCAACAGGGTGGCGGGGACAATCGTGCGCCGCATATGGCTCCTCAGGGGATGGCTAATGATCTCTTGATCTGGTGATCTCTTGATCTGATGATCTCTTGATCTAGCATACCCGCGAGATGCTGCCATCCTGGGCGTTGGGTTTTGGCGTGGCACCTCGCGTGGGTGGGGCCGGCCCACGCCAGCGGGGGCCAAAGGCTACCCGTCCCGGCCAGTGGCGCCGGCCCAGGGCAGCGAGCCACAGCCGTGAGCCGTTTGTGGGGCGGATGGCACATTGCAGGATGGAGGAAATAATGCACGGTGTTTTCATCCGGATGTGCCTGACGGTCGTCGCGTGTTCATTCGCCACGATCGTCCATGCCCAGTCCACCACGCGGCCGGCTCGCTGGGACGGCTCGGTCGTGGGCGGTTTTCTGGTCGGCCATTCGCAAGTGTCCGACTCCGAACTCTATAAGCGACGACACCTATGGCACCGGCGCGGTTGCCGTCACCGTTGGCCGCTACTGGACGACGCATTTCAAGACCGAAGTCTCGATCAGCGGCTCTGGCGAGGGCGAGTTGTACGAACGGCGATTTCTCACCACCGCGCCTGCGAATGGGCGGTACCCGGTTTTCAGCCAGCACTTTGTCAGCACGCGGGCGGTGGCGTTGACCGCCAACTGGCAATTCTTCGACAACGACTGGGTTCATCCGTTTGTTCACGCCGGCGTGTCGGTCGATATCGACCGCAGCCGCTTGTATGCCCCGCGCCAGACCTATTTCACCGGCGACCCGCGTCTGTCGAGTCAGGAAGTGGTGGTCACCGAAGAGCGTCGCGAAGGTCCGACCAGCACCACGCACCTGCGTCCGACGGTCGGCGTCGGGGTCAAGGTTTACATCACTCCGCGGGTGTTCTTTCGGAGTGACGCCCAGACCATCTTTGGTAGCGAGTTGACGCGGCTGACGTTCCGCGGCGGCCTTGGTGTGGATTTCTAATCGGAGGACAGCGATGCGTACCGTGATCGTTTCAATAGTGGTAGCCGCCTTGATGGTGGCGCCGGGGCCGGCTGTCGCGTCGCAACAGAGTGCGCCGCGCGTCGATGAGGCGAAGCTGTTCGCGACGATGGCGGCGGCAATCCCTCTCGGATCGCGGATCAAACTCGCGACCTCAGCGGGACGGCGAATGACGGACACGCTGATGAACGTCACCGCCGACGCGATCGTCGTCAAACGCGACACGCGGACGCCGGAGGCGGCGCAAACCATCGCATTCGCTGAATTGGCACAGCTGCAGCTCGACCAGAATCGCGGCGGGATGAGTGTAGGTAAAGCCATTGGAATCGGCCCGGCGGCCGGCGCCGGAGCGATCCTGACGTTGATTGCGTTTGCGCTGCAGCTCGACTGACGTTGCTCTCAGCGTTTCTGTTAAACTGCCGGTTTTGCTGGACAATGACGCACGCCTAAACAGTGGCGCTACAGCAGCGCATGACGGCCGCCGGTTATGACGTGGTCAGAACCGAGGGGCTGTACACGTTCGACGGCGAACGCGGCTACTCGTTGGGTCAGGGCGAGTAACCATTCGCGATTCACCCAATGCCAGACACAGCATTAGTCGCGGTCATCATGGGCTCGACCTCCGACTGGGACACGATGTCTCATGCCGTCGAGATCCTGAAGCGCTTTGGCGTCGCCTATGAGCGGCACGTCGTCTCTGCCCATCGCACCCCGGTGTGGATGGCGGAATTTGCCGGCGGGGCCGAAGCGCGCGGCGTTCAAGTAATCATTGCCGGCGCCGGTGGCGCGGCCCACCTGCCCGGGATGACCGCGGCACATACGTGTCTGCCAGTACTCGGGGTGCCGGTGCAATCGGCGGCGCTCAACGGTCTCGATTCACTGCTGTCGATGGTGCAAATGCCAGGCGGGGTCCCGGTCGGGACGATGGCGATTGGCACAGCCGGCGCGACCAACGCCGGTCTGCTGGCGGTCGCGATCCTCGCGACGTCGCGGCCCGAGTTGCGCGACAAGCTCCGCGCGTTTCGCGCCGAGCAAACCAGCAAGGTGCGCGAGGATCAATTGCCGTGAGCCGCGTCGTCCTGCCCGGTTCCACCATCGGGGTGCTGGGCAGTGGACAACTGGGACGGATGCTGGCGCTGGCGGCTCGGCGCATGGGCTACCGCATTCACACCTTCTCTCCGGGCGAAGACACACCCACCGGTCAGGTCGCCGACCTCGAGATCACCGCCGAGTTCGAAGACCTCGACGCCATCCGCGCCTTTGCCACCGGCGTCCACGTCGTCACATTCGAGTTCGAAAACGTCTCGACCGAAGCGGCTGCCGCAGCCGCAGAACTGGTCCCGGTCCGCCCGAGCGGAGCTGCGCTGCACATCACGCAACAACGTGCGCGCGAGAAAGCGTTTCTCGCCGACCGCGGCTTTCCGACCACGCCCTGCGCTGCGGTGCATACGCTCGACGAACTTGCCGAGGCGCTGGGGCTGATTGGCGTGCCGGCGATTGTCAAAACCGCAGCGTTCGGCTACGACGGCAAAGGCCAGCACCGTGTGAACTCGATTGAAGATGCCGAACGGGTGTGGGGCTTGATCGGACACCAGGAGGCGGTTGTCGAGCGGGTCGTTGATTTCAGTCACGAATTATCGGTGGTCGCCGCGCGAGGACTGGACGGCGCATTCGCGCATTTCGGCGCGATCGAAAATGTTCATCGCCATCACATTCTCGATGTCTCAATTTCGCCTGCGCGCGTGCCGCCAGCGGTTGCCCACCAGGCGATCGAGATCACCCAATCAGTGATGGACGAACTGGCCTACGTGGGTGTGTTGTGTGTCGAATTTTTTCTGACAACGGCGGGGTGCCTGCTGGTCAACGAGATTGCGCCGCGGCCACATAACTCGGGCCATCTCACCTGTGACAGCTTTATCAGCAGTCAGTTCGAGCAGCAGGTCCGCGCCGTCTGCGGCCTACCGCTCGGGTCGACGGCCCAAATGCGGCCGGCGGCGATGGTGAATTTGCTGGGCGATCTGTGGGTCAACGGCGAACCGGATTGGAGCGGCGCGCTGGCGATTCCAGACGTCAAGCTGCATCTGTATGGCAAGAGCGATCCGCGTCGCGGACGGAAGATGGGCCATCTGACCGCGCTTGCAGACACCGCTGATGAAGCGATTAAGAAAGCGGTCGCGGCGCGGGATTTACTGACATAACCACTCGTCTGAGAATCTGATGATCTAATGATGTGGTGATCTGATGATGTGGTGATCTGAACTCTCAGCTTCGCTTTCGACGCCCCGGCCTGAAAAGGAACTGAGGGCGCAGATCGCGAGATCACCAGCTCACGAGATCATTAGATCGTCAAATCGCCTGATTCACGGCGTCAGCGTCAGCCGTGCAACTGAAGGCCCTGGCAAAAACGGCAACGGCGTGCCGTCAACCCAGGCGCGATGTTGATCGGCGTAGTGCGGCGACCACGGGTGGCCGCTCTGCCCGGTCGGCATGTGCAGGATGCCTTCGTGTTCGCGCCCGGGCGAGACGACCATGCGTTCCGAGGGCCCGGCGCGCGGCGAATGGGCGCGCGGCGTAAATACATCGCCGGGCAGCGGATCGGACGGCATGTTGAACCAGCGATGCACGACCGGCAGCGCACCGCCAAGGGGATGGGTGACGATCGCCCGGTTGAATTCCCCCCACGTGCGGTCCGCTAACGGGCCGCCCAGTGTCTCGAGTTCAGCGATCGAGGTGTCGACCGATGCCAGCAGCTGCGCGTCCCACGATTGGTAGCGCGGGTGCAGCAGATGCGCTGGCCGGTCGGTGATCAACTGCCACAACGGCCCCTCCGCGCGGTTGGCGCGGCCGTAATCGAAGTCACGATCGACGCGTTTCGCGGGCGACGTGATTGCCGTGAACACGTCGCGAAATACCGCTTGGCGAAACGTCCGCACCAGCCGATACGCCACCGACCGCGGTTCGGCCTTGCCGGTCCACGTGGTGTCCACCAGGCGCCGAAACTCGGCTCGTTGGTCGTGGCCTTGCACTGCTGTCGCGTTCAAGGTGCTGAGCAATAAGGTTCGCCAGCGCTCGTGGAACAGCGCGCTGTCATCGAGTTGCACCGAAAGCATGTCGGCTGGCGTCGCTTTCGCGATGGCCATCAATCGGTCACGAATCACGCGCGCGCGGATGCCGTCGGCGTAGCCGCCTTCACCGACCGTTGCGAGCATGTTGCCCTCGACGACTGGCGAGTTGGCCGTCCATAGACGACCAGCGGCGGGATCGACGACGCGCGGGAATGCGTCGCCCGTGACATAGCCGTCCCAGCGTCGCGATCCATCGGCCCACGACATCGGCCGCGAGCCATCGAAGCCGACGCGTTTGGGAATCGCGCCGGCAATGGTCCAACCGACGCGGCCGGTGGTATCGCCAGCGACGAAGTTCTGCGCCGGAATGCCCAGTCCCGCGGCCACCGCCAACACTTCATCGAGGGTCCGGGCGGTCTCGGGCGCGGTGATGTCGCTGGCCAGCACCGCGGCATCGTGCGCGACCCACCGCTGCGCAAGGTCGCGCCCTTGATGGTCGCGCCGCACAATCGGCCCCCAGATCGTCCAATGCGCTTTAAATGGTTCGGCACCAGCGGTCGTGGAGATCGGTTCGTCGAACACCTCGATCGCGCGCGGTCCACTGGGCGTCAGGTAGTGATCCGTCCGTCGCGGGTCGGGTTCGATAATGACCAGGTCGCTCCAGTCACCGCCGGTGTTGGTGAAGCCCCACGCGACGTGACCGTTACTGCCGACGATCAGGCTCGGCAGGCCGGGCAGCGTGACACCGGTGAGCGTAAGTGTCTGACCCGGCGCGCGCGGGTCGGGCATCTGCATCGAGGCGCGATACCAGATGTTCGGCACGCTGATCGCGAGGTGCATGTCGTTGGCGACCAGCGCCGCACCGGTCGCGGTGTGCGTGCCGGAGACCGCCCAGTTGTTGCTGCCGAGGCCGGCGGCTTCGTCGTCGCTGAGACGCACGAGCCAGGGAACCGCAGCAGCACGGAATTCTCTGGAATTGTCCCGGATAAAATTGCGGCGATTCTGTGCTTCCGTGCCGCGTAGGTCTTTGCGTAGATCAAACACGTCGGCAGTGGGAATGCTGGGACGTGCGAAGGTCCCGCCGCTGATCGGCGCATCCCACTCCGATCCGCGCGCGGTGAGGAAGTCATACATCGCCGGCGGCATGGTGTCGGCCAGCGTGCCGAACGTGGCTTCGAACTGCGGCTGCCGTCCCTGTAATGTGTTGAACATCGTCAGGATGGTCAGGATGGTGTCCTCGGCCTTCCATGGCTCGGGGTCGACGCGCAGCATCAGGTATTCGATTGGCGCGGCGGCAAGCGCCGACAGGCCGGCGTTCACGCCCGCGGCGTAGGCGTCAAGAATCGCGCGATACCCGGGTGACGTTTGCGCGAGCGCTTGCTGGCTGATGTGACGGAAGCGATGCAGCCGCGACGCGCGATCGATCTCGAGTGCCCGTGCCCCAACCAGCGCACTGAGCTCCCCGGCGGCCTGACGCCGCTGCAGGTCCATCTGAAAAAAGCGATCCTGCGCATGCACGAAGCCGAGCACGCGGGCCGCGTCCGCACGCGAGCCGGCGACGATAGTCGGGACACCGAGGTGATCCCGGTCGATGGTGACGGGCGCACCCAGACCGGCGACCGCGAGCGAACCGGTCTCGACGGGCAGGCTGTTGCTGAGCCGTTGACGCACCACCACGCCGCCGACCACCACCGCCACAATGATGATGACGGCGACGCTGATCGCCCCCCACGCGAGACGCTTCTTCCATCCAGCCACGGCGCGATTTTACGCTTTTCACTTCTGCGCAATCGCCGGATCGCTTCGTCGGAAGACGCGGCGTAGTCTCAGGGCATGATGAATAGCGAGGCAGGTGGGCAGGTAGGGGCGGGTAGGCAGGTAGGGGCAGCCAGGCAGGTGGGGATGAACGACGAGCGAAAGTGGGACTTGGTGCGGCGGCGCGATCGCGCGGGCGACGGCCAGTTTGTGTATGCCGTCACCAGCACCGGCATCTTCTGTCGCCCGAGTTGCCCGAGCCGGCGCCCACGCCAGCAAGGGGTGCGGTTTTTCGATACGCCGGCTGCTGCGCAACGCGGCGGATTTCGCGCGTGCAAGCGATGCCGACCAACCAGTGGTGCCGCGCTCGCCACCATCGACGACGCGATCACGCGGGCGTCGAGATATTTGACACGTCACGCTGACCAGACGGTGCCGCTGAGCGCCCTGGCCAGGGTGGCGCGCGTCAGTGCGTCGCACCTGCAACGGCAGTTCAAGCGCGCACTCGGCGTCTCGCCGCGCGAATTCCAGGCAGCGTGCCGCGCGACCCGCTTTCGCGACGAACTGCGTGACGGCAGTGATGTGACGACGGCGTTGTATGCGGCGGGTTACGGCTCGCCAAGTCGCGTCTACGAAGGGTCTCCCACTGGGGTCGGGATGCCGCCCGCGACGTATCGACGCGGCGGTGCCGGCGCCACCATCGACTACACCAGCGTCCGTACTCCGCTTGGCTGGCTACTCGTTGCGACGACAGGCAAAGGGGTCTGTGCAGTGCAACTCGGCGACACCCGAGCGGCGCTGGTCAGCGCTCTGGAGCGCGAGTTCCCGGCGGCGATCCTGGTTGACAGTCCGCGCATGAGCAAAGCATGGGTGGCCTCGATCGTCGCTAGGCTGCGAGGCGACGCGACCGGCATCGATGTCCCGCTCGATGTGCGCGGCACGGCATTCCAGTGGCGCGTGTGGCAGGCGCTCCGCGACATCCCGTCGGGCGAGACGCGTGCATATTCCGCGGTGGCGCGCGCCATTGGCCAACCATCGGCCGTTCGCGCCGTGGCCCGGGCCTGCGCGACGAACCCGGTCTGCGCCGTGGTGCCGTGTCACCGTGTCGTCGCCAAAGACGGTGCTCCGGGCGGTTATCGCTGGGGCGCCAAGCGAAAAGCGCAATTGCTGGCGGCCGAGTCCGCGCGGGCGGGTGGTCGGTCCCGAACGGCGTCTAAAGCGAAGTAAAATCTCGGCCTGCATGCCCCGCACGCAATACGGCGTTTCGCCGTGGGTTGACGCGTTCCCCAAAACACGACGGCCCAATTACCCGCGCTTTCGCGGCACTGAATCTTATTCCGCCGTGATTGTCGGCGGCGGCCTCACCGGCTGCCTCACCGCGTACGCATTCGCGGCGGCGGGCGTCAAAGTGGCGCTGCTCGAGGCCGATCGTCTCGGCCTGCAGGGCGCAGGTCGTGGCCCCGGCGTCCTGCACGGCGAACCGGCCGCGTCGTATCGCGACGTCGAAGCACGTCACGGCCGCAAGGCTGCCCGCGGGCTGTTTGAGTCGTCGCGCCGCGCCGTGCTTGATCTGGCGGCCGCGGCACGCCGTCTCGGCGTCAAGAGCGTGGAGACGCACGACGCGTTGCGGGTGTTGGCGTCGTTTAACGCTGAAGAGAAATTGCTGATCAAAGACGCCGCCTTGCGGCGTGATGCGGGCATCGATGCCGTCATGGTCAAGGCCGCCGTTGCGACTCGGGAATCGGGTGTCGAGTCAGCCCGTGGCGCCATGCGCCTGCGCGACTGGGGCCAATGCGATCCCTACGAACTGCTCGTGGCGTTTGCCGCTGGCGCCAGCGAACGCGGTGCAATGATCTTTGAGCGCTCGCGGGTCAAGCGCATCAAGACGCTTCGGCACAATGTCGAAGTGCACGCCGCCAACGGCGTGCTGCAGGCCGACACCGTGATCATCTGCACCGGCGAGCCGACCGAGTTGTATCGCTCGCTCAAACGACATGTCTCCGTGCAAGAGCGCTACGTCGTCCGGACCGATCGATTGTCTGCCACTGTCCGCAGACAGATCGCTGCACGCGCGCGGCTGATCACCGATACCGAAGCGCCGGCGCATGTGATTCGCTGGACTGCCGACGGGCGTCTGGTCATCGCCGGAGCCGAGGGCGCGCGCAAGCCATTGCGGATCAAACGTCACACGCTGGTGCAGCGAACCGGTCAGCTGATGTACGAATTGCTGCGCACCTATCCGCCGATTTCCGGCGTCGTGCCGACCCACGGATGGGATTTGCCGATCGCGACATCGGCTGACGGCGTGATGTATGCGGGGCCGCATCGCAATTATCCACAGCACCTGTTCGCCTGGGCGACGCGCCACGATCCGGCGCAGGCGTTTCTCGCCAGCCGGATTCTGGTGCGCCACTATCTCGGACAGGCGGAGCGTGAAGACGCCTTCTTCGCTTTTACTCGGGGATGAGCTGAGAGCTTCTTCAATATGGCCGAGTCTGGTGTTTTTCGACTTCCCCCGATGCAGGGATGGCAGCGTGACAGCATTCTTGCTGCAGCCTCTTTCCTGCGTGAGCAGTACGGCAATCCGCCGTCGAACCCCAGGGCCAAGGTCGTTTACGACGGCTTGCTCGAAGTCCTCGATCCGTCGCGTCGGGCGGTGCGGCTGCAAAAGGAAAAGAGTGACGCCGCGCGTTCGGCGGCGCTGACCGCAGAGGCTGAACGTCGCGCGGCAGAACGGCGCCGCAACGATCGTCGCCGCGCCAATTCAGGACCGCCGTCGGGAACGGCCGACCGCCGCAAGGGCGAGCGGCGCGCCGGGGCGGATCGCCGCACCAAGCGTTGATCACGTTCTATACTCACCTGTCAGGTAACGTCCCCCCACCCGGAGCGTGTCGAATGTTTCGTCTCTTTACTTGTTTTGTTCTGGCGCTCGTACTGGGTGTGCCGAGCGGCGCCTTGGCACAGTCACAATCGATCAACGGCACCATTGAAGGCACCGTCGTCGACGACCAGGGCGCCGTGCTGCCCGGTGTCACCGTCACCGTTGTCAATCTCGATACCGGCGACACGCGGGTGGTGGTCACCAATGAGAGCGGCCTGTACCGCGCGCCGCTGCTCACGCTTGGCGCCTATCGCGTGTCCGCGGAGCTGCAAGGATTCAAGAAGTTCGAACAGACCGGCGTCACCATCTCCGCCGGCCGCACCGCGGTGATCAATCTGACGCTGAACGTCGGCGAGCTGCAGGAGACGATCACGGTGACCGGCGATGCGCCGCTGGTCGACCTCGGCAAGATCGAGCAGGGCCGGACGTTGACCGAAGCGGAGATCAAGACGCTGCCGCTGACCTCGCGCAACCCGTATAACTTTGCGCTGTTGCAACCCGGCGTCGTCGGTTTCGAGAATCAGGAATTCGGCGTCCCGCGCATCACCACCAACGGCGCCCTGGTCCGGGTCAATTACCAGATCGACGGCAGCAACAACACCCAGAAGGATCGCGCCGGCTTGCGCCAGATGCCGATGTCGGAAGTCATGATCCGCGAAGTCAAGATCGTCACCACCGGGTATGCGCCGGAGTTTGGCCAGACGATGGGGATGATCTACAACGCGATTACTCCCTCGGGGACCAACAAGTATCGCGGCCAGGGCAGCTATCGCCTGCAGCGCAAGTCGTTCGCGGCGTTCCCGTTTTTCACGCAAGGCCCGCACACTCCCGAACGCAAGCCGCCGACCGACGTCAACGTCGTGACCTTTGACCTCGGCGGTCCGGTCGTCCGCGACCGGACCCACTTCTTCGGCGGCTACGAGCACACCGAGCGTGATTTGTCCGGTGCCGCGGTGATCACGATTACGCCGGCCAACCAGGCGCGGCTCGGGATCACCGAACCGGCGTACATTCCGCGCGGTCTCAACACCGAGTTCGCGATTGGCAAGGTCGACCACCAGTTCAACCAGTCGAACCGCTTGTCGGTCCGCTACATCTACTTCGACAACTTGATCAACAACAACATTGGCGGCGGCATCAATTCGGTGCAGCGCGGCACCGACTTCAGCGACCGCCAGCACTCGTCTGCGGCGCAGCTGATCACGACGCTGACGCCGACGATCTTGAACGAGTTGCGCGTGCAGTACGCGACACGCGCCCAGGGCCGTCAACCCGGTTCGGCGGCCGGCACCGGTCCGGCGATCGCGATCACCGGCATCGCCAACTTTGGCGCACCGGTCGCGGGCGATGCGGACGCGGGATTTGCGTTCACCCAGAACGTCCTGCAGTTCAACAACAACTTGACTCACCTGCGTGGCGACCACGGCTACAAGTTCGGTCTCGACGTCCAGCACGTCGCTGATACCCGCACGCGCACGGCGTCGCAGCTCTACACGTTCTCGTCGATCGACAATTACCTCGCGGCTGTGAATGGCACCAATCGTCTTGGCTACACCTCGTTTGCGCAGTACTTCGGCGAAACGGATCTCGAATACAACTCCAACCTGTACGGCTTCTACGTGCAGGACGACTGGCGGCTGTCCTCGAATGTCAAGCTGCTGTACGGCGTCCGCTACGACCTCTACGATGTGCCCGACGCGAATCCCGACGCGCCGTTTGCGTCCTCGCGCGACTTCAAAGTCGACAAGGACAACTTTGCGCCACGTGTCGGCGCGGTGTGGACCCTCGGCAGCGACCGCCGCACGGTGCTCCGTGCGAATACCGGGCTGATGTATGACCAGGCGCTGCTTGGCATGTATGAGCAATCGCTGATCAACGACGGCAGCAACCGCCGCGCTGCATCAAGCTTTCAGCCGGCGACGGCTGGCGCGCCGCAGTTCCCGGCGGTGTTGTCTGCCGGATCGGGCGCTCAGCCCAACACCCTGACCACCGTGTCATCCGACTTTGAAGTCGCCAAGATGTGGCAGAACAATCTGCAGATCGAGCGGCAGTTCGGCAACGCCTACGCCGTGTCCGTGGGGACGACTTATACCCGCGGTTACAACCTGCCGGTGCTGAGCAACATCAACGCGATCAATCCGATTGGCCGGCTGGCCGATGGCCGCCCGATTTACAGCACCGCGATCAATGCCGGCACCCGGCTCGACCCGCGCTTCAACGTGGTCAACATGGTCGATTCGATCGGTGAATCCGACTACCGGAACATGACCGTGCAGGTGACGCGGCGCGCGGCGGACGGCGTCCAGTTCGACTTCGCCTACACCCTCGGCGAGAGCGAGGACAATGCGCCCATCGCCGGGATCATTTCGGTGCAATCGGACGCTGGCCGCTCGAATCCGGAAGATCTCGATTACGACCGCGGTCCCAATGTGCTCGATCAACGCCACACCTTCACCGGGAGCGTGGTCGCGACCCCGCGTTATAACGGCGACAACCGCATGCTCGGCGGATTGGTCAACGGCACGGTCTTCGGCGCGGCGATGCAATTTGCCAGCGGCATTCCGGTCAACCTGCGCAGCAACCCCGGTGAACTCAACAACGACGGCATCGCCAGCGATCGTCCTGCCGGCGTGTCGCGCAACTCCTTGAACCTGCCGTCGCGTAAGAACGTCGACCTGCGCTTGTCGCGGCAGGTGCCGGTCGGCCGCACCAAGGCCGAGATCATTGGCGAGCTGAAGAACGCGTTCAACACCGTGCAGTGGTCCGGTGTCACCGCGACGATTCCGGTCATCGCGGCGAGCGGTCTGCCGGTCGGCCCGTTGCCGACCAGGGGCAATCAGCTGATCCCGACCGGCGGCTTCGAACAGCGCCAGTTCCAGCTCGGCTTCCGCTTCAGTTTCTAAACGCACAGAGCGGGTACGGAAAGTTTCCGTACCCGTCTCCTTTTATCCGACCCGTTATGCGTGTCTTAACCGTCGCCCTCCTGTTTCTTCTCACCTTCCCCTCAGTGGCGACGGCGTTCCAAGGTCGTGTGGTCAACGCCCAGGGGCAACCGATCGCTGGCGCGGAGATCACGATTCTCGGCCGCGCCGGCGAATCGCGCACTGACAGCGATGGCCGCTTTACCTGGACCCCCGATCCGCCGCCGCCGTTCGAGATTCTCGTGGTCGGCGCCGGCGGCGTGTACATGAAGCCGGTGCTCATCGACCGCGCCCCTTCAGGGCTGCTCGAGTTCACCGTTGAGCCGCTGGTCAACGAGTTCGTGACGGTGTCGGGATCTGCAGGCAGCATCGAGGCCACGCCTGGCGCCGGTACCGCGACATTAAGTTCCACCGAGATTCAGACCCGCAATCCGGCGAACCTGATTCAAGCACTTGAGAATGTCGCCGGCATCAACCAGGTCTCCGAGGGGCAGGCGGCCGTGCCCGCGGTGCGTGGCCTGGCGCGCGGGCGCACGCTGATCCTGATTGACGGTGCCCGCGTGTCGTCGGAGCGACGCGCCGGGCCGAGCGCCACCTTTCTCGATCCCGATGTGATCGAGAGCGTCGAAGTCGCGCGCGGACCGGGTTCGGTCGCGTATGGGTCCGACGCCTTTGGCGGCGTCATCTCGGTGCGCACCCGAACCATCGCCCCGCAGTCACCCTTCTCGGCGCGCGCATCAGCCACGATCGGCAGCGGCATTCCCGAGCGGCGCGCATCGATGGAGTTGTCGAAGGGGTTCGCGCGCGGCGGCGTGCTGTTCTCGGCGCACACCCGCGACGTCGAGGACTACGACGGCCCGGACGATCCGGTGTTCAATTCCGGTTACGAGGACCACGGCTTTCTCGGGCGGATCACATATCAGTTCGGTCAGGGGCTGTTCGCCGCCGGTTGGCAAAGCGATTTCGGCCGCGACATCGAGCGGCCGCGTGACAATTCAACGACCATTCGCTTCGTGTATCCGACCGAAGACTCGCATCGACTGACCGTGGGCTATGACCTGCGCGACCTGGCCGGTTTCTCGCGGATCAATCTCACCGGTTTTTGGGGTTGGCACGCGCAAATCACCGATCAGGCGCGGTTTGCCACCGCCACGGACGGCCGCAGCCTCGAGCGCGCCGATGTCGCCGCCGCCGACTTTCACCTGAAGGGCGGCGCCGAACGATTAGTCGGACGGGCGCGGTTGGAATTGGGAATCGATGTCAACGGTCGCTACGGCCTGCGTGCGTACGACGTGACGGAAACGTATGCCGTCCAGGGTGCGTTGACCAGCCGTACCGAGAACGTCTCGGTTGATTCCGCTCGGCGCGCGGACACCGGGATCTACGCAAGCATCGATGCCGCCTTGCTGCCGGCGCTCACGCTCGGCGCGGGCGTGCGCGGGGATTACGTCACGACGCGCAACCGCGGCGGTTTCTTCGGTGAGCGGTCGACCGCCCATGGTGCCGGGTCGGGGTTTCTGTCGCTGACCGCGGGAAGCTTCCACGGCTTCAGCACCACCGTGCAGGTCGCTCGCGGATTCCGCGACCCGGTGCTGTCGGATCGGTATTTCCGCGGCCCGTCCGGGCGAGGCTTTATCACCGGCAACCCCGACCTCGAACCGGAGTCGAGCTTCCAGCTCGACTCCGGCATTCGCTACACATCGTCGCGCGTCCGCGCGGCAGTGTACGGCTATCAATACCGCATCAATGATCTCATCGAGCGATATCAGACGCAGACGGACTTCTTCTTGTTCCGCAACCGGGGACGGGCGCGTCTGCGCGGGTTGGAGGCAGAGCTGCAGGCGACACTCGGTTGGAAGCTGTCGTTGGAAACCGCGTTTCAGGTCGCTCGCGGCCGCGCACTTGATGACAACCATTCCCTTGACGACATCACCCCGGCGACCGGCTCGGTCCAACTTCGCAGGAGCTTCGCGCGACGCGGCGCGTTCGCGCAGCTGCGTGCGGCGGTCTTTGCTGCTGACACGCAACCCGGTCCCACCGAGCGTCTCGCGCCCGGCTACATGCTCCTCGACGCTGCTGCCGGATTTGCCCTCGTTGAGCGCCTGGACCTGCGCGTTTCAGCGCGCAACTTGCTGAACGACGACTACCTGGCCAGCCAGGATGTCCGCGCGGTGCCTGCGCCGGGACGGTCTGTCTCGTTATCCGCGACGGTGCGGTTTGCGGGCCGCTGAAGTTCAACGTCTTTAAGTGCGATCTTTTCGATCCGGCGCCTTGTCTTGTACGCTGACAGGATGCGTCGAACCACTGCCATCGTCCTCCTCGCCCTTGTGGCCGTTGCCACCGCCCCCGCCGCCCAACACCGCCTGCAGCCGGTGACGACGATGCGCGGCGAACCGGCGTTGGAGTTGGTGCTCCGCAAGCTCGACACCGTCGGCAACTTCATGATGACGACGGCGCATCCCGACGACGAGAACAACGCGATGCTCGCGTATTACGCGCACGGCAAGGGCTACCGGATATCGCTGGTCGCCGCGACGCGCGGCGAGGGCGGGCAGAACGAAATCGGTCCCGAGCTGTTCGAAGCGTTGTCGGTGTTGCGCACCGAGGAGTTACTTGCCGCCCACCGATTCGACGGCGCCGAGCAGTACTTCACGCGCGCGGTCGATTTTGGTTACTCCTTCAGCATCGAAGAGACGCTCGAGAAGTGGGGGAAGCAGGAAATCCTCGGTGACTACGTCCGCATGATCCGCACGATCCGCCCCGACGTCATCGTCGGCTTTGTCTTTGACGGCGCCGGCGGCGGTCAACATCACCAGGCCTCCTCGCGACTGACGGCCGAAGCGTTTCGCGCTGCCGCCGACCCGAATGCGTTTCCCGAGCAGATGGCCAAAGACGGGCTGCGGCCGTGGCAACCCAGGAAGTTCTATTACACGGCTGGCTTCGGCGGCCCCGGCCCTGGCGGCGCTCCGGCGCTGACCGGTGAAGGGGCAACCAAGTTGCTCGCATTTGGCGGCGGCGACGTTTATGACCCGCTGCTCGGGCGCACCTACGGCGAGATCGCCGGTGAAGCACGCAGCATGCACAAGTGTCAAGGCATGTCGCAGCTGTTGCCGCTGCCGGCCGCCACGCCGACCGCAATGGGACCGGGCGCCCCGCGCGGCTACCGGCTGCGCGACACGGTGTTGTCCGATGGCGTCAACCGCACCGAAAGCGAGCCGTTTGACGGTCTCGACACGCGCATTACCAGCCTGGCGCAGTTTGCCGGTGAGCAACCGCCACAGGCGCTGACCTCGCGACTCGAGCGCGTTGCCGCGGCGGTGCTGGAAGCGCGCGCCGCGTTCGATCGCGGTGGTTCGACGGCGACCGTTCCGGCCTTACTGCGCGGGCTCGGCGCCGTCCGCGAGCTGCGCTCTTCGTTGTCGTCGCTACCCATTTCAGACCAGGCGCGCTTCGAGATCGCGCATCGCCTTCGACTCAAGGACACGCAGTTTGGCGAAGCGCTGATGCATGCCGCTGATGTGCGGCTCGAAGCGATCGCCCGCGATGCGCTCGTCGTCGCCGGCCAGACTGTTCAGATCGATCTGATGGCGGCCAATCGCAGCGGTGTCGTGCCAGTGATGATTTCACGCCGGGCGCTGACCGGCTTTGATGCGCAAGCCGAATTGTGCAAAGACGATGTGTTGATGCGCGGGTCGGAAAGCCGGTCGAGTTGCACGGTGTCACCGCGGGTGCCGGCCAACGCGCGCCTCACCGCCGCGCATTTCAAATACGCACCGGACGCCGCCCGCTTCATCGTCGACCCCGATGTGCCGGCGGGGCTGCCGTTTCGGCCGACGCCGTTTACCGCGCAATTCCTGTTGAATATCGCCGGCGTCGATGTCACGACCACCATCCCGGTGCAGTTCCGATCCGAAGGCAACATCTTCAGTGGGGAAAAGCGTGGCGAACTGCATGTCGTGCCGACGTTTGCGGTGACCGTCTCTCCGGAGATTGCCGTGGTGCCGCTGCCGGCGGGACCGACCGGCCGTGCGTCAGATTCCGCAGGACGTGATGTGCGCGTCACCGTCACCAATCACGCGCGCGGTGCGGCACAGGCCACCGTGCAGCTCGAGTTGCCGCGCGACTGGCGGGCCACCCCGGCCAGCGCGCCGGTGGCGTTCACCCGTGAAGACGAGTCGATGACCGTGCGATTCCGGCTGGTTCCTGATTTCTCGTCGAAGCCACGAGATGTGGCAATCAAAGCGCGGGTGAACGACGGCACGACCACCTATACCGATGGATACCAGGTCGTCGAATATCCACATACCACCCGACGCCATGTGCTGCGCACGCCGGAAGTCATCGTCAAGACGCTGGACGTCAAGGTCAAGCCGAACCTGACGGTGGGTTACGTGATGGGCGTCGGTGATGAAGTGCCGACGGCGCTGGAACAATTGGGCGCCCGCGTCGAACTGCTGACCGCCGACGAACTCGCGTGGGGCGATCTCAGTCGCTTCGACGTGATGATGACCGGCGTCCGTGCCTACGAACGTCGCGCCGATCTGCGCGCGAACAATCAGCGTCTGCTCGACTACGCGCGTGCCGGCGGCACGGTGATCGTCAATTACAACAAGTTCGAGTTCAACGAAGCGCAGTACGGGCCCTTCGCCGGCAAGGTCGGGCGCGAGCGCGTGACCGACGAAAACTCCGTCGTCCGGGTGTTGCAGCCGCAGCATCCAATCTTCACGACCCCCAACCGGATCACCGAGGCCGACTGGAAAGGCTGGCGACAGGAGCGGGGGTTGTACTTTTTTGATACGGCCGGCCGCGATCCGCAGATTGTCGACCTGCTCGAGTTCGAGGACCCGTTTCCGTTCAATAACGGGGGGAAGCTGGGCGCGCTGGTGGAGGCGAAGGTGGGTCGCGGTCGCTGGCTCTATGTCGGACTGGGCCTGTGGCGTCAGTTGCCGGCCGGGACGGACGGCGCCTATCGGCTGATGGCCAACATGATCAGCCTGGGAGGCCGATAAGCACAGGCCTCCTGCCAACGGAAGACGGAAGACGGAAGACGGAAGACGAAAGACGAAAGACGAAAGCGTTATTTCCGTCTTTCTTCTTTCTTCTTTCTTCTTTCGTTAAACCCCGGCGGGGTGGTGGCGGTCAAATCCACCACGCCGATTCCCCCTTGCTGGGCTAGGATCGGTATCTCTTTCACGAGGACAGCTAATGCCCAGGGGTGATCGCACGCTTGAACATGTGCTCCGCCGCATCGGATTCGGCGCCAGCACTGCCGACCTAGCTCGCTATTCCGGGGCCTCCCTCGGGAGCGTTATCGACAATCTGCTCAATTACGAGCAGGAACCAGACGATGTTGATGACCACATCAACAAGCCGGAATACGTGTCGGTCACCACGCGTGGGCAGTTTGCACCGAACACGGTGGTCAACGACGCGCGCCAACGCGAGCTGTTTCGCATGGTGCACAGCCGCCGTCCGCTGCAAGAGAAGATGGCGCTGTTCTGGCACAACCATTTCGCGACCGCCTTCAGCAAGGTCAACGGGACGTTCGGATCAGTGCATGCCACCAAGATGATGGCCGGCCGTAGCGATCAGACCGCAGGCCATATGCGTGGCCAATACCAGTTGTTCCGCAACATGGCGACCGGCAACTTCCGCGAGTTGTTGACCGAAGTATCGCGCGATCCCGCGATGCTGGTCTGGCTCGATGGTCGGAACAACACCCGTCAGCGTCCGCAAGAGAATTTTGGCCGCGAGATCCTCGAGCTGTTCACGATTGGCATCGGCCAGTACACGGAAGCCGATGTCGTGGCTGCGGCGCGGGTGTTCACCGGATGGAGCGTCCGCTTCTCCGGCGATCGGACGACCGCAGACACGTCGTACTACGAGTTCGTCTTCAACGAAGCCAACCATGACGTCACCGCCAAAGACTTCACGTTTGCGGTGTATACCGACGGCGGCAAGCGCATTCCGGCCCGCGCCGCATCGCAGGGGATGCAGGACGGGCTCGATCTGATCGCCGCCCTGGCGCGCCAACCAGCCACTGCGCATCGCCTGGTGCAGAAACTGTACGCCTTCTTCGTCAGCGAGGTGGCCGCCCCGGATGCTCGCGTGATCAGCGACCTCGCGAATGTCTATATGCAGAACGACGGCAACATCAAAGCGGTGTTGCGTCGCTTGTTTACCAGTGAGGCGTTTCTCGGGTCGACATTCGGGCATTACTCCTGGCCGGTTGAATTCGTCGTTCGGGCGATCAAAGAGACCGGCTGGAACGGGTTGTCAGTGGATGCGGCGATGACCCCGCTTGCCAATATGGGTCAGAGCCTGTATGAGCCACCCGACGTCAACGGCTGGGCCCTCGGTCCGGAATGGTTTTCCACTGCCTCGATGCTGGCACGGATGAATTTCGCCGCGACGTTGATGGCCAATCAGAAGTTCAATCTGGGCCGCGAGCTTGCCGACTACCGCCAAACGCCTGAACGTGTCCTCGACTACATGCTCAATCACTTTACCTATGCGCCGATGTCGACTGACGTCTACAACGCGCTGCTCGAGTACCTGCGCGCCGGTGGCGCATGGACCGGCAACGAGACGCAGCTGAATAACAAGAGCGCCGGCTTAGCGCGGCTGATCGTCGCGTCGTCCGAGTACCAGTTCAACTAGAGGCACCGCGATGAATTTCACACGACGACAGTTCGTCAAAGGCGGCGTCTCGGCATTTACGGTGGGCTTCGCTGCGCCACAGTTCCTGACCGAGCTGGCGCTGGCCCAGGCCGCGCCGTCACGCAATCTGGTGGTGCTCTATCTGGGCGGCGGCAACGACGCGCTGAGCACACTGATTCCGTACCGCGATGCGGCGTATTACAGCCGGCGGCCGACGCTGGCGATCCCAGCGGGTAACGTCATTCAGATCGGCACCGATTCATCGGGCGTCGAGCTGGGCCTGCACCCGCGCCTGACCGGGTTGAAGTCGATTTTCGATGAAGGGCGCCTGGCCATCATGCAGCGCACCGGCTATCAGAACTCGAGCCGATCGCACTTCCAGGGATTCGACATTTGGGGCACGGCCAATCCGACCAGCACCCAAGGCACCGGTTGGCTCGGCCGCTATCTCGATACGCTGCCGTCGCCGGTGGACCCGCTCGTCGGCTGGAACACGACACGGGAAACACCGCGGCCATTGATGGCGCGCACGGTGGGCGTGCCGGCGATCACCAATCCGGCGACCTACGCGTTCTCCAGTCCCAATAGCGGCACCGAAGCGGTACTCGAACGAACCGCGGCGACCAAGATCTCGTCGCATCTCCCGGTCGACCGGCCGCATCTCTCATTCGTGAACTCCACGGCGCAGGCCGCGTTGGGCACACTCGATCAGGTGGCGCGGGTCGCCTCCTACACGCCGTCGTTGACCTATCCGAATAATGGCCTCGGTCAGGCGCTTCGCGCGGTGGCGGGTGCGATGAATCGCCGCATCGGGACCAAGGTGTTCTGGGTCCAGACCGGCGGCTTTGATACCCACTCGGGTCAAGGCGCCAACCAAGGCGCCTACGTGAACTTGATGGGCACGTTGAACGACAGCGTGCTGTCGTTTTACCAGGATCTCAACAACCAGGGGCTGCTCGGTTCGACGCTGGTGATCGTGTTTTCGGAATTCGGACGGCGGATCAACGAGAACGGCAGTGCCGGCACTGACCACGGCGCGGCCGGGGTGATGATGGCGCTCGGTGGTGGCGTGCGCGGCGGCATCTTTGGCACTGCTGCAGACTTGCGTCAGGATGCCGCCAACCCCCATCTCGAGAACAACGCCGGCGATGTGAAGTTCGAGACCGACTTCCGTTCGGTGTACGCCAAGGTGCTCGATAACTGGTTAGGCAGTAACTCGGTGTCGATTCTCGGCGCGGACTTCAAAGCGGGCGCGCCGAATTTCTTGTAGACGGCACGTTGCACGGAAGCGCTGAACCACGGAATCAACGCTCGTGATTAGGCGATCAAGTCACGGAGCGCAGCTGAGATTTCGCTGAAGCGGAAGCCAAAGCCCATTTCTTGCGCGCGCGACGGGATCGCACGTTGGCCGCTCAACAGCGACGCGGCAAACTCCCCCAGCAGGAGGCGCAGCCCAAACCCGGGCACCGGCACCACCGCGGGACGGCTGACCGCGGCGGCCAGCGCGCGGGTGAACTCGGCGTTGGTCACTGGGTTCGGCGCGCAGCCGTTGAAGGCACCGCGTGCACCGGGCGTCGTGAGCATCCACACGATCAGGTCCATCCAGTCGTCGAGATGGATCCACGGCATGTACTGCGTGCCGGAGCCGAGCGGACCGCCCAGGCCGATGCGGAAGGGGAGGAGCATCTTGGCGAGTGCGCCGCCGTCTGGGTGCATCACCAGGCCGGTGCGCACAATCACCACGCGCGTTGTCGACGACGCCTGTTCGGCTTCGCGTTCCCATTCGACACAGAGATCAGACAGGAAGTCGGCGCCTGGCGGCGTCGCTTCGGTGACCAGTTCGTCACCGCGCGGCCCGTAGTATCCGACCGCCGAGCCGCTGACCAACACTCTCGGCGGCTGGGCCGCTTGTCGGATGGCCGCTACCAGACTGCGCGTGGTCGCCACGCGACTCTGTCGCAGCGCCGCTTTCCGCGCGTCGTCCCATCGCTTGTCGGCGATGCCTTCGCCGGACAGATTGATCACCGCATCGACACCCTCGAGGGCACGAGCCCATGGTCCGGCGGTGCCATCCGGCGTCCAGGCAATCTCGTCGGCAACGCCAGGGCGCGGACGGCGCGTCAACACTCGCACGACGTGCCCGTCGCGTTGTAATCGGGCGGTGAGTGGGCGGCCGAGGAAGCCGGACCCGCCGGCAATGACGACTTGCATTACAAGACCACAGAAAAGCCGCCCACAGATTTCACCGATGACACAGAGTTGGCCAACTGCATCTGGGTCAGCGGGGTCCTCAGCATTTAGGGTGAGACGCGCGTGAACACGTCCTTGGCAGTGCTGTAATTCTGCGCGCCCTTCAGGGTGTAGCCGTGTTCGACGGTGAGAATGCGTTCGACGACCAGCTCGCGACCGCCGTTCTGCAGCCGGCGGGTCTCGCGGGTCGTGACCGTCTGACCCTGAATGTTTTGCGCGGTCAGGGTGATCAGGGCATCGCCGTCCCAATAGGCGCGGTAAGAGGGTACGCCTTCGGTGGCCGGACCTGCCGGGGGCTTATCGAAGACCTTATAGGTCAACGTGAAGGTCTTGGGGCCACGTTGAAGGTCGAGCACCATCACGTCCTGGCTATGCTTAATGGTCCAGATGACCGGGCTGGTGAAGCCCTCGTGACCGGCGGACTCGCTCCTGGCCTCATCCATTTTCCAGGTGCCGGAGTGGTCTGGATGAGTTTGGGCCGAGGCGGAGAGGGTCAGGGCCAGAAAGGTGGCAACAGTCAGTAAGACGTGGGTCATAAGTTTTCTCCCGCGTGCGACGCTGCATATTCCGCGCCCCGTAATGTGGCGGGGATACGAGCGAGGCCGGGCGCCGCACCAGGCCGAGCTCAGCTGCTGATGTTCATTACTATGCCGCATGACCGGGTGATCCGGTACATGCCGCACGCCTTACTTCAGTATGCTCACTGTGCACATTCGCCAGAGGGGGTGCGGTCATGGAACTTGCGTGCAGGTCATGAAACGTGGGTGCTGGGCTCAGTTCGCGGAACGTGGCGCTGGGGGCATTCGTTGCGCGGTCTTCGTAGTGATCGCGGCCAGTGCTGCGTGCACCGAACCGCCTGCGGCGAACGACATCCGCGCCTCCGGTTACGTCGAGGCCACTGATGTCCGTTTAGCCTCCAAGATCGGTGGCCGCATCGTCTTGCTCAATGTCAACGTCGGGGACCGCGTCAAGGCCAACACGCTGGTCGCGCGGATCGATAGCCGCGACATTGAATTGAACATTGACCGCGCCCGCACCGCGAAGAGCGAAGCCGAAGCGCAATTACAGCTGCTGCAAGGCGATGCGCGGCCCGAAGACCTTGGCGCGGCGCGCGCGCGTGTGGCCGCTGCACAAGCGCAAGTCGCTACCGCCGAAGCAGCGCTCAACGACACCTCCGTGCGCTCGCCTACCGCCGGCATCGTCGCCGAAAGACTGGTCGAAGTGGGCGAAGTGATCGGGCCGCGGTCGCCGATCGCCGTGATTGGTAATCTCGCGGAAGCCTGGGCAGACGTGTTCGTATCCGAGCCACTGCACCCGCGCCTTCGCCTCGGCCTGGCGGCGATCGTGTTTGCCGATGCCAGCGGCAGCGGCAGGGCCGGAACGGTCAGCTACATCTCCGCCAAAGCGGAAGTCACCCCGCGCAACGCGCAAAACGCTGCCGAACGGTCGAAGCTGGCATACCGCGTGCGGGTCGAGGTTGACAACAAGGACGGCGTCCTTAAACGGGGCATGCCCGTCGAAGCGTTGATCGCACTACAGGCGGTGCAATGACGCCGGTGGCGCGCTGGCACCGCTTCGCTCGAGCAAACGGCTGGCGTAGAATCCTCGCTATGCGCTGTTACCTGCCTACTGCTGTCGCGCTGGTCATGCTTGGGGCAGGTGGGGGGTCGGTCGCCGCGCAAGCCCCCGACCCTGAGTCCCTGGTCAAACAGGGCCGCACGTTGATGACCCAAGGCAAGTACGATGAGGCGGAGCGACTGTATCGGCAAGCGCTCAACCTCCATGCCCGCTCGTTCGAAGCGGCGAGCGCTCTGGGCATCCTGCTTAATCTCAAGGGACAGTATCCCGAAGCCCGCAACCACCTGCAGCGCGCGATCTCCAGCGCGCCGACGTCGACCGTTCGCAATCAGGCGACCGGCGCCCTGGCGCTGTCGTATGTGTTCGAGGGCAAGCCCGCCGAAGCGCAGCGTCACTACGAAACCGTGCGGCGCCAGCAACAAGTCGACGGCGATACGGCGGGTGCCGGCGCGTCTGCCCGTTCGATCGGCCGCGTCTATCTGGAAGCCGGCGACGTGGCCAACGGCCGTAAGTGGTACGAGCTCGGGTATCGCGAATGGCGTCCGCTGCCGTCGCAACCGGAGGCCGAGCAAATGCTGTGGGAACTACGGTGGCGTCATTCACAGGCCCGCATTGCCGCGCGCGAAGGCAAAATCGACGAAGCGCGCCGGCTGGTGACCGAGTTCGAATCGATCATGCAGAAGCGCGGGAAGGCGAGCGACGACAACGAGCTCTATCGGTGGGTGGCCGGCTACGTCGCCTTTTACGCAAAAGATTACGAACGTGCGATCGCGCAACTGACGCAAGGCAACCTCGCTGACCCGTTCATTCTCAACATGATCGGGATGGCCTACGAGGCGAACGGCGACACCGCTAACGCCCGCCAATATTACCGCCGCACGCTGGAGTCGAACGTGCACAACCTCCAGGCCGCCATCGCGCGCCCGGCGGCGCGCCAGCGCCTTGCCGGGGCGGGGCAATAAAGTGCTAAGTGCTAAGTGCTAAGTGCTGAGTGCGGCGGCGCAATCAACTCTGCGCCGCCGCCATGCCCTCCCGTTCGTCGACCAGCGACAACACGACAGCACCAGCGGCGAAGAACACGATGATGAACAGGATCGCGAAGCGGCTCGATCCCGTGATCATCACGCTGAGCGTGAACACCAACGGCCCCAGCACCGTCGCGAACCGTTCAGCGACCGCATAAAACCCAAAAAACTCGGACGCTTTTTTGACCGGGATCAGCCGCGAAAACAATGCGCGGCTGAGCGCTTGCGCGCCGCCTTGCACGGTCGCCACCATTCCCGCGAGGATGAAGAAATGCGTCACCGTCTGCATGAAGAAGCCCATGATCGAGGTCATGGTGTAGACCGCCAACGCGACAAACAACGCGCGCTTGGTGCCGATGCGCGCGCCTAACGCGCCAAACAGAAACGAAAACGGGATGCCGAGGAACTGCACCATCACGAACGCCGCGATCTGCGCGTTCTGATCAATCCCCATCTCCGCGCCAAACACTGACGCCATCCGGATGATGGTTTGGATGCCGTCCTGATAGAGCAGCATGGCGATGAAGAACAGGAAGGCGTGCTTGTAGCGGCGAATCTCCTTGAAGGTCCGGCCTAACCGTCCAAACGCGGCGACCACCACGTTGGTGCCGACGCCCTCGCCGGGTTCGAGCACGACCGGCGGCTCCGGCACGCGCAGCAGCAACGGGATCGAAAACACCACCCACCACACCGCGACGCTGACAAACGACGCCTTGGTCGCCGCCACCGTGTCGGCAAAGCCAAAAGTCTGCGGCTGCAGGATCCACGCAAGGTTGAGCAGCAACAGAATGCCGCCGCCGAGATACCCGAGGGCATAGCTCGCCGATGACACCCGGTCGGTTTCGTCCGGCCGAGCCACATGCGGCAGCAGCGAGTCATAAAACACCGTTGTGCCAGACGCCCCGATGTTGCCGATGACGAACAGGAGCGACGCGAGCATCCAGTCACCGCGCTGGATCAGGACCATCGCCGCGGCTGACGTCGCGCCGACCATCATGAAGATGGCGAGGAGCTTTTTCTTGATGCCGGTGTAATCGGCAATGGCGCCGAGGATTGGCGACGAGACGGCGATCAGCGCGACCGACGCCGTGGTGATCGCGCCAAAGCGTGCAGTGGCTTGTGCCGGTTCGAGGCCGGCCGAAGCGTAGCTGGCGTAAAACGCCGGGAAGACCGCGGTGACGATGGTAGTGAAGTAGGCGGAGTTGGCCCAGTCATACGACGCCCAGGCCCGTTGCTGGGGAGTGACGAGTCCGACTTTGGTCAGCGCGCGGGCAATCACGCGCGCCAGAATACTTCACGCACGGACTCAGCGACACTGCGGGTTTCGGCAGTTCTGTGCCTCGTGTCGGTTATCGCCGGATGGTCACATCACCGCTGAACGTTTTCAGCCGCATGTCGGACGTGCCGCCGCCGTTGAGCGATCCACGGAAGTTCCGCTTGCTGGTCGACGAGAGGGTGACCGGCAAATCGCTGTTGAAGCGGCCGCTAAAGGTATCAAACGTCAGATCACCGCGGGCGCTGTCAGGCAGGCGCAACGTGACATCGCCACTGAACGTGTTGATGTTCACGTCGTCACCATCCGTCCATGCGCGGGCCTGGACAGAGACGCCGCCGCTGAACGTCTTGACGCGTACTGGGCCGGTGACATCGGTAAGCCGGACTTCGCTCGAGAATCCGTCGACAGTGAGGTCTCCCGCGACACCGGTGACCGTGACCGGCGCGCTGAAGGTGCGGAGATCCAGGGTGGCCTGGCTCGGCACCTGGATCTCGAAATCAGTTTCGACGATGTTGTCGTTGCGACGTTCGACAAGACGATGATTCGCGTCGATGTCGATGACGCTGCCGTTCTGCGTAATTTCGAGCTTGATGTCCTGGAGACGTTCGCGCGTCGCCCGGCGGACGGCTTTGATCACCACTTGATTGCCTGACGTGCCGGTGATGTTGACACGCCCGGAGAACGTCTTCAGACGAACCGTCCCACCTGGCGCTAGCGACAGGGTCCGGTCGACCGTTTCCGTCTCACGCGGTTGATCGCGGTCCTGGTCCCGCTCGCGATCACGATCGCGGTCGCGATTGCGCTGGGCGGCGGCCGGCGCCGCGAGAATGAGTGCGAAGAGGAGCGCCAATACGGATGTGGAGCGACGTCTCATCAAAAACCTCCATGACAGTGGAGTAGACGGGGTTGCGGTGGGGAAGGTTGATTGCGCAGGCAGGTGGGCAGGTAGGCAGGTGGGCGGGTAGGGACGAGCGCGGCCACAGAGACTCAGAGACACAGAGAGAAACATTCTCTGCGTCTCTGTGCCTCTGCGGCTTGTCCGTCTCGTTACGGCAAACCAAACGCCAGCAGGACGTTCCCGGGCTTGCCGCGCCACTGGCCGTAGCCTGAGTTGGTAAACACCATCCCTCCGGCGATGACCGGACCGGCGGCGTCGATCGAGCCGCCCTGGCCTTTGACGCCGTTGACCGTTTCGAAGGGCCGCATCGTATTGAACGTCCAGATGATCTTGCCGTCGGCGGTCGCATACGCACGGAGGTTGCCGTCAACGGAGCCTGAGAACACGACCCCGGGCATGACACTGACCGGCGCAGACTGGGCCCCGGTGCATCCCTGCCCGCCGGTGCACGCCAGGGCCGGCGCTGGCGTGTGCCAGACCTGTTCGCCGGTGGCTAATCGATAGGCGTAGAGGCCGCCCGCTTCGCCTGCGGGACGCAGAACGTCGGAGACTGGAATGTAGACGTTCTGTTCATCTGCGGCCGAGCCCCATTCGATGCCGCCGAGTTCGCCGCCTTTGCCGGCGCGCATCTGCCACAAGACTTTTCCCTTGTTGTCGGGATCCATGCCGTAGACCATGCCCGACTTTTGTCCGAGCGTCAGTACGCGCCGGCCACCGGGCAACGCCCGCAGGATGGGCGAGTTGCCAAAGTCGAAATCGGGTCCGACGTCATCGGGGCAGTTCTCGACACCCGGCTTGCAGCCGATCACGTAGACATCATTCGGCGTCGCTTGCTGAACCCATTGAATCGCACCGCTGGCCATATCGAGGGCGACCACCGCATCGCTGGTCGGCGCTGCGGGACTGGTGTAGGCGTTGCCGGTCGCGACGTAAATCATGTTCTTCGCGACGTCGAGCGTCGGCGACGTCCAGATCGCAACGCCGGCATCTTTCCACAGCGATGTACCAGCGGAATTCTTGCCGACGATCTTCGGCGCCTCAGGAATCATGTAGGTCTTCCAGAGCTGCTTGCCGGTTGCGGCGTCGAGGGCGACGACGCTGCCGCGGAAAGTGCAGCACTGGTAGGACGGACGTCCTCCCGAGACTTCTTCGACCGAAGACACGGGCACGTAAAGACGTCCATTGGCGTATGACGGTGCGCCGGTGATGCGCGCGAAGGCGTGGTCGTCGACCTTCAACTTCCACACCATCGTGCCGGTCTGGGCATCGACGGCGTAGGCGGTGGCGCGGACGTCACCGAACATCGCGATGGCCCGCTGCGTGCCGCCGATAGCAACGCGCGCGATGCTTGGCGACACACGCACGCCACCATCCGCTTTGAAGGTCCAGTAGGTGCAGCCGGTCTTGGCGTCGAGCGAGTAGACCATGCCGTTGCTGTTGCCGACGAAGACGCGCCCCGCGGCAATGGTCGGCTGGCCGGATGCCGCCGTTGATCCGGCGAAGGCAAACGCCCACTTCAGGGTCAGCTGAGGGACATCACCCGCGCTGAGGCCTGCCGCCTGGGCGTGCTGGAAGCGGGTATTGGCCGCGTCGTTGCCCCAGCCGTTCCAGGCCGGCAGCGATGCGAGGTCCGGGATCGGTGGATTGGCCGGGCAGCTGCCCACCGCGGGATCCGCAGAGGCCGCAGCGGCACCGGGAGCCGCGGCGCTCGCGGCAGACAAGAAAGTCGCGACCGCGTGCTTCTCTGGCGCTGACATTTTGTCGCCGTGGACCGCCATGACGCCGCCCGGAGAGAGGGCGGCGACGATCTGCGCGACGGTTCGTGCGCTGAGGTTCTGCCGTGACGGGGCGCGCGACGTGTCGGGCGCGTCATGACAGGCAGCGCACCGCTCGGTATAGAGCGCGCCCCCCAGTTCGCCGGCCGGCAAGGAGAGACCTGCGGTGCCGACTGGCTTGCCTTGTTCGGCGGTCAGCGCCGTCCGCGCGACAATCGCGAAGACCAACGTAGTGGCGATCAGGGCGACGAGCCCGAATCTGCGCGCGCTCATTTGCTGCGCTTCCCGGTAAAGGTGCCGCTGCCGAGCCCGCCCAGATCGACACGGCCTTTGATCGCGTCGCTGCTGTCGATCTCGCCGTCGTAGACGACTGCCAGCGCGGTGCCTTGCGCATCGATATTGAAGGTAATCTTGAACGTCTTGCCGGAGACGGTGCCGGTGACATTGGCCTCGCCGAGGGTACCTTTGTAAGTGCCGGTGAGTTTGTCGTCGACCTGTTTCAGCACGAAGACAGGCGACCCGCTCCCGGCATCAGTCTGCACGTCGACAGCCCATTGGCCGGTGAGGTCGGACTTCTGCGCCGAGACGGGGGCAGCGAACAGGACGAGTGCCACGAGCAGCACTGTGAATTTGGTCATGACAGCTCCATTGATCATTTCAATTTCTTTCGAATCTCGACGAGTTCAGGTAAATCGGGATCAGCTTTCGCCCAAGACTTCAGGGCCAGCGCCAGCTCGGCTTTGGCCGTAGCGGCATCTTCGCCGTGCTCCGCCACAAGTGCAAGTGCGTAGTGCGTCCCGCCGTAGGCCGGGTCGTGCTCAGCCATGTGCCCCGCCAACTTCCCCGCGAGCTCCCAATCACCGACGGTGCGCGCGCTGCGAGCCATCTGCTCCAGACTGAAAAGTGCCTGGCTCCAGGCGTCGGGCCCTGGTGCGGCACGCAGCTTCTTCGCCGCCTCTTCGAGCATGGCGCGGCCTTTGGCGCGTTCCGCGGTGCGCAGGTTGAATTCTCCCTGTAACGCCTGCAGCGCAGTGGCCGCGACGGCGCCGCCCGGCGCCGTCCGCAACAGCCGCAGCGCCGCATTCGAGGCGTTGGCCGCCTCGCCCCAGCGCTGCTGCGCCAGCAGCGCAAAGCCGGCCTCGATGTGGCCCGTCGCCTGGACCACGGGGTTGGCGTGGCCGATGAGCACCTTGGCCGCGGCTTCTGCCTCGGTATAGCGTCCGCGTGCGCGCAGGAACATCGGCCACTCGCGTTTGTTGTAGGCCTGAACCAGCAGGTTGGTCGGCAGCGCGAATGCCGTTTTCAATAATGTCTCGGCGCGCTTGATTTGACCGGTGTAGTGGAGCGAGGTGGCGAGCAAGCCGAGGTTGTGCTCGAAGTGCCAGTCGTACTCCGGTGCGATCTTCTCCCGTTGCGCATACTGCCGGTGCAGGCGATCGGCGGCTTCGAATTCAACAATCGCGTCGTGGACGCGGCCGACGCGACGCAGGCTGTGGCCGTGCATGTGGCGCGCGTGCGGGATCTCCGCGGCCTGTTTGGCGAACGTCGCGGCGTGTGGCAGCGCGGCGGCTTGGTGTCCCGCGTTCTCGTGTGCATGCGCGAGAAAGTGGTGAGCCGCGAAATATCCCGGCTCCAGCGCGAGCGCGCGTTCGTAATACCTGACCGAGGCGGCAAGGCTGCCCTGGCCGCGATCGGCGGCGTCGCCGGATTCGGCCATGCCGCGCAGCAATACAAACTCGGCGTCCTGTGGAAACGCCGTGATCGCGGCGTCAAGCGCCTGGCGATACGCCGCCAGCTTGGCCGCGTCACCGGGTGCGCCCTCGGCAAACATCTGCAGCCGCCGCACGTCGATGTGGCGTCGCGCATGCGCGTCCTGCGGTGCGTGTGCGGCAGCTGCGTCAAACGCCTTCTGCGCACCGGCCGGTCGATTCAGTTCCGTAAACGCGATGCTCAAGCCAAGGTGCGCCATCGCGAGTGTCGGATCGCTGCGCAGCGCCGCGTTGAACGATCGCGCGGCCTCGATCCAGACAAACGAATGGAGATAGGCGAGCCCCTGGTCGTAGAACGCCTGCGCCTCTTTCGATGGCGAGCCCGTATCGTCATGCGCACGCGGCACGCCGGCCCGCATCGTCACGGGCCGTTCAACGATTTCGAGTGGAATGGGCGCAAGACGATGCGAGGCGTGCTGCGCGGACGACGCAGTGACGGAAAGGAGAAAGACGAAAGACGAAAGACAACATTTCATTGAAGACACGAATGGGCGGGCGCGCACGAAGCGCACCCGCCCATCTTAGTTACCTGCTTACCTGCCTACCCGCTTACCTGCCTACCCGCCTGCCTGCTTTTTAGAAGCTCAGCTGTCCGCCCAGCTTGAAGAAGCGGCTTTGCAGCACGTTGGTTGGACGGAGGTACTGTCCGTTCGGGGCTGTCGAGTAGGTCACGTTGACCGTGTACGGCCAACTGCTGTTTAGCGCGTTATAGACATCGAAGTCGAGCCGCAGGCGGGTGCGCCCGATGTCGAAGCGTTTGCCTACCCGCATATCTAACTGACTCAGGTTGTGCTCGCCATACTCGAGGCCTTCGCGGATCAACTGCACGGTGCGCGAAGCGACACCAGTGAAGGGGCGGCCGATCATTGGCGCGGCGACCGCGTTGGTGATTGGCCAACTGGCGCCGATGCTGGGGCTCGCGCCACCGTTCTGCACGCCGCGGCTGAACTGATAGGTGCCGGCGAGCTGGATGCCGAGCGGCAACATGTACGCGCCCGACAATTTCAGATCCGGCCGATACGGATACTCGCGATGGCAACCCGAGCTGCCATCGGCATACAGTTCGGTGCCCTGCGCGGCCGCACCGACTACTGCATCGAGACCAGCGGCAATCAGGTTGCAGTTGTCGAACGTGCGCGCCGTCGCCTGCATACCGGCCTTGAGAAACGCGCCGTTGCGGAAGCGGCCTTCGATGTTGGCATCGAAGCCTTGATACAGGTTCGTTTCGCCGCCGAAGTCGTCGGAGAAGCGAATCAGGTTGTTCGCCGGTAATCCCTGCGCAAACACGGCCGGCTTCAAGTCTTGTACGCCGCACACCTGGTAGCCGCCGCCGCCTGGCAGCCGCGGATCGACTGGTGCGGTGATGCAGAACGAGTCGTAACTGTTCGCGTCGTAGCGGAGGTCGTCGGTGAACGTCGCGTTGCCGAAGGTGCGGCGGTAATAGCCGCCGCTGACCGAGACGCGATTGGCGACTTGGTGCTGCGCCGCGACGGTATATTCGAGGTTGTAGCCACGCGCGCCCCAGCCGTTCAACACCGCCGGGTCGTAGCTGGTGGTCGACACATTGCGTCCGAACGTCGGCGTCGCCGCGGAGTTGGTCAGCTCATTGAACTGGATGTTGCCGTTGCCATCGAGGGGCAACCCGTTACCGTCGAGATCTCTCCAGACGCGCGTGTCGGCAAGGCTCAGCGCACTGACCGGGTTGACCTGGTTGGCTACCGCGATCTGCTGGCCGGCCACATAGCGCGCCACGCTCGCTTTGAGCGCCGTGCGGCCGTTGCCGAACACGTCCATCGCGAAGCCGACGCGCGGCGAGATGTCCTTCCAGTTCTGCACCGTGCCGGCGCAGCCAGGGGCGGCTTTTCCGTCGGAGCACTGCTCGAACTTGAAGCCGTTGTTGAAGCGGCTGGGTAGCACTTCGCTTTCCCGCGTCTCGCCGATGAACTGGTCGTAGCGCAGGCCGAGGTTCATCGTCACGCGACCCAACGCCCAGCGGTCCTGCAGGAACAGGCCGAGATCCCTGTTGATGCCGTTGCGGCGATCGCTGGGGAGACGCAAGGTCACCGAGACCGGTGCTCCGGCGTTGTAGGTGATCGGTTGTACATCGCCCGTCCAGGCGGTGAGAAGCCGCCAGTCGCCGTTGGTCAGGGTGGCGCCGAATCGGAAGTTGTGCGAGCCGGTCACGTAGGACGCGGCGCCCATGAACGTCCGCAACACCGAAAAGTGATCGGCCGGATTCGGCCACGCATTGGCCTGGCGGCCATTGGATTGATCGACGACGTTGTAGACCCGCGAATTGCGAATCGCCTCGAGATCCCACACCTTGTCGGTCTGGCCGGTGACGCTGGGCTGATAGAGCTCGGTGTACTCCTGGTTGTAGTAGCCGAAGCCGGCCTCGAACAGCAGCCGATTGGTGTGTGTCCGTGTCCATTTGGTCACGTTGACAAAGCTGGTCGGGGTCACCTGGACGCCAGCCGCTTCCGGTGGAATCGCCGCGGCAATGCCCCAATGGTCACGGAATTTTGCCTGGTTGTCGTGATAGACCGAGAACTGATCCTTGCTGGTGGCTGCCCACTTTACCCGACCCGCGTTGCTGACAATATGGCCGTCATCGATGCCGGGCCGACTGGTGTCGGCGACGTAGCGGAAGGGGTTGTCAGGATCAGCGTCGAAATAACTGTCGGCTTTGGTCTTGTTGGTGCCCCAGTGCCGGAAGGTGTAGTGGAACCACAGCTTGTCGCGCTTGATCGGTCCGCCGAACGTCGGATTGAAATCCCAGATTTCCTGGATCTCATCGACGTTGGTCAGGGTGTTGTTCGGATTGAACGTGGTGCTGCCGGTGAGGTTGGAACGCGTGCACGGTTGGCCGATGCCAGGCGATCCGCAATTGCTCGAGGCGAAGGCGCTATCGGCATAGTTACCGAAGACTTGCCCGCGAAAGCTGTTGCCGCCATCTCGGGGCACCATGTTGACGCGCATCCCGCCTTGGCCCATTTCGGCGGAGTCAGCGCCGGTCACGTAACTGAGCTCTTCGAAACTGGCGTCGTTCCAATAGACGCCGCTGTAGGCGCCTTGCGCGCACAGGTTGTTCAAGCGCAGGCCTTCGATGGTCTGTACGGTGTCACCGGAGCCGCGGTACTGCAGGGGCGATTGTTGCAGCTGCCCCGATCCGCCGACGTCACGCGACAGCGCGCCGCCGCCGCCGACCGCCAGGGAGGTGCCCGGGATCATGATCCCGACCGCCTGAATGTTGCGGCCGGTCGGGATGAGGTCGAGTACTTCACGCGTCATCACGTGACGCTGGGTCACCGCTTGCGTATCGACGATGGGGGATTCACCGGTGACGGTGATGGTTTCTTCGAGCGTGCCGACTTTCATATCGGTATTCACCTGTGCGGTGAAGTCGGACGTCAGCTCGATGGCTTCGCGTTTGACGGTGCCGAAGCCGGGCAGCGAAAAGGTCACAGTGTAGATGCCGGGACGCAGACTGACGATCGAGTATTTGCCCTCGCCGTCAGACACCGCCGTGCGGACTTTTTCGATCAATGCGGGACTGGCGACTTCGACGGTGACGCCCGGCAACACGCCGCCGGACGCGTCGCGGACCGTTCCGGCGATCGACGTGCCGGTTTGTGCCGCAGCGACAACTGGCGCGGCCACGCACGACAGTGCGAGGAGAGTTCGAATTAACAACCTACGCATTACCAAGCCCCTTTCAACTCCGACATTCCTGTGTGCGCGCGAAAGCGATCGCGGCAACGCCGAACAAAGCAACGCAACGCTTGCACCGAAATATCTGCGGGCACACGCAGAGACACCCTAGTTGCAAACGGGAATAGACGTTTCGTATAGCGCACTCACGCGGAGTCCGTCAATGTTTTACGGCGATTTTCGCGAATTCCTGATTAGGATGAGCTGAAATCCAGCCTATTGGATCGTGACGTAGCGGGCCAGACGCCGCACTTCCTTGGCGTCCACGTACTTCCCGATCTCTTTGTCGAACTGGCCGGTCGTCTTCCACGGCCGGTATTCTTTGAACTCGTGCAGCATCTTCTGACCGACACCAGGAATAGTGAGGAGGTCGGCGTCCGAGGCGGTATTCAAATTGAGCGGGATAAAGCCGTACTGCGCGAGGCGTGTGGTTTCTTTGGCGCCGACGTATTTGCTGATCTCTTTGTCGAACTGTGCCCACGACTTCCACGGCCGGTATTCCTCGAATTCGTGGGCGATGCGCTTACCGGCGCCGGGGATCAACATGATCTCTGCAGCCGTCGCGGTGTTCAGGTTGATGTGGACAAAGGCCCGGCCATACACAGCCGCGGTCTGGTCGGCCGTGAGCTTGTGCGAGAGCAGCAGCTTGTGAAGCTCAGTGATGCTCGCGAATGGTCGCGCGGCGACGATCGCTTTGGCAATCGCGGCAGTCACGTGCGGTGCCTTGAGCAGGTCCGCTTCGCTGGCGGTATTGGCATCCAGCAAGCCGTGCGACTTGCCAACCTGCGCTTCAACGGCGACGGCCGAGGCCATCGCCAACGCGAGCACCACAATCACTGACTTCATCGTTTATCTCCCATCGAACTCTTCACCGCGCAGCGCCGGGTGTTTGTAGGTATACACCAATCCCAGTAAACCCAATTGGACCATGAGTCCCGGCGACAGCGCCGGTGGCGCCGTCGCTTCGACCACCTTCCAGATCAACGCGCCGGCGGCGATGGTTGGATCGAGTTCGCGCTGAAAGGCCGCGTTCGCCTGGAAGTGCAGCGTGACGCCGAGAATGCCAGTGCCGATGCAGGTCAGCATCATGAACTGCATCGCACGCAGGATGCCCAGGCCCGGTCGAATCGCCACCCACGCCAACACGATCAACGCCGCGGCGGCCACGACGAGCGGGATCACCTGGTTGGAGTCCTCGCGATGATTGATCAGCCACAACTCGATCAACATACCGCTCAGCCCGAGCCCGACGATCGCGAGGATGCCTCGTCGAATAGTGGCCAGCACGGTGTCATCGAGTGCGTTCAGCATTTCCGAGTCTGTGACGTCTTGAGATCTGTGAAATCTGTGGTTCGTTTTCGAATCAGTGGTTACTGTTGCGGCGGGTAGCCGTGCTGCGCACGACCCTCGTCGCCGTCGTGTTCGCCGGTGGTCTTGTACAACTCGAACCGTCCATCCGCTGCATCGTCCGCCACTTCGCGACGTAAGGCGGTCATCTCGCGCGCGGTGAATGGCGTGAAGCCGCGGGCGATGCGCAGGTTCTGTTTGAGCACTTGCTCGGAATCAATGCCGCTGACGGTGACGGCGACCGGCAGACTCATCGCGTAACGCAACGCCTTGGTCGCGGTGAGTGCTCGCTGTTCCACCGACTCGCCGCGGCCGCCCATGCTCTTCATCCCAATTGGCGCAATACCCCGTCGAACCAGGACAGGCAGCACGTCTCTTTCGAAACTGCGGAAGGACGCGTCGAATGCGTTCAATGGCAGCTGGCAGGCATCGAAAGGATATTTGTGCGAGAGCATCTCAAGATGAATCGCCGGATCTTTGTGGCCGGTGAACCCGACGAAGCGCACCTTGCCCTGCTCCTTGGCGCGGTCGAGCGCCTCGATGACGCCGCCCTTGGCAAAATGACGTGACGGGTCAGAGTAATAGACACACTCGTGCACTTGCCAGAGATCGAGGTAGTCGGTGTTCAGCCGGCGCAGTGACTCTTCAAGTTGGCGCATGGCGACGCGGGCATTGCGGCCGTGGGTGCAGACCTTGGTCATCAGGAACACGCGATCGCGGCGGTCCGCAATCGCTTTGCCCATGCGCGTTTCACTCTCGCCCTGGTGGTATTCCCACGCGTTGTCCATGAAGGTGATGCCGGCATCGATGGCGGCATGGACGATGCGCGTCGCCGTGCGGCTCGACGTGATCCCGCCGAGATGGTAGCCACCGAGCCCGAGTGCCGACACGCGTTCGCCGCTGCGCCCGAATGGCCGAAGTGGAATGTCGGAAGCCATACCGCATCGTATATCCTGTGCGCGTGATCGCCGCTCGTGCACTTCCCGGGCTGCTCGTGGTCCTGCTTGTTGCCGGCGCAACAATCGGCGAGGCGCAGCGTCGCGGGGGTGGTCGCGGCGGGGCGGCGGTGCGCATGGCCGCGCCAGCCGACTTTGATGGCGCCTACCACTTCTGCCGTGTCGCCTATCGTAACGGGCGCGGTGACGGCGGCGGCTGGGGCGTCGATTACCCGCAAGCTGACGCCAATCTCTCGATTCGCTTATCGGAACTCACCAAAACGCGCGTCAGCTTCGACAGCGCCCGCGAACCCAATCACCTGGTGGTACGGCTCACCGACGAGGCGATGTTTCAGTGTCCGTTTGTAATGATGACCGAAGTCGGCGGGGCCTTTCTCGATGACCAGGAAGTGATCCGGCTGCGCGAGTATCTGCTCAAGGGCGGCTTTCTTTGGGCCGATGACTTCTGGGGATCCTACGCATGGCAATCGTGGGAAGCCGAGCTGCGCAAAGTCTTTCCGGCCGGACAGTACCCAATCGTCGAATTACCGCTCGATCATCCCCTCTTCAAAACGCATTTCGTGATCAAGAAGGTGCCGCAGATTCCATCGATCGGGCATTGGATGGGCAGCGGCGGCGGCACGTCAGAGCGGGGCGACGACAGCGCCACCGCGACCGCGCGCGGCATCCTCGACAACCACGGCCGGCTGATGGTGTTGATGACACACAACACCGACGTCGGTGATTCGTGGGAACGCGAAGGCGACGACCCGAACTATTTCCATGCGTTTGCGATTGACGGGTATGCGTTAGGCATTAACGTCACGCTCTATTCGATGAGCCATTAAGACCTGGTGATCTGATTTTTACTGAGGAGGCCTTGTGTTCCGACTTCTGATCGTTCTCGCCGTGGTGGTGGCTGGCCACCTCCAGGTCAGCGCGCAAACGCCGTCGACCGGCGTGCCCCCGGTGACGCCGAAACCGACGCTGGTGCAGCCCACGCCTCCGACTCCTGGAGTCCAGGTGCCAAGTCCCACATTTCCGACGCCCGCCGCGGCGCCAGTGAAGAACGATTACAGCAAACCCGACGCCTGGTTGTGCCGCCCGGGCCGGATGGACGCGTGTGCGATTGATCTCACGACGTCGGTGATTGGCGCCGACGGTACGTTGACCCGAGAGACATGGGCTGCGAATCCGAAAGCACCGATCGATTGCTTCTACGTGTATCCGACGGTGTCCAACGACCAGACCACCAACAGCGACATGATCGTCGGTCCGGAAGAAACCAACGTGATCCGCCAGCAATTTGCGCGCTTTGCCTCGCAGTGCCGGCCATTCGCGCCACTGTATCGCCAGGTGACGCTGACCGGCCTACGCAGCGCGATGGCGGGCGGCGGGCGGCTTTCACTTGATCGCGGCCCCGGGTACGACGATGTCGTCGAGGCGTGGAATCACTATTTGAAGAACGACAACAACGGCCGCGGTGTGGTGTTGATCGGCCACTCGCAAGGCGCGATGGTGCTGACCACGTTGATCGCCAACCAGGTCGACGGCAAGCCGATTCAGTCGCAGATTGTGTCGGCCATCCTGCTGGGCACCAGCATCCCGGTCGTCAAAGGCAAAGACGTCGGCGGCGCATTCAAAACATTTCCGGTGTGTCGCTCCGCGCAGCAAACCGGTTGCCTGATTTCGTATGCGGCATTCCGGTCGACGCTGCCCCCTCCCGCAAACACACTGTTCGGTCGCGTCGCCGGCGAAGGCATGGAGTCGGTCTGCACCAATCCCGCAGCGCTCGGCGGCGGCAGTGGCGCGCTCGATTCCTATCTGACCGGACAGGGCAGCCTGATTGCCAGCAGTGTGCCGCAAAAACACCAGTGGGTGACTACTGGTGCGCTTGTCGAGACCCCGTTTGTCAGCGTTCCTGGTCTGGTCTCGGCGAAATGCGCCACCAACGACAACGGGACATTTCTCGAAGTGACCGTCCACGGCAATCCCGCGGATGTGCGAGCGGATGACCTCCCCGGAGACCTGGGCGCGGCGGGACGCGTGCAGGGCAATTGGGGCCTGCACTTGATCGACGTCAATCTGGCGATGGGCAACCTGCTCGACATCGTCAGTCAGCAGGCAAAGGCATACTCAGCGAAACGCTAGACACGTTCAAACGGGGGACCTGCGTGGCACGGAAACGCAGGACCACGGAATGGTTCAAGAAGATTTCGCAGTTCAGCGAGGAGTCTTCGCCTACCGCAAACGCTCCCACGTGAGCGTGCCGGTGATCCGACCCTCGGCGTTCTTGATCGACAACGTCATCGTGTTGTCGCTGTTGGAGAAGGCGTAATAGCGCACCAGGTCGGTCTTGACCCAGTTCGGATTGACCGAACCTTCGACGTGATGCGTGACCCTTGCTGCGCTGCTGTCGATGGTGTACTTCCCGTAGTACGCGGTGTAGGTGGCGTATGCAGCGGCGCGTTCAGCTTCTGTGGAGAGCTGAGCCATCAGTTTGCGTTCGGATCGCATCAGCTGCGCCGACATGTTGCCGGCGTCGTCATAGATGATCCGTCCACCGTCGTAGCCGGCCAGCCGCGCCACGCCTTTCTCGTCGAAATTTTCAAACTTCAATAGCCGCCAATGGCCGACGAATTTGCGTTGCGTCTCGGTGGTCGCCGATGGTGCGGCGGGACCCTGGGCCCCCGTGGCAACAGCCGTGACCAAAGCCAATACCCCGACAGTCAGCGCTTTGTTGATCATTTGGCGGGAACCTATCACACTGCCGGTCGTCGGTCGCCAATCGCCAATCGCCAATCGCCAATCGCCAATCGCCAATCGCCAGTCGCCAGTCGCCAGTCGCCAGTCGTCAGTCGTCAGTCGTCGGTCGTCAGTCGTCGGTCGTCAATCGCCAGTCGTCGGTCGTCAATCGCCAGTCGTCAGTCGTCAGTCGTCAGTCGTCAGTCGTCAGTCGTCGGTCGTCAATCGCCAATCGCCAATCGATCAGAGGGAGTCACATGCGCATTGCCCGTCTTGTCACCATCGCAGCGGTTGCCCTCGCCTTATCGGCGCCAGCCTTTGCCCAGGCGCCGCCCAACGCCGCACTCGCGCGCGTTGGCTACAACTCACTCAAGAATCGCGTCAAGCCTGACGGCGAATTGAAGATCGCCATCGATGCGATCGACAAAGAGATCGCCGAGGCGATGCGTCTTGGCCGGACGGCGGAGATGCGGCGCCAGATCGCCAAGGGGATGGCCCTGCTCAACAAGCGGCCGTGGACCGACGCCGATGACTTCGATCAGTCACTGATCCTGCGCAGCGAGCGGCAGTTCGTCGACTCATCACTGCCGTATCACGTCCGGCTCGAGCAGATCTTTGCGCCGGTCATGCAGTTGGCCAGCCCGCTGACGGCACGCGCAACCGTGCGGCCACTGCTGGCGGCGCCGGCCGGCGCCGGTGACCTGAAGCCAATCGCGGACTTCAGCGACGTCAGTCGTGATCTGCGCGACATGCCGCTGCACATGGAACTCGATCTGTCGGCCGTACCCGACGGCGCTTACATGCTCGATGTCGACGTGAGCGATGGGGCCGCCAAGCTGGGCACCGCGAGCCTGCGTATCGCTGTGCAGAAAGGGCTCGAGTCGCGGCTGGCCGCGTTGGAGAAGGCGGCGCTTGCCGCTGCCGACAATGTGCGCGCCGACATCCGCTACCCGGCCGACTACCTGCGCAAAGTGAACCGCGGCACGATGGAGTTGAGTCAGTTCGACCTGGCCAAAGAGTTGGCTGCCGCCGAGACCATTGCCGCCGCCGCGAACGGCGGCAAGGATCCGTTTGCCAACCGCACCGGCGACTTCGAACGCCACTATCTGCTCGAAGTGGCCGGCGAGATCATGCCCTACCGCGTCTACGTCCCGTCGACCTACAACCCGGCCAAACCGGCGCCACTGGTTGTCGCGCTCCATGGTTTGGGGGGGAACGAAGATGGCATGATGGACAACTACGCCAAGCGCGTGCCTGAACTCGCGGAGAAGCACGGCTTCATCGCGGTGTCCCCACTCGGCTACCGCGTGGACGGCTTCTACGGCTTCAGCTATGGCAGCGACGCCGCGTCGAAGCGCAAGCAGGAATTCAGCGAACAGGATGTGATGCAGGTGCTGGCGCGGATGCGCCGTGATTTCAAAGTCGACGACTCACGCATCTTCCTGATGGGCCACTCAATGGGCGCGATCGGCACCTGGTTCCTCGCTGCGAAGTACCCGGATATCTGGGCGGCGCTTGGAACCTTTGCCGGCACCGGCGCACCGACCAGCGTGGTGCGAATGAAGCACATCCCGCAGTTTGTCGTGCACGGCGACAACGACCCGACGGTCCCGGTCGGCGGCTCCCGCGGCATGGTGGCCGAGATGAAGACGCAGGAGGTCGATCACGTCTACATCGAAGTCCCCGGCGGCGGCCACAGCGACGTGGTCGTGCCGAACCTGGCCGGGATGTTTGAGTTTTTCGCGACGAAGAAAAAACAGAATCCGACGACGCGACAATAGGTCGGTCGTCGGTGGTCGGTCGTCGGGAAACGACACGAAGAACACGAAGTAGACGAAGAAATCATTCACTTCGTGCTGTTCGGGAACTTCGTGTTGAATTTCTAGGCCGCGTATAAGGCGATCACGGCTTCGAGTGCCCGCCGGCACACCGCGCAAAACGCCTGGCTCCGCGTGAACATGATGCAGTCGACTTCGGGGCGGAAGTAGTCTTTGGCCTCGTAGTTCGCGCCCTCGAATGCGCCGACCTTGCCGGCGTGTGTCTCGCGGCCAAATAACGTCAACTCAAACGTCCGGTTGTCGCGGAACAGCGCTTCCATCTCCTCCTCCGGCCGATTGTCGGCGCGGATCCTGGCGCGCCGTGCGCCATAGGCACGTGACTCGCGTTCGAACTCGTCTTTGAGCCACGGTGTCGGGAGCGGCGTGCCCGGCGCGACCAGGTCGCGCCACTTCAAGGTGGCGGGGTCGAGAAGTGCGGTGACGTTCGGCTCCCACGGTTCGACCCGCGTCGCGGGTGCGGGCGCATAGGCGACCGGTGAGGTGTAGTACTCGTCGGCCAGCGCCGCAAAGTGGTGCGCAAACTCATGGATAAACACGTACGGCGCCTGCTCGCTGTCCGCCGCGACCGTGCCGTACAGACCAAAAATCCCGCCACCGCCATAGGTCCGCGTGTTGGTCAGCACTTCGACGAACTCATACGGCGCGAAGCTCGCCGCTTCGCGCATCGCGCGGTTGTTGAACGACAGGACGTAGCGTTCCGATCCGAACGCGTCATAGGTGGCGCCTAACGGCGACGCCCGATGGACGCCGGTGGATGGGCGCGAGATGCCGGACTCCGCGGCCGCCGGCACGATGCCCCAGACGTCGAACTGACGCCGTTGTTCTTTGAACGGCGAGGTGGCAAAGAGGATCTCGACGAATCGACGCGCGTCGCGTTCGAACTTTGGACGTTCGGCCGCGGTATAACCATCGCCCATCAACAGCACATCGACCTTGCTTGTCGGATCGCCGTTGTTCTCCAGCGCGATTACCGCCCCGGGCGACGGCGGCCGCGCCGTGTCCACGAACATGTCCTTCGGATTGATCGTGGTTGTCCAGGCATCCGCGAACTGGTTCTGCGCGTCACGCTTCCGAATCACGATGCGCACCGGTGCCGCTGGCTCGGGAAAACGCAGCGATTCGTGGAACGTGCGGTGCATCGCCTTAGCCTCGTCGGTGGTTTCCCACTCGCCGTAGATCGACGCGAAACCGCGCGAGAACAGCACATTCCCGGATGCGGCGTCACGCACCTCGAACAAATACTTTCCGAGATTGGTCCGATCGAGGGTCTTCCGTGGATCGCCCGGCCACTCGGCCGGCTCGATCACGACGCGGTCGAGACTGTAAATCTCCTGCGTCGCGTTGCCGGTGTGGAAGTAGTCCACCCGCATCGTCCGCGAGGCGGCAGCCGCAGGGGTGATGCACAACAACAACACGGCGATCGACGAGGTCAGCAGGCGAGTAGTGGTCATAGGGATGCCAGTGATTGAAAGGTGGGCCGAGCGAAGTAATAACCTTGAAAAAGTTCGACGCCAAAGTCCTGAAGCACCGCAAGCTCCTCGCCGGTTTCAACGCCTTCGGCGATCGGTTCGATGTGCAGCTCCCGACACAGCCGAACAATGCTGTTGACGATGGCGCGGCGGGTGCGGTCAGCATTGAGGCCGCGGACCAGCGCCATATCGAGCTTCAGGAAATCGGTCTGAAATTCGGCAAGCAGGTTGAGGCCGGCATAGCCCGCGCCGAAGTCATCAAGCGCCGTCTTGAACCCGCGCTGTTGGTAGTACTGGACGATCTCCCGCAGATGCCCGTTGTCAGCGACGCGCTCGACCTCGGTGATTTCGAAGATGATCCGGTCGATCGGAAAACTGTAAGTGGCGGCAGCTTCGAGGGTCGTCCGGATACAGAGCTCGGGTCGATAGACCGCGTTGGGCAGAAAGTTAATCGACAGGGCTGATTCGACACCAAGGCTGGCCGCGAGCCGGATCGCCTCGACCCGGCAGGCCTGATCGAAGCGATAGCGGTTGGTGTCGTTGACGAAGCTGAAAATGTGACTGGCCGGCTCATTGTCCAGCCCGCGGACCAGCGCTTCCTGCGCGAAGACTACGCCGGTCGTCGTGTTGACTATGGGCTGAAAGGCCATGCTGAACGTGAAGTCGAGCCCAAGGCCTTCACGGCATTGCGCACAGGTCAGCGGGCGGTAGTCAGAGGGCTGCGGCACCGGACTAGCTTAAATGACCGGTAGCCGTAGACAGCCGGGCTGGAGGATCGTACCATCGGGGACAACCTCGAGGTACTCCCTATGACCCATCTGTTCGGCCGGTTTTCGGCGGCGTTCGGCGTGTTCCTGTTTGGCTCACTGGTCGTATCCCCCGGCCGGCCTGAGGCGCAGGGCGCTCGAGCGGCAGCGGCTCCAACCTTCGCAAAGGATGTCGCGCCGATCCTGTACAAGCACTGCGTGAGCTGTCATCGCGAGGGCGAAGTGGCTCCAATGTCACTGATCACCTACGACGAGGCGCGCCCGTGGGCGCGCTCGATCCGTGACAACGTCGTCAACGGCACCATGCCGCCGTGGCACGCCGATCCGGCGCACGGCAAGTTTCTCAACGAGCGCCGACTGACGACCGCCGAGAAAGAGACGATCACCCGGTGGGTCGCCGCCGGTTCGCCAAAGGGTGACCAGAAGGACCTCCCGCAGCTGCCGTCCTTTGCCAAGGGCTGGACGATCGGTCAGCCCGACGCCGTGGTCGGCATGGCCACGCCGTACGCGGTGCCCGCTCAGGGCACGATCGACTACCAGTATTTCGAGATGCCGACTAATCTCACCGAGGATAAGTGGGTTCAGGCGATGGAGATTCGACCGGGTGATCGTTCGGTCGTCCATCACGTGCTGGTCTATGCGCGGCCGCCAAAGATGACCCGGCGCGCGCCGGCCTTCCGTCAGGCCAATCCTCCCGGCGGTCCCCTGTCGCCGACGATGATCAAAGAAATGGAAGCAGCGAAGGCCCGCGGCGGCGCCCCGAACCAGGGGACCAGCCGCGGTCCGCTGATCGCGCAGATCGCGCCCGGCACCAACGCCACGGTCTTCCCGCCGGGGACCGCGATGTTGCTGCAGGCTGGGTCGGTATTGACGTTCCAGATTCACTACACCTCGAACGGCAAGCCATCGACCGACACAACCAGCATTGGCTTCAAGTTCGCGACGCAGGCGCCGGCGTCGGAAGTGCGCGCCGCGGCGATGGTCAACCCGCGGTTCATGATCCCCGCGGGCGAAGCCAATCATCCGGTTGAATCCGGCCTCGAGTTTCTCGAGGACGTCACCGTCTACAGCATTGCGCCGCATACGCACGTGCGCGGCAAGCAGTGGGAGTACCGGCTGACTCATCCCGATGGACGCAACGAAGTGATCCTGTCGGTGCCGAACTACGACTTCAACTGGCAGACCGATTACGCGTTTGCGCAGCCGCTGCGGATCCCGAAAGGTTCGGTGTTGAAGGCGGTCGCCCACTACGACAACTCCAAAGCGAACAAAGCGAATCCGGATTCAACGCAACCGGTCTACTGGGGCGACCAGACCTGGGAAGAGATGCAGTACACCGGCGTGATGTACAGCGTCGATAAGGACCGCGTCACGACCACTGCGCAACCGCAGCAGTAGCGCAGCCCGACGACGGTCTTCGAGGCACGGAAACACGGAAAGTCATTTCGTGCTTCCGTGCTTCTGTGGATCGTCGGTGTAAGGTGAGTAACTGATGACTGGGAAGATATTCACCTACGCTTGCGTCGCCGCGCTGGGTCTGCTGGCCGTGGTTCTTGCCTTTCCCACGCCCGCGTACCCGCACAAGCCAATTACCACCAGCGTCCAGTTCCGCAACGAGATCGCGCAGATTTTCCAGCGCAAGTGTTTCCAGTGCCACACCGAGCGCAATCTCGGCGTGTCGCTGCTCACCTACACCGACGCCAGGCCATGGGCGCGCGCGATTCGCGAAGAGATCCTCGAACGCCGCATGCCACCGTGGACGGCGGTGCCCGGCTATGGTCATTTCTCCAACGACATCAGCCTGACCGCGCGTGAGATGGAGATCATCCTGTCGTGGGCCGACGGCGGGGCGCCCAGTGGCGTGCTCAAGGCTGATGAGGGCATCCCACCGGTCTATGTCCCGCCAGCACCGTTGTGGGATCACGGCCCCCCTGATCAGGTCATCGCGGTGGGCAAAGGCCAGGTCGTTGCAGCGTCGTCTCCATTCGAGGTCAAGCGCTTCGTGGTGGCGACCGGATTGACCGCACCGCGCCGCGTTCATGCAATTGGCTTGAAGCAGGGTGATCGACGCGTCGTGCGCCACGCCGCCTTCTATGAGTCCGGCAACGGGCGCTGGCTGGGCGCGTGGACGCCGTGGCAGACCACGACGCATCTGCCCGAAGGCACCGCCTTGCGGCTGCCGGCAGGCGCGCAGATCATCGTGGAGATCGGCTACAGCGGAGCCGAAGAAACCGTGACTGACATCAGTGAGATCGGCCTGTACTTCGGCGCCGGCACCGATCGGGTGGTCGAGGCGCTATCGCTTGGCGGCGCAAGCCAGACCCTCGCCGCGGGGAGTTCGAGCCATCGCGTGCGCAGCGAAATGAAGCTGGCCACCGCGTCGTCGGCGCTGGCGCTGTGGCCGGCGCCGAGTGCGGGCGCGCGGTCAATTGAAGTCATTGCGACGACGCCCGACGGGGTGGTCACGCCGTTGCTATGGGTCAAGGACTTCCGTCCCGAGTGGCGCTCGCCATATTACTTATCGGCCCCTGTGCCGCTACCGATCGGCACACGGCTGGTAGTGAACACCTACTTCGATAACCTCACCGATCAGCCGATCACGGCGAAAGCGCAGACCTGGCTTACCGTCGCACGTCGGTAATCGCCTGCGACGCGCGAGACAACACGACGCACGGCGGCTCCCAGTCATGGCACGACTCCTTGGTGCAGATTGCCGCTCAAAAAGGTGGCGCTCAGCTGCGTTGCCGAGCGAGTTTCATCTGATCCCACGCCTTCTTGAGACTGAGCGATCGGCCCAGCTTGCGTTGCAGTGTGGTGCTCTCCTCAGTCAAGGCGTCGGCGCGTGCGTCTTCTCCTTCGTCGCGGAGTAACGACGCAAGGATCTCCAAGCCGGACGCCAGCCGCCACAGATCCTTCGACTCACGGATCACTGCAACGAACTCTTCGTACAACGCCCGCGCTTCCTGAACTTCGCCGCGGTCCTGGTGCATGCCGCCGAGATAAAGAGCGGCCCCGCCGACACCCCAGCCATCGCCAAGGCCACGAAACAACGACACGCTCTCCTTGAGCATCGCCGTCGCCTGTTGTTCGGCCCCCGGTTCGGTCCAGAGGATGATGCCGGCGTAATTGAGCGACAACGCCAGCCCCCACGGATCATCGAGAGTCCTGAACAGCGCTACCGCCTCTTCAGCAGTGGTGCGCGCCTCAGGGAAATCCCGTTCGCCGAGGTGAATCGGCAGGCTGGTGAAGGTCAGCGCATAGGCGAGCGATTGACGGTCGCCGAGTGCTCGCCACAGCACTGCACTTTCCCTGAGTAACGCGCCGGCGGCAGTGGGATCGCTGTAATAGAACGCCAGACTTCCGGCGGCGTATAAGGCGTTGGCTCTGGCCTTGACAGACGCCGTCGCGTCTTGTCGTGCGAGCAACGCGGTGGCCCAGTGATATCCCTCACCAATATGCCCGCGGTGATACCAGAACCAGCGCAGAGCACCGACCAGCCGCAGGCCCATCTCGGTCTCATCGTTGTCGAGCGTCCAGCGGAGCGCCGCGCCGATATTGTGATGTTCGCTTTCGAGCCTCGCCAGCCACGGATCGCGCCTCACGCTCCGCAGATGCCGCTCTGCGTCCTCCGCGAGGTCAACGCAGAACATCGCATGCTGCCGTCGCAATTGGGCGGTCTCGCCGCTCGCCGCGAGGCGCTCCAGTCCGTATTCGCGAATGGTCTCCAACATCAGGAAGCGATAGGTGCCGTCGCCGATGTCCTTGCGCTGGACCAGGCTCTCGTCCACTAACGACTCGAGCGCATCGAGCACCGCAATGGTCACGCCGTTGATGTCGCTGCACACCGCCTCTGCCGAGGCCAGCGTGAAGCCGCCGACGAACACCGACAGCCGGCGCCACAACATTTGTGCGTCGTCGCTGAGCAAGTCATAGCTCCATGCAATCGTGGCGCGCATGGTTTGCTGGCGCGGCGGCAAATCTTTGGCTCCGCCCTGCAGCAGCTGCAGCGGCTGGTTAAGCCGCGCCGAGATTTCTTCCAGCGACAGCAGCTTGATACGCGTCGCCGCCAGTTCCAACGCCAGCGGGAGCCCGTCGAGCCTTGCGCAGATTTCACTGATCACGCGCGCGCTGTCGGTGGTCAACGCGAACTGCGGCTTAGCCGCCATGACCCGCTGCACGAACAGGACTTCTGCTTGTCGCAGGGCCAGCGGCGGCACCTGAAATTCCCGCTCGTCGGACAGCTGCAACGGGGCGCGGCTGGTGACCAGCACTTTGACCTGTGGACAGGACGCCAATAGGTCCGCGACCAGAAGCGAGGCTGGCGCCACCTGCTCGAAGTTGTCCAACACCAGCAGCATCGTTTTATCGCGCAGATAGTTGATCAGCCCAGCCGCGAACGTTCGCTCGCGGGTCTCCTGAACCCCCAGCGCTTGAGCAATCGCCGACGCGACGACCTCGTGATTACTGATGGCAGCCAGCGCCACGAAGACGACGCCGTGATCGAACGCGTCGACCACATCGCCCGCCGCCTGCAACGCCAACCGCGTCTTGCCGGTACCGCCGGGCCCGGTCAGGGTCACCAGACGCACCTCGTCGTCCCGCAGCCGCGTGTTGAGCAGGGCCAGTTCGGTGTCGCGACCGATGAGGGTGCTCCGCTGCGTGGAGAAGTTATGCGCGCGACGCCCCGACGCCTCTGGCGCGGCCGTCTCGATCGCGGGCGTCTCCGGGGCGATCGATTCACCCTGGGTGCTGCGCCGCAACTGCTCGGCGAAGCTGAGATCCTGTTGAAGCACGCGCAGATCCCGCATCAGATCGTCGACCTGCGCGTAGCGCTGCTCCTGATCCTTGTGCAGCGCCTTCGCAACGACGCGCGCGAGTTCAGGTGGGACGCCACCAGGATGGGTCAGTGGCGGCGCGCCGCGGTCGAGAATCGACACCAGGATGTCCGCGACACTGCCGCCGTCAAACGGTGGCTGACCGGCGACCATTTCGTAGAGCACGACCCCAAGGCTCCAGATGTCGGTGCGCGCGTCGACGACCCAGCCACGTGCCTGTTCCGGCGACATGTAGATCACCGTGCCCATCACCGTGCCGGGATCGGTCTTGAACAGCAGCCGCTTGGTCGCCGCCAGGTCCGGCGAAATCGGTGCAACTCCCGGTTCGGTCAGCTTGGCGAGTCCGAAGTCGACCACCTTGAACAAGCCATCGCGCCGCACCATGATGTTCTCGGGCTTGATGTCTCGATGGACAATGCCCGCGGCATGCGCGGCCGCCAGAGCGGAGGCGACTTGCAGCGCGGCGTCAATCGCATCGCTGACGCTCAGGTGCTTCTGTTCCATCCATGCGCGCAACGTCACGCCGTCGATGTACTCAGTCGCAATGTAGGGACCGGAATCGAGCTGCCCGACTTCGTAGATGGTGACGATGTTCGGATGATTCAGCCGCGACGCGGCACTGGCCTCCTGCTGAAAGCGCTGCAACCGCTCCCCGTCGTTGATGAAGTAGGAGGGGAGCAGCTTGAGCGCGACCTTGCGCCCGAGGCGACTGTCATGCGCGAGGAAAACCTCGCCCATTCCACCGGCGCCCAGCTGCTCGAGGATCTCGTAAGGCCCGGTCTTCTGAGCACTGACCGGTTCGCTACCTTCCGCCGTCTGCGCGGTGAGCTCCCGCGTTAGCCACTCTTTCGCAGTCGCCCACTCGCGCTTGACCCTGTCGCGCGACAATCCGAGCACGTCAGCGGTCTCCTCGATCGTCAATCCACCAAAAAATCGCAGCTCGACGACCTTGCCATGTTGCGGGTCGACCTTGGCGAGCTGGCTGAGCGCATTGTCCAGTGCGACGACGTGAGCGGCGCGTCCCTGAGAGAAGTCGAGGGCTTCGTCGAGGTTCATCTTGATCGCGTCGGGGCCACCGCGTTCGGCGTAGCGGCGCTTGCGTGCGTGGTCGACAAGAATGCGACGCATCATCTGCGCCGAAATGGCAAAGAAGTGGGCGCGATCCTGCCACCGCATCCGGCGCTGGTCGACCAGGCGAAGGTAGGCCTCGTTCACGAGCGCCGTCGGTTGCAACGTGTGCCCGGCGGGCTCGCGACGCATGTAGCCTTCGGCCAATCGCCGCAGTTCCTCATGAACCAGCGGGACCAGCTGGTCGAAGGCCTCTTTATCTCCAGCACTCCAGTCGAGCAGGAGTCGGGTGACGAGGTTGGGTGGGGGGGTGGTCATGGGCCGCTGGTCCTGACGACCGGACGGCCGCCTTCTGCGCTCCGCCGATTCTGTCTCAGTTCTCGCGTTAGTAACTGAGGACTTAATTTGAACACTAACTCCCAGGCAATCGCCACATTTGAAGCGGATGCGCAGCTGGCGGGTCTGATTGAGTGGCCTCGGTGTGTCGGAGATCCAGGACGTGTTCGGCTGGCCTTATGAACGAGCGCGCAATCTGTTAGCGCGTGGCCGAGCAGATCTCCGCGCTATCCTGCAGCCGTATCAACACGGCGTCAGTCACTCCCGATCAGCGCGCCGCGCAGCGTGACGATGGGCGCAGCCGCGAAGGCCGTCGCCGCATCGTCGCTGGAGCGGTAGGCGCGGTCGGGCAACTGCCGAGCATCGATCTCGAACGGGATTTCGGCGCCGGCAAACGGGTCTGGGCTGACACGCAAAACGTCGCCGTCGAGGTGAAACCGGAACTGGTTGTCGTCGCCGGTCTGCGGCTCAGTCCACGCGTTGCAGAAGGTCAGCGATAGCAGATCGCCGAGACGCACGAAGCGGTAGTCGAGGAACAACTCGTTGAGCGTCAGCGGCCGGCTGGCGCGAATGTGATCGGCGCGCAGCCGCTCCATCTCTTTGAAAAACGCCGACCACTCCGGATGCGGTCGATAACGGCGATAGACGTGAATGGCGTGGTGTGCGACCAGAGCGGCGGCATACGGCGTCGCGGCCAGGTGGGCAACCGCTCGTGGCCAGACGTCACGCTTGACGTCATCGCGCACAGCCATGAAATCGAGCAGCTTCCCGCTGTCGACATCGACGATCGGCGAGGCGTCAGGTTCCGACCAGCCGTGATCGTGCTGTTCGACCGCGATCAATATCTCGTCACGCCGCGCCGACCGCTGGAGCGCATCGCGCTGCCACCCCCGCATCATGCGGCCGCCCAAGGCCGCGTGATCCGGCTGGGTGATGAGGAGCAGCGAGTCGCCGCCGTGCCGAATGATCATGACGTCGGATCGGCGACGCTCTACAGAGGCGTCAGGACTGCGGCGTTTCGCCCGGCCGTGGTGCGGCAAACGTAAACGATACGGTCGTCAGTTTGCCCTGCCGCTGGAACTGTAGCCACGCCCGATAGCGGCCAGGCTTGGGCAGCAGCGCGTCGAAGATCACCTCGGGGCCGCCAGAGGTGGGGACCGTGGCTTCCGGCTGCGTCTCTTCGCGCGGATGAGCGTGAACGTATTCGGTCATGTCCTCGCTGAGAATCAGCAGGTGTCCCCAGGCGCCTAAATAGCGTTCCAGGTCGGTGATCGGTGTTTCATTGGCGGAGTTCCTGAAGCGGAACACCAGATCAATCTCTTCGCCGCCGAGAAACGTCGTCGGCTCGTTGAGCAGATCCACCGTCACGCCATCAACAACTCGCGTCCATGGCAGATCCGGCTGCAAACGCGCCTGCGACGCCATGATGTCGGGCTCGACGCCGGCAGTGACGATCGGTGTGGCGACGATCTGCGCGCCGCCGCCGATTGCCAGGAAATCAGAGAACAGCGTGTAGTGTCCCGGCTTGGGGAGCGTGTGCTCGATCGTGAACGATCCATCCGGATGATGTTCGGGATGAATGTGCGCGAACTCATTCATGTCGCGGCTGATGACGAACAGGTGGAACAGCTTGTCGTGCAGCGTCGCAAACTCACGCGCCGGCGCACCGGTGAGCGGATGCCGGACGGTAAAGCGAAATTTCGTCGGTTGTCCCGCTTTGATCACCTTGGGAGTCGTCTCCAGATGCAGCCGGAAATCCGGCATGGTGATCGGGCTGCCGGCAATGAGCGTCATATTGCAGCGTGGGCAGGTGCCTGGCGTGGCCGACATGACGTCGGGGTGCATCGGGCAGACATACGCGCTGGCCGGGACCGGCACCAGATCCATGTTGCAGCGCGGACACTTGCCGGGCACCGCTGACATGACATCGGGGTGCATCGGGCACATGTAGGCGGCGACCGCGGCCTGAGTCGCCTCCGGGTGCGGCTGCGCAGCAGGGGTCGTCTGCGCGCTCAGAGTGGAGACAACGAGCAGGCTGGCCAGTAGGTAGCGCACGGATCGATTGTACTTGCAGGGATCAGGGAGCAGGGCGCTGACGGCTATTTCTCATTGCGGCGCTTCCCGTACCAGAGATTGAGGTACTCCGGGTTCCTGCGACCAGCGATCAAACCGCCTCTCAAGACCCGCGCCAGCTCGAGTGGGGAATAGGTCCGCAGCTTGCGGCCGGATGTGACGATCGGTTCACGCAACAGCACAAAGCGACCGTGCCTCTTCAGCGCGATGCTCAGCGTAATTTCCTCCGTGACGTAGAGGTGCTCATCGAATCCGCCCACTGCTTCGAAGGCTGTCCGCGTCGCGAACATGAAGCAACCGGCGCCGAGATTGGCGGTGCGCATCACCCAATCGGTGAGCCAGACCATCGGACGCGACCACGGCGGGATGTGGCCCTCCCACGCGAGGCGCGCCCCGCCACCGACCGCACCCTCGTCGAGTGCGCGCAGCGCGGCGCCAAGCAGTGCCGGGCTGACCAGGCTGTCGGCGTCGACGAAGATGAACCGCTCGCCGCGCGCGGCGGCGGCACCGGCATTGCGCACCGCGGAGATCTTGCGCAGTGTCACCGGGATCACCAACGCATCGCCCGCCTTGGCGACTTCAGCCGTGCGATCAGTGGAGGCGTCGTCGACGACGATGATTTCGTAGTCGAGGGAGTGTGCCGCGGCGGCCGTCTTGAGCGCGGCGAGTGTCGCGCCGAGTAAGCGTTCTTCGTCGTGCGCGGGAATGATGAACGAGATCAATGCGGCCGGCGCACTTCGATCTCGACCACCTCGGCGGCGCCGTCGGCCGCGTGTATAGAGTGCGGCGTTGTCGCCTCAATCCACGCAAACGAGCCTGGCTGATCGAGCGCCGTCGTCCCGGCAACCGCGCGGCCGGTGACCAACACGACTGCCACCGGGTTAGCGTGACGATGGTTCTTGGCAGCGGTGGTCAATGCCCACCGGTAGCCGTGGAACCAGTTGTTGGTGAGTTCAGGCGTGGCGTCGAAGTCGGCACTCGGCGTGGTACTCGCATCGCCGGCCGAGGTGTTGGTCACGCCGATTAACCGAAACACGGTCTGCCCGATATTGTTCACGCGGTGCGTATACGGTTTCGCTCCGTAAGTCGTCGTAATCATCATCCGACCCAGCCGCGCAGGGGTCGGGGCCGTAGCCCCCGGGTTCGGTTGCGGCTGCGGTCGCGGGGCCGGCCAGTCCTCACCGAAGTTCTGATTGCGTGTCGTCGACGTGCCCATGGTCACGTAAAGGATCGGATCGCTGTGGGTATGAAACAGCGTCGTGTCGCCTGGAGGAATCTGGATATCAAGGATCCGTGTACCCGGTGAGTCGAACACCAGGCGGTGCCGCGGTTCCTGATGGACTGGCACGACCTTGTCCTCCTGCCATGCGAGGGGCGCTCCGATGATCGAAACGGTCAGAGTGACGGCAATGATCAGGCGCTGCATTGGCGAATCGTATCCCTAGCGATTGACGTTCGGAAGTCTGAATTCGTAGACCCGGTTCCGCCACGCGCCGATATCGATGACAACGGAATCGGCAACCAACTCGCGGCCTGGCCGCTTGGCGCGGACGCGCAAGTAGACCTTCGAGACGGCCGGTACGCCGAAGTGCAGCGGCGCATCGTTCTGGGTGTTGTAACCGCTCCCGGCATCGATCAATCGCTTACCGACCGGCACCTCAGTGCCGTTGATCAGGAGACTCACTTCGCCCCCGGCCAGCGTCGCCCGGCCCGCCTCATCGACGACACGCACATTCAGTCCGCCGCGGACGCCTTCCGAGGCCAAGACGTTGCGGAGCAGCCAGTGCATACCGTCCTTCTGCACGCCGGTGAGCGCCAGATCGAGATCCCCGTCGAGGTCATAGTCGGCCCACTGCACGCCGTGGTCGCCGCTGGGCGACCCGATCTCCGCTGGGGTGACGTTCTCGAATGCTTTGCCAGTGTTGCGATAGATATAGTCCGGATAGTTGGTGCCACCAGTGACTGTCCCGTTGACGTAAAGGTCGAGTAAACCGTCATTGTCCATGTCACCAAACGCGCAACTGTCGTAGCGTGCGTCATGAGCGATGCCCCATCGTACGGAGACATCCTCGAACCTGCCTTTGCCCCGGTTGAGGAACAAGCCGTTCTTGCCGTAGTTGGCGAAAAACAGATCGAGATGGCCATCGTTGTCGACATCGGCGACGCATGGCCGGACCGTGCCGTTGGTCTTATCGCCAGGCAACCGGCCGCCCCAGGCGACACCCAGGGCGTCCGCAACGTCGACGAACTTGCCATCCGCCTGGCTGAACAAGCCATTGGCATCGCCGTCCATGTTGCCGGTCAGCACATCGAGGTCGCCGTCTGCATCGTGATCGAACCACACCGCGCCCACTGTCCGCCGCGTGTCGGCCAGCCCGACCTCAGCGGCGACATCGGTAAAGCGGCCGCCGTCGTTTCGAAACAACGCGTTGGCCTTGTCGCGAAAGGCCACGAACAGATCGAGGTCGCGATCGCCGTCGTAATCGACCCACGCGGGCTGACGCACTGCACCAGTGGCAATCATCAATCCAACCGCCGCGGTGTCGTCAGCAAACACGCCTTTGGTGTTGCGATACAACCGAAGCACTGATGTCGCGCGGGGCTGTCCTGGCCTGAGCGATTCGGCGGTTGGCGGAGTCGCGGGCAGCGAGGCTGGCCCCGCCGCAACGGTTTCTGGCGTGAAGCCAACGAGCAAGTCGGCGTCGCCGTCGCTGTCGACATCGCCCCACGCCGCGGCGCGCGTCGCTCGCGCATCCGCGACGCCGGCCGCGGCGGCCGCATCTGTAAACAGGCCCTTGTCGTTGCGATACAGGCGATTGGGCAGCCCGTCGAAGCCGACAAACAGATCGAGGTCGCCGTCGCCGTCGTAATCGGCCCACGCGTTCACAAACGACGTGCCGGCCGCGAACAGATCCGGCTGCACCCGTTCGAATCGCGGCGTCTGGGCCGCGCCCCCGAGGACCATTGCCAGCGCCGCTGCCATGCTTCCAACGATTTTCATCATCTCTTGGCTCTGATTTCCATTCGCAGTGATCTGAGGATCCGTGCCTGTGTCATCTGCCTACTCTGCGGATAGATTACGGCGAAAGTGGCTGGCCAATGGTCTTCACGTCTCCGGCCGTGATCGCGTGGACGGCGATCCGGGTATCGAAGGTGACCAAACGGCCGTCGTGGGCGCGCGCCACTCTGACGAGGTAGGCGTCAGTGACCTGCCGGTGTCCGGTCGCATTTTGCAGCAGGCGCTGGTCGAGCGGCGGGAGTGCGCTCCAGAACTGATGTTTGGGATGCCGCGTCAACTGTTGCAGCAAGCTGGCCGCATCGTGTGGCGACACCGCATCGACGGTGTAGGCGGGGTGTGAGGAGAGCCGCACGAATCCCAGGTGGGTGAGTGCGCAGGTCGTCCAGCCGTAGCGCGATTCCTTGTGAAACCACTGGTGCGCGTCCTGATGATGCTGATGCGACGGCCAGGCGAGGGCCAGCAGCACGTTGACGTCGAGCAGCGCGGGCTTCACGGCAACTCGTCGGCCAGGAGTTCGCTGGCCCGATCCGACGGGATGATTGGCGCGTTGGCGCTGACCGGAAAGACGGGCAGACCGGATCGCGTCGCATAGGCGTCCTGCGCGCGCAGCCCGCGCCGCGCCAGATGCGACAGGACTTGCCCCAGCGTCTTCCCTGATCCGCGCATCAGCGCTTGGACGGCTTGAAAGACGTCGTCGTCGAGGGTCACGGTCGTCCGCATCTGGATACATTGATGTAGTGATGCAACGATGTCAAGACCAGCCCGCCTTTTCCCTCCTCATCCCCACGATAAAATCCGTCGCGTGAATCGAATTGCGCTCGTTGTCCTCCTTCTTGCCACTGCCGGGGCGCTCCGCGCGCAAACCCCGGCGCCGTTTCGCGTCGAAGAAGCAACCATCGCCGATATCCACGCCGCGTTGAAGAGCGGTCGCGCCACCTGCCGCAGCATCGTCGATCGATACCTGCGACGCATTGACGCCTACGACAAAAACGGGCCTGCTATTAATTCGATCGTCGTGATCAATGCCGAAGCGGTGAAGCACGCGGATGCGCTCGACGCGCGTGGCCCCGGCAACTTCATCGGGCCGCTGCACTGCGTGCCGATGATCGTCAAGGACAACTTCGAGACCATTGGACTGCAGAGCGCCAATGGCTCGCTCGCCCTTGCCGGTTTCATTTCGCACAAAGATGCGTTCCAGGTGCAGCGCATCAAAGCGGCCGGCGCGATCGTCCTCGCCAAGTCGAACATGGCCGAATGGGCGTTCACGCCGCTTGAAACGATCAGCTCGATTCTTCCGGGATACACCAAGAACCCGTACGCGCTCGATCGCGTCACGGCGGGATCGAGCGGCGGCACGGCGGCATCAGTCGCAGCCAGTTTTGCCGCGGCCGGTCTTGGCTCCGACACCGGCAACTCCATTCGCGGACCGGCGTCGCACCAAGCGCTGGTCGGCATTCGTTCGACGATGGGACTGACCAGCCGTGCGGGTGTGATGCCGCTCAATCTGCTGGCTGATGTCGCCGGACCGATGGCCCGCACGGTGGCGGACGTCACCGCCGTATTCCAAGTCGTCGTCGGTGAAGATCCGGCCGATGCGGCAACCGCCGTGTCGCGCGGACGGGCGCGCGAGAACTATGCGGCGGCGCTGGTGCGTGATGGCCTGCGCGGCGCCCGCATTGGCGTGTTGCGTCAAGCCTACGAACGCGACTCGACCGACCCGGAGATCGTCGATGTCTTCATGCGCGCCCTCGACGACCTGCGTCACTCCGGTGCCGTGATCGTCGATCCGGCACGAGTCGAGGGCCTCGACACTATCCGTCGGGCCGCCGGCGTTGGCTCGTGCATGGGGTTCAAGTACGACATCAATCGCTACCTGGCATCACACGGCGATCGTGTGCCGGTGACATCGCTGGCCGAGATTGTGAAGTCAGGCCGGTTTCATCCAACTGTGCAGCGTCGACTCGAGCAGGCGAACGATGGCACCGAGAACGGTCCCGAGACGCCGGCGTGCAAAGCGGAGGTGGACTACCGAGCGAAGTTCCGTGCCGCGGTCATGACGATGATCGACACGCACAAGCTCGATGCGCTGGTCTATCCGACGTGGAGCAATCCGCCGCGGCTGATTGGTGACCTGAACACGGCGGGCGGTGACAACAGCCAGGTGTTTTCGCCAGTGACCGGGTTCCCCTCAATCCAGGTGCCGATGGGTTACACCCGTGGCGTGTTACCGGCGGGCATCACGTTCTTCGGCCCGGCCTGGTCGGAGGCGACCCTGATCAAGCTGGCCTACAGCTACGAGCAAGCGACGACGCATCGGCGTCCGCCGGCCTCCACGCCACCGTTGCGATAGGACCCCTTCGCGCAGGACCGCTTCGCGGTGGGACCGGCTCCGCCGGGTTCTAAAACGTGAATTTCGCGCCCAGCTGAATTTGACGCGCGGTGGTGACCGTGGACGTGATCCGTCCCCAGGTCGGCGCGATGATCGGGGTCCCATCGGCGCCGACGCCGGTGAATGCCGTTCGCCCGGAGGGAATGGCGAAGTTGGCGCGGTTGGTGACGTTGAACGCCTCAATACGCACCTGTAAGTTCCCGCGTCCGGCCATCGGAAACGACTTGACGAGCGACGCGTCCAGCGACACCAACCCGGGGCCAATCAGTGAGTTTCGGCCCACGTTACCGCGCGTGTTGATCGCCGGCAACTGGAAGCAATTGACGTCCCAATAGCGCTCCGGACCGCCGAGCACGGGATTGGTTGAGCATCCGTCTCTGAGATCCGGGCGCTCATGACGCGAAAAGCCGGTGGTGTTGAGATTGCCTGACCGATTGAAACCAAGTTCCACCGTAAACGGATGACCCGAACGGAGCGAGGTGATGCCATTGATCTGCCAGCCGGCCAGGAGGGCGCCGGCGAGCCCGGTCTTGCCTCTGGCAAGGGGCAGTTCCCAGCTGGCGTTAGCCGTGAAGTTATGTTTGGCGTGGAACGCCGACAGCCCACGATCGTACTCGGGGTCGTACCAATCGGCGTTGTACTGCACGACATTACTGAAGTCCTGAGAGTTGATGCCACTGGAGTCGTCGGTCGAACGCGACAACGTGTACGACAGCTGTGCGCGCCAGCCGTCGGCATATTTCCGGTTCAACGAAAATTGCGCCGAGTTGTACGACGAACTCGCATCGGTCACTCGCTGCCAGATGGCGGCAAAATTCGGGTTGCGTCGTCCGAGCTGCGGCTGGTAGGTCTTGACGCCATTGACCACAGACTCCGGCGCAAGATTGGCGTCGCCAAGCCGCAACAGATTGCGACCCCGCGATCCGACATAGCCCGCGGTCGCGTCCCAGTTGCTGGTGAAGGCGCGCTGCAGGCTGACGTTGAACTGCATGATGTAGGGCGTCTGCAGGTCGGCCTGGACAGTTTGCAGCTGCGCGCGGATCGGGGCATTCGGATTGAAGTTGGCCACGACGTTTGGAAACGGCGGATTCTGGATCGACGTGCGCGTCGTGAACGGCGGGTTGAGGCTGCCCGAGAAGAAGTAGTACTTCGGCAGGATCTCGTCGTGAAAGATGCCAAAGCCCGACCGCAAAGACGTCCTTCCGGTCCCGAATGGATCCCACGCGATGCCCAGCCTCGGCGCGAAGTTCTTGAGCGACGGATTGTCGTGCCACGGGTCGCCGACAGTGAGTGTGGCGTCCGACACATTGCGCAGGTTCGAGATTTTCCCGTCAGCTTCAGTCGGCACCGTCACGAACTCGTAGCGCAGTCCGGCATTCACTGAAATGCGCTCAGTGGCCTGCCAGTCGTCCTGCACGAAGCCGGCAAACAGCCACTGCCGATACCGGCGATCCGGATCGATCTTCCCGGGGACCGCGAAATCGACATTCGAGGGCCGGCCGGTCAGAAACAACTCGAGATTGTTGAAGGTGACGATGCCGCCCACCTGGCTGGTGGTGTGCTGATTGAACTGCATGTACTGCGCCTGCGCACCAACCCGCAGCAAGTGTGGCCCCCGGGTCAGAATCAGCGTATCGCTCAATTGCCAGTTGTTCAGGCGATCGTTACGCGGCAGCCGGAAGTCACCGGCCATTTCGGTCGCCAGGCCTTGAATCGTGAGATAGCCGAATTGTTCGCCTGGGATCCAGGCCAGGCTCGAGGGAATGTCGACGGTCCGGCGGTTGTCAGCCAACGACTCTGACCGATTCAACCCGACACGCAGCTGGTTGATTGTCGACCCGCTGAAGGTGTGCTGGTGCTCACCGGTCACGTAGGTGTTACGGGTCTGTTCTTCGACGGTAAAGATCGGCGGCTTGTTCGCCGGGATCCGGCTCACCTCGGCGCGATCGTGCGTCGCTCGGACAAAGAGTGAGTTGGCCGCGGACGGACGATAGTCGACCCGCAGCTGGCTGAAATGTTCGTCGGTGGGTTGCTTGCCGGTGAACAGATACTCGGCCGTGCCACCGCCCAGCGATCGGCCGTTGGCGCGCGGGAACAACGTGTCCAGATAAGCCGGAATCGCCGGATGCAACGTGATCGGGCGTCCCGCCAGAACGCCCCGTCGTGCATCATCGTCTGGCACCGCCGTGAGACCAGTGACACCGAGACGCTCGATCAGGCCTTCGTAGGCGGCAAAGAAAAACAGCCGGTCCCGTTTCACCGGCCCGCCAAGGACCCCGCCGAACTGATGGCGCGTGAACTGCGGCTTGGGCTGGGACACCGGATCAAAAAAATTACGTGCGTCGAGCGCCGAGTTGCGGTGGAACTCGAAGATTGAGCCGGTGTAGCGGTTTGCCCCGGATCGGGTCACCGCATTGAACACTCCGCCCGCCGAACGTCCGAACTCGGCGGAGTACGCATTGGTGAGGACTTGAAATTCCAGCACCGCCTCGACGCCGAGCAGGACCCCCGCGGCCGACCCAGGGGTCTTGTTGTAGACGTTGTTGATATCAGTCCCATCGAGCAGGAAGCTGTTCTGCTCGGGCCGGGCACCATTGATCGAGATTTTCGGTGTGCGACCCCCGACCACGTCATTGCCGGCCGCCAATGCCGCCTGGACCCCTGGTTGCAGCAATGCAAGCTGCTGGAAGGAGCGGCCGTTCAACGGCAAATCGCGAATCTCGCGCTCGCCGGCAAGGCCGCTCACCGACCCCGATCTCAAACTGACCGCTGTCGCATCGGCGCGAACTTCGACTTGCTCGGCGATCTGACCCACCTCCAACACCGGATCGACCACGGCCATCTGTCCGACGGTGAGACGCATGCCGCGGCGCGTCAGCGGGCGGAAACCGCTCATCGAAACCTGCAGTTCGTAATCACCCGGCGGAAGGATCGGTGCCTGGTAGCGCCCGGCCTGGTCAGTGACATGCTCGTAGGAGGCGCCGGTGCCGACGTTGCGAATGACGACGGTGGCGCCCGGCAGGACGGCGCCCTGCGCGTCTCGCACAGTCCCTTGCATGCCGCCGCCTTGCGCGGCGGCGACTGTTGCGCATCCCAGGGCAATCGCGGTAACGACCAACACGGCGGCTCGGTTCATGACAACTCCGACCAAAAAAAGGGCCGGTCGATGTGACCGGCCCGGATATTGAACGACCTGCAGGCGGGCGCGTCCGTCCGCTCGGCTATTTCGCCTGCGCAGTAGTCGTCGGCGCGGTCATGATCTTCTTGAACGCAACCATGAAGCGGTCCATCTCTTCCGCCGTGCCAACCGACACGCGCAGGTGCTGGGTCATCGGCGGGAACGGACGCCCGACCAGCACACCCTCTTCGCGGAACGCAGTGATCACCGGCTGCACTTCGCGCCGCAGACCGACCATGAAGAAGTTGGTCTGTGACGGAATCACTTCGTAGCCAAGCGCCTTCAGGTCCTTGGTCGCCTTCTCGCGCAACGCCACGGTCTTGACCTTGGCGGATTCCATTGCCGCCTTGTCCTTGAGTGCAGCCACCGCACCGTACTGGGCGAGGACGTTGACGACGCCGGCCTGGTAGGTGCGCATCTTGCTGAGCAGTTCGGGCGTCGACACCGCGTAACCGACGCGGAGCGCCGCCATCGCGGCAATCTTCGAGAACGTGCGCGCGACGATGACCGGGCGGCCTTCGTTCACGTACGGCATCGAGGTCGCGTAGTTCGGGTCGGTGACGTAGTGGTGATACGCCTCGTCAATCAGGACCGGCATCCCGGCAGGCAGCGCGTCGAGCAGCTGCTTGATTTCCTGCTTGGTAACGATGACTCCGGTCGGGTTGTTCGGGTTGCACAGATACACAAACCCGATTTCCTTCTCGTGCTTCTTCGCCGCCTCGATCATCATCGCCATGTCCTGGCGGTAATCCTTGGTCAACGGCAGTTTGATTGCTTCAGCCTTGATGTTCGTGGCGTGCGCGTAAACCGAGTTGTACGACGGTTCGACGCCGAGGACCTTCTTGCCACCGGCCAGTAGCGCCGTGCCGACGATGGTGAGGATCTCGCCGGAGCCGTGCGAGAGCAGCACGTTCTCAGCCTTGACGCCGTCGTAGTCGGCAATTGCCTGCTGCAGACCCGCGTTCGGGTAGCCGTAGCGGCCGGCGTACTTCCAGTGATCGGTCATCGCCTTCATGACCGAATCGGGAATGCCGAAATTGTTTTCGTTATTGGCCAGCTTGGCCAGCGAGTCGTATTCCGCTTCGGTCTGCAGCCCACGTCCGGCAGCCGCGCCCGCGGGACGGTCCTGACCGGCGCCGCGACCTTGAGCGAACACATCGAGACCCGCGCCGGTGCTGACGTAGCCGACAGCTGCCGCCAATCCACCAACAAACTTGCGGCGCGAAACCGCGTCCTTGACGTCCATGAAATCCTCCGGTCGTGTTTGAGCTGACCCGCAATTCTACTTCTTCCGGGCCTGTTTGGCCGCAGCAATCCACTAGTCCGGCAGAGTGCCAGCTCAGGGCGTTTCGAACCCGAGCGCCGCCGCGTCACGCAGCTCAGGACGGTTTCCTGGAGGGACATTGACTGTCGCGGAGGAGTTGCAACACCGCCGGTACTGCCGCCTTTTCCGGATGACTCAGCACCAGCACCATGCGCGTATGACTCTCTCCCTTGATCGGCAACAGTTGCGCACTCGAGCCAGCGCGGTCGAGCGCCGCCTTGAACACTTGCGACTGGCGCTGAAGTCCGGCCGATTCGCCTCCGGCATAGATGATCAGCGCAGCAGGGTCGGCGGGGTCGGCGTGGTTGGCAGGCGAGGCGGCCGTCCATTCCGCGCGATCGCTACGGGGACCGAAACGTCGCTCGTAGTACGGCAGGTCGACACTCTCGGATATCAGATCGAGCGCCGCGCCGCTGACCGAGATGACCCCGTCAATATCGCAGGGGGCGATGCCGGCGGAGCGCTGAACAGCCTGATTGAGCGTCACCATCGACGCGAGATGGGCCCCCGCCGAATGGCCCATGAGAAAGATGCGCTGTGGGTTGCCGCCAAACCTGGCGATGTTCTTCTTCGCCCAGATCACGCTCTCGGCCACATCGGCGGCCTGTTCGCGCCAGCGGACCTTTGGCTGCAGCCGGTAATTGATGACGGCGGTCGTCACGCCCTGCGACGCGTAGTAGCGGCCGATGTTGCCGTAGACGTCGAGGCTGCCGACGCGTAGATCCTTGCGGCCGTTGTCCCAGCCGCCGCCGTGCACGAAGATCAGCACCGGCGCGTTTGGCGTGTTCGAGACAAACAGGTCGAGCGAACGATCGACGCCTCCATCGACGTGATAGGGAATGTCGCGTTGAACCTGCGCATCGGAGAGACGGGCGCGCTCCGCAAGCACGCTCACCCCCAGCCGTTCGACCACGCCACAGGCGGGCAGCGACACACACGCGAGCAGCAGGATGAGGGGCAGGCGCGTGGTCAGGGCACAATCCTGAACGGCACGTGTTGCTCGACCTGCTTGTCGGCAGTCCGGGCTCGCACGCGCAAAACATACACCGCTGGCGCCAGGCTGGATAGCGGCACTTCGACACGCGCGGTATTGCCTTCCGCGGCCGGTACCGGCAGTGTCACCAGCGAGACGCCTTTCTGATTGAGCAGTTCGACCACAAGTTCTGGCGCACCTGACGGGCTGTAGTACTCCAGTTCGACCAGCACGCGGTCCGTCTTACGCAACCGCCGCGAGGCGGCGGGGGTGATTTCGTTGGCAGACTGCAGAGCCCGGAGTTCGAACGCCGACCGCGCCAGGAGAAACCGCGGCGTCGCCAGAGCAAGCGCATCGGCGGCGAAGGGAGGCACCGTCACGTCTTCGGTCCAGCGATCGAGCACTTCGTCTGCGGCGTCGTAACTCGTGAAGCGCAGGATGGTCTTGCCTGCGCCAAGCGAGAAGCGTGCAACAGCCGGCGCGGTCGCCGCCTCGCGACGCACGATCGACTGCGCCTTGCCGTCGACCGAGCCGTCATGGTTCAAATGCTCGATCGCGATCCGCGTCGCCGCATTCGCGCCCATCCTCGTAGTCGGCTCCCACGCGGCGGTGACCACCGTGCCGCCGGTCGCCCCTCGCGCAAATCCGATCCAGACATCCGCCGTACGCCCCGACTTGGGTTCGACCAGATTGGTCAGCGCGACGACGACTTCGCTGGCCACCGGCGTGACCAATGGCGCAGTGAGTTCGGCGGCGCGCGGTGCGTAGTACCCACGACGCGCGACCACGCGCACGCCCTTGCGCTTCACTTCAACGTCAATCTTGTGGAATTTGCCGTCGGCCATCTCCCGTGTCGGCGCGTAGCCGACCAGGTAATAGGCGCTCGCATCGTCGAACACGCCATCGAGATGCTCGGAATGGTCGTTGGTATTGAAAATCGCCCGGCCGCCGGTTTCGTCAGAGAACCGGCGCAATACCAAGTTGCCGCCGAACTCCGAGGAGCCGAGCATGCGCGGGTCGAGCGTGTGAATCGTGACGTTGCCGCGATTGGCGGACTCGACGACTTCTTCCATGCGCGGCCAATTGACGCTGCGCAGGCTGACCGGCGGACCCTGGCTGACAAAGAGGATCGACTTGCGGCCTTCGCGCAATCCGCCCAGATGTGTGGCGACAGCGTTGACTGCATCGAGGGTCACGCCGGCGCGCAGTTCCCAGACATTGCGTTGCGTTTGCTGCGCTTCTTCCGCGGCACTGCGCACCGGAAACAATTCGCCCCGGCGGCCCTCGAACTTGGCAACCCGTTCGAGCATCTCGTTGCGATTGCGGCTGAACTCGATGTGGCTGAGTGGCGTCAAGGGGTCGACGATCGCGACCAGATCGAAAGGGCCAAGCTTCTCGATAAAGGCCTTGAGCGTGCGGCGCAACGGGATCATCACCTGTGGCGCTTTGTCGACGTGGTAGTCATCGAGAAAGAGCACGAACAGTCGCACATCGTCGCGCGCAGCCTGTACGCGCGCATGCTCGGGGGATCGGATCTCGATCGATTCTTTCAGGTCACCAGGCGGCGTCCCGTTCAGACGAACCAGTTGAGCCGATTCGACCGCCTGGATGACTCCGTCTTCCTTGACGATGAAATCAGAGGGCTGGAGGCCTTCGATCGCCTTGCCGTCGCGGTCGCTGACCGACACGTCGACGCGGACCAGATTGACCTTGGCCCGAAAGGTGGGTTGCTGTGGCGGGTCGGCGGGCTTTTGCGGATCTTGGGCGTGGCCACGGGCCTCACCCCACGCCGCGACCAGCAGCGTCGCACACAACAGGGTAGTCAGAGACCGTCGGCGAGCGGGCATTCGAGCACACCTTCTTCTGTCGGGCAGGCCCCTCTATCTTAGCTGGCGGCCGGCTCGGCGAGGGACGAGAGATCGCTACTGTCGGTAAACGTGAGCGATTCGGAATTGACGCAGTAGCGTAGTCCGGTCGGGCGCGGACCGTCCTCGAAAACGTGGCCGAGATGGGCATCACAGCGGGCGCAGAGGATCTCAACGCGTCGCATGCCGTAGGTGACATCCTCGTCGTTGATCACGTTCTGGTCGGCGATGGGCTGAAAAAAACTCGGCCATCCGGTGCCCGAGTGGAATTTGGCGTCCGAGGTGAACAGCGGCAGGTTGCAGCAGATGCAGGTGTAAACACCTAGCTGCTTGTTGTCGAGCAGCGTGCCGCAAAACGGCCGTTCCGTGCCTTTGCCGCGTGCGACCTGAAATTGGTCGGCCGTCAATTGCGCCCGCCATTCGGCGTCGGTTTTTTCGACCTTGGCGGTTTCGATTGGGCCGATGAGATCGCCCTTTGCATCGAACACCTTCACTCGTACTGTATCCACGACAAACCTCGTTGAGGGGACCTGAGGGGACAGGTCCTGAGGGGACAGGTGCGGGGACAGGTCCTGAAGGACCTGTCCCCTAGAACAGCCCAACCCGACCAGACACCGAAGCGATCAGCTTGGCCGGGTCGTAGCCGACACCCTGCCGAAAGACGATCTCGACCTGCCGCACATCCGCAATCCTCGTCGACGGATCACCGTTCAGCACGACGAGGTCGGCCTGTTTGCCGACCTCAATGGTTCCGACCGCCTTCTCGCGGCCGAGGTAGCGCGCGCCGTTCATGGTGCCGATGCGAATCGCCTCGAGCGGCGTAAACCCGGCATCGACCAGCAGCTCGAGCTGCCGCTGATTGGCATATCCAGGTATGACGCCGCCAGAGCCAGTTGGGTCCGTGCCGGCGACCAGAGTCCCGCCGGCGCGCACAAATGCGCGTTCCAGCGCCATCGCTTTAGGCAGCAGGGTCCGGTAAATCGACTCCTTGTTCTGCGCGGTGCGTGCATGGGTCTGCTCGAACTGCTGTTTGAGCTGCGGCGTGAGCACTTCCAAGCCGGGGGGCAGCGGACGGCCCGGTGTGAAGGTTTCAAACACGGTGAGGGTGGAGGTCAGCGCGACGCCTTTGGCAATTAGTTTGGCGACGAGTGCTTTGAACGGCGCGCCATTCTCGTCGACCGCATTGACGGTTTGCTGGCCCCGTCCTTGTCCGGGGCAGGTGTCCGGCTGCTTGTCGCTGACGAAATCAGTTGCCGCGAGAAAACTGTGTTCGAGATTATCGATGCCGAGATCGGCCGCTTCGCTATAGGTCACCGAGCACAGGTGCCCGGTCACCTTCATGCCGCGCTGGTGCGCTTCTTCGATCGCCGCGCCAAGCGCGACGCGCGAGATTTGCATGTAGGCCTTGAATGATGTCGCCCCCTGGCCGGCCCAATACGCCACGTGCTGGCGGGCTTGGTCGGCAGTGGTGACGCTGGTCATCTGCTGAAACGTATTCGGCCCATTCACGTACGGGGCGGTCGCGTCGATTGCTGGTCCGGCTTTCTGTCCGCTCTCAATCGCGCGTTTCAGATTGAGGTCCATGTAGCCATTCATATTCCCGCCGGTGCGCATCGTGGTCACGCCGCCGGCGAGATAAAGGCGACTGAAGCTCTCGCCCAGTTGACCGTAGACGCCCGGGCCGGTCGGGTAGTAGAGGTGCTCATGCAGCATGACCATGCCCGGGATGACGCTGCGGCCGGTGAGGTCGATCACTTCGGCGCCGGCCGGCACGGTCGTGACCGCGGCATCGCCAACCGTCGCAATGATGCCGTCCCTGATCACCACCGTCTGCCGCTCGCGCGCTGCGCCACCGCTACCGTCAATCACCCGGACGTTGGTCAGCGCGACAACAGGTTCGTTGGTGCGGAGATACGGCTTGACCGCATCGGCCAACTGCGGCCGCTGCGCGATGAGCGTGGTGCTCAACGCGACGACCAGGCCGAGACAGATGCGGAGGAGCATTTACCCTCCCGCCTGGGCTGCTTCTGCGGCCGCGCGGCGTCCCATCTCTTCTGGCGAGAGATCTTCTTTGTGGGTGGCGATGGTCCAGTTGTGGCCGAATGGATCGGTGACCGAGCCAGATCGGTCGCCGTAGAACTGATCCTTGAGCGGTCGCACTTCGACCGCACCCGTCGCGATCGCCTTCTTGAAGGTCGCGTCGCAGTCGTCGACGTAGATCATCAACTGCACGGGCGAGCCGCCGAGCAGTTCGGGGCTTTCGGAGCCCCACTGCGGATTCTCGTCCGCGAGCATCAGGGTGGAATCGCCGACCTTGATCTCCGCGTGTCCGATCTTTCCGCCTGGCGCGTCCATCCGCATCAGTTCGGTGGCGCCGAACACTTCCTTGTAGAAGTCGATCGCTTTGGTTGCGCCGCGAACGATTAAGTACGGCGTGACGCTGTGGTAACCGTCGGGAATGGGCTTCACGGACATCGGGGTCTCCTTTGGTGAATCGCGCGATCTGATGATCACCACATCTAATCGAGCGCCAGCGAGCCAGTGTAGATCGCCATGCCGACCACTGCATCGATTCCTTCGGCATGCAGCGCATCAATTTCCGCGCGCGTGGTGATTCCGCCTGCGGCGGTGAGCTTACTAGAAGTCGCTTGCGCGACGGCGCGGATCGCCGCGAGGTCGGTGCCTTGCATCAGTCCTTCTGTATCGACATGGGTGTAGAGGAACTCGCCGCAATACGGCTCGAGTGCCTTAACCGCCTCGACCGCCGTGATCGGCAGCGTCGTCTTCCAGCCGTGGATGACCACTTTGCCGGCTTTCGAGTCGACGGCGCCGATGACGCGATCCCGGCCGATCGCGTCGGCCAGCGCGCGGGCGAAATCGAAGTCGATCACGCCGGCTGCTTCGCTCGAGCGATGGGCGTCAAAGAACGCGGAGCTGACGATCACCGCTTCGGCGCCGGCAGCGAGCAACTCCTGCGCCCGTCCGACCGAGCGTACGCCACCGCCGACGCGGCAGGGCAGACGCGATGCGACCCGGCGAACCAGTTGGTCGTTAGTGCCGATGCCCATCGCGGCATCAAGGTCGATCAACTGGACTTTCGCGAAGCGAGCGAACTTCACCATCCAGCCGTCGAGATCGTCGGACTCGATGGCCAGTTTGTCGCCTTGAACGAGCTGAACGACTTTGCCGCCTTTGAGATCGATTGAGGGAATCAACATAAGTCAGCTCCGTGCATTGTCGGTCACAGTCGAACCGGAATCGCTCTCGCCGCGAGGAAGCGTTTCAGCTCGCTCACGCTCTTCTCATTGAAATGAAAAATTGACGCCGCCAGCGCGGCATCGGCAGCGCCTGCGGTGAAGACCTCGGCAAAATGCTCGAAGGCGCCCGCCCCTCCAGACGCAATCACCGGGATCGGGACCGCGTCGGACACCGCCGCGGTGAGTGCGCAATCGAATCCCGCGCGCGTGCCGTCGCGGTCGATCGAGGTCAGCAGGATCTCGCCCGCGCCGCAGTCGGCCGCCTCTCGAGCCCAGTCGAGCGCGTCCTTCGCGGTCAGGTCGGTCCCGCTTCGCGCGTAGACCTCGAAGCGCGCGTTCTGCCGTTTCGCGTCGATCGCGACAATCACTGCCTGGCTGCCATAGCGTGAAGCCAGGCGGGTGATCAGCGAGGGGTCGCGCAGTGCGGCGGTATTGAGGCTGACCTTGTCGGCGCCTGCGTCAATCGCCGCCGCGGCATCATCCTCGCTGCGAATGCCGCCGCCGACGCAGAGCGGCAGAAAAATCTCGCGCGCAACGGCGCGGATGGTCTGTGCCCGCGCCTGTCGGGCCTCCATGGTCGCGGTGACGTCGAGGATGACGATCTCGTCGATGCCCTCGTGGTTGTAGCGCGCCGCCAGTTCACCGGGATCACCGGCTTCGCGCAACCCCTCGAAGTTGACGCCCTTGACGACCTTGCCGTCGCGCACGTCGAGACAGGCGATGATGCGTTTAGACAGCACGAGGTAGGGACCAGGGATCAGGGATCAGGGACCAACACCAGCGCTCGGTCACAGCGAGTCCAGCCAGTTCTTCAGAATTCGCAGGCCGACGTCGCCTGATTTCTCGGGATGGAACTGCGCTCCGGCAATGCGGCCGTGCTCGACGGCAGAAGTAAAGGTCGCTGCGCCGTAGGTCGTCGTCGCCGCCGCCGCTGAGGTGAGCGGTGCTGCGTAGGAGTGCGTGAAGTAGACCTGCGCATCCTGTTCAATGCCGGCCATCAACCGCGTCGGTTGCGGCTGCGTCAGGTTATTCCACCCTACGTGTGGAATCTTCAACAGCGTGCCGTCGCTGGGCAGTCTGGTGCACAGGCCGGCAAAGGCGGCCAAGCCTGGCAGCCCAGGGGCTTCGGTGCTGCCATCGAACAGCCACTGCATCCCGAGGCAAATGCCGAACAGCGCGGCGCCGCGTGCGACCGCGGCGCGAATGCCGGCGCGCCACTCGTCGGTGATCGCCCGTGTCGCATCGAAGTGCCCGACGCCCGGCACGATGATCCCCCGTGCCAACTCGAGATCGTAAGGAGTGTGCGGCGTCGCGATCTCTGCACCGAGATGGGTCAGCGCCTTGCGCACCGAGGTCAGGTTGCCGGCGCCGTAGTCGATCAGTGCGATCACATCAGCCCTTTGGTGCTCGGCAGCAGCTTGGCCATCCGGCGGTCCTTGGAGCATGCCACCCGCAACGCACGGGCGAACGCCTTGAAGCACGCCTCGATCTTGTGGTGATTCGACCGCCCGTAAATCACCTTGAGATGAACGTTCGCGCGCGCGCCCATCGCGAAGCCCTCAAAAAAATCGTGAAGCAGCTCGGTCTGGAGATCGCCAACCAACCGCACCTTGACCTTGGTGTCAACCACCGTATGCGCCCGACCGCCGAGATCGATTGCGGCGACGGCAAGCGTTTCATCCATCGGCATCACGAAATATCCGGCCCGATTGATCCCGCGCCGGTCCCCGAGAGCCTTGCCGACCGCTTCGCCAAGCGCGATCCCGACGTCCTCGACGGTGTGATGCTGATCGACGTCGAGATCTCCGTCGGCTTGCACGGTCAGATCAAATGCGCCATGTCGGGCGACCAGATCGAGCATGTGGTCGAGAAAGCGAATGCCGGTGTGATTCTCGAATCGCCCCTTGCCGTCCAAATTGATGACGATGCGGATCCTGGTTTCCGCCGTGTGGCGCTCGACTATGCCTTTGCGCACAACGCCTCCAGCGCCGCAACGGCTTGTTCGGTGTACTCGACGACGCCGGCGGTGACCCGAAAGCAGTTGGGGCAGTAGGGATCCGTGGTCCGATCGCGCACCAGCACCCCGCGCGCAATCATCCCGTCGACCAACTCCCGCGCGCGTTGGCCACCGTCGATCAACACAAAGTTCGCCGCACTCTTCCAGTAGCGAAGGCCGACGCGATCGCACAGGTCATAGAGCATCTGCTTCGACTGCGTCGCCTGTGCGACCGACCACGGCATGAATTCACCGTCGCTGAGCGCCGCCCGCAGGGCATTGACGGCGACGACATTGAGATTGAAGAGCGGCATCACGGCGCGGATCGGTTCAAGGATTGCCGGCGGCGCGATCATCACGCCGACGCGCATGCCGGCCAGACCATGCGCTTTTGAAAATGTCCGGCCAATCAGCACGTTCGGGTAGCGCCGCGCCTGGTCCAGAAAATTCTCCCCCAGGAAGTCGTGATACGCCTCGTCGACGAACACCAATGCGTGCGACGCCTCTCGTGCGATCCGGTGAATGTCGTCCTTGGCCACCGGCTGGCCAGTCGGATTATTCGGGTTGTTGATGTAAACCAGCCGCGTGTTCTCGTTGACGGCGGCCAGGACCGCGTCGACCGGAAACGCATACGCGGGTTCCGGCGCCACGGCGACGATGGTCGCGCCCATGGCTTTGGCAGTGGTGACGTAGGTTTCAAATGCCGGCATCGCCATCACGACTTCGGCTGGCGCGGGTGGCGAGGTCGATAACGCGCCGAGTGCGGCCAACGGTGCCGGCGTGCACTGGCCGAGGTAACCCAGAGCCACCAACAGCACACCTTCGTCCAGTCCGTTGGTGAGCACCAGCCAGTCGGGGTCGACGCCGAGATACGCGGCAGTCTCGATCACCGCCGCGCGGTAATCCGGATACGTTGCGAGCCCACGTGCATCGAACGCGCGGACCGCCTCGACGACTTTTGGCGAGCAGCCGCCGGTGTTCTCGTTCAAGTGCAGCCGCAGGCCTGGTCCGAAATCAGGAATGCCCTGAATGCGCGGTGTGCTCACTTCATCATCCTTGTGTCAATCGAACGTGCATGCCCTTCAAGGCCCTCAGCGCGCGCCAGGGTGGTCACCGTCCGCCCGATCCGCATCAGTCCCGCTTTGCTCACCCGTTGCACCGACACCAAACGCACATAGTCGGCGGCGTTGAGGCCACCGCGAAAGCGCGCGGCCCCCGCCGTAGGCAAGACGTGATTCGAACCGATGGCGTAATCGCCGGCGACCTGCGCCGTCCACCGGCCGACGAACACCGCACCCGCGCACCGGACCTGCCGCGCCAGAACCTCGCTTTCGACAACCAGGTGCTCGGGCGCCGCGGTGTTGGCCAACGCCATCGCTTCTTTCAGTGACGAAGTGACGATGATGCCGCCGTGTGCCTTCAGCGACAACACCGCCGGGCCATCGGTCGGGGCGAGTCGCTCGACATCGCGACGCACTTGTGCCGCCAGCCGCTTGCTTGGCGTGATCAGGACCGCGCGCGCATCGGGGTCGTGTTCCGCTTGCGCGATCAGATCGGCGGCGATCCAATCGGACGGGCCTTTCGCGGCGACGATCAGGATCTCGGTTGGGCCGGCGTAGAAGTCGATCGCGCAATCGCCACTGACTTGCGCTTTCGCCGCCGACACCCACTTATTACCGGGACCGACAATCTTGTCGACCCGCGGCACCAGTCCCGTGCCGTAGGCCATCGCCGCGATCCCGTGCGCACCGCCAATCTGGAAAAACCGATCGATGCCGGCCTCCAGCGCTGCCGCAAGTACCGCCGGATGCGGCCGCGGCGAAATGGCGATGACCTCGCCTACTCCCGCGATCCGCGCCGGAATGGCCGTCATCAACAGCGACGAGGGCAGCGGGTAGAGCCCGCCCGGGACGTAGCAGCCGACGCGATCGAGTGGAATGACGCGCTGTTCGACGGTGACGCCCGGGCTGACGGTGGCCCGAAACGCCCGCGGCACCTGCGCCCGGGCGACCTTGCGAATATTCTGCGCGGCGCGCCGCAGCGCGGCGCGGACGGCCGGAGGGACACCGCTCGCGCGTTCACGCCATTGCTCGCGCGGAATCTCGATTGGACCGGTCAGACCGTCCAGTTCAGTGGCGTAGCGCCGCAGCGCCCGATCCGGATCCGTGCGAACCGCCTCAATGATCTTCGCCACGCGACGGTCGATGGCCTGATCGCGCACGCGGGTCGGCGACAGCAGCGCGTCAACCGCCTTGTGATCGGAGGACGAGACAGTGCGCAGCATCACAGCACGATCTTATTCAGTGGGTATTCGACGATGCCCTGGCCGCCGGCCGCCTTGATCTTCGGGATCAAATCGCGCACGGTGCGTTCTTCGATAATCGTATTGACCGCCACCCAGTCCGGATCGCTGAGTGACGAAATTGTCGGACGCTGCAACGCCGGCAGCAGCGCCAGGATCGACAGCAGATCGGTTTGTTTGACGTTGAGCATCAGCCCGACGCGGCCTTGTGCCTCGATCGCCGCCTTGAGCAGCAGCGCGATGTTTTCCAGCTTGGTTCGCTTCCAGGCATCTCGCAGAGCGCTGTCGTTGGCGATTAACTGGGTGTTGGATTCGGTCACCGTATCGAGAATGCGCAGCCGATTGGCGCGCAGCGTCGAACCGGTTTCGGTCGCTTCGACGATGGCATCAGCGAGCACCGGCGGTTTGACCTCGGTCGCGCCCCACGAGAACTCGACATCGACGTTGAGACCCTTTTGCGTAAAGTAATTTTTGGTGACGCGCACCAATTCGGTCGCAATCCGCTTGCCGTTGAGGTCCTCGGCGGTTTGAAAGGGCGAGTCGTCCGGGGCCGCCAATACCCAGCGAACCTTGCCGAAACTCTGCTTGGCGTAAATCAGATCGGCGATCGAGACCAGCGGTGACTGTTCGGGGTGCCCGAGTTGATGCTCGGCGATCCAGTCCATGCCGGTCAGGCCGGCATCGAGGACGCCGTCCGCGACATAGCGTGCCATCTCCTGCGCGCGAATCAGCATGCATTCGATTTCCGGATCATCGATCGACGGAAAATACGAACGCGAGCTGACCAGGATGTTGAAGCCGGCGCGCTGGAACAGCTGCACCGTCGATGCTTCGAGCGAACCCTTGGGGATACCTAACCGCAGCTTCATCGCGTCTTGACCTCGGTATAAAAACAGGACCGTTCGCCGGTATGGCAAACATTGCCGTCGCCTTCTCGCGCCGCCTTGATCAGAACCGTGTCCTCATCGCAATCGATGAACAGCTGTTTAACGGCGAGACGATTGCCCGAGGTTTCACCTTTGGTCCACAGCCGGTTGCGCGTACGGCTGAAAAAGGTCACGTAACCGGTCTGCTGGGTGAGGTCCCACGCCTGGTCGTTCATGAAGCCGACCATCAGCACTTCGCCGCTGTCGTTGTCCTGCACCACGGCCGGAATCAAGCCGTCGAGTTTTGTGAAGTCCATGTCCCTTGCTCAAATAAAAAAGGCCCGCCGGTGGGCGGGCCTGTTGCGTGACTAAAAAACGTGTTCGGTTCGTTACACGCGCACCTTGGCCCACCCGTTCGGGGAACGGTGATGATGGACGAGGTGGTGGTGAACAAACGCCATGGAACGCTCTCAAGCCTATCTGACTACGCTTACGGGACGCAAGGGATTAGGCAGAAAGGGGTGTGGCTTGTTTATTGTTGTGCGGTGGACGTGGTCACCGGCATCCGCTTGTACTTGTCGAACCAATGCCGCAAGTACAACTGCGTCCGCATGAAGTTTGACGGCCTCGACGTCGTGCCGTGCCACTCGTCGTTGAAGCGAATCATCGCCGTCGGGACCTTGCGTAATTTCAACGCGCTGTAGAACTGCTCGGTCTGCGGCATTGGCGTCCGCAAATCCTGCACGCCGGTCATCAGCATCGTCGGCGTCTTGACGTTGCCGACGTAGGTCAGCGGCGATCGCCGGATATGTTCCGACGGATCCTCCCACGGCAGCTTCTCGAAGTTGTAGTACCAGCTGGCGCCGTCGGTGGTGCCGACAAAACTCATCCAGTCGATGACCGGGCAGTTTGCCGACGCCGCGGCAAATCGATCGGTCTTTCCGACGATCCACGCAGTCAGCACGCCGCCGCCGCTGCAGCCGGTGACAAACATGTTGCGCGGATCGACAAATCCCTTTTTCAGGAGTTCGTCGACGCCGGCCATCAAATCGTCATAATCCTTGCTCGGATACGCACGCATGATCTGGTTGCCGAACGAACTGCCGTAGCCGGTGCTGCCACGCGGATTGGTGTAAAGGACCACGTAGCCGTTGGCCGCGTGTTCCTGCCAGCCGTAATTGAAGCCGACGCCGTACATGCTGTGCGGGCCCCCGTGAATATGCAGCTGCATCGGATACTTCTTCGCTGCATCGAAGTCCGGCGGCGTGATGTACCAGCCTTGAATCTTCAGGCCGTCGGCCGAGGTGTACCACATCTCCTTCACCTCGCCGAGCTTCTTGCCGGCCAGGATGTCTTCGTTGACATTGGTCAACTGCTTCATCTGCTGCGGCGCGGCAATGTCGAATGCGACGATGTCGGGCGGTAGTGACGGCGAGGTCAACACCCCCACCGCTTTGCCCCTGGCCACACTCGACGTGGTCAGCATGTGCGTGCCGCGCGTCACCGACTGCACGTCGTCGGTCCGTTCGCCGGCCATGGGCAGGAAGTAGAGATTCTGCGAGCCCTGATCCTGTGCGGTGAAGTAGACGCCGTTGCCGTCGGGCTTCCACATCACGCTCTGTGGCGAGCGATCCCAGGTCCCTGAGATCAAGCGATGGTTGGTGCCATCGATATTCATCACATAGAGCTTGCTGTCCTGCCAGGTGTCCTTTGACCAATCGTTGCCGGTGTAGGCGACGCGTTTGCCGTCCGGGGACACTACCGGATTACCGTCAGGGCCCTTGCGCGTGGTCAATTGTTTGATCGCGCCGGTGTCGACCTGCACTGAGTAGATATCCGACTCGCGCCACTGATATTCCGCGTCCGCGACGCGCATCGAGCCAAACAGGATTTGTTTGCTGTCAGGCGTCCAGGTCACGCCGTTGTGATTCCAGTCGCCGTCGGTCAGCTGCCGTGGCGTGCCACCAGTGGCCGGCACCACAAAAATGTGTCGATACGCGTCATCGTCGTAGCCGGTGCCGTCAGAGCGGTAGTCGAGGCGTTCGACGATGCGCGGGGTCTCGACCCACTTGGCGCCTTCGGGGGCGCGCGGCATTTTGATTGGCCAGGCGTTCTTGGCCTCGACGTTCATCGCGAAGCCGATCTTGGTCCCGTCCGGTGACCACGCGAACGCCGTTGGGGCTTTGTCGACGCGGGTGATCTGCGACGCGGCGCCTTCGGCGTCCATATAACGGACGAAGATCTGCGTGCCGCGTGGCTCGCCCTGCGCGGTGTAGACAATGCGGTCGCCGGTAGGCGACCATCTGGCGCCGCTACCGCGGACCAGGAAGCGATTCTTCGAGCCGTCGGCGTTCATCACCCACAGCGACGATTCGCGCCGGTCGTTCTGCTTGTCGACCCACTGGCGGGTATAGATGATCTGGGACGCGTCAGGTGACAACTGCGGCTCGGACACGGTCTCGTATTCGAGATAGAGGTCGACGGTCAGGCGATCGGAGGCGGGTGACTGGGCCGCGATGAGCGTCGGCATCAACGCCAACGCAAGAGCCGACAGAATGCGTTTCATGAATCCTCCCTGTTGCGGGCCGCGATTGTACTCCTGCCGACCATCACATCGGTGGACTTGATCACCGCGACCGCCTCGTCGCCGCGGCGCAGCTTGAGCTCGCGAACGGCGTCGCGGGTGATGACCGCGGTCAGGGTCTGATCGCCAATGCGCAGGCGGATCTGGGCGAGCAGGCCGTCGGTGCGGATTTCATCGACCACGCCACGAATCTGATTGCGGCCGCTGAGGGCGACGAGCACGCCGCCGGGTGCCGGCTGGGCGCGCCGTTTGGGCGGTGTCCCTGAGGCCGCCAGCATGCGTTCGACTTCACCCGCCGGGATGCGGTGATGGCCGCCCTCGGTCCGCACGGTGCGTAGCGACCCCCGATGGATCCAGCGTTTGAGGGTGGAGTAGGTCACGCCCAGTTCGGCGGCGGCAGCGCGTGCAGTGAGAAGTTGCATAGGTGTAAAGACCACAAAAAACGACTTAAAGCGTAGTCAAAAACGACGCAACTGATACTAAACTGTTTGCTATGCCTCTGGCGACGATTTATGCCGTGACGCTGGCGATCGGGGTGTCCTTGGGATGCGGCTGCGTCGACCGGGCTGTCGATTCGCGCCCGCTGATGGTCGCTGCGGCGGCGAGCCTCAGTAACGTCCTGCCGCGTGCCGGTGCGGAGTTTGCTGCGCAAGGCGGTCGGCCGGTTCGTTTCAACTTTGGTGGGTCCAATGCCCTGGCGCGGCAGATCGGAGAGGGCCTGGCGGTTGACGTCTTCCTCAGTGCCGACTCGGCGCAGATGGATCTGGTCGAACGGGCCGGCCGACTGGTCGACGGGTCGCGGGTGAATGTCCTGAGCAATCAGTTGGTGATCGTCGTCCCGGCGGATTCACCGACCGCGGTTGGCCCGCGCGACCTTGGATCTGCGGCGGTGACGCGAATTGCGATGGCCGACCCGGGCGCCGTGCCGGCTGGCGTCTATGGCCGGCAATGGCTCGAGCGCCTCGATCTGTGGCGCGCGGTTGCTCCGAAGGTGATCCCGTCGCCGAGTAGTCCGGCAGCGATGGCGGCCGTGCGCGAAGGCCATGTCCAGGCGGGCATCGTCTACGCCACCGACGCCGCCACTCAACCGGCGGTGCGGGTCAGTCACGCGGTGCCGGATGGCGAAGCGCCCGAGATCCTCTATCCGGCGGCAGTGGTCGCGGGTGGCGACGAACTGAACGCGCGCGCGCTGATTGCCTTTCTGACGACTGACGCAGCGCGTCGCGTATTTCTCGACGCCGGCTTCCGCCTGCCCCGGTGATGCCCGAGAACGCGATTGAGCTGGCCGGCTTCAGTGCGCTGATGGCACTGCTCGCGACGGTCGTCGCGTTGCCGCCTGGTGTTGCCCTGGGCTGGCTACTGGCGCGGCGCGCATTTCCCGGCCGCTCGGTGGTCGAAACGCTCGCGACATTGCCCCTGGTGATGCCCCCGGTCGCGACCGGCCTGATTCTGCTGCGGCTGTTCGGCCGGCGCAGCCCGGTGGGCCGCGCGCTGGAATCGGCCGGCCTCGATATCGTCTTCACCTGGAAAGCGGTGGTGATTGCGATGGCGGTGATGAGTCTGCCGCTCATCGTCCTGACGGCAAAGGCCGGCTTCGAGCATCTGAATCCGCGCTTTGAACAGATGGCCGGCTCGCTGGGTGCGGGTCCGCTGCGGGTGTTCTTCACGGTCAGCCTGCCATTGGCCGGACGCAGCGTGATTGCTGCCGCACTGCTCGGGTTCGCGCGTGCGCTTGGTGAATTTGGTGCGACGATCATGGTGGCCGGCGGCATTCCCGGCCAGACCGAAACGCTGTCGGTCGCGATCTATCGCTTCACGGAAATTGGCCGCGACGACGAAGCGATGGGCTTGTTGATGCTGTCGGTGGCGCTCGCCTTCATCGCGATGTTCGCGTCGCATCATGTCCTGCGGCGGCGCACGGCATGATCGATCTCGCGTTCGAGTTGCTGATCCAGCAGGGCGACTTCGTGCTCGACATTGCCGATACCTCCCGCGTCGAGGTGCTCGGGCTGTTCGGTCCGTCAGGCGCGGGCAAAACGACGCTGCTCGAAAGCATTGCCGGTCTCCGCGCGCCGACACGCGGTGAACTCACGGTTGGGGCGACGACGTTGTTTTCCTCTTCGCAGCGGATTAATCTGCCGGCGCGCGATCGTCGCATCGGCTATGTCCCGCAAGATTCGCTGCTGTTTCCCCATCTGACGGTGCGGGGGAACCTGGCCTACGGAACACCACCGGTCGCCGTTCGCCGGTCGCCGGTCACCACGGATCTCGACAGCGTCGCGGCAATGTTGGAGATCGTGCCGTTGCTCGATCGTCGAATTCAAGGATTGTCGGGCGGCGAACGCCAGCGCGTGGCTTTGGGCCGCGCCCTGATGACGCAGCCGGCCTTGCTGCTTCTGGACGAACCGCTCGCCGCCGTCGATCGCGGTCGGCGCGACCGCATTCTGCCGTACCTGCTGCGCATTCGCCGCGAGTGGCACATCCCGTTGATCTATGTCACGCACGACGCAGCGGAGTTATCGCAGATTGCTGATCGGGTCCTGGTGATTGGCGACGGCCGCGTGCACAGGGCTGGCGCCCCTGCCGACGTGCTGGACACTTAGATGACGCAGATGCGCGCCTCTGCGTGTCTTAAGCGACGAGGCCTGCCGACGCGCCGACCCAGCGAAGGCCCTTGTTATGATCGACTCCCATCATCATGCCGCGGCCCATGCGCACCAACGGCAACACGGCGCGGAGCTGATCGGTCCACACATACATCATCCGGATCTCGGCTTGGGTCGGACCGTACGGGGTGTCGATCACCGGCGCAAAATCGATCCGCTCCTGCAAGATGTACTGGTCGCGTTGATCGGCCGGGACCGCTGCCAACTGCGCATCGGTCGGCGCAAAGACGATTCCGCCGCCGGCAAACGAAAACAGCGGTTTCAGCAGGAGCCGCTCGCGTGCCTCCGGCAGACCGTTGACTTCATTGAGGAACCAGGTCCGCGGCACCGACGGATGTTTCAAGAACGGAATCGAAAACTTGCTGATCCGGAAATACCACTCGGGGTGCCCGGTCCATTCGACATCGAGATCGTCGCGGTAGTCGAACGGCAGCGTGATGTTCTTGCGCACCAGTTCGTCTGGGATGACGCGGTTGTAGATCCGACGGATCAGGGTCTTGCGGCCGTCGCGGCGGTAAAATAACTGCCGGCCCTCTTTGATCACAGCAGTGGTATCGACGGCACCGACGCCCCAGATCTGTTCGGTGAGCAGGAAATCCGGCCGCGTCTTCTGTCGATCCGGCTCGATCTCCATCAGCACGGTTTCTTTCGGATCGTGTCCGCCGGTGATTGCGTCGCGCAGCAACGTCCGGTAGGAATCTTCCGTGAGGCCGGACAGGTAACGGTTCAACGACGCCGGCAATACGAAGGCCGACTGGTACGCATCGGCCAGCGCCGTTTGGAAAGCGTAGAGCGAGGGAAAGGCCTGCAGTTCGACCAGCTTGGGCTCGAGCCCGCCGTCAGCGCTACGGGCGAGGCCAAAATCGACCTGTAGAAACGTCGGAACCGCGCCGGCCTGGCCGCTGCGAAACTGCTCTGGGACCACCGCCGCCCCAGCGCGCGCCGCCTCGCCGGCCATCGACTGCCGGATCAAATCCGCACCGGCCGCGGCGAGGTCGTCAATCACCGCTTGCGGAAAAAAGCACGGCGTCTCCGAGACCGGGAACTCCACCTTCGCGCCAATCCGCGAGTGCAGCGTCGTCAGAAACGTCGCGTACTGGGCGTCACTCCACGCGGCGTTGAACGCGCGGCGCAGGTCGGGGATCACGCCGTAATCAGGAAGCGCCCGTCGCGCATGATCGGTTCGTCGTCCACCCAGATGTCAAAGCGGGTACCGACGACATCAATGTGCGTCGCGGAGTACCAGTCGGCCCCGGTATGCGCGCCGTAGGGATTGCCGAACGCGATGTGAATGCCAGGAAATTTCTCGTCTTGCAGGATGTGGCCGATGACGTGAGTCAGCTCGATGTTGGTGCCGATCGCGAACTCGCCGACGCGATCCGAGTTTTCGTCGGTATGCGTGTAGGCCCAGAACGCATCACGCAGCTCGGCATTCTCGGAATACGCATCGACCAGGCGATTCTCTTTGATCACGACAGTCAGTGGCGTGCCTTCGAGGCTGCCGTAGCGCTCGCACAGGTAATCGCCGACCACACCGTCGATGACGAAGGTGCCGTTGACTTCGCCGGGGGTCGTGAAGATCTCGCCGCCCGGCAAGTTGCCCCATTTGTCCGGGCTGATCAGCCCGCTGGTTTTGATCCACTTGTAGGCCGGGTTCATCGTCGCGCGAAAGTCGCTGCCGGCCGGCGTCGTCGCGCGAATCTCTTTGGCGATGCGCACCTTGTCGATCACCTTCGTGCTGAGCCGATCAACACGATGATAGTCAGCGCGCATCCCCTCGAGCATGATCTGCCGATTGATGTTGACCATGTGCGCATGGCGCATCCGCCGGCGATTGACGATGTCGGTCATTTCCATCCGTGACAGCAGTTCGTTCTGCTGCACGTGCACGGCGAAAATGCTGACCTGACTGCGCTCCATCTCCGCGGCGACAACGGCGGGCAGGCCGGTCAAAGGCCGGGTCGCGACCTCTTCGAGGACGAACACCGTGCAGGGGGCGCCGACCTGCTCGACTTCCTGGACCAGGCTCGCGGCGATCTCTTCGCATTCGCGATCGGTGATCACCGTCACGCGCTCGGACGGCTGCACGTTGAGGCAGACGCGGATGGCATTGCGTGCGCCAGGGAGAAGTTCTGGGTCGACAGCTCTTGAAATCACTCGCACATCTCAAATACAACACGAAGACACGAAGGGTACGAAGAAAAACCCAATCAATTCTAACTTCGTGCCCTTCGTGGCCTTCGTGTTTGTATTTACAGCCCTGCTTCCGTTTCCTGAACGACGTACTGGACGACTTTTTTCAAGTCGTTGGTCTCGGCGAACACCTGTAACTGCCGATCGGCGCCGCTCCCGCGCTCGAGCATCGTCTGGACGTACTCGACTTCTTTGCGGCTGCCCAGCTCGTCCACCACATCGTCGACGAAGTCCAGGTATTCCAGGATCAGCTCGCGCGTCGGCAGTTCTTTTTCGAGACCGAAGTCGATCATCATGCCGCCCAGTCCGTAGCGCGCGGCGCGCCACTTGTTCTCCATGATCAGTGCGCGGCTGTACATCCGGAAGCCCTGGTTGCGCGAGTGCAGCTTGTACAGCTTGGCGACGGTCGCCTGAATCAGCGCGGCGATCGCCAGCGTTTCATCGACCCGCATCGGCAGATCGCAAATACGCACTTCGAGGGTTGAGAAGAACGGATGCGGCCGGACATCCCACCAGATGCGTTTGGCGTTGTCGATGCAGTTGGTGCGAATCAGCAGGTTGACGAAGTGCTCGAAGTCGGACCAACTGGTAAACGTGTCGGGGATGTTGGTGCGCGGAAACTTGTCGAAGACCTTGCAGCGGTACGACTTCAGGCCGCTGTTCATGCCCAGCCAGAACGGCGAATTGCTCGACAGCGCCAGCAGATGCGGCAGGAAGTAGCGCATCTGGTTCATCAGGTGGATGCTGGTCTCGCGGTCTTCGATGCCGACATGCACATGCAGGCCGAAAATCAAGTTTGACCGCGCCACCAGTTGCATGTCTTCGACGACCTGCAGATAGCGCTCGTCTGGATAGATGTCCTGGACCCGCCAATCGGCAAACGGATGGGTGGCGGCCGCCGCCAGCAGCAAACCGTTGTCTCGTGCAAGCTTGATCGTCTGTCGTCGCAGATCGCAGACATCTTCGCGCGCTTCGGCAATGGTTCGGCAAATGCCGGTGCCCACTTCGATCACCGATTGGTGCATCTCCGATTTGACCTTCTCCTTCAACTGAAGCTTGCCCTGCGCAATCAACTCGGTGTTGATGTGCGAGCGCAGGTCATAGGTCTGCGGATCGATCGTCTGGTACTCCTCCTCGATGCCCAGCGTGAAGGATGGCCTACTCACCCTAAGCTCCGTTGAGGAATCGATTCCAGCGAAGGTCGAGTGGCTGGCGCGGTTCGGTCGCTTTGCGCACCGCCAGTTCGGCGACGCGGTTGACGATCCAGTCGAAATTCGATTGGCCCACGGAGTGGACGTCGGCGTCGGGCGCGGGATTCATGAAGTCAATCGCGTAGGGCGTGCCGTCTTCGACCGCAAACTCCACCGTATTGAGATCGTAGCCAAGCGCTCGGCAGAGCAGCTTGGCGTCATTCTCAACCCGCGCCAGCAGTGACGGGTCATAGGCCGGCGGGTTCTTCACGTAGCGTTCGGAAAAGGGTGCGCGCGGGTCGTAGGGCATGATCAGCACGTCCTCCTGCCCGACGACGTAGCAGCGGAAGTACTCGTTGAACTCCACGCCGGTCTGCAGCGTCATACACAGCGTGCGGGTACAGTCGTAGGCGGCAAAAAATTCTTCGGGCGTATGGACCTTATGGACGTCGCGCCAGCCGCCCCCGTCGAACGGTTTCAAGAAGGCGGGGAAACCGATGTACTCGAACACGGTCGGCCAGTCCAGCGGGTACTGCAGATTGCGCATCGAGCGATCCGTGGTTCCTGCCGGATGTTCTTTGTGCGGCAGGATCACCGTCTTCGGGATGGCGACACCGAGTTTCGTTGCTAACGAGTAGTTGAAGAACTTGTCGTCGGCGCTCCACCAAAACGGGTTGTTGATGATGTAAGCGCCATCAAGCGCGGCGTTCTTGAGCCAGGCGCGATAGAACGGCACGTCGTGTGAGATGCGATCGACGATCACGGAATAGCGGCTCGGCTCGGCCATCTTGACCGCCCCAAGCTGCACGAATTCCGCCTTCACGTCAGGCATGTCAAACCCGTTGATGCACTCGACGAGCGCACCGGGGAACGTGTTTTCCATCCCGAACAGGACGCCGATTGTTTTCATGTGCCTCACAGCCAGTTGCCAGGTGCCAGGTGCCAGTGACGAGCGCCCGAGCGATGCGTGCGGTTTAGCTTAGTTCAGCACTCGGCACCACGCTACCGCACAGGCACTGGCCAGTTTAGGGCAAATAGGCCTGTGCCATCGGCACCCAATAAGGCCAGTCATGCTTCGAGCCATGGCCCCACACGTGCAGTGCGTGCGGGATCCCCTTGTAATGCAACAGGCGTGAGAACGACTCGTTATCGGCGCGGCAAATGTCCCACTCTCCGGTCACCAGCACCCACTTATTCCGGCGGTACTGATCGAGGTAGTGGTCATCCGATAGATTGGGCAGGAAGCTCGGCGGATTGAGGAAATAGCAATCCTGATCGAAGTAGCCCTGGAGAAACTGGCCGATATCAAACGCGCCACCCATCGTCACGCACCAGGTAAACGTGTGCGGATGACGCAGCGCCAAAATCATCGCGTGATACGCGCCAAAGCTGCACCCGGTCACGCCCATTGTCGGGTGATGCGGGTTGAGGTGGCGCACGAGCTGGACCACGTCGTTGAGGATGTAGCTCTCATACTGAACGTGACGCCGCACCCGATTCTTCGGATGGGTCTGCTTGTTGTACCAACTCTCGCTGTCGACCGACGACACACAGTAGAGCTGCAGCCCCCCGTGCTCGAGCTTGTCGCGCAGTCCGCCAATCATCCCGCGGTCTTCGTATTCGAAAAACGCCCCCATGGACGAGGGAAACACCAGCATGGGCGGACCTGCGTGGCCGAACACCAACAGGTCCATATCGCGGTCGAGCGAGCGGGAAAACCACCGATGATGCTGACGGTACATGCCGGTGGGCATCCTATACTGAATAGCTGTGTATGCCTCGTCGCTGAATCTGCTCAGGCACCAGCAATTTCCTTCGCAGCACCTCCCTGACGACCGCAACATCACCGTCTACTTGCCGCCGGGCTACCTGACCCAGCCCGACCGGCATTATCCGGTTCTCTATCTGCACGACGGGCAGAACCTGTTCGATCCCAACGAAGCGTTCATGAAAGGTGAGCACTGGCGCGTCGGCGAAGAGGCGACCAGGCTGATCCAGGCGGGCTTGATTCCGCCGCTGATCATCGTCGGCATCGGCAACGCCGGGCCCCGGCGCCTTTACGAATATACGCCGACACATGATCGGCGCCGTGGCGGCGGCGAAGCCGATGCGTATGGCCGGATGATCATTGAGGAGCTGAAGCCATTCATCGACGCCACCTACCGCACGCTCACCGATGCGCCGAATACCGGCCTTGGCGGCTCGTCGCTCGGTGGATTGGTGACGATGTATCTCGGTCTCAAGCATCCGCAGGTCTTCAGTCGATTAGCGGTGATGTCGCCGTCGGTGTGGTGGGACCGTCGCGCCATCCTCGCCAATGTGCGCCGCGCCCGTCCGAAGCCGGCCTTGAAGATTTGGGTCGACATCGGGACGCTCGAAGGCGATATCCACGTCGAAAACGCCCGGCTGCTGAAAACGGGATTACTCAAAGCCGGTTGGACGGAAGGCCGAGACCTCCATTACGAGGAAGTGCTGGGTGGCACGCACAGTGAAAGCGCGTGGGCCGAACGGATTGGTCCGGTCCTGCAGTTCCTGTTCGGGTAGCGTCCCTACAACAAGCTTACTTAACGTAAAGAAACCCATGGCGACGCCAGACCGCCCTTTTAACTCCGCCCCGCCATCAACGCGCGCACCGGTTTCAGGCCAGCCGTGAGGATCAGCGCCGCCGCGAGCGTGACCCCTGCTGAAATCCCAAACAGCGTGGTCAACGGCAGCGTCGAGAAATAGGTCGCGGCCCACCCAGCGAGAATGCTGCCAGCCGATGTCGCCAGGAACCAGATCCCCATCGTCAGGCCGACCAACTGCGTCGGGGCCAGTTTGGTGACCGCGCTCAGGCCGACGGGGCTGATGCACATCTCACCAAGCTCCATGATGAAGTAGGCGCCGATCAGCCACATCGGGCTGACGCGCACGCCGCCTTCCGCTAACGCGCCCGCTGGTACCAGCAGTACGAAGGCGAGTCCGACAAACAGCAAGCCGTAGGCGAACTTCGCTGGCGTCGAGGGCTGGCGATCGCCAAGCCGGGTCCAGAACCACGCGAAAATCGGCGCCAGGATGATCACAAACAGCGGCTGCACCGATTGAAACCACGACGACGGGAACGAAAAACTGCCGACCGAGAGCTGGGTGTGGCGATCGGCAAACAGATTGAGCGTCGAACCGGCCTGCTCGTAAGCGCCCCAGAAGATCGACGCGAAAACAAAGAAGACCACGACTGCGCCGAGACGTTTGTAGTCGCTGGAGGTCAACGCCGCTGCGACGATCGGCGCCCCGGCGGCGTCGCGCGGGTGACGCACGGCAAGCTCCGCCTCCTTGAGGCGGTCGCGACCGATGACGTACTGAATCAGCCCGAGCGTCATACCGACCCCGGCCACGCCGAAACCCAGGTGCCAGTCCACGCGCTGGGCCAGGTAGCCCGCAATCAGTGGGCCCATAAAGGCGCCGAGGTTGATGCCCATGTAAAAAATCGAGAAGCCCGCATCGCGCCTGGCATCGCCTTGTGGGTAGAGGGCGCCGACCAGCGTGCTGACGCTGGGCTTCAGTAACCCGGTGCCGACGACGATCAGGCCGAGCCCGACGTAAAACGCCGTGAGCAGGTCGAAGGCCAGCACGAAATGGCCGAGGGCGATGATGATGCCGCCGACCAGCACGCTTTTGTATTGACCGAGAAATCGATCGGCAATCAGGCCGCCGACGATCGCCGCGGCCCACACGCTGCCGGTATACACCCCGTAAATCGAGCCGGCCCGGGCATCGTCGAAGCCCAGCCCTCCCGCTGCGGCCGGGGCAGTCATATATAGGATGAGGAAGGCGCGCATTCCGTAGTAGGAGAAGCGCTCCCACATTTCGGTGAAGAAGAGTGTGCTGAGCCCTTTCGGATGTTGGGCGAGGAAGCCAGACGGCATTGGCAGATAATGCCTCAACCGAGACCTTCTGGAGGCATCTATTGAGCGCAGCTCCGGTTGACCCGCCGTCGCCCGCGCTGGCATCGCGCTTGCTCCCATCCTTCAGCGGCACGTCTATTGATGTGCTTCCACCTTGAAGGAGGTTCCGATGCGTTTTCTCAAGAATGCCCTGGTAGTTACTTTGACTGTTTCGTTTCTCGCAGCGCCTGTTCGCGTGCAGGCGCAGGCCCCGCAGGCCCTGACTCCGGGAGCCATCGAACGGGCGCTGCTGGAACGCAGCGCAGATGTCGCGGCTCAGCGCGGGGCAATCTATGCCGCCCTTCAGCAAACCGAGGTTCAACGGGTCGCGGCGCGACTCGGCGTCGACGTGTCACGCGCCGAACGGGCCGTGGCCACGCTCGGTGGCGTGGAGCTGAATCAAATGGCGGCGCAA
>DATLXN010000010.1:0-2604 GCA_035575715.1 Vicinamibacterales bacterium | reverse complement strand
TCACGACAACGGCACGTTACGACCGGCGCGGCGAAGTCACCAAGCGGAAGGCGGCGTCACTGCTGCCTATCCGTTCGAAATCTGAACTGTTGAAGACGCCATCGGCCAACAGGCGGCTCAAAAGACGATGTGAAACGAAGCGTAAGGCCGGATATCATTGCCGAAGACGCGGCGGCCAACTCCAACATCGATGTAGCGGTTCACTGTCGCTGCGACGCTCACAAAGGGGCCGCGAAAACCCAGGCCGGCATTGGCGTGCAGCAGTGCCATGTGATGGCGCGTGCCGAGAGAGAAAAACTGATACTGCAATGCGGGTGTCACGACAGTATCCAGACCGGACATCAAACCCGCTTTGAGCGTCACAGCACGCACACGCGGAACGCGAGACAGAGCATCGGGAGTCTCGCTCCACGCCGTTTCGAGATACGCGATCGTTGTCTCGATGACCGAATCGAGGGACAGGAGCAGACCGACATGATTGACGTCGGCCCACTGGATCGGCGGGCGTCCCAACGCTTGCCACAACTGCTCGGCGTGACGCGGCGGCACCACGATGTCGCGCGCGGCCTGGATCATCAGCACGCGCCGGGGCCGGTTGCGGTCGGCATACGTCAGCGGCTCGACCGAGCGCAGCGTTTCGATCTGGCGCAGCGTCTTCACATCCTTGCGGCCGCGCGTGTGGAGGAAAATCTCGGCGAGGTTGCCCGCGCCCAGTGCGGCAACTCCGGCTCGGATGCGCGCATCGCGGCCCATCACCAGATGAAGCACGAAGGCGCCCAGACTCACGCCTGCTGCACCGATGCGAGTGGCATCGACTTCGGGCTGCTGCGTCAGCCACGTCAGCACGGTGCCGACGTCGGAGGCGCTTTGTGCGAACGCTTGCGCGACGCGCTCGGCAGCACCGGCGTCGTCGGGATCACCGGTAAAGTGCCGAAACGAGGCGTCGTTCGGCGGTTGGCGCCGCCCGTGATACGGCAGCGTCAGGGCCAGGGCCGCGATGCCACGCCGATTGAGAGCGCGCGCGAACTTGTCCACCCGCCGGTCGTCGCCGCTGCCGCCCAGAGGGTGCAAGAGGACGACGGCGGGCGACTTCTCACCGGAAGGACGAGAGGCGGGGTGGTAGCGAAACAGCACGCGGTCGTTGACCGGGATCCCGCTGGGCGCGGCGCTTGGCAGTGAAACTTCACGCGGCGCCACCTGCGGCATCAGAGACCGCGCGCTGACGATCGGGCCCGAGAGCGCGGAGCAGAATAAAAGCAGCAAAACCTTTGATTGCATCGAACGAGTCCTCATGGGGTATGAATCAGCCGAGCCTTTCGGTGGCCGATGGCTCGGCTGATCGGTGCTGCAATTCAAAGTCCGCTGCCTGTTTCACCTTGCACGTGTTGCCCGCGCCACAGAAAATCGCCTCCGACTGGACGGGGGGTGCCGTTGCGGGAGGTGCTATGCCTCGTTCCCGATGGTGCTGGAAGACGGCAACGCTTTGAACGCGAAAGGAATCACGGCGCCGCGACAATCTGGATACCGGTGGCGCCGGTCCAGCCGCGTTCGAGATTGCCGGCCCAGTTCAGCGTAAAGCTCCTGGCTGTGTTGCCCTTGAAAACGACATAGTTGCCTTCGGCGGTCGCCGAAGCCTGATCCGTTGCATTCGATCGCACGAACTTGCCGTTTAGCCAGCCCAGATTGTAGAAACAGGTGCCTTTGGGATCGATTTGGCCGGTGTCGGACGAAATCGTCGCGCTGCCCTTCCCGCCGTTGCCGTCCGCCCCAAAATAGACGTAAACATCATATTTCGGATAAGGAATGCCGGACACATTCAGTGAACCTTCGCGCTGAATGTAGCCCTTCTGCAGTTTCCAGTTGTAGCCGGTGAAGCCCCACTCCCGGCCTATCTTGCTCCGCCACGCACCGTCATCTTCGGGCACGCTCCATGTGGCGGTCATGGCCGGGATTGCCTTGCCGGATTCGTTCTTGAGACCCGCTGTTTTGCCTTTGGCGCTCGACAGATTATTCCAGTGCGCCTGGATAGCACCAGAGGCTCCCGCCGTCTCTTCCGGCTTCAACTCCGTCGAGGTGTCGCCGGCCACTGAAAAGTTCAGTCCCACGGCCTGAAGTCCCGGAGTGGCCGCTTCCCCCTGCAGCGCCACAAAGTCCACGACCTTATCCGCGTAAACGCGCACATAATCGACATACATATCCGTGGCGTTGCCTCCGCGTTCGAGATCGATCGGCCAGCCGCTGATGCCACCGATGGCGTAGTTGATCATGAAGAAGTGAGGAAACGTTTTGGATGCCTGTCCCGTGGGATGGCGCAGCACCTCAATGTCATCGAAATAGTAGATGGTCTCGGTTGCGGTCACTTTGACGGCATAAGTATGGAAGGTAGTGGACCAGTAGGATTTGCCGCCAATCTCCATCATGTTGACGACTTTCGAGTTCGCTTTGAGCGGCTTCCCGTCCGCGTCCTTTGTCCCCCAGTAATGGCTGACGATGGAATAGCCGGGATGATTGGGGTTGCCCTTGCCCACGCCGCCATAAGCCTCCACGATGTCCAACTCATCAGTAGGGTCCTTCTTGGCCCAATCTCCCTTCGTGAGCGTCCAG
>DATLXN010000009.1:0-22972 GCA_035575715.1 Vicinamibacterales bacterium | reverse complement strand
CGCCGAACGGGCCGTGGCCACGCTCGGTGGCGTGGAGCTGAATCAAATGGCGGCGCAAGCACAGCTGGTCAACGATGCCGTCGCTGGTGGCCAGACGGTCCGACTGAACCTGCTCTGGGTCGTCATTGGCTTGCTCATTCTCGTCCTCCTCGTCGCCTAAACCCGAGACGGAATGCCGAGCGGTGTTACCTTCGCCGTCGCACTCCTGATGGTGACCCTCAAGGCGCCGGCCTGTCGGTGTCGGGGCCTGCCACCCAGCTCCTCGATGTGCCTTTTGTCCCGCAGAGCGAGGCACTCTGCGGCGGCGCCGTGTCCTGGGCGAGAGGAAAGGACGTGGTGATGGCCAGCGTGGCCGCCACCGCAAGCGACATTGTTCCAGCGAGAAGGATGCGGCCCATGGCCGAGTTTAGATCAGGTAAACGTTCCCGCCGCGTTTCCGTAAATGGGAGATATGGAGGCGCGGGAAGCATGTAATCTCAGCGCCAAGCAAACTATTGGATGGTGACCATGGCGAACGGCTGGACGAAGAAACGCAAGGCGAAACAGTCGATTGCGATCACCGGCTGGAGCCCATGGCGGCAGTCCACCGGGCCCCCGAAGCGCCGAAGCTAAGGCGCGAGTCTCGCGAAATGCGTATCGCGGTGCCCTCCGCGCCGAATGGCGACAGGTGAGCAAACTCCTGAATGTCGCCTTTCGTGAGCAGGGTCAGTGCTCGGAGAATTCGATCTAAACGACTGACTTAAGGTCGTGGTGAGGTCGAAGAGTCTTCATGTTTAATAAAGAATCGCCGTTGGGGTTCACCGTTGCGCGACTAGGTGGCCGCAGCCACGGCATATGGCTACTTCGTCGGCACGCGCGCCTTCAGCTCCTCGAACCAATTTTGGACGACAACGATGTGAGGACGAGCCGTCGATGAGTCCGGCCCCGAGCTGGCCCCGAGCATGAGAAACCGCTGCCCATCCGCCGTGACATCGTATTGCGCCCGGGGCGAACCCGTTGAGGCGATGTAGTAGCGTCCATCAAAGAGCTGAACGGGCGTCCCAACCTTCAGCGTCGGCGCGGTCGTCACCGACACGGCAAACATGCGGTCGCCGGTCAAACTGCGGTAGAACAGATCGCCGTTGGGGGCCCAGACGGGTTCGCGACCGCCGCCGGCCGACACGGTCACCTGGCCATCCGCTTCCGGATAGCGACGGATATAGAGTTCCCGCTGACCAGTCTCCTGCGACAGGTACGCCACGTAGTGGCCGTCGGGCGAGAATTGCGCGCTCTCCGCACCGAAATCTCCTTTGAAAAACAGCTCGGGACGTTGGTCGCCCCCCCTCATGGCACGCATGAAAATGTTCGCGGGCCCTTCGAGAGGATGCTGATGAAGGGTGAGCATCCGTCCGTCCGGCGACCAAGAGTCGACGTGAACCTGCCCTTCGAGATCGGTGAGCTTCCGTTGAGGGCCGCTCCCATCGGATGACTGGACCCAGGCCTCCAGGTTGCCACTTCTCGCGGACGAATAGGCCACCTGCGAACCACTTGGGTCCCAGACGCCCATCCGACTGGAGCCGTCCCGCGTGAGAAGACTACTGCGTCCGGACCCCACGTCGTATACCCAGATGTCGCCATCCTTTGTCACCAACACGCGACGGCCATCAGGCGACAGGCGTGGGTCCTCGTAAGGTCCGGTGGGAATCGATGCGAGGCGTGCAGCAGCCGCGCCGTTGCGATTTACCCAGATAAGGGAGCGCAAAGACGCACTCCCGTGGAGATACACCAAGGTCCCCTGGTCAGACACGGCGTAATTCAACCCGGCGGCACGCACACCTACTGTCCGTTGAACGCCCTGAACCAGTGGCACGGCGCCGCCAATGACTGTCAAGCGATCGACGTCGAATCGAACCCCGAGCATCTCATCCCGCAACGCATAGATGATGTGGCCCGTCGGAACGTAGCGAGCAGCACTTCCGCCCTGAATGATGACCGTTCGTTTGCCCGACGACGACGACTGCGCGACCACCTGCGCCACATCCCAGCGGGCGGGGCCTCTCTCTCTCGTGACGCTAAACAACACCGACATCCCATCAGGCAACAGTTGCGGACCGTACATCTGTTCGCCGTCACCGGCCCGAATGATGAGTTCCGGTGCGCCCCCGTTTGCCGATACGCGCATGATGCCTGCGTGCTGACCGAACAGAATCGTATTGTTCGAAGCCCAGCTCAGACCGAACGGGATCGTCGCGCCACACAGAGTTACCGGGGCTCCGCCGCTGACTCCGATCTTCTTCAATTGTCCGGTTGCGGCCCAATAGCCCACCCATTGGCCATCCGGCGAGAAAAAAGGACTGCTCAGATCTTCTGTCGTCCCCGGAATGAGTCGGGCTTCGAGGTCCCCCATCGATCGAAGGTACAGGCCTTCCGTGGTCTGGTAGACGTAGGAACGTCCGTCGGGGGAGGTCGCAATCACGGGCCGCTGCGTGGCGTTGGCAAGCGGCTGGTTTTCGGGTACCACGTAGTCGAATCTCGTAGTCGGTCGCGGCTCGAGAGAGGGCCATATTCTCCACGCAGCAACGCCAGTTAGCAGCGCCGCCACGATGGCAGTCATCACACCTGGAAGCGCTCGGCGCCACAGCGGTGGCGCGACCGCCGCGTACCGTGCCACGTGCGTGGACGCATCGAACGCGCCATCCAGCGCCAGAAGGACATCGCCAATGTCACGAATGCGCTGCTTTCGATCCTTGTATAGACAGCGTTTAATGTAGCTGCCGATGACCGGCGATAGTCCGACGGGTAGCACTGTCCAATCGGGTTCTCGTGCCAGCACCGACGACAACACGTCTGCGACTTCGTCGCCCGGAAAGGCTCGTGTACCGGTCAACATTTCGTAGAGCACCGCTCCGAACGCCCACACGTCCGCGCGCTTATCGACCGCGTGACCGCGCGCCTGCTCCGGCGCCATGTACGCCGCCGTGCCGAGAATCATGCCGGCCTGCGTCGCGTGCAGCGAGAGGGTGGGCGAGTTGGCGGCGGTGGCGCTTAACGCGGCAGTCGGCTCCAGCGCTTTCGCGAGGCCGAAGTCGAGCACCTTGACCGTGCCGTCAGGCCGCACCTTGATGTTGGCGGGTTTCAGATCGCGATGGATGACGCCTTGCTCATGCGCGGCTTCGAGTGCTTCGGCGATCTGGCGCGCGATCGGCAATGCTTCGTCGATCGGCATTGGTCCGCGCGCAATGCGTTGCGACAGATCCTCGCCTTCAACGAGCTCCATCACCAACGCTGTCACACCACTCGATTCCTCGATCCCGTGGATATGCGCGATATTGGGGTGATTGAGCGAGGCGAGGACTTGCGCTTCACGTGAGAATCGCGCCAGGCGATCAGGATCGTCGGCGACCGCGGGCAGCAGCACTTTGATCGCGACGTCGCGATTCAACTTCGCATCGCGCGCGCGATACACCTCGCCCATACCGCCCGCCCCAAGAGGAGTAAGGATCTCGTACGTGCCGAGGCGAGAGCCGGAGGCTAAAGGGATGCGCGGAGTATAGATGAGATCGATTGCGGGCGAGACGCATTGCTTGGACGATAGTAACGATTAGCGGTGGTTGACGAACCCCCGTTATCCGACGTCGCCCCGCCCACGGCACCGTGCGCTGGCGGCGTTCCCCGTCGTTCACCCCCGGAACTCCGCCACGCGCTGCCTGGCCCTCGCGGCCACACGCGCAAACGCCTCCGTGCCGCGAATCGGCTCGAGGAAGGGACAGTGTCGTTCAATGAACGTGGACGGATAGAACCCGCGCTCGACGGCGTCCGCGGCCAGGCGCAGCGCCACGTCGTGCGCGCCGGCCATGGCAAACGCCTCGCTCAGGTGAAAGGTCAGGTGCGCGTCGAACGGAATGGCGGCGATGCCCGCAAGCGCGCCGAGCGCGTCGTCTTTGCGTCCCTCGAGCGCCAGGACGAGTCCGGCCAGATGGGCCGAATACGGCATCGCCGGCGCGTGCCGGAGCATCCAGTCCACCTGACGGCGTGCGTCGTCGACGCGTCCGAGCAGGGCGTAGGTGTAGCCCAGCGTCCACCGCACGATCGGGTTGTCGGCATCAAGCATGGCGGCATGTTCGATCGCATCCAGCCGTTCGGCGGGCCGGCCGGCGAACCAGTAGACGGACCCCAGCAGGATGCCCGCCATCGGTGACAGGGGATCGGCCTCGATGAACCGGTGAGCCACCACAATCGCCCGTTCCACCTGTCCGGCCGCCTCGACCGCGATACCGAGGAAGAACGTGGCGTCCGCGTCGCTCGCGTCGCGCTCGAGGGCCATCGACAGCTGACGAACGGTGGTGGCGAGGTCGCCTCGTTCGTAGGCGATGTAGCCCAGCAAGGCGTACCCGTACGGCGCTTGGGGCGCCTCGCGCACCAGCGACAGCGCCTCGGCCTCGGCCCGCGCCAGATGCTCGGGCCCCGTGGCCATGCCCGCTCGCATCTGCATGACATCGACGTAGGCGCGCAGCGCGCGAATCGGCAGCGCGGGTCCTTCGATGGCCTCGGCGCGCTGCAGCAGCTCCAGCACCTGGTCCATCGAGGCGCCGTAACGCCGCACAAGCGCCTGCGCTTTCAGGTACAACTCGAACGCCATGGCGTTCCTGAGCGGGCGTTCGGCCAGGCGCGCATCCTCGGTGGACGACAACGTCACCTTGAGCGCGCCGACAATGGCACGCGACACCCGTTCCTGCACGTCGAAGACATCAGCCATCGTCCCGCTGAACTTCTCGGCCCAGAGTTGTTCATCGTTGGTCGTGTCTACCAGCTGCGCCGTGATGCGCAACGAGTCCCCGGCCCGCCGCACTCCACCCGTGACGGCATACCGCACGCCAAGCAGACGCCCCACCTCCCGCATCCCCTTCGTCGTGTCCTTCAGGTGGAGCGACGATGAGCGCGAGATGACGCGCAGCGCCTGGACGGTGGCCAGGTCGGTGATGATCTCTTCAGTCAGGCCGTCGCTGAGAAATTCGTTCTCCGGATCTCCGCCGACGTTGGAGAACGGGAGCACGGCAATCGACTTGCCCGCCTTCAGCGGCTCTGCCGGCACGACTGCGACGGAAATCGGTGTCGAGCGCAGGACGGCCACCACCTCAGCGCCGGTGGCGAAACGCGCCTGGGGATCGCGCGTCAGCAAACGCGCGACTGCCGCCGCTATGGCGGCAGGCACATCCGAGCGTCGGTCCGTGACGGCCGGTGGAGACTCGGTCAGGCGTTTCGCGATGATCGCCTGGACCGTGGGTCCGGAGAATGCGAGTTCACCCGCCAGCATTTCGTACAGCACGCAGCCGAGCGCAAACAGGTCGCTGCGTCCGTCGAGCGTGTCGCCTGCCGCCTGCTCGGGACTCAGATAGGCCGGTGTGCCCACCATGACACCCATCTGGGTGACGGTGGCGTCGCCAACCGCCGCAGCCGCCAGGGCTTTGCCGATGCCGAAGTCGGCGACGATCGCGTGGCCCTCGTGCAGCAGGATGTTCTCGGGCTTGATGTCGCGGTGAACGATGTCCTGCCGATGGGCGTAGTCGAGCGCGTCGGCGACTTCCGCGGCGATGCGCAGAGCGTCGTCCAATGGCAGACTGCGCCGTGCGACCAGGCGCTCCCGCAGCGTCTGGCCCTGCATCACGGGCATGACGAAGTAGAGGATTCCGTCCGCCTCGCCCGAGTCGTAGAGCGGCAGAATGTGCGGATGCGTGAGGCGCGCGGCCAGCTGAATCTCGCGCAGGAAGCGATCGCGCCCGAGTGATTCCGCCAGGTCCTGCCGCAGCACCTTGATGGCCACGGCGCGGCCGTGCTTCCGATCTTCGGCGAGGTAGACCATCGCCATGCCCCCCGCGCCGAGCAGGCGACCCAGACGATAGCGGCCCGCGAGCGCCGCCGCGAGCCTGGGGTTTCCACCGGCACCGGTGGCCGGCATCGCCAGGTCGGTGGCATCTGCGTCGCCTGAAGCGCGCGTCGGGTGGTCCGTCATTCGATCCGCAACCGTTGATCATTGCACCGTCCACCGCCCGCCGCAAGGCGGCATTACTGTCTAGACGGCCGCATTGCCGAGGCGGACGCAGCGTTGTGATTAACGGGCAGGCGCCGGTGGCTGACGTTTCTTTTAGGAGGTAGGTCTTGCAACCCGGCTACAGGGAAACAACCCTTGGCCGCTAGCCAGGGGACACCTCGGTTACCGGGCAGGAGAGGGCCTCATCAAAACACCGCCGCCATTCACCGTGTGCGAGTCGCCACCAGTGGTGACCGACGATGGGACAAACCCCTCGCAAGGCGCACCGACTTTCGCCCAATCTTTCCGCCCCTTTCGCCCCGCTAAAAAGAATGAGGGACAAAGACTTGATTGTCCCTACCGTTTATTTCGCTGGGAGAGCACGGCGAGGTCGATTCGCAGCATCCTCGAACTCGCCACTACTCGATATGAGGCTACCGACGAGGCAGGAGGATCGTTGGGTGCACCGACACGCGCCGCCGCCCGACACAGCGCGGCTCTTGAGCAGGCTCAGGCGCTTCCGGACCCTGGTTGCGCCTTAACGCCGCGGGACTTCGCGACGAAGTTCGCTGAACCAGTTGTCGACGACGCGGACGAGGTTGGGGGTCGGCTCCTGCTGCGGCGGTCGGATCATGACAAACTTCTGTAGCCGGGGATGCACGTCATAGATGAAGCCGGTGTCGGTCCGTGCACCGTAGACGCCGGAGAACAACTCAGCCGGCGTGCCGAACTGGAAGGTCGTGGACTTTTCGATCGGCACCGCCATCATCACGCTGCCGGAGCGATAGAAGAGCTGTCGCCCGTCAGGCGACCATTTTGGCTCCTCGCCACCGGCCGTCGACACCTGCCATCGTCCGGCTCCGTGATCGAACGGACGGACGTAGACCTCCCCCCGGCCAGACTCGAGGCTCTGATATGCGAGCCAGCGCCCGTCCGGCGAAAGGCGTGGGCCGAAGTCCTCGAAGGGCGTGCTGACGATCGGCTCGGGCGCGGCCCCCTTCACGAGCGCGATGCGCCAGATGTCATATCCCTGCTTTGCGTCGGCCGGTTTGTCGTAGACCGCCGTGCGCCCATCAGGGCTGATGAACGCCAGGTAGATCCGGTTGGGCAGCGTTACGAGCGCCTCCGGTTCGCTACTTCCGTCGGCCGCCCGCCGATAAATCGTCGACGCGGCCCCGTCGGGCTCGGCCGCCGCGTAATACACCCAATTGCTATCGCTCGACCAGACGGGCGTCAGGTTCTGCCCACCGAACGTCAGCTTGGCGAATGTCTTTCTTTCGAAGTCGTGAATCCAGATCTCCCGCCCGCCGCCGGCGATCACCGACACAGCGAGACGGCGGCCGTCGGGAGAGATAGACGGATCGGCGAACTCGCCAAGGGGCACAGGGAGCACCTCGACGCGGCCATTCCAGTCCACCCACGCGGGACGCGTCATCGCGGCATCCGCGGCGGCCGGCACGTAGGCAAGCGTGCCTCCCGGCGAGACGGCGAAGTGCACCACACCGGTGGTGGAATCGCCTGCGAGCCCTTGGACCACGGTCGCTGCGGTGCCTTTCACCGTCATGGTGTCGAGAGCGAACGGAACAGCAAAGAGCGACCGGCCACGGCCGAAAACAAGATGCCCGCTTGATACGTAGCGCGCCATCGACGCGCCGCTCAGCAGCACCTTGCGTTGGTTGCCCGGAATGGTCACCGCTTCAATGGTGGCATTGTCGTAGTTGTCGGGGCTGCTGTACGCCCCGGCGGTGAACAGGACCGCGTGGCCACCAGGCAGCAGTTGCGGCCACCGATGCGTGCGCTCACTTTTCTCCACCAGCGCGGTCACCGCCACGGGCCTCCCGCCACCGGGCGAGATCCGAAACACCCCTGAGACGGGCGCCGGGACAAAGAGAATCGTGTCGTCCTCGTCCCAGCTGAGGCCCCGAGGATCGCTCACGTCGGCCAGCGTGACGACCGGCCCGCCCGTGAGGGGCACCTTGTTCAACTTCGTGCTGGTGAGGAAGGCGACCCACCGGCCGTCCGGTGAGATCACGGGATGGCTCGCGCCTTCGGTCCCCTCGAGCGCACGCGACTCGAAGCTGTTGCGGTCTCCCACGAACAATCGCTCAACGCCTTCGGAGGTCCCGACCATCACAACCGTGCCGCCATTGCGAGAGATCGCCACGGCGGATCGGAGCGCCAGTCCCAGCGGGGCGCGCGACGGAGCCTCGATGCTGTAACGGAAGGCCTCCGCCGATTTGTTCGACGACTGCTGCCACAGTGCGATGGCAATAAGGGCGAGAACCGCGAGCGCCGTCCACGGCAGCCACCACCGCACGCCGGCACGACCGGGCGCCGGCCTAACGATCGACACGTCCTCGCCCGACGGCGACGCGAGCGCGTCTTCGATCTGATACCGCGCTTCTCCGGCGTCGGCGAGGCGCTTGCGACGGTCGCGCTCGAGGCAACGGCGCAGCAGCCGGCGAATGGCCGGCGGTGTATCGCCAGGCACCGCCGCCCAATCCGGATCGCGCGTGACAATCGCGGCCAGCACGTCGGTGATGGTCTCGCCCTCGAACGCCGGCTTGCCGCTCAGCATCTCGTAGAGCACGACGCCAAACGCCCACAGGTCGGCCCCGCGGTCCACGGGTTTGCCTTTCGCCTGCTCCGGCGCCATGTATGCCGCCGTCCCGAGGATCACGCCGAGGCGCGTCATGGCGGCTGGGCTCGTGATCGTTGGTGAATTTAGCAAATGCACGGCCGGTCCGCCGCCGGCCGGATCGACGGCTTTCGCCAGCCCGAAGTCGAGCACTTTCACCGTCCCGTCGGCGCGCACTTTGATGTTGGCCGGCTTGAGATCGCGATGGACGATGCCCTGTTCGTGCGCAGCCTCAAGGGCTTCCGCGATCTGACGCGCGATCGGTAATGCCTCGTCGATCGGAATCGGACCACGCGCAATGCGTTGCGACAGATCCTCGCCTTCAACGAGCTCCATCACGAGCGCCGTCACGCCACCTGATTCCTCAAGCCCGTGAATGTGCGCGATGTTAGGGTGATTGAGCGAAGCCAGCACCTGCGCTTCCCGTGAGAAGCGCGCAAGACGATCGGGATCGTTCGCAACCGCAGGCAGCAGCACTTTGATCGCGACGTCGCGATTCAACTTCGCATCGCGCGCGCGATACACCTCGCCCATCCCGCCGGCGCCGAGAGTGGAGAGGATTTCGTAGGGGCCGAGGCGCGTGCCGGGGAGTAAGGGGATGCGGGGAGTATAGCGGGTTGGAAACTCAATCGCCGCCGTTGTCACTTGGTCGACGACGTTCGACTCATCAACGAAGACAGCACCGCCGTTCCGTTCGAACGCCAGTCGGCGCTGGCAACATCCACTCCGAGGACTCGTCGCGTCACTCGTTATATTCAGTGCTCCGATTGTAGCCATTGCGCCCTCAGAGCGCGGGCGCTGGCGCGCGTGAAGAGATGATCGAAAAGCTCGAGGCCGGTGCTCACTTGCCATCGCTCAAGGGGGACCATGGACTCTCGCGACGAGCTTAAACGAATCGCCGACGGGTTGATGCTGTCGATCGCGGCCAGGAACAGCACACCGGCGATGGTCGTGGTTCGGCGTTCTGGCGGTCTGTTCTTCGCTACCTGTCCGTGAGTGTGGTCAGGTTTGAAGCCACTCGCCGTCTTCCATCACCGATCATCAGGGCCGCACCGTGCGCAAAGTGTCACCCATGTCGCCGGACTGATCGGTTACTTATCTCCCCGACCGCTCACTTGGGGCCAGGCGCCCCGCTAACGTTGGTGTTTTGCGACGCCTTGATGAACCACTTCCCACCCTCTTTTGTGGCGACCCGCGTGAAGATGCCGCGCCTGGGCTGGCGACGCGTGCCATCAGGGTCTTTGTCCCCTTTGAGAGCCCACCCCACCCGCCTGCTTCTCCAGCGCGGCGCGCTTCGCGAGAAACCGCACCTCAGCAAAGCGCAAGAAAATAAGACCGAGGACAGGCTGGGAGTACTGGGCCGATGTCAGGCCGGAGTTGGCGCGGAGTTGATCCGACGCCTTCCAAAGGCGGCTCTCCAGCGTCTCTGTGCCCGTGTCGTTTTCAGAGGGTGCGATCCACTGCATAGGGATTCTGCGTCAGGCTTGGGACGAGCTCATCCGAGCCATACGCCCCATACGATAGCGCACCCTGGGTGCCGCGCGGTTCGGAATGGCCGCTCACTCATGTCTCGCCGCCTTTGCGCGGCCGACCGCGCGATGGGCAGCTCGCCGCCAATAGCCGCACCGCGGAGGACGCCCGCGCTACGTTCGCGCGCTTCGCGTAGCAGAGCGCCCAAATCTCATCGCACCTGCACGCGCTTCGCTGTCAGGTTCCGCAGGTGCGCGTTCTGATATTCCGCGCAGACTTTACCCAGGTCGCGCAGCAGCTTCTCAACCGTTATGCGGGCGACACCCGTAATACGCGCAGTCGCACGAAGGCAGTTGCCTTCAGCTAAGCACTTCAGGACGTGAGCGCGACGGGCGGTATCAAGCCGATTCATATTAGACATATGCTTGCTCGACCACGGACGGTCAAGTGCTTACCCGTAAGCATTACGTGATAGTATCCTAATGCATAGGGGGTAGGCATGGCGAAGAGGATTTCGGACAAGTCGGCGGCAGACTTCGGTGCTGAGGGTGGAAAGGCGAGAGCTAGGAATCTGTCGCCGGACCAGCGAAGAGACATCGCCAGGCAGGCCGCTGATGCGCGCTGGATGGCCGCCGGCAAAACGAAGATCCTCCGCGCCACGCATGAGGGACCACTGAATATCGCGGGGTTGATTTTACCTAGCGCTGTTTTGGGCGACGGCACCAGAGTGATCTCACAGCGGGCGTTTACTGGGGCGCTTGGCGCTCCACAGGGCGGGCACGCCTTTGCAAAGCGAGCAGCTCAGGGCGTCGCTGATTTACCGATTTTTCTTGCAGATGAAATGCTAACTGGCTTTATTTCCATAGATTTAGCGGCGTCGCTATCATCGCCAGTTGAGTATGTTCCGGTTCACGGTGGCCGCTCGGCGTTCGGCATTAGGGCGGATCTTGTTCCAGCCGTCTGCGACGTATGGTTGAAGGCGAGAGAGGCGGGCGCGCTGAAGCGGAAGCACCAGCTTCGGGTAGCGCACCGCGCCGAGATTTTGATGCGTGGGCTCGCCCATGTGGGCATCATCGCGCTCGTAGACGAAGCCACCGGCTACCAAGATGTTCGGTCCCGCGACGCCTTGGCGAAGATTCTTGAAGCCTTTGTGACTAAGGAATTACAGCCATGGGTGCGAGCGTTTCCGCCAGATTTCTACAAAGAGATGTTCCGGCTGAAACGAGTACCGTATACCAGCGATCTCAAGCGGCCTAAATACTTTGGACACCTCACCAACAACCTTGTCTACAAGAGATTGGCTCCGGGGGTGCTAGCGGAGCTGAGGGCGAAGAATCCCGTCGTTGTCTCTGGAAGACGAAAGCACGCGCATCATCAATACCTGACGCCGGTTGTCGGCCACCCGAAGCTCCTGCACCATCTCGGCAAGGTGACGGCGCTTATGGCAATCTCCGCCGACTGGAGCCAATTTCAGGAACTAGTGGACAAGCATTTACCTGTTCACAAGCACTACCCGCTGTTTGATGGCGCTATCGACCCCACCGAGCAGTAGCCGCTTTCTTAGCAATCGCTATCCGCTTGACAGGGGTCAGGGCCTTCGCGCGAGCCTTGCCGCCCTTCGCTGCCCCGAGCTTGCTCAACGCCACCGCAGCCTGATTCTGGTATCCGGGTGCTCCGGTTCGGGCTGTACTTGGCCCGTCGCTTCTTGTACGATCTGCCAGGCGAGTTGATTCGTGTCGCGTGGGCGCTTGGGCTTGCTTGCTCGGGAAGGCATCCGCCGCTTGTCGCACGCAGCGCGCCGAGCGCGCCAGATCACGAAAACGAAACTAGACCACTACCCCGTTCGGCGGTCGCTGGCGTTGGTTTATCCGACCGGCTTTTGGCCGACCACACTTTCCGCATACGCGTCGGGGTCGGGCCTCCAGCCAAGCGCAAGGAATTCGCGGCGCTTGTCCTCGGCCGCCTCCCCGAGGGCGACGCCTCCGCCGTCCTCTGGCCTGAAGATCATCGACCACAGAAGTCCTCCTCCCCGGCCTGCTGGTCGCTGCGGCGCATCATGAAGCGCAGCTCGGGGCCTAGCGGTGTCATCCGCGTACGCGCCTCGGCGATGCGGTCCGTCTTCGTGAGCGTCCACAGCAGGTGCTCCGGGAGCCTGGATGGGGGCGGGAGTTTAGAGAAACCGACGGCCACAAAAAGCACCATACCCTAACCCGCGGTCGTCGGCGGTGGTGCGCGCGCCGGAATGCACGTGGCCTTCGCGTTCGCCGCGAATCCATGCGTCAGCCATGGCGATATTCGGACTTATCGAGGTGCCTTTAGGTTCTGCCTGAATGTGGGAATGAACGTGGTAAGAGTAAGCAGCCAAGACGACTAAGTGCTTTGGTGTCAATATTTAACATTCAAATCTGGCGGAGAGGGTGGGATTCGAACCCACGTGCCGGTTGCCCGACAACACGCTTTCGAGGCGCGCCCGTTACGACCACTTCGGTACCTCTCCGCATGAAGGCCGCGAGTCGCAGGAACCTTTGAGTATATCAGCCGCCCAGCGACCCGCCAACCGCCGTTCTGCGCGTAGCTGCTCCCTATAATGGCGCGTGCTCGGACCGCCTGATGCGTCGGCCTTTCTAACCACCAGCTTTTACGTCTTCACCATCGCGCTGGTCCTGTCGATCATCGCCTTAGTGCATCGCGCCAATTCCTGGCAAGACGGATCGACAGGCGGGGCGCGGTGGACCGCACTCTTTGCTGTCGGCGCGGCAGCATGGCTTGCGTTGACTTGGGTTGTCGCCGCCAACGGCACTCTCGCGGAGTTCGATCGACGGCCACCGCCGTTGGTGTTGCTGGCCATCGCCATTTTCGCACTCAGCATCACGCTCGCCTTCAGCCGCGTCGGCGCACGGCTCGCCACGTTGCCGTTTGCGTGGCTGGTGGTGGCGCAAGCGTTTCGACTGCCGCTCGAATTACTCATGCACCGTGCGGCTGACGAGCGCGTGATGCCGATTCAAATGAGCTACTCCGGGAGGAACTTCGATATTGCGACCGGCGCCACGGCGCTGATTGTGGCGGCACTGCTCGCAGCTGGATTCGGCGGGCGCAAACTCGTGGCTGGATGGAACGTGCTCGGCACGGCGTTGCTGGCCAACATCCTCTACGTCGCAATCATCTCAACGCCGGTCTTCGCGGCCTTCGGTCCAGACAACCTCAACACCTGGGTCGCGTACCCACCCTTTGTCTGGTTACCAACCGTGATGGTGGTGTGGGCGCTGACCGGGCATCTGATTATTTTTCGGAAACTCGCCAAGGGATCGCGGGGCTAGGCCAACAAGCTGAAAGCTGGGCGTTCCTACGATGTGACGCTGAGTGCTGAGTGCGGAGTGCTAAGTGCGGAGTGCTCGGTGCTAGGTGCTTGCGCGCTTGCTGCGAAAGAACTGCTGCATCACCGTTCGGCACTCGTCTTCGAGCACGCCGCCCAACACGGTCACGCGATGATTGAGCCTTGGCGTCTCGTGCGCACGCGCGACTGACGTCAGGGCGCCGCTTCTCGGTTCGGCCGCACCAAATACCACTAACCCGACCCGCGCGTGAATCAGCGCGCCCACACACATCAGGCACGGCTCGATCGTGACGTAGAGCGTCGCGCCAGTCAGCCGGTAATTGCCCACCGCCACCGCCGCCGCCCGCAGCGCGTTGACCTCGGCATGGGCGGTCGGATCGACCGCGCAGATTGGCTGGTTGTAGCCCGTACCGACAACCGCCCCGTCGATGACCACGACGGCCCCGATCGGCACCTCGCCTAGTCCGCGGGCGCGCTCGGCCTCGGCCAGCGCAAGCCGCATGTACGCAGAATGCTCCTGTGACACGCAATTGAGTCTATGACCTCCGTCCCCAACTTCACCTTCGACCTCCGTCCCCACCCCCGGGCGACCTCCGTCCCCACAGCGAAAAAGTCCGCGCGTTTTATGCGATCCGCGGATAAAATTCGCGCATATGCCGTGTCGGTTGACACAGTCAGCTGTCCTTTTCCTCCTCCTTTCTGCAGGAATTGCCGCCCAATCCGACGTTTTTGCCGCCCTGGGCACCACCCAAGCCGACGCGCAGACCAGCTTTTTCAGCACCCTCGCCACCGGCATTCCCGCTTTGACCGGGCAGGCCGCGACCTTCAAAGCCGCCACCGCCCAACAGCGCGTGGTGATGGTTCGCGCCGTGGCCACCGCCGCCCGCGCCTTCGCCTCGTCAGCCGAATTCGGCAAACGCTACGCGCTCTACCGCTCGACCCAACAGCCGGCATTGGCCGAGGGGGCCCGCAGTGGCGATGAGGCGCGCGCGGAGCAACAGAAGCACATTGCTGAAGCCATTCGCCAGGCGCAAGCGATGGCGGGTCAGATCCCTGCCGATGCGCGCAAGGAAATGGAAGCGAGCATTGCCGATATGCAGAAGCAGATCGCCGAGCTCAACGCCGATCCCGAACACCGCGCCGCGGTTGATCAGGCGGCAAAACAATTCGCGATGCTGACCGCCGCCGAGCACACGGAGCAGCTGGCCGCGTTCGAGAGTCAATATCCCGCCGACGCCAACACCTTGATCGTGCGTCGCCTGCAGCAGTTTCTCGACGTCTGCGGTGATGTCGCATTCGAGGCGAAGTTACAGCAGGGCAAGGACAAGAAATTTCGGTTTGTCGATCCGGCTCTCGAGGCAAAGCCGGCTGAATGGAAGATGTGTTACCGCGCCGGCAAGCCTGCCGTCGACGCGGCTCGGGTCGCGGCGCAGGATTGGTTGAAAGCGATCGCTCGATAACAGCGCACCGCACCCGCGCGGTGCATGGAGACACCATGGCACAGTTCCCCACCGACGACGACGAGAACGACAGTCCGGACGGCGCACTCGACACCGCAGCAGAGACCTTGGGCGGCGCGCTGGGCGCGGCAGCCGGCAGCATCGACGCGGTGACCAGTGGCATTACCGCGGCGATCTCCGGGATGGTCCAGCGGGCACGTGGCGAGCAGCAGGCCGAGGCCGAACGGATGGCGGCTCGCCGTGCCGCCGCCGCCGCAGCTCGCAAGCCGAAAGTCGCGGCCGCCAAGACGACCGCGTCGGGGCTACCTGCGACGGCGACGTCCGCCGCCTCGCCGAGTGGCCAGCTGAAGGCGAAGTCGGACCCACGTCCCGCCGCCAAGCCAGCCGCAAGACCGGCCGCGAAGCCGATGGCTCGGAGTGCCGCGAAGGCAGGCGCGGCGAAAAAGGGTGCGGCTAAGAAAGGCGCGGCCAAAAATAGCCGCCCGATGAAGAGCAACGCGAAGAAGAGCAACGCGAAGAAGAGCGGCGCCAAGAAGGGCGGCATCAATCGCGCGGCTGCCAAGAAAGGTTCGGCCAAAAAGGCGGTCGCCAGGGGCGGTGCCAACAAGGGTGCGGCCAAAAAAGCCGCCAAGCGCAAGAAGTAAGTGTCCTCTTTCAACAGCCAAGGAGGGAGCCCCATGCGCGTGGGCTCCTCCCCCTTTCCTCACCCGCCGTCAACAGGCATAGCCCTTGCTCGTCCCCCCGAAGAGGGCCCGATAATGGCTAACGACATCAATGCTCCGAAAGACTCCGACACCATTCGCAACCAAAACGACCAGCGCACGCGTACTGAGGTAGCCGGCGACACCGACGCCCCGGACATCGTCGGGCGCACCGGCGAGGAGATGCCTGAGGTGGCGCACGACCACGAGAGTGGAGACACCGCCAACGACGGGGCCGGGGCGCCATCGGAGTGCACCATTCCGCGTCAATCGGACACTCGTTAGCACGGATCTGACGCCGCTGAAGCCACCTGCCAGGCGTGCGGTGCTGGTCACCGCCGGCGCACTCGCCCTCGCCGCGACGGTGATCGTCGGCATTCGCGTCGCGCGTGTGTTCTACGCGCCGTTCGGCGCACCAGAGGTGACCGTGGCCACCGTCGAATCGGTGACCGGGACGGTGTTGGTCCTGCCGTTTGGCCGGCGCGCGGACCCTCTGGTCGCGACCGTCGGCGCGAGGATCGGGCTCGGCGAAGTCGTCGACACGCCATCAAGCGGCGGCACCTCGCTCCGATTGACCACCGGATTGGCCGTGCGCGTCGATGCACGCAGCCGACTGCGCCTCTTGAGCGAGACGACACTGGTGCTCGACGAAGGGGCGATCTATGTCGACTCCGGCAGCGGTAGTGGTCGTGGCGGCCTCGAAGTGCGGACCATGCATGGCACCGCGCGCGACATCGGCACCAAGTTCGAAATCCGCGTCACGCCTGCGTCGCTGCGGGTGCGCGTCCGCGACGGACTGGTGCAGGTGGAGGGCGGCAGCGGCAGCCACGACACCACCCCCGGCGAGGAGGTGACCGTCGACGCGAACGGCAACGTCAGCCGCCGCACGGTTGCGACTTACGGCAGCGAGTGGGACTGGGCGGCTGCCCTTGCCCGCCAATTCGAGATCGAGGGTCGCTCGCTGCACGAATTTCTCGCGTGGATCGCGCGCGAGAACGGCTGGCGGTTGACGTTTGCGACCGCAGCTCTCGAAGCGCGGTCGGTCGCGACAATTCTGCACGGCTCGATGCGTCTGAATGGACGCGATGCGCTGGATTCGGTGTTGCCGACCAGCGGCTTGGCCTATCGGATCGATAACGGCGTGCTGACGGTGCGCAGTCAAGACGGGGCGTCGCAGGAGTGAGATACCAAGCCGATGCGACTCTGGAAGCCTTCCAAGCTCCCCCGTGGCGGCGTCGACCAGCTGAACGACACACGTTTGCCAAGTTTCGCCCGGATGGCGACGCGGCTGACCTCTCGCCCGCCTTGGATTGGTAAGCGCTGAACGATGTCCTGGGGTGGCCTGAAGCCTGAACCGGGCCAGCTATGGCCTGATCGACACCGCGCTGATCATCGATTTATCTAACAAAAAGCTGCGGACCGTGAAATACAGGAGGACCGCCGCATCACGTTTTTCCGTCGCTCGGGCAGTGCTTTTGGTGGCTAGGCCAAGTTGGCAGGCGCCTTGCTATTTAGATAGACATCTTCGCTCGCTGGCAATTCTAGTCCAGCGTCATCATCCTACCCAACCGACGGGAGGCTCCGGCCTCCCGCTCGTCACGTACAGGGCCTAAGAAGTGCTAAATGCTAAGCGTTAAGAGCTTAGTGCTGCGTGAGCGGTGCGCGGTGCTAACTGCCTAGGTCAGTTTCCTGCACTCGCCAGGCCAAGCAAGCTACAGCTGAGGTGTGCGGATTGGTCGCGCCATATCGCCTCAGTAATCACGCGTTCGGTATGTATGAAAACATACTTATCGCAAAAACATTGAACAAATAAACTGTTTTTAGGATAACTCAGCAGTCAAGTTTTTGGCATTGACCTTGCCCCTGTAGAGGTCAGAACCCAATAAGGACTGCCAAATTGACTCAGACCAATAGCTTTAGAATCGCACCCCGTGTCTCCCGCCGCATCCGATTCGTGCGTGCCGCCACCTTGACGGCTCTGTTCGCGTTCGGCGCGGTGTCACAGGTGGCGGCTCAGGAGCCGATGCGCTTTGGCGTTGATGCGACAGCGGCCCAGCTGGCGACCAGCAAGGGCCTCGCGATGTCTTACGGCAGCGTGTGGGCCGGCGCGTGGAACCAAAAATACGGCTGGGGTGGCGTCGAGGAGCAGCTGCGCACCGCCAAGGCCAACGGCCTGACGCCGGTCATTCAGTGGTGGTACTGGGGCGACGACATCAGCCCGACCTGCGTTGAACAGGGCTGCATGGACCGCTATCAGGGCGTGCGCAAAGACAAGAAGACCTGGTCGCAATTGTCGAATGAACTGGCCGACCTCGTCTCACGCGTCTACGGCGCCAACTCCGGCGCAGTGGTCGTCATCGAGACCGAGTTCAACAAGGCCGGCATCGAGAACTACGAAGCGTTTGACGGGTCCTCGCCGATCACGCAGGCATCTTCCACGCCCGCGGCCAGAAGGTGGTCATCGGCTTCGGCAACTGGGGCCAGTCGTCATGGCGCAATTTCGATCGTGCGGTCGCCGCCTCCGACTACCTCGGCATCCAGGTGCTCTACTCGTCGATTCGCGAATCGAACACCTACCTCGACGGTGTCGACGTGCTGGTCAACGGCGCGATGACCCTCAAGACGATGTTCAACAAGCCGACCTTCGTCACCGACTTCGCATTCTCGTCGTATCCCGAACCGTCCTACGAGACGCAACAGGCCGTTGTCGTGCAGGAAATCTTCGCGCGCATGGGTGAGCTCAAGGCGGCCGGGGTGCGTGGGATGGTGTGGCGCATGTTGAAAGATGATGCGACGTTCGACACCAGCAATTACCACGGGATGGCCGAGCGTTCCTGGGGCCTGCTGCATGCGAATGGCAGCGAGAAGCAAGCGTTCGCGTTGTTTCTGAACGGCGTGCGCGCCGAAACCGGGGGCGTTCCCGCACCGGCACCAGTGCCCGCGCCGATCGCGGTGCCCAGTGTCCCGGTTGGCCTGAGCACATCCTCTGCGTCGCAGCAGGTAACCTTGACGTGGACGGCGAGCGCCGGTGCGTCGACCTACAACGTCAAGGCGAGCGTCAATAGCGGCGGCCCCTACACCGCCATCGCCGGCGCCATCACCGCGCAGACCTTCACGCACGGTGGCCTGGTCAACGGCTCGACCTACTACTACGTGGTGTCGGCCACCAATTCGTCGGGTGAAAGTGTTAACTCGGCGCAGGTCGTCGGCAAGCCGGTCGCCCCGACCGTGGCGCCGTCCGCCAACATCAACGTGTGGTGGCCGACCGACAAAGCCGTACTGACCGGGCTGCAGCCGTTCAAGGCGGTGCTCGAAGGGTCTGCGCTCTCGACCTATCAGATGTATTGGCAGGTCGACGGCGGTCAGCTCAATCTGAATGGGCGACTCACTGGTCGACCATCCGCACAAGGAAGTCGTCGTCAACGTCGGCGGCTGGAACTGGAAGGGGAACGGTCCCTACGTGATCACCTTCGTCGCGAAGAACCTCGCCGGCAGCGTGGTCGGCCAGCGGTCGGTGACCGTCCTTATCAAGTAGGCGGATGTGTCGCGCGGTCGTGCGCGAGCCGTACCAGCAATCGCTCGACTGCTTCAGGCTCGACCGGCTTCGTGAAATGCAGATCGAACCCAGCACGCTGGGTTCGATTTTTGTCTTCTGCGCTGCCCCACCCGGTCAATGCCACCAGCAAGACATGCGCGCCCACCGGTCGCTGGCGGATCTCTCGCGCCACCTGGTAACCGTCCAAGCCGGGTAACCCGATATCCAGAAAGATCACGTCGGGCTGAAAGGCGTCAGCGACCGACACCGCCTGCACCCCGTTGTGAGCGCTGGCGGTGGTGTGCCCCTGCAGTTCCACCAGCATCGCCAACATCTCCACGGCGTCCACGTTGTCGTCGACAATCAGCACGCGCAACGGCACCGCCGGCGCGGCGACCGGGGTCGTCGCTTCGGTTCTGTCGAGGAGACCGGCGCGGGGTTCTTCGGCGAGTGGCAATCGGACCGTGAATGTGCTGCCGTCGGGCGAGCTTTCAGCGGTTACGGTGCCGCCGTGCATTTCGGTCAGCCGGCGCACCAGCGTCAACCCAATCCCCAAGCCACCCTGGCCATGCTCGGCATCGCCGACTTGCGTGAACATGTCGAACACGCTGCGCAACATGTCCTGCGGAATGCCGACGCCGGTATCGACCACGCGGATGACGACCTGATGGTCGTCGCGCGCTGCGGCAAGGGTGATGTGGCCGCCAGCCGGCGTGTATTTGGCGGCGTTGTTGAGCAGATTGCTCAGCACCTGGGCCAGGCGCGTCGGGTCGGCGTCGACCGGCAGCGACTCGGAGGCGAGCGACACGGACAATCGATGGTTATTGGCGTCGATGATCGGGAGACTGGTCTCGATGGCGCTGGTCGCGATCTCCTTCACATCGACGCGCTCTTTTCGCAGTTCCACCAGGCCGCGGCTGACCCTCGAAACGTCGAGGAGATCATCAATCAGGCGCACCATGTGCGCCAACTGCCGGGCCATCATGTCGCGGACTTTTTCTGCAGCCGCGGCGCTGGTGTCGTGGGCGTTCAAGACGCCCAGACCGCTGCGCAGTGGTGCCAGCGGGTTGCGGAGTTCGTGGGCGAGCGTCGCGAGAAACTCGTCTTTGCGCGCATGCTCGTCGCGCAGTTTCCGCTCCGAGCGGGCGCGTTCGATCGCATGCCACGTCCGAGCGGCGACATCGCGCACGAGGCCTTCTTCGTCGTCTCGCCAGCGACGCGGTGTCGCCTGATGGACGAACAGCGCGCCGACAAAAAGCCCTTCGGTGATCACCGGTGCTGAAAGCCCCGAGCCGGCGCCGCTGGCCTGGAAGGCCCGGCGGGCACTTTCGGGGTGGCGCAGGTCGCCGGCGTCATCAATCCGAACCGTCTGTCCGGCATCAAGCGCGGTCAGGATGTCGGTCCCAAAATCCTGGAGTCGGAAGCGGCCAGTGAGGTGGTTGAGGACCCCGTCCACCCAGTCGTGTTCGATCAGCAGTGTGGTGTTGTCTGGAGCGACCTCGGCGTAGCCGACTCGGTTGGCCTCGAGATGCATGCCGAGCGCGCGCGAGGTGTCGCGCATCATCGTCGCCGGATCGGTGAGCTTGCGAAGCCGGTCGCTAAGGTCGAATAGGAAGCGCAGGTGCCGAGCGGCAATGACCCGCTCGGTGGTTTCGTTGCAGGCGCAGAACATGCCGCCGATCGATCCTGAGCCGTCGGTGACCGGCGTGTAGGAAAACTCGAAATGCGTTTCTTCCGAATAGCCGTAGCGATCGCGCATGGTGAACTGGATATCGTCCATGTGCGTGGCGATGCCGCGGTAGACGTCATCCATGATTGGGCCGACGACATCGATGATGTCCGCCCAGACTTCTGAAAAAGGGCGACCCAACGCCGCTGGATGCTTGGCGCCGCACAGCGGCGCATAGCCGTCGTTGTAGAGCATGGTGCGCGCCGGGCCCCAGGCGATGAACATCGGCTGACGCGAACCAAGCATGACGGCGACCAAGGTGCGCAACGTCTGTGGCCACTGCTGCGGCGGACCCAGCGGCGTGCGGGTCCAATCGCAGTCGCGGATTCGGGAGCCCATCTCGCCCCCACGGGCAAGAAACGGGAGTAGGTCGCCGTGCGCACTGTCCTGCATTCGGGAGAACAGGCATCTTACTGACAGTGCCTGCTTCGATGCGAGCTCAGCAGCATTCAGCCCTACCTGCCCACCTGCCTACCCTGCCTACCTGCCAGTAACACGGCATCGCGCTTGCTCCAACCCGCGCATGGCTCTAACCAAACAAACCGATGAGGTAGCCCACCTCGACCGCGCGACGACCGGCGAAACCAAGGGTGGTCCACGTCAGCATCCCGATGGCGAGGCGATCAGTCCACAAGACCCCACCAGCATGCCGCGGGCCGATGACCATCCCGGCGGTATCAAAGATAGCGAGGAGTTCCACGACCGTCCGGGCGGGACGAATCCGGCCCCTCAGCGCTAGTACCCGATTGGTGATTGGCAATTGAGTGCCCGGATTAGGTGATTAACGGAGCGCGGGGCTTCTGCGCCGCGACGAAGGGAGAACACGATGGCTGAGAAAGACAAAGTGCACTTGGTAAGCGAAGGCCGCAACGAATCGCGCAAGCCGGATGGTGGTGACGACCAGAGCGATGGCCAGCAGCCGAAGCACAACGACGACAAAGGCGAAGGCCGGGGGGTCGCCGGCGGCGGCAAGAATCAGAACCGGAAGGATCAGTAATGGCTGAACCACAGAAGCCGGAGCCGCGCCGTGGTGATCGGCCGGATGCTGTAGCGCAACCAAAGGACCTCCGCGAAATGCAGCCGGAAGATATGGAGCCGGTGACCGGCGGCGATCAGGACATCGACACCGCCGGCACCGAGGCCGATGACAGTATGCCGCCCAAAGCGGATGCCACTGGATTCTGAGCGGAGGCGACGATGAGTGCGCACCACGGTAAAGACGCGGACGAAGCAGTTGATCTCGCGAATCAGATGTTGAAGAAGCCGGCAAACCGCACGGTCAGTCCGAGCAGTGACTCAGTGGAAGGCTCGCCTGGTCCCTCGCCCGGCGTGGTCATCCCTGACGGCCAGTTAGGGCCCGACGAACTACCCGATCCAGATGAAGTCGCACGCGCGCACGAAACAAAACGATAGACCGCCAGGAGCTCGAAATGAAGAATGCGACAAAGCCAACCGAGCAGACGTCCAAGGATAAAACTGCCAAGGGGGGCAGCGATCAATCCCAGAAGAACAAATCGGTTGGTTCACACAAGCCCGGGGGCGACGGCCCTGGGACGAAGTTCAAGACCGAACACGACGATAGTGAAAAAGGAAACTAGCATGAGTGCCAACGACTCGAAGACCTCGCAGGGTGCGCAGAAGCAGCAGCCGCATACTCCAGGTCAAACGGAAGGTAGCCGAAAAGGGCTGGACGATCAGCACGCCAGTCAGCACAAGAATCGCGATCGCAGCGAGGGACAGACCGCTGGAGCGGACGCGACTGCCGACGACACGCCCATTCCGACTTTTGATGAAGGCGAGCGCCGACCTAGCCCGATTGAAAGTCCCGATCAGGGAGGCCTTCGCGCGCCCGCGCCGATCGTGTCAGCCAATCCGAAGGATTACCACCCGGACGATAAAGATCTCCACACCGACGCGACGATGCCGCCGGGTGAGGGACGGGACCCGAAGCGCAACACGATGTAAGCGGGAGTTGTGGAGTGGCTGGCTACGGAGTGTTGGTGCGCCCTGCAAGACTCGAACTTGCGACCTCCTGGTTCGTAGGCCCAAAAGGGCGAAGAACGAAGAGAAAAGAAGAACTGGGGCGCGCCTGCGGCGC
>DATLXN010000008.1:0-1579 GCA_035575715.1 Vicinamibacterales bacterium | reverse complement strand
GGTGTGTAGCGCCACCATTGCAGAGGATTGTCGAGCGCGACGGGCGTGGCGGTCGGGACGAACACGGCGGAGCCACTTACGAGTTTGTCCACCGGAACGCCGGGAAAATCACCGGGCTTCAGCGGCCGTTCTGCGACGGTGACGTAACCAGTCGCCTTGACGAACCGTTCGAACTCGGCGTTGGTGACCGGCGCGCGGTCCATCCAGAACCCGTTGACTTCGACCAGGTGCACGGGCAGGGCGTCGGGCATGCCGCAGTTCTCGCATCCCATCCAGAACCTCCCCCCGGGAACCCAGGCCATGCCGTCGGGCGCGAGGCTCGGCGCCGGCGTCGCGTTGACGCGCGCCGCCGCGGTGGAGGCCGCGCTTGGCGGCGTCGCCGCCGCAGCTGCGTGATGCTCTGCCTGCTTGTGGGGCTTGGCGTCGCACGCGGCGGACAACGCCAGGACAACGCCGAGCGCGACCGTTTTGATTCCGGGGTTGGTCATGGGTTCGTGAGTTGTATAGCACGCTCGGGGGACGTGCGGACAGGGAATGCTCGGATGGTGATTGGTGCGCCCGGCAGGAGTCGAACCTGCGACCTTTGGCTTCGGAGGCCAACGCTCTATCCAGCTGAGCTACGGGCGCCAACGAGGGGATGCAGTGAAAGTGGTGCGCCCGGCGGGGGTTACTCCCTTCCCCGCTTACCGGGTCCGTGCGGGCCGCCGCCTAGCGTAGCCTACCACGGGGCCGCAGGCGGCCCGTAGCGCGGCGATCGGCTACCGGCGCGGTAAAAGCGCCCGCTGTTATCGGGCGCTAGACCGCAGCACTTGGCCTGCAGTTGCGACCTGAGGCATGAGCTCAAGCTCCGCTTCCGCGAAGTTGTCCTGGGTCAGATAGCCCTTGTCGTCAAACCACTTGCACTTATAGGACACCGTCTCGCTGTAGTGGTCGTTCTTCGCGTAATTCACGATGGTCATCTTCGGCCCACCCGACTTCAGTCGCACCACATTGCCTGCTTGAAACAGTTGTTCTGCCATCACGTTTCCTCCGGATGCGCCACACTTTCGCCTAGAAAGAGGCATTTTTATTGATTATATCACGGCTGAGGCGAAAGTCCTCTCGCCTGTAAACCAACCTTCGCTACAATGCGGATCATGAAACCCTCGGCCCTCGTCGATACCCGCGTCATCTACTGCGGTGACAATATTGACCAGCTCTCCCGCCTCCCCGATGCCTGCGTCGATCTGATCTACATCGATCCGCCGTTCAACTCGAATCGCAACTACGAAGTGTTCTGGGGCGAGACGAAGGAGAAGCGCGCGTTTGAAGATCGGCACGCCAGCACTCAGGCGTATATCGACTTCATGCGCCCGCGCTGCGTCGAGCTGGCACGCGTGCTGAAGGACACCGGCAGCTTCTACTATCACTGCGACTGGCACGCGTCGCATTACGTCAAGGTGAATCGTACCGGGAATCTCGGAGGGCGAATAAATTGAGTCAGGCCACTGCGGCCTGCTCATAGTAACGCGCTTCGAATTCGGCCGGCGGCACGTAGCCGATCGGCTCCAGCAACCGTCGCATATTGAACCAGTCGATC
>DATLXN010000007.1:0-129053 GCA_035575715.1 Vicinamibacterales bacterium | reverse complement strand
TGGACGACGCGGCGACTACACCCATCACGTTGATTCAGCACTGGCCCTAAGGGAAGCGGTGACGGCATCGACGCCGAGGGCACCGGGCCGTGAGTGGTTGAGCAAGTGGGCGGTTGTCCCGCCGACCCCGCCAGGATCTCGTTCACGAACGCCACGGGACCTTAGCGTGACCACGTTGATGTTTCGAACTGGTCGGCGCCACTTTGCGCGTCAGTCACAGACCCATCGCCCGCAGTGCTCGAACAAAGTTAACAAACTTGGATTGAGTCGCTCCGGCATTTCGTTGCCAGAGAGTGTGGAGTGAACTCGAGGCGTTCTTCCACGGACCATCTCACCCTCATCAGCGCCTGATCGCGGTCGCCCGTGGGCGTCCCGCCGGTGACTTGTGGTGTGGTCGGGGGAGCCGTGAGCCGATTTGCCTCCGTCCGACGCCTATGAGATAAGAGACACCCATGTCACAGATGCAGATGCGCTCGGCTGCCGGGTCGGTCCACGTTCCCCTCGCGTCCGTCGAAGCACTTGGCCGCAAACTGCACGGCGACCTCCTCGAGCCGACGTCGCCGGGCTACGACGAGGCGCGCGCGATTTGGAACGCCATGATTGATCGCCGGCCGGCGCTGATCGCGCGGTGCCACACCCCAGACGACGTGGCGCACGCCGTTCGCTTTGCCAGGGAACATGGTGTGGTCATCACGATCAAGGGCGGCGGTCACAACATCGCGGGGCTCGCGGCCTGCGAAGCGGGGGTGATGGCCGACCTCTCGGCGATGAAAGCCATCTCCGTCGATCCCGTAACACGGACCGCGGAGGTCGAGCCCGGTGTCACGTTGGCCGAGTTTGACGCGGCAACGCAGGCCCATGGCCTGGCGCTACCGGTGGGCATCAACTCGACGACGGGTATTGCAGGGCTCACGCTTGGCGGGGGCTTCGGGTGGACCAGCCGCGCGTTCGGCCTCACCATCGACAACCTCCTGTGGGCCGACGTCATCCTCGCTGATGGGCGACCGCTGCGCACCAGCGCGAACGAGGAGCCAGACCTGTTCTGGGCGATTCGCGGCGGCGGCGGCAACTACGGCGTGGTGACTCGCTTTGCCTTCCGTCTCCATCCGATTGGCCCCACCGTGCTCGCGGGACTGGTGGTGCATCCGTTGGACGAGGGACGCGCGGTGTTGGACCACATGCGGGACTGCGCCCGGGACGCGCCGAGAGAGCTGTCGACCTGGGCGGTGTTGCGCAAAGCGCCGCCGCTAACGTTTCTCCCTGCCGAGTGGCATGGACGCGAAATCATCGCGCTTGCCATGGTCTACGCGGGCGAGGTGGCAGCGGGAGAGCGCGCGACAGCCAGGCTTCGAAGCTTTGGCAAACCGATCGCCGATGTGGTCGGGCCCATGCCGTTTGCCACCTGGCAGGCGACGTTCGATCCGCTGCTGACGCCAGGCGCACGGAACTACTGGAAGTCGCACAACTTCGCGGCGCTCAGTGACGGACTCCGCGACGCGATGCTGGCGTATGCTGCCAAGCTGCCGTCAGACGAGACCGAGATTTTCCTGGCGCACCTGGGCGGCGCCATTCAGACGGTCCCTGACGAGGCGACCGCGTATGGGGCGCGAGATGCCGGGTTCCTGGTGAATGTCCACGGCCGGTGGCGTGCCGCCGAGGATGACGACCGCGTCATTTCCTGGGCGCGTAGCTTCTATCAGGCGATGACCCCGTTTGCCACCGGCAGCGCCTATATGAACTTCCTGACCGAGGACGAAGTCGATAGGGTGCCAGCCGCATACGGCAAGAACTTCGCACGACTCGCTACCCTCAAAGCGAGGTACGACCCGACCAACCTGTTCCGCGCGAATCAGAATATCGCGCCCGCCGGCGGGTGATGATGGATTAATATTCGAACGCTATGCCGCAATTCGTCATCGAACGGGAGATTCCGAACGTCGGCGGCCTGACCGACGAAGACCTGCGTGCGGTCTCCATCAAGTCGCTGGAGTCGCTCGGTGCCCTGGGTCCGCAGATCCAGTGGCTGCACAGTTATGTGACGGAGAACAAGGTCTATTGTGTCTACCTCGCGCCTGACGAGGCCACGATTACCGAGCACGCGCGCCTGACCGGGATTCCGGCCAATCGTATTTCGGCGGTGCGCCGGCTGCTCGACCCCGTCAACGTGAAGTAACCGTCAGGGTCGCGAGCCGCTGATCGCGTAGTGCACTGCGTCCTCCGCGGACAGCGACCAGCCTGCCATCCAGGCAGCGCTCGCTTCCTGATCGTCGGCGCTTTGGCGCACCGTGTCGAGGACACGCTCGAGGCTCTCTCTCTCTGATGAGGGCAAGGGGACGCTGAGGGTCTGTCGGAGGGCGGCGGCCGCGCCCGCCAGCGTCAGCGCGCGCGTCGCATCCCGCTGCCGGGCCGCCAGACGCGCAAACGCCTCGATGACGCGCACGGCGCCGCGAATGTCGCCGGCGCCTTTGAAGACGGTGTGCGCCTCGGCAAACTGTGTGCGCGCCTCGACCCCATCGCCGATCGCCAACGCGATGTGGCCAAGCGCGAGCAGCGAGTCGCCGGCACCCCAGGCATCGCGAATCGTATGGAATCGACGGAGCGCTTCGGCGTACAGTGCGCGCGCCACCTCGTGCTCCCCGCGCCCGGCCTGAACTTGTGCCTCGAAGTTGATCGCCCATGCCGCTCCTGAGTGATCGTCGATTCGATCGCACGCAACGCGCACCTGGCCGTACAACTCGATCGCTCGGGGCACCTCGCCAGCGTCGACTGACACGGCCGCCAGGTTGACGAGGGTACGCGCCGCGGCCTGCTCGTTACCAAGCTCCCGCCAGATGACCAGCGCCTCCTCGAAGTCCCTCCGCGCTTCCGCGTTGCGATGCAGCGAGTGTTGGCAGACGCCGATCGCATTCAAGGCGACAGCCATTCCACGCCGATCACCCAGCGTTCGGTAAGCCTCGACTGCGGCGCGATTCAGGGACTCGCAGCCAACCGGGTCGCCCATGGCGAAGATTAAGGTCGACAAGGAAAACGTGGCGCGTGCGCGTACGGCGGACACCGCGAGGGCGTCGTCAAGACGCAGCGCACGCGACAGCTGGTCTTTGCCTTCTGACAAATGCGCGCGCGCCTGCCAGAACGGGAGCAGCGCCGATGCCAGCCTCATCGCCCACTCAGCCTGCTGCGTCTCGATCAAATAGTCGACGGCGGCGCGGAGATTGGCGTGCTCGGCGTCGCACAGGTCAAACCACTTCGCCTGGGCCGCGGCCTCGCTCGTGCTCCCCTCCTCCGCCAGGACTAAACAGTAGGCGGCGTGCGCCTTGCGCGTCGCGGCGGCTTCGCCGGCGATGGCGAGTTGGTCCAAGCCATACTCACGGATTGTTTCCAGCATGGTGAAGCGCGGCTCGCCGGTCCGGGTCGGAAGGGGCTGCGCCAGGCTCTTGTCCACGAGCGAGGAGATTCCGTCGTAGACGTCGAGTGCCAGGTCCTGCGCGGCATCGCACACCGCCTCGGCGCTCTCGAACGTCCAGCCGCCGGCAAAAACAGCCAGCCGGCGGAACAATCGCTGTTCGGCGGGCGTGAGCAGGTCGTAACCCCAGTCGATCGTGCTGCGCAGGGTCTGCTGGCGTGCGGGCAGGTCGCGGGCGCCGCCGGCGAGCGACAGCCGCTTCCCCTCCAGCCGCGCCAGCAGCGCCGCCGGCGGTAGCACTTTCACGCGTGCCGCCGCCAGTTCGATGGCCAGCGGCAACCCGTCCAGCGTGACGCAAATCGCCGCCACCGCCGCGGCGTTCTCGTCCGTCAGCGCGAAATCACTCCGCGCGGCGCGTGCCCGTTCGACGAATAGCGCCACCGCGGGGAAGGCGGCCAGCGCATCGGCGCGTCGCAGACGCAGGTCGGGAACACCGAGCGGAGTCACCTGATACTCGTGCTCGGCCGACACGTGCAGCGATGCGCGGCTCGACACGAGGATCTTCACGTGCGGCGACCATTCGAGCAGTTCGGCGAGGGCGACGGCGGCAGAGGCCACGTGCTCAAAGTTGTCGAGCACGAGCAGGATCGGCGTTGCGAGACCTTTCAGTTGGCGTTTGAGGGCCGCCAGAGACGTTTCACTGCCGACGGCGCGCACCTCGAGCGCCTGCGCAAGAGTCGATGCCACCAGATTCGGATCGGTGATACCGCCAAGCGCCACGAAGAACACGGCGCCCGTGAAATGCCCCGCCATGTCCGCCCCCACCTGCACGGCGAGCCGCGTTTTTCCTACGCCTCCAGGGCCGGTCAGCGTGACCCACCGGATCTCGTCTCGGGCGAGCAACTGCCGGATAGCCGCAGCATCGGCGTCGCGGCCGAGGAGGGGTGTCGACGCACGAGGCAGATTGGACACGGCAAGAGCCGGCGCCCGCTGGATGTCCGAAATGCGGTCGTGGACCGTTGCCAGATCGCGGTGCAGTTCGATAGTCGAGGCGTAGCGATCGTCACGATTCTTCGCCAGGCAGCGCTCGATCGCCCAGCGCAAGGGCGGCGGCGTCTGCGGCGAGAGCCGAGCGATCGGCTCGGGCTCGTCGGTGATCACGGCCGCCGCGGTCTCCACGATGGAGCGGCGTGCGAACGGGCTGCGGCCCGTCGCCAGCTCGTAGAGCACGACGCCGAACGAGAACTGGTCGGAACGGAAGTCGACTGGCTGACCGCGGGCTTGCTCCGGCGACATGTATTGCGGGGTGCCCATAACCATCCCCGGCTCGGTGCGCAGGATCGATGGTGCCGCACCGGCCTCGTCGTGCGCGGTCAGCTTGGCGAGACCGAAGTCGAGGACCTTCACGTAGCCATCCGGGCGCACCATGATGTTCTCGGGCTTGATGTCGCGGTGCACGATGCCGCGCGCGTGCGCCGCCGAGAGGGCGCTGGCCACCTGCGTCGCGATGTCGATGATTTCACGTACCGACACCGACCCGGCGTCGAGGCGTTGCCGCAGCGTGTGTCCTTCAACGAGCTCGCTGACGATGAACGGCCGCCCGTCGAGCTCGCCGAAGTCGTGAATGATCAGGATATGGGGATGGTTGAGCGACGACGCGGCGCGCGCTTCGGCGCCGAATCGCTGGAGGCGGTCCGCATCGCCCGTGACGCGTGACGAGAGCAGCTTGAGCGCGACCGGCCGATTCAGCCGGGTGTCGAGGGCGCGATAGACCTCGCCCATGCCTCCGGCGCCAAGACGCGACTCGATACGATAGTTGCCGACCTCGCGGCCACTGACGTCCTCGCCGTCTGTGGCTGTCAGAACCAAGCCTGCCGGCGATTCGAGAAAAGTGCCGACCCGAAGGTGCACGGCCAGCATCGCCTCGACCTCGCCCTGCACCTCCACGTCGCCCGCGCACAGGCGTGCAACCAGCGCCGGCCATGCCGCCGGCTCATGCTGCAGGACGTCGTCCAACACGGTCCTGATCCGCTGCCATCGCTCCGAGTTGCTGGTCATGGCTGCTCAACTTTCAAACTGAGACAACTAACTTGGGCCCTGGCGTCGCGCTCTAGGGTATCTTCCGAAAACCTAGTCAGCCCGCGCCAATGCGCGAAGCGTTCGCGCAAAGAGAGAAGACCCTGAGGTCACACCTCCGCAAACGTCGTGAGGTCCGCGCGCAGCTTTGTAACCGCCCCACGCGTCACGATGCGCGGTGATCTAGAACGATCACCAGGAAACGCGAATAGGAGGCCGCCCGGTTTCGGCCCGGCACCATTACGCGCGTCGCGATTCTGCTCCAACCCACTGGGCGCCGGGATGTTACTACGCGTCTCAGAGGGCCGGCCCCGCCAGGATCTCGTTTAGAAACGCCATGTGTGAAACCAGCCGCCCGGTAAATCATCGTTAATCGATGTGCGTCCACTTATGCGGGCTGACGTGGCAAATAAGCCGCGCGCTCAGAGCCGGCGCGCGTCGGCTCCATTTCGAAGTTAACCCGCGCCGCTACGTATGGCCTCAAGCGACAGCCCGTAGTACGAATTCTTCGCGCCTTCTTCGACCCAAACACGTCTGAAGGGTTCGCGGTCAAAGTACCAGACCATACCGGCGCACCAGGAGCGCCACACCTCATCGTGAATGTAGCCCTCTGAATACCAGAGGTACTCTTCGGCGCACAAGTTAAAGTAGTCGACGATGGTTTTCCGACTCGCGGCGTCGGAAGCCTCACCGGAGACCGCAATGCCGTAAGTAGCTCGTTCAGATCGTCGTAGCGCCGGTTGAAATCCGTGAACAACTCCTTAAACAAGGACATTTCGGCAAGCTTCTGGGTCTGCGCGAAATAACAAAATGCGAGAACCCCGGCGACAACGGACCCGATCATGGATGGTCGGTCACCTGCGGTGTTCGCAGAGACGCCAACGACGCCGACTAACGCGGCAATTGCTGCTATCCAGGGGTAGTGGCGGAATATGAACTGCCGGCTCATGCGATCGTGTCCTGCTCGTTAATTCTATCGGACGGGCCAAATGAGCCGCGCGCCGCAACGACGATGACACGAGACAGCCGACGCCTCGGCTCCATTTGGAGGTTAGGCAGTTTGTCCAGCAGTCAGGATTTGCTGATGAACGGCATCACGGTAGTCTTCCTTCGAGATGTGATGGCTGTAGTGTGTCAACGAAACCAAGGCCGAGAAGTCTTCCGCCATGAGGTTCTCTGCAAGTAGTCCGTGGGCCGCGCGTCCGAAGGCCAAGATAAGGGGTTTGGGATGTCCGAGGTCCAGCAATTCCTCGCGAAGCGTGTTCAGGTGGGTGTGGACAACCTGGGGATGCCCTCGTAGGTAGTCAAGCAACTTCCCTGAAACGGGCTCCACGAAGCCCTTGATGACATCCGTCATGTATGCGCCCCAGAAGACGGTGTCGTGAAAGGCGTACCGGATCTTGAAGTCGTTCGCCGCGGGGCTAGGGTCGTGGAAATTGCGAAAGGGCTGGTCCGGGAATCCACGCGAGATGTTGAGCCCGATCATGACGACGCCGGGGTTTAACGTCTCGAGCAGTGTTTGGTTAGCGAGTTCGTCCAGAACAGTGAGGTCACCCATGTTCGACTTTGGGGCGGAAGTCGGCGGAGCCCACACCGCCCAGCTCCCGTAGGCACCGTGCCTTCGCTTGATGAGGTCAAAGCGTGCCGGGTCGATCATTGGCGAAACCTGCCTAACAAGTAAGGTAGTAGACCGCGGCTACCGACCGGCAGCCATCTGCCCGGCCGGCCAACCCCTTGGGAGCCGGGATGTTAACACGCGTCTCAGGTTCTTCAGCACCCTTACGCTAGCTGTGAGCGCTCACGTTCAGGCACCGGCGCATAACGCGCAAGGGCGGCGCGCGGCGGTGGACAACTTGCACAACCGCTGCGGCGGAGTCGCTCCAGCGCCGCTAAACGACGACCAATTTGTCGTAAGCATGATCGACCCATCATGTTCGACCTTAGCGTGACCACGTTGATGTTTCGAACTGGTCGGCGCCACTTTGCGCGTCAGTCACAGACCCATCGCCCGGAGCTCTCGAAGGACGTCTAGTAACTCTCGATGCAGTGCGCGCTCTTTGGCGCGATGCTCTTTCGCCGCGCGAGTGAATCGCCCGTGCTTCAGGCGCGCGGTCTGGCTGCGGTGGAGCCCGGCGGCTGTGCGCGGCCCTGTGCTGGCTCCCCCGTGCATCCGGCAGCGCCCATTCCGCATCGCAGGACTCTGACACAGGGTGTCGCGCCGAGTCTTTGCACCACACCGAGGCGCGTTTGCCAGATCACCTGGCGCATTACCATTTTTTAGCCAACCGCGACGCGGGCCTGACGCTGTAGAGTCCGGGGTCGATGCCGCATCGTTCCGTCGTGCATGGGGTCTATTTGTCATCTTGAGTCACCCCTCCCTCCCGCGATCCCTGTCGGATCGCATTCGCGACGACCGCCCTCCCACCGGCGGCGACGTTGACATGCTGATGCTGCACGACCACGTGCTGCTTACCCCCGGTGCGGAGCTTGAGCAACGTCACTGCGGCCGCGTTGAATGCATCAAACAGTTTCGCCGAGGCGGTGAGGAGCCGCGCATGGTCGCTGGGAGGAAGGTCTGGGTCTTGGTGGACGCGTGCCAGTGCCTCCATGCCGTGCATGTGGGCAGCCGCCATTTGGTGGCACATCATTCGTTCGAGGGAGTTCGTAGCACCGACTGACATGGACGCGTCCAGTGCCGGCGACAGAACCCCCGCTCGCGTGGCGACATCTGCCCGCTGCTCGGACGCATCGATGCCGATCACGTCAGGGTTATTGAGCGTGTCACGCAGCTGCAGCCGCTCCTGCGACTGCGGTTCGGCGGGGTCCTCAGCGGCGACCAGTTCTGTTTTCGTGGAGCCCACCAGCTCGGTCGGCGCGGCGAGCAGCTTGCGGCCCTCGAGACGGGCGCGCTCAGCGTGCAAAGGTTTCAGCGCGGCATCAGACCAGCCCACTGGCTTCCTGCGCTCGTGCTTCTCCGCTACGGTTAGCTGGCGCACGGCTTTCTCGGCCCTCATGGTGATTCGCGTTTTGGTCATAGTTGCTCCCCGAAAGAAGGCTCCGCAAACGCCAGGTGTTCACAACGAGCGCCTGAGACCTCCTGACTGATACCCAGTGGCGTTCTCGCCAAGCGCACATTCCCAGCCCGGACCGCTAACTGTTCGGAGCCGTGCGCGTCGGCAATGGTTCCTTCCGATCACCCGCAGTTTCCCGTCTCCACAATGTCTCCACAACTCAGGTCGACCAGTGCGAACTACAGTCGGCTGCAGTAGAACGAGAGTTAATGGTTAACTGGCGACGTATCAATACCTTAGGACCAGAACTCGTGCACCATCAGTCATTTAGCTGAATCACGAACTAAGGTTTCAAATCCCGCCCCCGCAACCAATACAACTTGCAGCAAGAGGTCGCCTCCTTTCGGGCGGCGCTCAGCCAGGCCGATGGGTGTTACGGCAGATCCTGCGGGCGGCGGAGAGGCAGCACTCTGACGCGGATCGCAGCCTCGTCGATCGATAAGAGCGCGCCTCGTTCGATGTCCTCGCGGTGGGCTTCGAGTGCCTGGGCAACGATGCTGACGACGGTTTATCCGAGAGCAGGTCCTGACTTCGGATTGAACTACGCTTGGCCCGTCAACGGCGACAGGTTCATGTCCACGAGCAGCTTCACCGCTGGCGCAGCGGAACTTCCACTTCCTCCGCCCGCCACGCGGCGTAGGACAGGGCCTCAGCGATGTCCTCAGCTTCCAGGTAGGGATACTCGCGAAGAATCTCGTCGGGCGTGCGACCTGTGGCGACGAGCCCGACGACCGTTCCAACCGTGACCCGCATCCCGCGGATGCACGGCTTCCCGCCCATTATGCTGATGCCGGACTGGCGCCTTTCGATCTGCGCTCCGCGATCCACCGGTCGACGCGTTTCTCGAGAATCGTCAGCGGCAGCGCGCCGCCGCCGAGCACCACGTCGTGAAAGGCGCGGATGTCGAAGCGCGCACCAAGCGCCGCTTCGGCCTTGCGACGCAGCTCCTGGATCTTGAGCATCCCAATCTTGTAGCTCGTCGCCTGACCCGGCAGCACCAGATAACGACGCACTTCAGACCGCGCCTGACCCTCGGTGGTTGCGGAGTTGGCCATGAAGTACTGCACGGCCTGCTCCTGTGACCACCCTTTGGCGTGCAGTCCGGTGTCGACCACCAGGCGGATCGCGCGCCACATCTCCGAACCAAGACGGCCGAAACGCGAATAGGGGTCGGTGTAGGTCCCAGGCATCTCGCGAGCGAGCCATTCCGAGTACAGGCCCCAGCCTTCCGCGTACGCCCCGAAGCCTGCCTGACGACGGAACGTGGGGAGGGTGGTCAGCTCCTGCGCGATCGCAATCTGCATGTGATGGCCGGGCAGTCCCTCGTGATACGCGATCACTTCGAGCTCGTGCTTCGGCATCGCCTTCATGTCGGAGAGATGCGCGTAGTACACGCCAGGCCGCGCGCCGTCGGGCGTGCTCGGGAAGTAGTGTTGCGCCGCGCCCGGCTGCTCGCGGAACGGCTCGACGCGTCGCACCACCAGATCCGCTTTGGGCAGAATGCCAAAGTACTTCGGCAGCACCGCCTTGATCTTGTTGATCGCAGCCGTGGCATCGGCGATGTAGGCCTGCCGTCCCTCGTCGGTATCAGGGTAGTAGTAGCGCGGGTTGTCCTTGTTGTTGCGCAGCTCGGCGAAGAACGCCGGGAGGTCGCCCTTGAATCCGACCTCGTCCTTGACCGCCATCATCTCCGCACGCAGACGCGTGACTTCCGCCAGACCGACCTTGTGAATCGCATCAGCCGTCATCGTCGTGGTCGTCTGGTTGGCCAGCCGCTCGTTGTAGTACGCCGTGCCGCTCGGCAGCGCGCTGACACCGGCGGCCGTGGCCGGCGCATTCTCGCGATCCTGTTTCTGCCACGCGATCAGCTCCTGGTATGCCGACCGGAACGGACCGGTGAGCGCGGCGCGGGCATCGGCCAGGGTCTTGGTCGCGCGCGCCTCGTCGAGCGCGCCCTTCTTCTGGAGCTCCGCAACCTTCGTCTTCACGTCCGACCAGACCGGGCTGTCGGCGCCGCTGTCGTCAAAGGGCGCACCGGTGATGATCTTCTGCGACTCGTCGATGACGAAGTCGAAGGCAAACCGAGGCGGCCGGACGCCTTTGCCGGCATTGCTTTTCGAGATCTCGAGCAGCTGGCGAATCGCACGGCCGGTCTCACGGATGCGATTGATGTAGGCGTCCAACTCCACTGGCGTGGCCACCGAGTGGAACGCGATTAGCAGCTGCGGGAAGGAGGTGTGCAGCGCATTCATCTGTTCAAAGACGTAGGCGTTGTCGCGGAACGGGAGGGCCGCTTCCGCCTGTGTGAGCTGATAGACCCAGACGTCGTACGAGGTCTGCGCTTCTGGTGTGAGCTTCGCGTAGTCGAACGATTTGCGCAGCTCGGCCACCGACGCGCGCTGCCAAGCAAGCACAGCGTCCTTGCCGGCAATCGACATGTCGTCGATGGCATTCGAGTGACGCCCGAGGAATGTCTGCTGAATCGGGCTGAACGCCAGCTGCTCTTCGAATTTCTTTTCGAACCAGGCGTTCAGCCTCGCGGTTTCGTCCTGTGCCGCCACTGGCTGCGCCGTCGGCGCCGGCGTCTGAGCATCAGGAGCAGTGCAGAGGGCAAGCACCAACGCGGCGGCGGTGAGCAGAATTCGTCTCGACATAAAAAGAGTCTAACGCCGGAGTCATAATCAGAACTGACGTGTTAACCAGCACAGCGTTCGGATTGGCCATCGCCCTGATCGGCTTGATCGGGCCCACGCAACCCCCCGATCGCCAGGCGCTGGCCGGTTATCGACTGACACCGGCGGTCTTCGCGACCTTTCAACACGCCAGCCGCGAGATTGCGACCATCGTCGGGCGCGATGCCTCTTTGCGCAGCGCGCCGTTGTTCTCTCAGGACATCGTGCAGGCCGCAGACCTCGTCGAAGCGGCGACCCAGCTCGAAGCCCGGCTGACCGAGCATGTCGAACTCGCCGCTGCGCTGCGCACCGCCAAGGTCACGCCGCGTGACTACACAATCTTTGCGCTGTCCTTGTTGGGTGCCCGCCTGGCCTTCGGGTTCGTCGAAGCCGGCACCCTGAGGTCGGTGCCGGCAGGCGCTGCGGCCGACAACGTGACTTTTGTCCGCGCGCATCGTGCGGCGGTGGACGAGGTCCTGACGCTGGCGGGGGTCGAGATGAAGTAGGGGGCAGGCAGAGACGTGCCGCGCGGCGCTCACCGTGCGCGTCGTGCGATCACCGGCCGAAAGCCGATAATCGCACGTCGTGCGGGCGCTCCACGCTTACCAGTTCAAACGTATGGCAATCTGACCCAGACGACCGCCCGGGTCGTAGGTATTATCAAGGTCGCGATACGCGGAATCGGTCTGGAAGATCGCCGCACCCGACCCAGGCGTGCGCGATGGATCCGTGACGGTAAAGTTGATGTTGTCGAAGACGTTGAGGATGTCGCCGCGAAGCTCGATGCTCCTCTTTCCGCCGATACCAATTTTTCTTGTCACACCAATATCGAATCGCGTGAACCATGGCGTGAGGAGGATCTGGGCGATTGGCGCGCAGTCGCCAACTTTGAGCTGAATACAATCGGCGCTGTTGGCCGGCGCGAAGTAGCGTCCGGTCGGTACGCCCAGATCGCTGTAGCCATTCGGATTGGTCGGACTGACGCTGAACGCCCGGCGGGTATTCAGAATCACATCGTCCGGCATCGTGAACACCGTCAGGAGGCCTGTCTGAGGGTCGGGACGGATCTCGAACTTGTACAGCTTCTGCGCTTCTTCTTTCGTCATGTCGACCAGGCGCACATTGCCGAAGTTGGTGGTCCGCTGCTGGATGCGGCCTGCACCGTTGAACTGCCATCCAGACACCAGGCCGTTGAGAAGGCCGCCGAGGTCGCGGCCCCAGCGCTGCGCGCGACCGAAGGGCAGCGCCCAGTCCCACTGGGTCTTGATCGCATGACGGATGCTGGCGTTGCTTGGCGTGGACGTGCGGCCGAAGTGGAATCCAAGGAACGAGGAACCTTCTTCGAGCGCGTACTGGTAGCTGGCGTTAAAGGACAAGCCTTTTGACAACCGGCGCCGCAACTCGATTTGCAGTGCATTGTAAGTGCTGAACGCGCCGCTGTCTGTGACATTGACACTGGTAGCGTGCGGATTGACGACGAAGAAATTCGCCGGCAGACCGGCGGCGATGGCCCTCTCACGGAAGGTGAGGTTGCCATCGAGATCGCTGGCCGCACTCCCTAAGCTGGGGTTGGTGTGCACCAGACGCTGCGCGAAGGTGGTATTTGCCCATGTCGCCGTGCTGCCGGTGTACGCGGCGGGGTTGCCAGCGTCGCGGCTGCCATTGAAATATGCCAGGTAGGTGGGCAACGGATGCGTGCCGGTGCCCGCTCCGAAATAGGCAAAGGACCCGGCCCGGTTCCCTCCCGCGAGGTTGTTCGCGCGCAGGTTGTCCATGGCCAGTTTGAACTCGTTGAGGAAGCCGTTCTCAATGATGTTGCGCTCGTTGTAATTGAGCTGGGACCACTGGTTTACACCCTTTGTCCCGACGTAGCGGAATTCCAGCGCCATATCTCGACCGAGCGCCCGCTGAAATCCAACCGTCCACGAGCGAGCCGCGGCGACCTGAATGTCGGGGTGAAAGGCGTAGATGTTGTCAGCGCTTCGAACTTCGTCCCGGTCGCGTTGCTGGCAACGACGACACTTGCACCGGGGATCACCCCGCCGGCGGAGTCCTTGACGATCCCAGTGACTGACGACGTGGCGCCGCCTTGTGCGTACGCCGTGATGGAAAAGAGAAGGGCTAGCGAGAAGGCGGAAAGTGAATGGCCGGACACGAGCTTCATCGACCTGCTCCTTCGCACGAGCGTGGCGCGCGGCGGTTTCGAGCGGCTACTCTACGGGTGCAGCCACGCGTGGTCAACACCCGACGCCACGTTGGTGTGCGGGTTGATGCGATTCAGTACCCTGAACGACTACTTTGCTCCAGGCGATGATCACGCGATCACCGCGCGCGATTGGCGATCACCGGCCGGAACCCGATAAACGCACGCCGTGCCCCGGGCTCAGCGCCGCCGCGGGCGGTCGTGCGGATCAAGCGCGCCTCGTCGCCAAAGCCGCCCCCACGAATCACCCATAAGGCGTCCTCAGCGAGGGTGACGCGGTCGTCGTCCGGGTTGTAGGGGTAGGGCTGAAACGGACTGCTGGTCCACTCCCACACGTTGCCACTCATGTCGGCGAGTCCATGCGCGCACTCGGGACAGGCGAAGCTGGCGACGGGCGTGGTCGCGTGGCCCGCGTAATTGGCCCGACCCGATTGCAGCTCGTTGCCCCACGGATACCGCCGCCGATCGCCGCCGCGTGCGGCGTGCTCCCATTCGGCTTCGGTCGGGAGTGTCATCCGCCAACCTGCGTTGAGTCGCTCTTTGATTGCTGCCGGCGTCGCGGATGACTGTTTCAACTGGGCCTCGAGCCAACGGCAATAGGCGAGCGCGTCAGGCCACGACACGAACGACACCGGGTGGGTCGCGGGTCCGGCTAATGCACGCGCGTCTGCTTTCCACGCCGAGCGCCGGACGAACTCTGCGAACGCCGCCACTGAAATCTCGTGTCGCGCGATGTAAAACGGCGCGACTCGTACGGCGCCTTCGCCCTGCGTCGGCGACCAGCGCTCGTTGTCAAAGGCCAGCGGGTCGCGCGCGGGGTCCGCGCCCATCACCAGGGCGCCGCCCGGAATCGCGACAAACTCCGGCATCGCTACATCGGGCTGCGCTGCCATCGCACACAGCGCGACGATCAGGCTCAGGCTCGCGCACTGCACGGCGGTGCCTGGCACCGCCGTGACAATTTGTGACATCGCGGTGACAACGCGTGACAACGCGCCCAGCAGCGAGCGCGCGCGCACGGTCATCGCGCCGCCGCTTGCCGATCGCACGCGAAGGCCCAGCCGTGACGACAGGCGCGGCTATACAGCTCCGGCTCCGGCATCTCGAAGAGGTTCACACCGCCCTGGCGGACGAGCAATCGCAAGTCGAGCGCGCGGGGATCAGCGCGCGCCGGCACCGAGGGGTCGAGCAGGTTCACGCACCCGGCCTGAAAGCGCGCCTCACAGGCGCGCGAGAAGTATCCATAGGCACGTTCGAGATCCTGCGCGACGAGCCGCCCCTCCACGTAGTGGCGCCCGAGCTCATTACAGGCCCACCCGGCGTTGTCAGCGCAGTACGACGCCTCAATCCGGAGGAAACGCTCGCAGGCATACGGGCGATTCTCATCGCACGCCTGCGACCAGAATGGCAGCGAATCGCCGGGGTGCATGCCGTCGGTGCGGCCGGTCGCCGTCATCACGATGAAGAACGCGACCCACACCGCCATGTGTGCCAGGTTGCGCTGTTCGAGCAATGGGCGTTCCCCGATTCCCCGCACGAAACTATCAATGGCCGGCACTGCGAGGTTGAGCAGCGGGACCGCGAGCAGCTTGTCGTAGAACGTCGGCAGGCCCATCGCCCCCAACACGGCATAGAGGATCAACACACCGCTGCCGTAGAGCACACCGAAGATCAAGCGGCCGATCGGCGTCCGCGGCGACGTCGACGGATCGGTGACGAGCAGGTGCAGGCCGAGGAACACCGCCGTCGGGATCTCGGAATCGACGAAATACGGTGTGCCGGTTGCCATCGAGAAGATTGCGCTGCCGGCGAACAAGGTCGCCGCCGCGGCTGCGGTGACCGGCGTGATCGCGAAGAAATACATCACCACCAGGCCGATCAGAAACAGCACCTTATACATGTGCGGGCCGAGCCCGAAGGTGGTGTTGATCTCCTGGGCCCAGGTGAGATGCGTCGTGCCCGTGACGATCAGGCCCAACGAGAAGAGCGCCAAGGTAAATGCGGACGGGTTGAAAATGTGCACCCGCCGCCCATTGCGGTTCCATCGCACGAACGCCTTGCCGAGGAAGCCCACCGCGATCACCGCGAACTGCCAGGCAAACCACTCGTCCTTGAACCACAGGAACAGGTTGGTGCTGAAGACGATCGGAAACGGCCCGAAGCCCACCGAGTACCGTTGCCGCCTCGACCAGGCGAGCAGCATGTCGAACGCGTAGGCAAAGAGCAGTTGCCCGAACAGCAAGGGAAAGTAGGCGTAGACCGGCGCCCAGTACCACCCCCAATAGAGGTAGACCGTGCCTTGGCACAGACTCTGGACGTAATGCTGAGCCCGCGGCGTCGAGAATTCGAACGCGAACTCCGAACCGCGCGCTCGCACCGCGAGGATCGCCTGCCACACCAGCAACGCGGTCGCCGCTCCCCAGAACGACCAGGTGAGCGCCGCTGTCTCACGAACACGCGGGAGCAGAGTGAGAGCGAGAATTCCGGTGGTCAGGGCCAGCGGGGCGGCGAAAGCGGCAAGAGACTGGATAAATGCGTTTTACCCCACAGTCAGCAGAGGCGCAAGATCTTCGGGAAACTAGACAAAAGGGGCGGTGAGCGTGAGATGCTAAGGCGCTTACTGTTTTTTGAGGTGTGAATGAGAAGTGAACGCCCACGCAACTGGACGCCGCATATGCTCGTCGGCCTGGGGGTGGTTGTTGCCGCCCTGGTATTGGCCGGACGACCAGGCGGCGCGCAGCAAGCAAGTCAACCCGGGGACTGGCCGGCCATTACCGGCGGTGACGCCGGGACCAGATACTCCGCGATCGATCAGATCAACGCGTCGAACTTCAACAACCTGAAGATCACGTGGGAGTGGAATGGCGAGGTGGCGGGCGGCCAGCCCATCACGGATATCAACGGGCGTTCGCTCCCGATTTACGTTGACGGCATGCTGCTGACGACCGCCGGCCCCCGCCGCAATGTGGTGTCGCTCGACCCGGCGACCGGCAAGACGCTGTGGACCTGGGCCGAACCGCTGACGCCGCGTCACGAATACTCGATGCGCTCGAACCACGGTAAGGGCGTCGCCTACAAGCGGATCAACGGCCGCGGCATTGTCTTCATCAGCACGCCGGGATTCTTCCTGCACGCACTCGACGCCAAGACCGGCGTGCCGATCGAGAACTGGGGCGGCGCCGTGCCGGTCGCCGGGTTCCCGAAGAGCGGCTCGATCGATCTGCTCAAGGACCTGATCGCCGACTGGACGCCGTGGCGACAGACCGAGCAGACGTACGACCCGGCCAAGGGTCTGCCACTCGAACTCGGCTACATCACCACCTCATCGCCTCCGATCATCGTCAACGACGTGCTCGTCGTCGGCAACTCCGCGGAGCAGGGCTACAACCAGACGCGCGTCGAAAACGTGCCCGGCGACATCCTCGCGTATGACGTGCGCACCGGCAAATATTTATGGAAATTCCACGTCATCCCGCGGCAGGGTGAGTTCGGTCACAACACGTGGGAGAACGACGCGTGGCGCTGGACCGGTGACGTGTCGTCATGGGCGCCGATGTCGGCCGATCAGCAGCGCGGCATCGTCTATGTTCCGACCAACCCCCCGACGATGGATTATTACGGCGGGTTCCGGCCGGGCGATAACCTGTTCAGCACGAGCGTGGTCGCGCTCGATGTCAAGACCGGTAAGCGCGTGTGGCACCAGCAACTCGTGAAACACGACATCTGGAACTACGACACGCCGACCGCGCCGATCCTGCTTGACGTCAACGTCAGCGGTCGCCGCATCCCTGGCCTTTTCCAGGTGACCAAACAGGGCTACGTCTACTCCTTCAATCGCCAGAATGGCGAGCCGATTTGGCCGATGGTCGAACGGCCTGCGCCGCCGTCGAACGTGCCGGGGGAGAAGCTGGCCAAGACCCAGGCGCATCCGACCAAGCCTGCGCCGTTCGAGTTGCAGGGTCGCCAGGAGAAGGACCTGATCGACTTCACGCCGGAAATTCGACAGCTCGCACTCGAGCGCGCGAAGAAAGCCGGCGTCTTCGCCGAACTCTTCGAGCCGCCGACGCATCGCGGAAATAAGGAAGGCAAGGGGCCGGCAAACATTTGCCCGGGCGGTAACGGCGGCGCGAATATCACCGGACCGCCAGCAGCCGACCCGACGTCCGGCATCATCTTCATTACGTCCTACAGCGCGTGCTCGCCGATCATGGTCGCGCCGGCCAAGGAGCGCGACAACCCGCGCATGACCGGCAAGACGCTTTCGGACTTTGCGCGCGGCGGCGCCGAGGGCGCACCGCCATCGACGAAGCCACCCGCGAACGATCTACTGGCCGGCATTCCCGACCTCTTCAAGGGACCGCAGGGTCGGATCGTCGCGATCGACATGAACACCGGCGAACATCTATGGATGATTCCGCACGGTGATATGAACACCAAGGAGCAGGAGGCGTTCCGCAACAATCCGCTGCTCAAGGGGATGAATATCGACACCAACTGGGGCCGCCGCGGTCAGGCCGCGATGCTCGCGACCTCGACATTGCTGTTCGCCAGCGGGATCACGGCTGACGATAAGCCGGCGCTGTTCGGCATCGATAAGAAGACTGGCAAGCGCGTCGGCTCCGTGCCGATCACGCGCCCTGGTCAGTACGGCCTGATGACCTACATGCATCAGGGCAAGCAGTACGTTGTCGTGCCACGCAACGGGGGATACACCGTACTCTCGCTGCAGTAGGGCAAACGAACGTCGACTTCAACGCCGGGCTCCTCGAAGGGCCCGGCGTTCTCATTTCTAGAAGTTAGATCTGATGTCGACGCTATCCTCCGAGGCCAGGCGCTGCGCCAACTCCGCGGTCTCCACCGCAGCCCCGCGCAACATCGGCACGACAATGGCCAGGATGGCCAGGCGCCAATCGGTTGCCAGGGCATCGTTCCAGTCCTCGCCCGAATGCTCTTTCAGCGCCTGCAGCAAGACGTCGAGCACGACAGGATAGTGGTGCGGTTGCGCGCCGTAGCGCATGTGGCGAATGCCGAGTTCTCGGAGCGCGCTGTCCATCGCCGTCATCCGCCCGAGATTCTCGATCGCCTGCTTCAACATCGACTCAAAATGCGTAGAAAGCGCGTACAAATCGTTCGGGAACAGCGGCCGCAACTCCGGCGCCGTCGCGAAGAGGATGCGATAAAAAGTGGTCGCGAGTCCCGGGCGCTGTGTCAGTCGGTCGAAGTGCTCCTGAACATTGGCGACAGAGGTGGCAGTCATCTCGGCTTGCTCAGCTTGTCCTGTTCATTGCCCGCTTGGCAAGCACAGCCGTAAGGATTTTCCCGACGGGGAAGGGGGGCCGGCGCCACGGCCTGCTATCTGGCGAAATTACCCGATTGAGCCGTGGTCGAGTGATGATTTCAGACCATGTCCCGCGCCTATCGCGCCGGCGAGTCGATCGAGGACTACTGCCGGGCCTGCAAGACCGACCGCATGCATACCGTCGTGGCGTCCGACGCCAACGGCCACCCGATGCGCGTTGTCTGCGGCTACTGCCGCAGTGAGCATAACTATCGCGGCGGACCACGGGTCGAGACGTCCGGTCCGGCGTCGGACCGGGTCGACCTGCCGGCACACGAGCGATCACCGGCAGCCACAGCCACTCGAGACCGAGCGCCGGTTCCGCCACCAGCCCCGGCACGAGTGTTCCCCCTCGTCAGTGATCGCGAAAGGACCGCCCCGCAGATGTCAGTGGATACCAGTGCCGATCTCGAGTTGCTATTGCGGCGCATCATTCGTGAGGAGGCGGGCGTCAGCGCCGTCGCCCCGGCGGACAAGTGGCGGGGCGGCACGCTGGTGCTGCGGCCAGGGACCGCCGGTTTACAGGAGAAGAGCTGGCCGATTGAGACCTTCTTTCACAAGGTCGTCATGCTGCGGAATCGACTGCGCACGCTCGAACAGCACGTCAATTCATCGGAATTGCCGAACGAAGCCAAGGTGAAGTTACAGACCTACATCACCGGCTGCTACGGCTCGCTGACCAGTTTCAATGTGCTATTCGCGGACGAGGATGAGCAGTTCAAGGGGTCTGGCGGCGACTGACGCGTTCTCGGGAGCCGTTCCTGAGCGCGCGTAGCGCATTGAGATTCTGCACGTCGAGTGGATCGGCCACGATGCGATTCGGCTTGCTGCAATCCGGCGACTTCTCGGTTTCGATCAGGATTGGCAGGCCATCGAAACGCGGGTCGTGCATCAATCGACGAAACGGCTCGAGTCCGACATGTCCACCGCCAATGTGTTCGTGCCGATCGACACGGCTGCCGCAGGCGCGCTTCGAATCGTTGCCGTGCAAGACCCGCAGGCGGTCGAGTCCGACGAGCCGCTCGAAGTCGCGAAAGGTCTGCTCGTAACCATGACCAGTGACGATGTCGTAGCCGGCAGCCAGGAGGTGACAGGTATCGAGACATACGCCCGCCCGTGGTGAGCCGTCCAAGTGATCGATGATTGCCGCGAGGTGCTCAAATCGATGCCCCAGGCATCGTCCCTGCCCGGCCGTGTGCTCGAACAGCACCATCGTCTTGCGTCGCGGCCGCGCCTTGAAGGCGGTGCGGACGGCCTCGGCAATCAGTCGTAAGCCATCGTCTTCGCTGCCGGCCGTGCATGTCCCGGGATGAATCACCACGCCCAGCAAGCCCAGCGCATGAGCGCGGTCGAGTTCATCGATCAATGATTCAATCGATAAGGCGCGCAGCGACGGATCGGTCGTCGCGAGGTTAATCAGGTAGCTCGCATGGGACACGGCGGGGAAGATGTGGTTGTCGTCGATCAGGCGGCGGAATTTCCTGACCTCTACGGCATCGAGGGGTGTGGCGCGCCACTGGCTGGCGTTCTTGGCGAAGATCTGAATCGCTTCGCACTGATGAATCACGGCGCGTTCAACGGCCTTCGATACTCCTCCCGCCACCGACATGTGCGCGCCGATCCGAAGCATGCCTCATGTTAATTCTTCAAGAACTCCCGTAGATGTTCGCGCCACACCGCGGCCTTGACTTGCGTGCGGTGACCTTCGGTTTGCGGTCCTGCTGGAATCAAGACCAGTCGCCCGTTCTTGACGCGTGGCATGACCCGCTCCATCGTGCCAAGCTCCGGCGGATTCAGTTCGTCGTCGGCAAAGAGAATCGCCAGGACCCGCGCCTCGATGCGCTCCAGAACCGGTTCGACGTTGTAGTCGAAAGACGACTCGAAGCGATACAGGATGTTGTTGGCATCGTCTTCTTCGAGCGTTTCGTCGAGCACGTCTTTGAGATGAGCGCGTGCCCGGTCGCGGCTGACAATCGACTCCTGGAGACGTGCCGGACTCTGCACCAACATGTCGAACATCGGCATGATCGCGAGGAAGCCGGCGGGCTGCTTGGTGTAGTCACCGTTCTTCCATTCCGGGTCATTACGAATCGCCTGCGTGAGTATTGAACGCCACAGCAGGTTGCGTCCGGTGATCGCAGTCGGCATCGCGGCGATTGGCACGATAGCGTCCATCGCCTGCGGATATTTCACACCCCACATCCATGCCTGCATCCCGCCCATCGAGATGCCGATGACGAGGCGCAGCCGCGCAATGCCGAGATGTTCGGTGATCAAGCGATGCTGTAGCGCGACCATATCGGTGTAGCCGTAGCGGGGAAATCGCGCGCGCAATCCATCGCTCGGTTTGGTGGAGTGGCCGTTGCCCAGGTTGTCCGGGAAAATCAGATAGTGCTGCCTGGCGTCCAAAGGTTGGCCAGCATGGATCAGCGGGTCGGTGAATGAATTAGCCAGCACTTGGGTAGAGTCACCGCTCGAGCCGTGGAGTACGAGCATGGCGTTGCTGATTCTTCCGGCCGCGTCGCGCGCCGGAGTTCCAATAGTCCGGTAGTGGATCCGCACCTCGGGTAACGTCTCGCCGCTCTGAAATTTAAACTCATTGACGACGAAGTCATGGCTGGCGACTCTGAACTCCTGCGCACGCTCGCCTTCGGCGTGGCCACCGATGCCGACGCCGATGTGGAGCAGCATGACGACCGCGACCGTCGCAGCGCGCACGGCTGTTAATAGCATGACGTCAGAATACCCCCAGTCGATTTTAGGCTCTGCGATAGTCAGCGCTGCCGGGTTTAGCGGACCACCGTGTAGGCTTTGACGATGCTGTCCAAGGAACTCGCAGCCCTCTTCTCACGAGACCTGCGTCGGCTGACGCAGGAGATCGAAGCGTTCCCCGATACCCAGTCACTGTGGAAAACAGTTCCGGGCGTCACCAATGCGGCAGGGACGCTCGCGCTGCATCTCGAAGGGAACCTACGCGAATACATTGGCCGTCAGCTCGGGCGAATTGCCTACACGCGAGATCGCCCGCTCGAGTTCAATGCCCGCGGTGTTGAACAGCAAGAATTGGTGGCGCGGCTGGCTGCCGTCGCGGCGTTCATTCCGGGTGTGGTCGAACAGCTTTCCGACAACACCCTCAACGCGCCGTTTCCAGAACAGGTCCTCGGTGTGTCGCTATCGTCGCGGCAGTTTCTGGTTCACATCAACGGCCATCTCAATTACCACCTTGGCCAGATTGACTACCTGCGTCGAGTCCACACCGGCAACGGCGCGCTCGCGCTCGCCGGCCTGTCATAGCCGCGGTGACGGATCAACGGCCTGGTCGGCGAGCTCCTGGCCGTTAGGTGGGTGTGCCGGGCAGAAGCGGCTCGAGATCGAGCACCTGCGCGCCGTTTTCGGTGCACACCGCGAATTGGCTCTCACCGGCGCGATACATCGCGACCCCCGCGTATTCGCCGCGCTTGTTGAGTGCGAAAAACCGAATGTTGAAATTGGGGTTGCCTTTGGCATTCAGCAGGCGCGCTTCAACGGTGTTGGCGCGAATGCGCTTGAGCGCTTCCATCCCGGCGTCTTTGGGCGACATGCCGCGGCGCATCGACTCAATGATCAGGAACGACGACAGGTTGTACAGATTGGCTTCGCCTCGTCCGGTCGAACCGGCCGCGCCGACTTCGTTATCGACATAGAGGCCAGCCCCGAGAATGGGGGTGTCGCCGGTGCGACCGGGAATCTTCCACGCCAGCCCGCTGGTCGTCGTGACGCCACACAACTCGCCGTTCGGGCCGAGGCCATTGCAATTGATCGTGCCCCAGAAGCTGCCTTCGCGAATCAAGCCGTCGCGGACCATCGACAGGCCGGCCGCGTAGCCGGGGTCGCGTTCATGTCTTGGGCGCTGCCGTTCCTTGCCGTTGGGGTCGAGCCAATGCTCGGGATCGATGCGGCGCTTCCACTCCCGCCACAGTCGGCGCGAGTTGTCGGTATTGAGATCCGGCTCAATCGCAAAGCCCATCGCGCGGGCGAACTCGCGCGCACCTTCACCGCTCAGCAAATGATGATCGGTGTAATCCATCACCGCCTTGGCGACCAGTGACGGCGTCCGCACGCCTTCAAGACACGCAACCGCGCCAGCGCGCTTGCTCGGTCCATGCATACACGACGCGTCAAGCTGAATGACGCCGTCAGCGTTGGGCAGTGCGCCGTAACCGATGCCAGTCTCGAGCGGATCGAGTTCTGGAATATTGACGCCGGCGATCAGCGCGTCGAGCACGTCCTTGCCTTCGGTGATCAGCCGGAACGCGCGCTGCACGGCGTTCTCGGCGCCGCCGTTCTTGAACTCCCAGCCGGAATAATCGGCAATGACCACCGGGCGAACGCCGCGTTGAATCGCCGGCGCCTGCGAGGCAGCAGATTGGGCAAGGGCTGACAGGGGAGCCGCGGCGGCGATAGCGGAAGCGGTTTTGACGAAGTCGCGTCGGGTGACCATGCGGGCTTTATATCACCAGCGCGCCCGCGCCGCTTTACACGTTGAACTTGAACAGCAACACGTCGCCGTCGGCGACGACGTATTCTTTGCCTTCCATGCGGTAGACGCCTTGTTCGCGCGCGGTGGCGACGGAGCCGCAGCGCACGAGGTCGTCGTAGGACACGGTCTCCGCCTTGATGAAGCCGCGTTCGAAATCCGAATGGATGACGCCGGCCGCCTGCGGGGCAGTGTCGCCACGACGAATGGTCCAGGCCCGGACTTCTTTTTCACCGGCGGTGAAATACGTCTGCAGGCCGAGCAGGTGATACGTCGAGCGAATGAGCGCGCCGATACCGCTCTCTTCGACGCCCAGCTCTTTGAGAAACGCGTCCGCTTCGTCCGGCTCGAGATCAACGAGGTCGCTTTCGATCTGCGCGCTGATCACAATCGCTTCGCACGCCAGATGAGTGCGCACGTAATCGCGGACCTGCACCACGTACTGATTGGTCTCGGCAGTGGCGAGGTCGGTCTCCTTGACGTTGCAGGCAAAGATCGTTGGCTTGTCAGTCAACAGGAAGAGCGGTCGTGATAGCGCGCGTTCGTCCGGAGACAGCGCCACCGATAAGGCCGGCTTGCCGGCATCGAGCGCCTGTTCGAGCTTGGCCAGCACCGCTTCTTCGGCCGCCGCCACTTTGTCGCCCCGCTTGACCTCCTTGGCCACCCGTTCGCGACGCTTCTTGACCGAATCCAGATCGACCAGCATCAGTTCGGTGTTGATCACCTCGATATCGCTGATCGGGTCGACGCGCCCGGTGACGTGATGGACGTCCTCGCTCTCGAAGCAGCGGACGACCTGGATGATCGCGTCGACCTCGCGGACGTGGGTGAGGAATTTGTTACCCAGCCCTTCACCCTGACTCGCGCCTTTGACCAGGCCGGCGATGTCGACGAATTCAATCGCTGCCGGAATCACCACGTTGGTCTTGGCGATACGCTGCAAGTCCTTCAGGCGGGCATCGGGCACGCTGACAATCCCGACATTGGGATCGATGGTGCAGAAAGGATAGTTGGCCGCTTCCGCTTTGCGCGTACGGGTGACGGCGTTGAACAACGTGGACTTACCCACGTTGGGTAGACCAACGATTCCAGCTCTGAGCATGATGTTGGGGAACGCAGATGAAACAGATGAAAACGCAGATGGAACGCAGATACAAGATTAACGCAGATTGCAAGATAACGTTTTTTAAACAGGGATCAGGGAACAGGGATCAGGGATCCCGCCGCAGCGTGACACGCTGGACGCGCCAGTTGGTCATTTCGCCGACCAGCAGCTCGTTGTCGTTGCGGCAGTCGATTGAATTGGCCAGGCCAAATTCTTTCGGCAGCTTGCCCGCGGCGCCGAATTTCCCGACGACCTTGCCGTCCAGCTGCACCTTATAGATCGCCGCATCGTTCATCCCATCTTCGTCACCGGCGTGCGAGATGTAGAGATGCTGCGTCGCGCCGCGAGTGATGCACATCGCGCGCGGGGTACCGACGTTGCCGAACTCGGACTTGAACGTGCCCTCGGCGTCGAAGACCTGGATGCGTTTGTTACCGGCGTCAGCGGCGTAGACGTTGCCTTGCGCATCGATGGCCAGGGCTTTGACCCCATCGAACTGGCTTGGGCCCTTGCCGGTCGAACCCCAATGCTTGATGAAGCGACCGTCCTTGTCGAACTTGGCGACGCGATCGTTGGCACCAATCCCGTCCGCCACGTAGATGTTGCCGGCGCGGTCCCACGCGACATCGGTTGGCCGGCTGAAGCCCGATCCGGGGATTCCGGATCCGGGCAGCCGCGCCGGGCCGCCGCCTGGTACGACCGTCGTGGGAGGCACTGCGGCCGCCGGCGGTGGGGCAGGCCTGACAGCGATCGTTTCCGGCTTGCGTCCAAGCACCAGCGCCACGCGCCCCTCAGTGTCGAATTTGACGACCTGGTTAGCGCCCTCATCGATCGTCCACACGTTGTCCTGCGGATCGACGCGTAGCCCGATCGCCGCATTGAACCCGTAGACGTCCTGCCCGAGTTCACGCATGAACTTGCCGTTGGCGTCGAACTGAAACAGCCGCGAGCCGCCACGCGAGAACGTCCGGTTGTCGCCCAACGTGGCGTACGGATGTCCGGTGCGGGTGTAAACGAAAATCTGCCCCTTCGAATTGGCGCCGACACCGCCGACTTCGCCGACGAACACGTCAGTCGGCGTCTTAAGGACATCGACATTGGTGTCGAAGATCAGTTCGGGCACCTGTGCCTGCGCGACCAGCAGGCCACTGCAGGCGAGGACTGCCGAAGCGACGACCACTTTGAAGCTGTTTGCCATCGCCATTACTCCTGCACCGTGGGCTTCATCGCTTGCGGCTTCAACAAGATCTTCTGGGACCGCCAGTTGTTGATCTCGGCGGTATAGATCACATCCGGGTCGCGGCAATCCATTTGATGAATGGTCGCGAATTCGCCGGCGGCTTTGCCGGCCCGGCCGAATTTTCCGATGATGGTGCCGTCAAGTTCCATCTTGTAGACCTCGCCGGTGAACTCGGCACCGGCGGCAGGGGCGCTGTCCTGCCACGAGTTGGACGAGTAGAGGTATTGTTTGCCGGGGTTCTTCGGTCCCGGTCCGCCCGACACGCAGACTGCCCACGGGTTGCCGACGTTGGGATAGTTCGCCTTCCAATTAAGGTCGTTGTCGAGCACCTGGACACGGGCATTGCCGCGGTCGCCGACATAGACGTTGCCCTGGAAGTCGGTGGCGATGGAATGGGGGGTGTTGAACTGCAAGTTGCCATTGCCGCGCGTGCCCACGGCCTTGATGAATCGGCCATTCTTGTCGTATTTCACGACCCGGGCGTCGAAGTAGCCGTCAGACACGAAAATGTTGCCCTGCTGATCGAAGGCGACGTCGGTCTGACGGCCGAACCGGTATTTGGCATTGCGGCCATGAAATCGGCCAGTGCCGGGCATGTTCGCGAGCATCTCGACCGGATCTTCACGCCGGCCAATCGTCATCAGGACTTTGCCCTCGGGGCTGAACTTGATCAGCATGTCGGTGCCCTCGTCAACTGCCCAGATGTTGTCCTGGGCATCGACCCGTACCGAGTGGGCGAAAGAAAAGCCGTAATTGCCGCGACCGATCTCACGGACGAAGTGGCCCTGGGGCGTGTACTCGAACAGGCGCGTCTCGTAGGCCCGATGGTAGATGTAAAGATTGCCTTTGGAGTTGCTGGCAATCCCCATGTTCTCGCCGGTGTAGATCCCCGGCGGGTGCGTGAAAAAATTCGGCGCTGCTTCGTGCGGAATCACCGGCACGTTGGTTGCCGTCGCGCGGGTCTGCGCCGCGACCGGTTGGAAGAGCAGTGAGACAGCGCCGGCCAGGGCGGCCGTGCTGAGAGACCAAGTCACGCCACGTTTCATTGCATGCTCCAAATAGGCGTGAATGTAAGCGCAACGCGCCACACGCGCAATGACAATCGCCGCGCCACTGGTCACCACCTTTCTTTGGTTTGTCGGTGATGCCGAAGCCGCCATCACGCACGGTCGTCCTGGCAATCGCGCAGACCTTTTTGGGCAAGTGATGCAGGATCCCGAGCCGGCGAAGCCCGCGCCGGAATGCGCCCCGTTGCAAAACGGGTAAGATGGACCTCAAGGCCCTGCAGGACGCGCACTCTCGTGCCGACATGACAGGGGAGTGAATCTCATCCACCCCATCCGTAGATCGCCCTCGTTCACCCGGCACGGGACATGCAACGCCGCAGCTGTGCTTTACTTGCGACCCCGAACTACCACTTGCACTGTTCGCGATGAACAGTCGGAGACCCATATGCAGATGACCCGCCCCAGTGTGCGGCTCGGCCCCGCGGCCGTGGCGCGCGCGTGTACCGCCTTAATAGCGGTCACGTTCCTTTCCGCTTCCGTTGCGTCAGCGCAGCCCCAGAGTCAGAGGCAGCCTCAGAACCCGAGGCAGCCCCAGAGCCAGACTCAGAGTGCTGATGGCTACCGTAACGCCCGCCGCCTCGGCGGCTCGACGTCGTTCTATCGACCGGCGCTTACCAATGTGGCCAGCCTGAATCGCATGGCCAGAGCGCGCGGCATTACCGACGATGTGCGGAAGGTGCTGAGCGATGCCGGCATTTCCGAGACAACTGACGCGGTATTGGCCGCCTTGACCAACTCGACCCCGACGATGTCCGCCGGCTCATGCAGCAGCGCGATGCCCGAAGTGGGCACCGTGGTGGAATGCGATTTTGCCGTCGGCGACACGCTCGAGTGGATGGCCTACCGGCCGAACATTCGCCGTGGCAACCGTACCCCGGACCGGATCATCCGGTTTAGGTGGGCAGGCCGACAGCCATTTAAGGCATTCCTGTTCCGTGTCGCGGCTAACAACCGGACCTACACCTTCGTCGTCCCGAAGCCCTGCGGCAACTTGTCGTTGATGAACGTGACCGAGCCACCGCCGCCGCCTCCGGCGCCGAGGCCCGTTCCACCGCCACCGCCGCCACCGCCGCCACCGCCGCCGCCACCACCGCCGCCGCCGCCGCCACCGCCTCCTCCGCCCCCGCCGGCGCCGGTTGTCATGGCTGTGGACAGCCCCTTCTTCATAGACGTGCTGGCCGGTAAAGAACGCCGCGTCCGCCCGATCGAAGGCACCAACCTCGAATTCGGTCAGTGCTCGCCGTTGCTCGGCCTCAAGGCTGGCCTCGCCAAGCGCTTCTCGAACGACGTGGAAATCGCCGCTGGCGTCGGTATCGCGCTCAGCTTGCGCAATGCCGATGACGACGACGAAGTCCGCGAACATGCTGGGTTCGTCGATGTCGAAGTGAACAAGTACTTCGGCGCGCGCAGCGCCTTCGTCGGCGCCGGCCTGTCCTTCTGGGACTTCACGCGTAGCGATACGCGCACCCCCGCCGTGCTGGCTCACTTCGGTGTGCCGCTCGGTGCCAACACCGGCACGCGCCGCTACTACTTCCTCGGTGAAGGTCGCGCGTTCCTCGATAACGCCGACGACATCAAGAGCAACTACCTGCTGTGGGGCGGCCTGCGGGTTCACTTCTAAAGCGAAGCTTCGTGAGGCACTGGGGCGGTCATCTTCGGATGACCGCCCTTTTGTCGTCTTGGGTCGTATTACGGGTCAGCGGCGCTTGGTCACAACCGTCGCCAGCAGATATCCGTGCCGCCGCACTACCGGGAGATAGCGATCCGCCAACACGAAGGGACGGACAAGGGCGCCGGTCACACCGGCCATCGGCCGGCACCACGCGTGAACGGCGAGGTCGATCATCCGCAGCCAGCCTGGAATGAACAGGATCGCCGTTTCTGCGACGACGTCGAGCCCCGCTCCCTCGAGCAACTCCCGTAGCCCTCGCCGCGTATACGACTTCTCGAATCCATAGTCATAGAGTCCGACGGCTTGCAGGGCGGTGGCCACCAACGGCCGCAGGAACGGGTCGAGTCGGTTGGGTACGCCGACGATGGCGCGGCCGCCCGGTTTCAAGACGCGCGCGATCTCCTGGACGGCCAGCGTGGTTTCGTCGAAGTGTTCGATCGTCCCCATCGAGTAGACCGCATCGAAACTGTCGTCTTCGAATGGCAGCGCCCGCACATCCGCAATCGCCGCGCGCAGCGGATGAGGGCTCGCGGCAAACGCGCGATGCGCCAAGCGAAGGGTCGGCGCCGAAATGTCCACTCCGTAGGGACGCGCGCCGCGCGCCGCCGCCCACGCCAGAATGCGGGTGTTCCTGGCTTCATCCCAGAGGTCGGTCTTGAGAATAGTCAGTCCCTGGAGTGGCGGAAAATGTTCGGTGAACAGACGCTGCTCGTTTGCGGCGTAGTAGTCAGTCGACGCCGCGCCGCCCAAGTCAGGAAAGTGTTCGCCGACGCCGGCCCAAAAGTCTCGATACGTCGTCACCGCAGTGGTCCGTTGGTGGTCCAGCGCCAGTGGCCGATCGCGACCGAGAGCGGACGGGGATCCGTCGATTGCCTGGATGCTGTAGGGGCGACCGGTGCCTGGACCGCGCGAAAGGCCAGTTGATGATTTCCGCTGCTGACCGACGGCAGGTGCAGGCGATAGAAATGACGCCCCGGGTCAACGCTCAACGCGGTGATCGGCTGACCATCCCACCAGAGCTCGAGTGGCTGGCGCCGGCCGGAGGCATACAGTTCGATGTCCACCGTGGCCGCAATCGCCGTGGCGGTGGTGTTGACGACTTGCCATTCACCATCTCTGGCCAGCCATCGCCACGACCACTGCCGATCGGATTCGCGTGGATAGAAGCCGCTGAAACGCGCCGTATATATCGCCGGCGCCGGCGTGTCGACGGCAAGCACCTGCGCGTCGGCAAAATGTGCGACGCGCCGAAGGCCGGAGACGCCGGCGGCAGGCGCCGGCGCGGGACCGTTGCCGGTCGCCAGCAGGAGATGGGTGTAGCCTGCGGCGGCGAGCTTGTCCGCGAGATTCGGTTCGCCGCAGTCGTCGATCTCCGCAAGCAAATCCGGTTGGGTGCAATCCGCCGCGCGAATGTCCGCCCGTTGCTCGCGCACCCATCGGTGCGCTTCAGTCGGCAGGACATCACGAGACTGCGCCGCCGGCGAGACGGCGTATTCCGCAACAGTTAACAGGATCAGCGTCGCACAGACGATTCGCGATCGCGATGTCTCGCTGCGCAGTAGTCGCTCGATGCCGATCGCTGCGAGCAGGACCGCCATCAGCTGGACCACCACGCCAAAGCGCGCGTAGGCGCGGAACATCGGCGCCGCCTCGTAGAGCAGGCCGGATGGCCGCATGATTATGACGCCGCCGACGATCCGTTCCGGTGACAGCGAACAGACCAGCGCGACGACTGCGATGATTGTGAACACCACAGCCTGTCGTTTGAAAGGTGCACGTTCTCGCCGTGTGAGGGCGATGCCCGCCAAAGCCAGCACGCCGACGCCAATCGTCACCTGTTGTTCGAGCAGTCCCTCTCGGACACCGACATCAATCCAGAAGCGCCGCACCGTATCGCCGAGCAGCGGATGCGCGACCGGCGGGACCAGGTAACTCCACCACTTCGCGCTGTACAGAAAAAGGTCCTCGCGCGGAAACGCGAATGCGGCCTGAGCGTCGTCGACGACGACCGCGACGTAGAACAAACCCGCGCCGGCAAGACAGACCAGTGCGAGCGAAGTGATCACAGCATCACGTGCTGTCCGCGCCCGGTCGGGTGAGGTGAGCCAATGCGCGGCAGCCGCCACCGGCGTCAGGACAGCCAGGATAAGCCCGCCGTAGAAGTTGGAGAACACGGCGGCAATGGCTGCGGCCAGCAGCCACCCAACGGCTGCGATGGAGGAGCGGTCCAGGCAACGCCACAGCGCCAACAGGTACAACGGGATCCAGTGGATTTGCGCAATGTGTGGATGATAGGCCGCGTGCGCCAGGTGGAATGGTGAGAACGCATATGCCAGCGCCGCGAATCCCGCCGCCGCCGGTCGAATCCCGAAGTGGCGCGCGAGCAGGTAGGCGGCACCAGCCGCCAACGGAAAAGTCAGGAGAACGAGCCAGTTGTAGGCTGTCACGCCGCCGGTCGCACGCGCGAGCAGGGCTGCGGGTAGATCGGTGACCGGTTGGGTATGGACGTTGCGATTGAATGGCTGTTCGAGCTGCGCGATCACCGTGAACGGATCGTGATGACGACCGACAGCCTCGAAACCAAAAATTCTTTCGGACGGTGATTGAAGGACGGCGCTCGCGATGGCGGCAATGAGCGCAGCGGCCAGAAGCCCGATCGCCGATGCTTCAGCGAGCCGGCCGCGCACGAGTGGCCACCGCTGCAATCATCAGAAGCGGTGCCGCGACGGCCCAGCCACGAATGTCGCGCACATGCAGAAAGATCCCGCTGGCCGTCAATAACGGCAGAACCGCGAGACCTGCTGCTTGGGTCGCACCGAGCAACACCAAACCGCCAAGGAATCGGGCGCGGCTCATCGGTGCAAATGCGGCAGCGCACACCGCGAGGTAGAGCGCAGTCTGAAATGCCGGCAGCATCGCAATCGCACCTTGTGGATCCGGGACCGGGCCGAGGGCCGCGACGACGACACGCGTGTAGAAAGGGCCGACCACCATGCCGAACGCCACAGCGACCGCAATGCCGAGCGCGCCGTAGCGGATCGCGGCCCGGCCCGGGTGTCGCCATGCCGCCGCGGTGGCGATCACCACGACGCCCAGCAGAAGTTGATAGAACGCGTGTACCAGAAACGTCGGCGACGCGATCAGCGTGGGGACCGCGACCAGCAGCAGGCGGACCACGCCAAGCGCGAAGAAAATCGGCAGCGTGGCGATGACGCCCACCACCATCCACCGCCGCGAGCGGGCATACGAGAAGACGGCCGCGAGATAAACCGGAATCAGCGGGGTGGTGATGCATTCCTGGGTCACCAGGAATCCGCCGCCAGAGGCCCACAACACGTTGCCCTCGGTAAAAGCCGGGACGGTGGCAGCCCGCAGCACGGCCGCCGCCGTTGCGGCGATCCACGTCGCGCCGGTCAGCACCATCGTGCTTTCCAGGTACAGCGGTGCGGCGAGTGCGAACACCGCGACAAACGCAAACGTCAATCCAATGAACACCGACGAGGGCCGCACGCTGGACACGGCGCGCGGAGGTGGCGGCGCAAGGGAGGGCGTCGCGGGCGCCGGCACCCGGTCCATCCACCACATCCACCCGAACACATATCCGAAGATGGCAAGTGTCAGTGCGGCGGGCCATAAATAGAGATGCAGGGCGTTGAACCAGGTTGGCGAGGCCGCCGCCTGCCCGAGCGACCCAATGCGAAGGGTGTTGAGGCCGAGCACGAGCGCCGTTCCGCCCGCCGCGCCCCCGAGTCGTGCCCGCCAGCGGGTGGGGTAGGCGCACACCGCTCCCAGGCAGAGCGCAAGCGCGTCGGCGCCGCTGCAGGCCAGCGTCACCGCCACCGGCAACGCCGGGCTCCCGAACAGAGCCCCGGCAAGTGCGCCCTGCCACTCGGTCAACGGCAGGACCACGTGCGCTTCGGTCCAGGCCAGACGGAGAAGGGCAAAGAAGCCGAGGCTGAGCCCCAGGCCGACGACGGCGAACCTACGTGCGTCGGTCGACGCCGGGGTGGTGGCCGTCAGCACGAAGAATCTCCTGAACCGACACGTTGGCTGCGCCAAACGACCGGCCGAGTTCGGCAATGGCGGCGCGACTCTGCAGTTTGGTCGAGCAAGAAAATATGTCGATATTGACGGTTCCGGTCTCTGGCCAGGTGTGCAGGACTGCGTGCGACTCCGCAAGAATCAGCACGCAGGTCAAGCCGGCACCGGGAAAGTTGTGCGAGAGCGCCTGCACGACCGTCGCCCCGGCGCTTTCCAGCGCACGAACAAACGCGGCCGTCAGCGTCTCGGGCGCTACGGCCGTGATGGCTGTGCAGCCTTCGAGGTCGACTGAGTAGAGCAGTGGCTGCTCGCGAGACGCCATTTCCTTCGAAAACGATAACTCGCGGCTAAGTATCAGAACTGTTCCAAAGGGTACAGTTTCAAATAGCAAGCACTGCTAGAGTCAGGCAACAGATGACTATTATTAATCGTGCCTCCTCGAAGGTTCTGGCAAGCGCAGGAATCCTCGCGCTTCTGTGTGGAACCTCCATCATCTGGGCTCAGGTGGCCCCGAACTTGGGCGTCGCGCAACAGTTTGGAGTGTTGGGCGCCTCGGGGGTTAGCGGGTCGACCGGCGCCGGCACCGTGGTCAACGGCGATGTCGGGTCGTTCCCGACTCCCGCGATCACCAACTTTCCTCCATCGAGGACTGTTCCTCCCTTCATTGTCCATACCACGGCGGACGGGACCGTCCAGCAAGCTCAAACCGATGCCAGAGCTGCCTACAATTTTCTTGCAGCCCAAGGCGGGAACGCATTACCTGCACCGCCGGCGCCCGACGAGCTCGGCGGCCGGACCCTCGGCCCGGGCGTCTATTCGCTAGGGGCGGCGAACCTGGCGGGTGTGCTGACCCTTAACGGCTCGGGGATCTTCATCTTCAACGTCGCGAGTACGCTGACCACCAACGTTGGTTCTTCGATCGGCGGCACCGCGAACCCGTGCAACGTGTTCTGGCGGGTTGGTACCTCCGCGACGCTGAATGGCAGCTCGTTCATTGGCACCGTGATTGCGGACGTGAGCATTACCCTGGGTGGGGGCAACGTGGCGGGCCGTCTCCTGGCGCTCACCGGGGCGGTGTCAATGCCTGGCGCTGGCGGCAACACGATCGGCGGCTGTAGCACCGCACCGGCCGCGCCACCGCCACCGCCACCGCCACCGCCACCGCCACCGCCACCGCCACCGCCACCGCCACCGCCACCGCCGCCCGGGTGCCCGGCGATTACCCTCTCGCCCGCCGCGCTGCCCAATGGCACGGTCGGTGTGGCGTTTAGCCAAACGATTCTGGCGAGTGGCGGCACTGCACCTTACACGTTCTCAGTGGCCAGCGGCGCATTGCCGACCGGCCTCACGTTGACCCCGGCCGGCGTCTTGGCTGGCACGCCGACCACCGACGGCACATTCACATTTACCATCCGCGCCACCGACGCGAACGGCTGTACCGGGACTCTGTCCTACACCATCACGATTGCCCCGCTGCCGCCGCCCCCGCCGGTGTGCCCGACGATTTCCTTCGTTCCGGCGACCCTGCCAAATCTCACAGTCGGGGTCGCGTTTTCACAGACACTCACCGGCGTCGGCGGCAATCAGCCGTTTCACTTCGGCGTCGAGAGCGGGGCACTGCCTACCGGTCTGACGATCACGACGTCGTCACCGGGCGTGTTGGCCGGCACGCCCACTGCCGCGGGGACCTTCGCATTCACAATTCGCGTCACGGACGGCAACGGCTGCGTCGCAAGGCAACCGTTCTCGATCACGGTCGCGGCGGCGCCCGTTCCACCGCGGACGTGCCCGACGATCAGCATCTTGCCCGCGACGCTGCCGAACGGTGTGGTCGGGGTGTTCAACACCATCACCTTGAGCGGTAGCGGCGGCACGGGTCCTTACGTCTTCGGCGTGACGTCGGGCGCGTTGCCCACGGGCGTGACGCTGACACCGGCCGGCGTCCTCTCGGGCAGACCGAACGCGGTCGGCACCACGACCGTCACCATCCGCGGCACCGACGCCAATGGCTGTTTCGAAGAGCGCACGTTCACGGTCACGATCATCGCCGCCGTCCCGACGTTGCCGCAGGTGTTTGTCGGGTTGCTGGGATTCGGTCTGACCGGCCTGGGCTATCTGCGCCTGCGTCGTCGCCAACGCGGTCTGTGATCGGCTCGATCTACCGATAGAAATCGCGGCGGAAATGCGGCTCATCAACAAAGATGAGCCGCATTTCTCGTTCATGCGGTCAGTTACGCCCCAACAACCCCGATGAACGACTTCAGGCTGGCCGGCAGGAGGTTGATCGCGACGCCGCTGTTCACCGCCTTTGCCGTGCTGTCGCTGGCGGTTGGCGTCGGCGTCACGATCCCGATCGGGTCGTTTTCCTCGTCACCCCGTATGACTCCGGCCTTCTGCTCAGAGGATCGATCTCACGGCTGGACCTGGAAGACCTGCGCGCCGCACAGACGTCGTTCAGTGCACTCACCGCGTCGGTAATGTTTTATCCCGCAGTCGGCTCCCCGGCCACGACCGAGTTGTTACCGACTGAAGCCGTCGACGGCAACTATTTCACCACCCTCGGCGTCACCGTTCCGAGTGGGCGATCGCTCAGTGTGGAGGATGACGCTGGCGCGCGCAGAGAAGTGGTACTCAGTCATGCGCTGTGGCGCCGCCGGTTCGCGGCTAATCCCAATATCGTCGGACAGACCGTTCGCGTGTCGGGTCACCCCTTCGAAGTGATCAGTGTCGCGCCGGAGTCTTGCAACTGAGTGCACCGTTCGGCGGCAGCTGGTGGATCTCGATTCAACCGTCGCTCGACACCGCCACCCTGGCCACAGCGGCCGTTGCGTTGCTGATTGCGTTGACCGTGTTTGGGTTAGAGCCGGCGCTTCGTCTGACCAGGACGAAAGATGTCAGAACGGTGTTCGCGCCGACCTCGACCTCGAGGTTCCGGTCGTCGACCCGTTGATGCTGCTGGCCTCAGTGCCAATACACCACCATTGATCGTCGGCCTTAGCGTGACGTCGTCTTGGGCGGCGGGCTCTGCCACACGATCTGCTGAATTTGCCACCGGCCGTCGTACTTGGCGATCAGCAAATAGTCGATCCCCCATGACGCTGTGACTTTGATCAGCGTCGGATGGACGCTGCGCTGAATCCGGTCTGGTTGCACGCTGTAGATGCCTTCGACATAGTCGAAAGACGGTCACGGCCGACTCCGGAAAGCGTTCAGTGCCAGGTCGGAGGGCGCGAACGCTCGTGGTCGGCAACCCACTTGTCGCTCATCGTGCCGAGGTCGGCGGCCCGATTGCTACGCGGGGCGCCTCGCCGCAGCCACATCTTCACGAGAAAGGCGGCCGTCAGCGCGACACCGAGCGTCGCGATCAGAATCGGGATCGATTGCGCCATCAAAATCCACCTCCCAAAGCATTGCCGAGCATGCGAAACAGATTAACGATGAGCGCAATCGGCGCGCCGACCGCCACGATCACTAGCGGCAGTCCAAGCACGACGGCGAACAACGCTACGGTGTTGATCGGCCATCGCGACCATCGGGATGGGACCAATGGCGGGACGACCGCCGGGTCGACGCCGAGATCGACGTTGTGCACAGCAAAGTGCGGCGGCGCGAGAGGAGTCGTTGCTGTCATGTGATCCCGCCATCGCTTTAGTGAGGTCGGCGGCTGATATTGGCCGGAAACTTCAGGAAAGGACCTTCAGTGTATCACCAGCGGCATCGCGTGTATTCTTGGCAACAGTGAATATCTCTATTTTTCCCTTGACTGCAATTGTCGTGGCGACGGCGCTGTCTGCCGCCTGTCGAACCGCGGGCCGCGAGCCGGTGCCGACCACCGCCCCAAGCGCACCGCAAGGCGCCGAACAGCGCCCGCTGATCATCCAGCCGGGTGCGCCTGGCAAGGAAGGCACCGTCATCACCGCCGCGGCGGCGACCGACCTGTCGAAGGTCCAGCACACCGACGCTGACGTCCGGTTCATGCAAGGCATGATCGGTCACCATTCGCAGGCGATCGAGATGACCGAACTGCTCAAGACCCGCACGCAGAGCGAGGACATGAAGCGTCTCGCCCAACGCATCGACGTGTCGCAAGCCGACGAAATCAAGATGATGCAGGAGTGGCTGACTCGTCGCGGCAAAGCGCTCCCGGATCTGCACGCGCATCACCTTGGCGGCGCGCACCTGATGCCCGGCATGCTGACCCAGGAGGACATGGCCCGTCTGGCCGCCGTCAAGGGTGTCGAGTTCGATCGCCTGTTTCTCGAGGGCATGATCAAACACCACGCCGGCGCGCTGACCATGGTGCAGGAGTTGTTCGCCAGTCCCGGTGCGGGACAAGAGTCAGAGATTTTTGCGTTTGCGTCGGATGTCGATGCCGATCAGCGCATGGAAATTGATCGGATGAGCGCCATGCGCGCGATGTTGAAGGAGCTGGAATGAGATCCGTCGCCAAGCACGTCGCCTGTCTATCGGCCGTCGTTCTCGCCGTCGCTTTTGCTGGCGCGCAGGAAAAGCCGACGTCGACGTCTACGATCGACCCCCGCATCGGCCTCAAGGCCGGCATGACCGATGCCGGTGTCGCGGCGCGCGGCATGGAACTGGTGTCGAGTATGCCCAAGCCCGAGGGCTTCTTTGATGCCAGTGGCAGCGGCGGTCTCAACTTCGCCAATTCCGATCTCGCCTTCCAGGACAATCACGTCTTCATTGGCAACTTTGCCGGCTTCAACACCTACGACATCGAAAATACCCGCAAGCCGCGGCTGGTGAGTTCCGTCGCCTGCCCCGGCGGACAGGGCGACGTGTCGGTGCACGGCAATCTGCTGTTCATGTCGGTGGAGCAGACGCGCGGCCGGGTCGACTGCGGCCTGCAAGGTGTGACCGACACCGCGAGCAAAGAGCGCTTCAGAGGCGTGCGCATTTTCGACATCAGCGACAAGAGTAAGCCACGCCAAGTCGCGGCAGTGCAGACCTGCCGTGGCTCACACACCCATACGCTGGTCAGCAGCCCGAAGGACAAGGCCAACATCTACGTCTATGGGTCGGGCACCGGCGGCGTGCGGCCCGGCGAAGAACTGGAAGGCTGCTTGGGCGGCGATCCGAAGGAGAACCCGCAGACGGCGCTGTTCAGCATCGACGTGATCAAGGTGCCGCTGGCCAATCCGGAGAAGGCGGCGATCGTCAGCCGGCCGCGCATTTTCGCCGACCCGGCCACCGGTGCGATTTCCGGGTTGTGGCAGGGCGGCGATCATGGGCCGGGCTCCCAGCGCACCTCCACCACCAATCAGTGCCACGACATCACCGTGTATCCCGAAGTGGGACTCGCGGCCGGCGCGTGCTCGGGTAACGGGATCCTGATGGATATCTCCGACCCGGTGAATCCGACGCGTCTCGATCACGTCTCGGACAAGAACTTTGCCTACTGGCATTCGGCGACCTTCAATAACGACGGCACCAAGGTGCTGTTTACCGACGAGTGGGGCGGTGGCACACGTCCGCGTTGCCGCGAAACCGATTTGCCGACCTGGGGCGCCAACGCCATCTTCGACATCGTCGACCAGAAGATGAAGTTTGGCGGCTATTACAAGTTGCCGGCGGCGCAGACCGAGCAGGAGAACTGCGTCGCGCATAACGGGTCGCTGATTCCGGTACCGGGCCGCGACATCAAGGTGCAGGGCTGGTATCAAGGCGGCGTCTCGGTGTTTGACTTCACTGATTCGGCCAACCCGATCGAGATTGCGTTCTTCGACCGCGGGCCGATTGACGCCAAACAGCTGGTGACCGGCGGCTTCTGGTCGGCCTATTGGTACAACGGCTTTATTTACGGTTCGGAGATTGCGCGCGGCATTGACGTCTTCCGCCTGGTCCCGACCGAACATTTGACCCAGAACGAGATCGACGCGGCGACGCAGGTCCGCTTCACCGAATTCAATTCGCAGCAGCAGCCGCGGATTACCTGGCAGCCGACCTTCCAGGTGGCGCGCGCCTATCTTGATCAGCTCAATCGCAGTAAGAGCCTGCCGGCCGCGCGGGCCACGGCACTCAAGGCCGCGATCGATCGCGCCGATGCGGCGACGCGCGACCGCGCGGCGCTTGACCAGCTCGATACGATGGCGACGCAATTAGAACGAGACGCGAGCACCGCGAAGCCCGTGGATGCCTCGCGCCTCCGCGGTTTGTCCGCGACCCTCAAGGGCCGCATCGCCCGTTTGCGCTAGTTCGCTAATCGAGGGCGACTGGCGACCGGTTACCGACGACTGACGACTGGCGACTGACTGACGACTGACGACTGGAGACTGTATGAAGACGTGGACGAGTCGACTGCTGTGCACCTCCGCCTTTGCGCTGAGCGTCATCGCGGTGCAGGCGCAGCAAGCGCCGCCCGTGCCGAATGATCCGCGCGTCGGATTAAAGGCGGGGTTCCGTGATGCGGGTGTCGCGGCGCGCAACATCGAATTACTGGCGACCTTGCCCAAACCGGAAGGCTTCTTCGATCCCGAAGCGCCGGCCGGTGCGCCGACAGCGCCGGAGCCGCCGCCGGGCACGCCCGCCACGCCGCCCGCACCTGAGGGCGCCGGCAATACCTCAGCGCCGCAGCCGAGAGGCGGAGGCTTCACCAATTCTGACCTCGCCTTCAGCGGCAACAACGTCATCGTTGGCAACTATCACGGCTTCAATACTTATGACGTCGAGAACGCGCGCAAGCCACGCCTGCTCGCGTCGGTGGTTTGCCCGGGTGGCCAGGGCGACGTCTCGATTCGCGGCAACCTCCTCTTCATGTCGGTCGAGCAGACGCGTGGCCGGCTTGATTGCGGCGTGCAGGGCGTCACCGCGCCGGTCAGCGTCGAGCGATTTCGTGGTGTGCGCATCTTCGATATCAGCGATCTGAAAAAGCCGAAGCAGGTGGCGGCGGTGCAGACCTGTCGCGGTTCGCATACCCATACGCTGGTGATGGATCCGGACGACAAGGCCAACATCTATGTCTATGGATCGGGCACCAGCTCTGTTCGCTCGGCCGAGGAATTGGTGGAGTGCTCGGGCAAGGATTGGAAGGAAGACACCAACACGTCGCTGTTCAGCATCGACGTGATCAAGGTGCCGATCGCCGCGCCGGACAAAGCGGCGATCGTCAATCGTCCGCGCATTTTTGCCGATCCGACGACCGGTGCGCTGGGCGGTTTGTGGCAGGGCGGCAATCACGGCGAAGGCACCCAGACGTCGCGACTGACTAATCAGTGCCACGACATCACGGTGTATCCGGAAATCGGGCTGGCAGCCGGTGCCTGTTCCGGCAACGGCATCCTGATGGACATCTCGGATCCCGTGAATCCGGTGCGCCTCGATCATGTCGTCGACAAGAACTTTGCCTATTGGCACTCGGCAACCTTCAACAACGACGGCACCAAAATCGTGTTCACCGACGAGTGGGGCGGCGGCTCACGGCCGCGCTGCCGCGCGACCGACTTGCCGACCTGGGGCGCCGACGCGATCTTTGAGGTCGTCGACAAGAAACTGAAGTTCGCCGGTTACTACAAGCTGCCGGCGGCGCAGACCGAGCAGGAGAACTGTGTCGCGCATAACGGATCACTGATCCCGGTGCCCGGACGCGACATCATGGTGCAGGCCTGGTATCAGGGCGGCATCTCGGTCTTCGACTTTACCGACTCGGCCAAGCCGGTGGAAATCGCCTACTTCGATCGCGGCCCGATCTCGGCAACCGAACTGGTCTCGGGCGGCTACTGGTCGGCGTATTGGTACAACGGCCACGTGTTCGGCGCCGAGATCGCGCGCGGCATCGACGTCTTCCGCTTGCTGCCGAGCGAACATCTCACGCAAAACGAAATCGACGCGGCGACGCAGGTCCGCGTCAACGAGTTCAATGCGCAGCAACAGCCACGCGTCAACTGGCCGGATAGTTTCGTGGTGGCGCGCGCCTATCTCGACCAATTGACGCGCAGCAAAACGCTGCCGGCCGATCGATTGAGCACGCTGCGTGCGGCGATCGACCGCGCTGATCGCCGCTCGCCGGCGCGAGCGTCGCTCGATCAGCTCGAGGCGGTGGCGACGCAGTTGGAGAGCGATGCGAACAGCGCGACCGGTCGCGACGCCGCGCGGCTGAAGTCGTTGGCGTCAACGCTCAAGTCGCGCGTCGCGCGCTTGCGGTAGCGTCGTGGGGTCAGGTCTCGGCGCCTTGCGCAAGACCTGACCTTCTCTATTTCGGCCAGCCGGTGGTCGGCAATCCCTTCACCACGCGCACGGCGTTGTGGAAATACAGCTTCTTCAGGACCGCATCCGGTAAGTCCATCCCATACAACTTCCAGAAGGCGTGATAGTCGCGGTAGTAGTCAAAATACTCATCGCGCGTCTCGAACACCCGCCAGTAATAGGGATACTCCTCAGGCTGGAATGAATCCTTGCCGAACAGAATCCGGTCCTGATACTTGACGAAGAAGTCGTGCGCGGCGCGCGGCTGGCGGCCGAGGTCGTAGAGGATCGCGCCGACTTCGACCGTCACATTGGGGAACGCGTCGAGCATGGCGGCGGCCTTCTGCAAATCGTTGGCGTGCCAGCCGAAGTGCGCCGCGATGAATCGCGTCTTGGGGTGCTTGCGGTAGACGTTGTTGCGCTCGGTCATCAATTCCGCGAAGGTGACTTGTCCCGGCTGGTTGTTCCGGCGATTGGGAAAGAGCGACAGTTCTAACCAGCGCTCATTGTGATTGTCGAGCGGCTGAAAGAACTCTTGCGGTTCGGCCGTGTGAATGAAGACCGGCACGTCGAGCCGCGCAAACGCCGCCCAGAGTGGATCGAGCTCGGGGTCGTCGATCTTGAGGCGCGTGCCATCACGCTTCCGCGTACTGAGACCAAAGTTCTTGCCGACTTCGCCAACGCCGACCGCGCCGGCCTTGATATCCGCTTCGAGTTGCGCGACCGCCTTTTCCGCCCATCCCGGACCCACGTCGCCGAAGTTGACCCCGGCAAAGACGCGGAAGCGGTCTTTGTGCGGGCTGGCGTTGATCGCCTGCAGCGTCTGCGTCAGTCGCGCGCCAGACGAGTTGTCGGCGCTGACCAGCACCCGCAAATTGAGCTTGTCCATCTCGGCGACGACCGAGGCGATGCCTTCGGCTGTCTGAAGCCCAGGTGCGTGGCCGTGGATGTCGATGGCAGGGAACTTCGCCTTGGCCACTTTGTGTTCGGCGGTGACCAGTGTCGCACGCGGACGATAGTCGAGGATGCTCGGGGCCGGCGACTCCGGCGCCTGGCAGTTGCCGGGCCGCGTCTCTGTCGTGCCCGGGGGACATTCCTGCCCGGGCCCGATGCGCGTCCCGCCCCGCATCCCCTGCCCGGCGGTGACGCCACCCAGTGCCGCGCAAATCACCAACCCTACGCAGATCTTTCGCATCGATCGTCCTCTTTCCCGGAAACGCGCTCCCGGGCGCTCTTTTTCAGCTATTCTGCCAAATCTTATGTGTGATCTGACGCACGGTGGCCATCAGCACTTCGGATTCCTGGTCGACACGCCCGAGATCCGCGCCCTCGTCGACGCCACCCAGCAGCTCGCACGCGAGGTGACCAACGACGCCGCAAGGGTCGAGCTGTTAAAGCCGGCGTTCGCGACGCTCCTGGCGGCTGAAGCCTGGTTGCCCGACCAGTATGCGCTCTACCGCGCCGAGGACGGGTCGCTCTGCTGTTCGCCCTGGTCATCCCCCCGGCTCACGCACACCGGTGCACGATCACCTGGCCTGGGGCCTGGTCGGCATCTATCGCGGCCGTCAGGACGAAACGATCTACCGGCGGCTCGACGACGGCGCTGACGCGGGAAAGGCGCGCCTCGAGGTGCAACAGCAACAGGTGCTTGGCACCGGCGACTTCTACGCACTGCTCCCGCCACAGGACGACATTCATTACGTCGAGACCGTCTCCGACACCCCGTCGATCTCGATCCATCTCCTTGCCAACGACACCGCCTGCGTCTGGCGCCATCGGTTCGACCCTGACGCCGGCACCGTGACCGCCTTCCGCTCCGGTTACAGCAACGCGCCCTGTCCCTCAGAAGGAGTGGGCGTGGGCGAATAGCGCCGGCACCCCGCCGGTGTGCAGAAAGAGGATGGGCGCCTCCGGATCGAGCAGATTGCGCCGCGCATGATCGATCACACAGGCCATCGCCTTCGCGGTGTACACGGGGTCGAGCAGAATCCCTTCCGTCTCGGCGACGATGTGAATCGCTTCGAGACTCTCCATCGTGGACAGACCGTAGCCGTCGCCGATGTATCCCTGATCGGTGACCAGGTCGGCTGCATCGACGCGCGTGTCAAGGCCGGCGATCACCGCCGCTTGGTTGGCAATCCGAAAGGCGCGTTCCCGCTTCCACGGCTCGCCACCACTGACCGCGACGCCGTAGACCTGATACGGCGCCCCGCACCACTTCGCGCCCAGCGTCAGCCCGGCCTGCGTGCCGCGCGAGCCGCTCGCGAAATAGAGCCGGGTGGGCCGCTCGCCGATCGCATCGAGTTGCGCCACCAGTTCGCGCGTCCCAAACAGGTAGCCGAGGACGCCGATCGGGCTCGAGCCACCGACCGGGATCAGATACGGCCGTTCGCCGCGCGCGCTGAGCGCAGCGATCACCTCCGCGACCCTGGCTTCCTCGACGTCGCTCGTCGCCAGCTTGGGATCGGCGGGCAACGGCACGTAATGAATAGTCGCGCCAAACAATCGATCGAGCAGCAGGTTCCCCTGCACTGGCGGGTCACCGTCGGCGGTCAGCACCAGCTCGCAACGAAGACCCGCTGCCGCCGCCGCCGCCGCCGTCATACGCGCGTGATTCGACTGCACGGCCCCAGTGGTCACGACGACGCTCGCCTCGTGCTGCAACGCGTCGCCGATCAGGAATTCCAACTTGCGCGCCTTGTTGCCGCCGAGCGCGAGGCCAGTCAGATCGTCACGTTTGATCAGGATCTTCGGGCAGCGCGACGGGCCGCCAAGCGCCGCGCGCAGCCGCGCCATTGTGCCGAGCGGCGTCGGCAAGGTGGCCAGCGAAACCTGTCGGGGCATCTGCGTCATCGCGCGTCAGTATACTGAGACGTGCTCACGCTTGGACCCGCTGCTGCGGACGCGCGTCTTGCGGTGATTCTGATTCACGGTCGCGGCGCCTCCGGGGACGACATGATCGGCCTGGCGCACGAATTACGAGTGGACGACGTTCGCTATCTCGCGCCGGAAGCGCCCGGTCACACCTGGTACCCGAATTCGTTCCTCTCGCCGATCGCACAGAACGAACCGGGCATCAGCAATGGCCTGCAGCGCATCGCGACGCTGATCGACCAGCTCGAACAGGACGGTTTCGCGCACACCCGCATTGCCTTGATCGGATTTTCGCAAGGCGCCTGCCTGTCGCTTGAATTTGCCGCGCGTCACCCCCGTCGCTACGCCGCCGTGATCGGCTTGAGCGGAGGACTGATTGGCCCACCCGGCACGCCGCGCGACTATCCCGGCTCGATGGATGGCGCGCCGGTGTTGCTCGGTTGCAGCGACGTTGATCCGCACATCCCGGTCGGTCGCGTGCGCGAGTCGGCGGAAGTGTTCCGCCGGATGCAGGCGACAGTGGACGAGCGGATTTATCCGGGCATGGGCCATACCGTCAATCACGACGAGCTCACGGCGGTGCGCGCGTTGCTAGCGCCACCCGCACGCCCCACGCGCTAAACGGGACTAGCGGCGAAGACCCACCCGCGAAACCGCAGCGTCATCTCGGTGCGCGTCCAGCGCAGCGTCACCGGCGGCCCGCGTAACACTTGCGAGGCGTCAGGCGGCCATGAGGTGGCGCCGAGGTGTTGGGTCAGCCACGCCAACAGTTCCGCGACAAGCTCCTCGGCGTTGACGCCGAGCGGCAGCCGCCAGGCGATCTGCGCGTCAACGGTGTCGTTCATCGCGGTCTCGGTTGCGGTGATAAATCGACGCAGACTGGGCTCAGTTGATCGAATGCTTTCTCGCGGCCCTCGTTCGCCAGCGTCGCCTGCGCGGCGATACTCGCATCTGGGCCCGCGGTATGGGCCATCGGCTGGCGCGCCGTGAGGTCAAGCAACAGACGCCCCTTGTAGCCAAGCGAGATGCGGTGCCAGTGGCTGGGTTCACCAATCACGCATGCCGCGGGGACTGGTTCATGCGACCCATCGAAACGGGCTGCAATGAAGCGCGCGCCTCTGCTGGTCGCCGCTTCTTCTTCGACGGCCCCGACTACCACGACGCGCAAGTCCGCGGCGCGGGCGGCGGGGGCGGCTCCGAAGCGCGCGCCGGCTACCGCGAAGGTCGCTAACGGACCCTTCGCGTCGACGCTGCCGCGGCCGTAGAGCACGTCACCGCTGCCGGTGCTCTCAATCCTCATCGGGATGTCACCGGGGACGGTGTCGAGGTGTCCGAGAAGGACGACGGTGCGTGCCGCGTCGACCGCGCCGAGTTCGCCCACCGCATTGCCCGCATCGTCGACCAACGGCCGATCGTAGCCGGCGTCGCGCATCTGCGCGGCGAGCCACTGCGCGGCGTCGGCTTCTTCGCGCGATACCGAGCGGATTGGCCTTCCACCCGCTGGTCGCGACCTTCAGGCAAAAATCGACCATCCGCTCCGGGATGTTCACATTGCTCGGCGCGATACTGTTGCGAAACTCCATCGTGTAATTGACGTCGTTCACGAGCAGGCCGCGGTCAGGGTCCTCGAACAGGTCGAGCGCCACGGCGCCGCCACCGCAGGCGCGCGCCGCCCTGGTGCAGATGTCGGCGAGTTCCGGCGTGATCGGACAGTTACTCGACGAGCCGCCTCGCGCGGTATTCCTGAATGTAAAAAATGCTGTGGTGATAGCTGCCGAGCGTTTCTTTATGTTCGAGAATGGTTTCTGCAGCGTCGCGATCGTTGACCTTGCTCAGCAACCGTCCCCACGAGCCCACGGTCGGCTTCAGGACGGCGGGGCAGCCGAGACGCTCGATGGCTTCCAGTGCGCTGTCAGCCGTGTAGGCGATTAGCACTTTGGGTTGCGGCACACCAGCGGCCGCCAGCGCGCTGGTGGTCATCAGCTTGTTGCCGCAAATGTCGGCGACCAGGGCGGTATTGACCGTCCGCACGCCCTGGTCGTTGAGAATCTTGAGGCTGTACACCGACGCGGACTTTACTCACCCCAATCCTCTTCCTCTTTCGGCGCGAGCGTCAGGGTCAACGGTGCCAGGCTCGCAATCTCGAGTTCGGCGCCGCAACCGGGGCATTGCGTGATTTCGTTTTGCATCACGTCGGTCAACGGAACTTCAGCGAAACATTCAGGGCATTGCGCCTGCCCGCTTGCAGTTTGAAGGGCCATCGGAAGCTCCTCGGAAGAGGTATCGACCGACGATTCTATCCGTTGTCGAGAGCCCCCGCGTGCGCAAACGGCGGTGGGCGTGGGGTTTGCAAACCGTCAGGCCATGACACTAGAAGACCTCCTGGCCGACGAACTGCAAGACCTCTACGACGCTGAACATCAGCTGGTCAAAGCACTGCCACAACTCGCCAAGGCTGCCGAGGGCGACGCGCTGCGCGCCGCCTTCGAATCGCACCTCGAAGAAACGCGCACACATCTCACGCGGCTCGACGAGGTGTTCGTGTTGATGGCAGCCAAGGCCGCGGCCAGGCACTGTGCCGGTATCGCCGCGATCATTGCGGAAGGACAGAAGCTGCTCGCCCATGCCGACGTCGCGGGGGCGGTGCGGGACGCCGGCATCATCGCCGGCGCGCAAAAAGCGGAGCACTACGAGATCTGCGGCTATGGGACATGCGCGGCGTGGGCGCGCACCCTGGGCCTCGACGAGGTTGCGGCGAAGTTGGAAGAGACGCTGGAGGAGGAGCGGGCCGCCGATCAGACCCTGAACGATTTAGCCGAACAGGAAGTCAATATCTCGGCGACCCACGAAGGATCACCGACTGCACCGAGGACACAGAGCTAGCTAGCGGACCTGGACGATTTGCTCGTTGGAGCCGCCGCTGAGGCCGCTACCGTTGCGGGCGCGGACGCGCACGAAGTAGGTTCCTGGCGGCGCGTTCACCTGGATGCCGGTCGCGCCCACTTCAACGGTTGCGAGGTTGGTCAGACCGCTAGCCGAGCCCGCTTCGATGAGATACGAAGAGGCGCTGGCTGCCGCATCCCACTGCATCGTCACGACGCCGCCGTTTACTTGGCTGCGGAAGTTGGCAGGGGCATTGGGCACGTTAGCGGTCGGGCCGGCCGGCGGCGCCGGGTTAGCCGTCGGCGCGGGTGTCCCGCTCTGTTCGCGGCGCAGCCCAGCGACAAATTGCGAGAAGGCCGGCTTCTCGGAACCGTCGGCGCGCAGCAAGCCCCAGTGACGTTCCGCTTCACCGTGATAGTTAGCGGTGTCGAAGCCGGGGTCGTCCATCATCATGCGATAGATGACGCCGCGCACGCCGGCATCCTTCAACTCGTTCATGCGCGAGAACAGGTTGGCGAAGACATTCGCTTGGACCTGCTCGAAGTTGCTCGTCGGATAGGACGACAGTGCGAGGTCAGTGATGAACGTGGGCTTGCCGAATGCGCCCTGCAGGTAACGCGCGCTCGAGATGATCGAGCCCACCGCGTCGCCGTAGCTGCCGTCGCGAAGCGACGAGCGGAGCAGCTGCGCGCCCAGGTAATCGGCCGAACCGATCGATCGCGAGAAACGCGACCAGTTCTCGCGGCCCCAGTTGCCGAAGCCGACGACCACCTTGACGTTGCCGCGCTGATGCAGAATCGCGGCCTGGTCGGACAGGTATTGATCGAAGGGTGGATAGGTCTCGATGCCGCCCTTGTTGAACTCGGTTTCGACGATGACCACGACTTCGCGGTTGCCCATCGTCTGCGCGATCAACTGCGACAGTTCGGCAGTCATCCGATACCAGGTCGCCTTGTCTTTCTGAACGCCCTGGCGGCCGTCGAAGCAGCCGCGCTCGACGCAGGTCGGGCTGATGTCGTCGCCCCAGTACCACCAGTGGATCACCGGGGTGACATTGCGGGCGGCGGCCGCACGCATTTGGTCCTGAGCGTAGCCCCAGCCGTACTTCTGCGTCCACGAGCCGACCCAAAAGCTGCCGTAGGATAGGGCCAGGCCGCGTGAGGTCGCGCGGTCGATGGACTCGATGTCGGAACCGAAGCGCATCGGCTCTGCCGCTTGTGCGCGGTCAGTGGAGATAATCAGCATGGTCGCTGCACACGCAACAAGCGCGGCCCTGCGGGTCAGTCTGACACGTGACGCAAACAGCATTTAATCGTCCTGGGCGGTGAGCAGACACACATCGAGCGGGTGGCCGCGAGCGCCGGTTGTTAGTGAGCGAATCGTCGCTCAGTGGTTTCAGGAAAGACCGGGTATACCCGTGTAATTACAAGAACGCTGCCACGACAGAAACCGAACGAGCCGGTTCGGTATCTGCGTATTCACCAACGAATTTGTAAAGGCACCTCAGCTGAAATGCTTCGAGCCAGCTGGGGATGTGGCAGATTTGTAATCGGAGCACCATTGTCGTGGTGGGGCGATCAGGTGCCGCCTGCGGTGCCAAGGGCGGGGTGGTTGGCGGATTATCTGCGGCGTTTAAATGCCAGGCCCGACCATGTCGGGCTGACCGAGCACACCTTGTAGTCGACCCACCCTGCCGCGAGCCCTGATTCGCGGACGACGCGATCGCTGAGGTCGCTTGTGATGCCCGACGCTTTCTTCGGCCAGATCAGCCACGCGGTCTGGCGGTCAGCGATGCGAGACAACCCCGCTAAGCGGGCGTGCAGGTCGCGCGCGCTGTGCACAAACGCGAGAAACAGATCGCATGCCTGAGACGCTACGGCGGTCAGCGTGACCCCGTCCGGCAGCGGCGCGAGGATCATCGCTATGTCACTGGGACCATTCAACACGCCAACCCGCATCTGCGCTTTCACCCCCAGCTTTTCTACAGTGGCCTTGGTCGACGGGGCATGGGCGGGTGGCCGCGTCGGATTCTGCACTGGCCGCGCGATGGCCTTCGGTAACGCCGTTTTGATGCGCGGCCACGAGGTGTAGACGGCGTCGGGTAATACCATTTTCAACTTGGCGACTTTTGCCGGGTCGCCATCGACGAACACGATGGGTATGTGCCGGGTATCTTTGTAGGCGCGCAAGGCGAGCCCGACGTCGCGACCGTGGGCCGGCAGTCGCGAGAGATCGATTACGAACGCCTCCGGGGGATCCGTACGCAGCGTACGCAGGAGGGCAGGGCCCTCCAGGTCGGTAAACTCGGCATGGTGCCCGAGCGACGCCAGCCGCAATTTGCGCTCACGTCCGTCGGGGCCATTCCAGTGAATCAATCGCACGCGGGCCATAACCAACGCGGGGCGTGAAGGCCCCCCCGCTACAGCGTCACACCAATTTGGCGTTGAGCGTAATGTTCTGCACGCCCGCCAGTGCTCGCGAGACGACGCAGCCTTTCTTGGCGCCCTCCGCGTGCTGCTGAAACGTGGCCTGGTCGATGCCGGGGACCGCGCCTTCCACCTCCAGGTCGATCCGGGTGATCGTCGGACCCGCTTCACTGGAACCGAGATGCACCTTCGCGGTGGTCTTGATACTGGTGGGGTTGTGGCCGGCGCGGCCGAGCGCGGCCGCCAGCGCCATCGAGAAGCATCCCGCATGCGCGGCGCCGATTAATTCTTCGGGATTGGTGCCCGGTCCGGTTTCGAACCGCGACACGAATGAATAAGGACCTTCAAAGGCGCCGCTGCCGAGGCGCATCTTGCCGGCGCCTTCTTTTAACGACCCGTTCCACTCCGCACTTGCACCATGAACCGCCATCAATACCCTCCAAGGTTGTCCGAACCTTGAATGTTACTGCTTGGGGGAAGGGACGTCGCGGATGATGAACAGTTTTTCGCCCGGCTTGATCAGGCCGAGTTCCCTGCGGGCGAATTCCTCGATCGCGGTCGGGTCTTCACGCAGCCGACGGGCGTCGTCGCGCAACTGCGCGTTATCCCGTCGCGCGCGCTGCAGCGACTGTTCAACACCCTGGAAGTCGCGACGCGCCTTGAGGAGCGACAGCAGACCCTTCTCGCCGGCGATGGCATCGATGACCAGCACGACCGTGACAAAGCCGATCACATACCGCGCCAGGCGCTGACCACGGCGCGTCGCCGTCGCGCGCGGCGTCGGCTCGGGCGTTTTGCGGGCGGGTGTGTCGTTCATCGGCGTAGGTTTCTCTTGTACCAGTTTTCGATCCCAAGTACAAGTCGCGAAGGGCAGCGTACCGCCCTTCGCGTGAGAGTACAAGAAGTTTTCGTCGAGTACAAGAGGGAACAGCGTGATCGCGCCGCGGATTACGCCAGTGCTTGATCGATGTCCGCTTTGAGGTCCTCGACGTCCTCAATCCCAACCGAGATGCGAATCATCCCGTCGGTGAGGCCGATGTCCTTGCGACGGTCGGCCGGCACCGAGGCGTGGGTCATCGAGGCCGGATGCGAGATCAAGGTTTCGACCCCACCCAGGCTTTCGGCCAACGACATCAGCTTGAACTTCGGCAGGACGCGCCGCGCCGCGTCTTCCGACCCGACGTCAAAGGAGATCAGTCCGCCGAAACCGCGCATCTGTTTCTTCGCCAGGGCATGATGTGGATGGTTGGCGAGCCCTGGATAGATCACCGACTGGACATTGGGGTGGCCAGCCAGATGTTCGGCGATCGCCTGCGCGTTGGTATTGGTGCGCTCCATCCGCACCGTCAGCGTTTTGGTGCCGCGGAGGATCAGCCACGAATCCATCGGGCCGAGAATCGCGCCGGCGGCATTCTGGACGAACTTCATCCAATCGATGTCGTCCTGATGCTTGAGGATGACCACACCGCCGACACTGTCCGAGTGGCCATTGAGGAACTTCGTCGTGCTGTGGGTCACGATGTCCGCGCCCAGTTCCAGCGGCTGCTGGATATACGGACTGGCAAAGGTGTTGTCGACGACGACGCGGACGTTATGGCGATGCGCGATGGCGCTGGCCGCGGCGATGTCGGTGATCCGCAGCATCGGGTTGGTCGGCGTTTCGATGAACAGGTATTTCGTCTTCTTGGAGATCGCCGGCTCGATCAACTCGGGGCGCGACGTATCGACATAAGTAAAGTCGAGGCCGAACTTGCGGCGGACTTTCTCGAACAACCGGAAGGTGCCACCGTAGGTGTTGTCGCCGACGACCAGGTGATCGCCTGATTCCAGGCGGGTCAAAATGGCGTCGATGGCCGCCATGCCAGAGGCGAAGGCGAACGCCGCCTGGCCGCGTTCAATGGCTGCCAGGTTCGCCTCGAGCGCCATGCGCGTCGGGTTTTGCGTGCGCCCGTATTCGAAGCCTTTGTGTTGGCCGAGGCCCTCTTGCACATAGGTCGAGGTTTGATAGATCGGTGTAATGATGGCGCCGGTCGAGGGGTCAGGCTCCTGGCCGGCATGGATGCAGATGGTGCTGAAGCGGGCGGTGTCTGTGAGTTTCACTGTGTGTCTCTTTTACTCTGATATCATTTCGCGACGCAATTCTGCCTGTTGATCCCAATTTCCTAGATGCAGTCATCCCGCCCACTGCTGCCCTCGTCTTCGTCGGGCGCGCAGATCTGGCGGCACTGGTTGCTCCACAGCGTTGCCGGGCGCACCCTGTTGGCCGCGCTCGCAATCAAGGCCGTCGCGAATATTATCGGCTTCATTGCCCCGTCGACGTGGGCCGTCCTTGACGCCGTTGATGCCGTTGGCAGTCTCGCCTTGTTGTTGGTCGCCGCCTACGCCGTCACCCGCGGCCTGATCTGGGCGAAGCGGCGGCTGCTCTGGCGTGTCCGTCGCAAGCTGATCCTGTCTTACGTCTTCGTCGGGCTGGTGCCCGGACTCCTCATCATTGCCTTTTTCACGCTGGCCTTGCTGCTGCTGTTTTTCAACGTCAGCACCTATTTGTTGCAGACGCGCGTGCGCATGCTCGTCGATGAAGCGCGGTTCATAGCGCAAGCCGCGGTGCTCGAAGCGGAACACGGCGACGCGCCAGACGTCCTGCGCCGGCGCATGGAACAGCGGCAGGGGATTGCCGAAGGTCGCTTTCCATTCACCTCGGTGGCGATTGTGCCGGTCGCCGACCTCGCCTGCAAAACGGCGGGCACAGCCGTGACACCGTCACCACAGCCGATGACGATTGGGCCGTGGCGGCACATCGCCCCTCCAGCGCAGTTGCCGCGGTGGATCGGCTGCCAGGGGTTCGCCGGTCTGACCGCGTATCTCGGCGAGGCGCCTAGTGGCCGCCAGGAGACACGCCTGGTCATGCGCGCCGTCGCGGTGCCGCAAACGGTGAGTCCGACCTGGGCGGTGGTCGTCGATTTGCCGTTCACGGTGGCGATCGAACAGCGCTTGCGTGATGAAACCGGTATTCGTCTCGGCGAGGCGACGGCATTGCCCTTCGAGGAAGACCGGACCCTTGCGCACCCGCGTGGCGTACTCCTCGAGCAACGGCCGGCGGATCCGGATGATACCGCGACGGCGTTTGGCGAAGGCTGGGTCGCCTTCCTCGACGTGATCCACTGGGGCACCGGGCGATCCAGCTACGCCACGGTGGCGATCAGGCTGAACTTTGGCGAAATTTACGACCGCATGACCGGGCTGTCGTCGGGGCGCGAGCTTGGTCGCATTCTGCTGGTCGTCCTGGCCGTCATCGGCGTGCTGTTTCTGACCATCCAGCTCGCGGCGCTGGTCATCGGCTTTGTGCTCGCGCGGCAGATCACCGGCGCCGTGCACGATCTGTTTACCGGCACAGAGCATCTCCGGAACCGCAATTTCACGCATCAGATTCCGGTCCGCGCGCGCGATCAACTCGGGGAGCTCGCCGATTCATTCAACGTGATGACCGGCGAAGTCACCACGCTCCTCCGCGAAAATGCTGAGAAAGCGCGGATGGAGCAGGAGATGCTGGCCGCACGCGAGATCCAGCAGAAGCTGTTGCCGTCCGGCGAACAGAGCATTCCCGGCCTGACCATTACCGCGTTCTGTGAACCGGCGCGCGAAGTGGCCGGGGACTATTACGACTTCCTGCACATCTCGCCAACCAAACTCGGTGTGCTGATCGCGGATGTCTCCGGCAAAGGCTTGCCGGCCGGCCTGTATATGGCCCAGTTGAAGATCCTGGTGCAATCGATGGCCCGGATGTATCTGTCGCCGCGCGAATTTCTCATCGCGATCAACCGGGTCATTGCCGACAACATCGATTCCAAGAGCTTCATCACCATGTCCTACGGGGTGATCGATCTCGAGAAGCAGGAGATGGTCTTCGCCCGTGCCGGTCATTGCCCGTTGATCCTGGTCCCCGGCGCCGCGCCCGCGGGCTTGCGCAAGTCGCAGCTGCTGACGCCAGACGGTTTGGTGCTTGGTCTGAAGATTGACGATGGCCAGATGTTCGATGGCATGATCGAGGAACAAGTGGTGCCGCTCAATCGAGACGATCTGATCGTCTTTTTCACCGACGGGATCAGCGAAACAATGGATGCCGCGTTTGATTGCTACGGCGAGGTCCGCCTGGCCAAGCTGCTCGAGCAGTATTCGCATCTGCCGTTCGACCAGCTCCGTTCGTTTATCTTCGCCGACCTGCGGGCGTTTGCCGGCGACGCCGATCAGCACGACGATATGACGATGATTCTCCTGCGCGTTGAAGCGCCGGTTGCCGCCTAGCCGATGCTGGGCCTGACCGTCGTGTTTCAGACCGCGTCGAGCATCGAGGCGAGCGTGGTGCAAGCGCTGCTCGACAGTCACGGCATCGAAGCGGTACGCACGGCCGGCCCGCCGGCAGCCCTCTTTCCGTTCACCGTCAATCCGATGGGCCAGACCAAGGTATCGGTGCGCGACGACGAGGCCGACGAGGCGTTGCGGATCATCGAATCGCACCGCGAACAGGTCGGCGGCCAGCTGGTGCCGCTGCCGCAGCAGTTTGCGGCGCTCGAGCGGCGGCTCGGCTACCGCTTCCGCGATCCCGGACTGCTCGAACATGCGCTCACGCACAAGTCGAAAGCGCATGAAGACCCGAGCGGTGGCGTGATCGATAACGAGTCGCTGGAGTTTCTGGGCGATGCGGTCCTGGGCCTGGTCGTCGCCGACAACCTGTGCCGGACCTTTCCCAAATCGTCCGAAGGTCACAAGTCCAAGATCAAAGCGATGATGGTCTCGACGACGGCGCTCGCGGAACTCGCTGAGCGGCTGGAGCTCGGCGACCACATGATTCTCGGTCGCGGCGAAGAAAAAACCGGGGGACGGCGCAAACAGGCGTTGCTGGCCGACACCTGCGAAGCGCTGATCGCCGCCATCTATCTCGATGGCGGGCTCGACCCGGCACGGCAGTTCCTGCTCCGCGCGATCGGCGACCTGATCGAGCAGGCCGGGCAACCCGATTATTTTGGGCGCGACCACAAGTCGCGGTTACAGGAAGCGGTGCAGAGCCTGGGCCGGCCGCTGCCGCACTACCGCGTCGCCGGCGAAGTGGGCCCAGAACATCGCAAGATGTTTCACGTTGAAGTGCTGATCGGCGGCGAGCTCCTCGCGCAGGGCGTCGGGCGGACCAAAAAAGACGCGGAGCAGGAAGCCGCGAAGACGGCGTTGGAGAATCTGGCGATCTCGTGAGCTGGTGAACCAGCGATCTGCGCTCTCAGTCCAGATCACCAGATCACCAGATCAATCGATCTCTATAATTCCCCACCCCTTGCGCTCGGTCGATGCGCCGGCCATGGCCATCGACGGCTCGGTCTGCGGCAGGCGCGCTAGCGCGTAGCCCTGCACCTCTCGCGCGACTTCGTCGACGCTCGGCGGAACCGGGCGGCAATGCAGACGCACCCACAGGCGTAACAGCGGGTCGGAGAAGCTGTAGCGCTTCTGGCGGGCGATCACCAGGTCGACGTCTTCGAGCCAGGACAAATAATCCTTGGTCGATCCGGGGGTACGGTGCAGACGCTGCGCGATCTCGGTGAGCGTCAGCGGTTCCTCTTCGGCGAGAATTTCAAGAATCGCCTTCAGCGCGCCGTAACCGCGCGCGCGATGCAGGCGCAGCTCGTAGCGATACCCGCACCACGTAGCCAGCGCGCCGTCCGAGGTGAGCAGTGCGGTGAGCGCCGAGATCGGATCCCCGGGACGGCCGTTGCTGCCACCGGCCGCTTCACTGATCGCGCGCACGTAGCTGGCGCGGCCGTCCGACAACGCCTGAATGGTGCGGCCGAGAAAATCGCGATCCTCGGCCGACGCATCGCCCATCGGCGGCAGCATCGCGGCCACTTCCGACGACGACAGCGCCGGCAGATGGATCACTTCGAACCGCGCCGCGCCGTCTCGCAACAGGCGATGGGCGCGGGCGACATAGCGAGAGGTCAGGACGAACCGGTTCCCGCTCTCGGCCAGCGACTGCAGCAACTCGCGCAGAATGTGGCGCAGTCCGGGAAAGCTTTCGAAGGTGCGGAGCTCGAGCACTTCGTCAAGCAGGAAGGTTGCCGGCCCATCGGCCGCGCGGGCCCGCGCGAAGTAGGACAAGGTGTGATCGAACGCCTCGCGCGCGCTCTTCGGCGCATCGCCGGCGATGGCTCGCGGAAACGGCGACGACGCGGTCAGCGACTGGAAGAAGCGTTCCGGCGTGCTGGCCGCGCGCTCGACGTCGATGTACTGACATTCGGTGCGGCCGATGTGGTCGACCAGTGCGTGGAGGGCCGTGGTGCGCCCGCTGCCACAGCCGCCGAGGACCACCGGGATGCGCGGGGGGCTGGCTTCGAGCGCCGCGATGACGCGCCGCTCGAGCCCCGCGTGAGGAGCCATCATCGCCTCGCCTCCACCATCGGAATCCGGACACCTTGCGCAGCCGCCGTCTGCAGCGCTTCGGGATAGCCGGCGTCGGCATGTCGCGCCACACCGATCCCCGGATCGCAGGTCAACACCCGGGCCAACCGCTCGTCGGCCTCGCGAGTACCGTCGGCGACAATCACCATACCGGCATGGATCGAATAGCCGATGCCGACCCCGCCGCCGTGGTGCACTGACACCCACGTGGCGCCTGCTGAGGCATTGAGCAGCGCGTTCAAAATCGGCCAATCTGCAATCGCATCACTGCCGTCTCTCATTCCTTCGGTCTCGCGGTTGGGCGAGGCGACCGATCCGGTGTCCAAATGGTCGCGTCCAATAACGATTGGCGCGCGAAGTGCGCCGCTGCGGACCAGTTCGTTGATGCGCAGTCCAAACCGTGCGCGGTCGCGGTAGCCGAGCCAGAAAATCCGCGCCGGCAATCCCTGGAACTGCACTCGTGTCCCCGCCAGGCGAATCCAGCGGCACAACGCGTCGTCGTCAGCAAACATCTCGAGCGCGGCGCGGTCGGTGACAAAGATGTCTTCGGGATCGCCGGACAACGCGGCCCAGCGAAACGGTCCCTTGCCTTCGCAGAACAGCGGACGAATGTACTCCGGAACGAAGCCGGGGATCTCAAACGCGTCGCTGACGCCGGCCTTGACGGCCTGCGCCCGAATGTTGTTGCCGTAATCAAAGGCGATCGCGCCACGTCGCTTGAGCGCGAGCATCGCGGCCACGTGGACGCCCATCGAGGCAATCGAGCGCCGCTCATACTCGGCAGGGTTGGCCGCGCGCAACGCATCGGCCGCAGCCACTGACAAGCCGTCCGGCACATAACCGGTGAGGGCATCGTGGGCCGACGTCTGGTCGGTGACGACCTCAGGAGTGATGCCGCGACGGACAAGTTCTGGAATGACGTGGGCCGCATTGCCGTGCAAACCGATCGACAACGCCCGCTGTGCCCGTTGCGCCTCACCCGCGCGGGCCAGCGCATCGTCCAGGCTGGCGGCCGCCTCGTCGAGATAGCCCGTTGCCAGCCGTCGCTCGATGCGTCGCTCGTCGACCTCGACGACCAGTGCAACCCCGCCGTTCATGGTGACGGCGAGTGGCTGGGCGCCACCCATCCCGCCGAGTCCGGCGGTCACGGTCAGGGTGCCGGCGAGCGAGCCGCTGAAATGTCGACGGGCGAGCGCGGCCAGTGTTTCGTAGGTGCCTTGCAAAATGCCTTGTGTGCCAATGTAAATCCAGCTGCCCGCGGTCATCTGGCCGTACATCGTCAAGCCGCGGTCTTCGAGATCACGAAAGACGTCCCAGGTCGCCCATTTCGGTACCAGGTTGGCATTGGCGATCAGCACGCGCGGGGCATCGACGTGGGTGCGGAAGACGGCGACCGGTTTGCCGGATTGCACCACCAGCGTGTGGTCATGGTCCAACTGCCGCAGCTCGCTGACGATTGCGTCGAACGCCTCCCAACTGCGTGCGGCGCGGCCGGTGCCGCCGTAGACGACCAGATCAGCGGGACGTTCGGCGACATCAGGATCCAGATTGTTCATCAGCATCCGCAGCGCGGCTTCCTGGAGCCATCCCTTGCACGTCAGCGACGTGCCGCGAGGTGCGCGGATCAAACGAGCGGCAGTGGGCATCAGGAGTGTTGCGAGAGGTGACTAACGAAGCAACAAACTAAGCAGCGTGACTCTGCTTGTCAATCGAAAAACCAAACGTGCGGGATCGCCAATTCAGTTGACAACGGCGCGTGACGCGTACTCAAGCGCGCCTGAACGGATCAATTGAGCGATCTGATCAAGATCGGGAGCCGGTGGGCGATCGTCGACCAGCGTCGGCACCTGTGCGCGCACCGCGGCATGCACGTTCATCAGGGCATCAGAACTCGTGAGCGGCGCCAGCAAGTCGATCGCCTGGCACGCACATAACATTTCGACGGCAATCACGTGCAGGCAAAGCTGCAAAGCTCGTTCCGCCTTGAGTGAGGCCGCCATGCTCATACTGACGTGATCTTCTTTGTTCGCCGATGTCGGAATCGTATCGACGCTGGCCGGATGTGCGAGTGTCTTAATCTCGGACGCGAGCGCCGCCGCCGTGACCTGCGCGATCATCAGGCCTGACTGCAGCCCACCATGTCGTGTCAGGAACGCGGGCAGACCACTCAATGCAGGATTGACCAGGCGATCGGCCCGCCGTTCGCTGATCGTGGCGAGTTGTGCCAGCGCGATCGCCAGTAAATCCGCAGCGATGGCGACTGGTGCACCATGAAAATTACCGCCCGACACGATATCGCCGCTCTCGGCGAAGACCATCGGGTTATCGGTGGCCGCATTCATCTCGATCTGAATAATCTGATGGATCCACGCGAAGGCCTCGCGGGCCGCGCCATGTACTTGCGGCACACACCGCATCGAGTAGGCATCCTGCACGCGACCACAATTCGCATGTGCAGCATTGATACGGCTGCCGTGCATCAACCGCATCAAGTTATCCGCGACAATCGCCTGTCCCGCAAAGGGACGCGGCAGGTGCACGCGCGATTCAAAGGGATGCACTGATCCTTGCAGCGCGTCGATTGACAGAGCCGCCGTGAGATCCGCGGCACGTGCCAGTCGTTCGGCGCCGGCGAGCGCGAGGGCCGTCACGGCGGTGGATACTTGCGTGCCATTGATCAGCGCAAGCCCTTCTTTGGCACCGAGCGTCACCGGCGCCAGACCCGCTGCGAGCAATGCGTCTCGTGCGGGGCCTGTCTCGCGGCCGTTCCAGACGTCGCCTTCACCAATCAGGACGAGCGAGATATGTGCGAGTGGTGCCAGGTCACCGCTGGCGCCGACCGAGCCGCGGCTCGGCACATACGGATGGACGCCGCGGTTGAGGAGGGCGACCAGCGCATCGAGCGTATCGAGGCGAATCCCGGAAAAACCTTTCGCCAGCACATTCGCACGCAGCGCCATCGAGGCGCGCACGGCGCGGACGGGCAACGGCTCGCCGACGCCTGCCGAATGGCTGCGCACCAGATTGATTTGCAGCTGCGCCAGGTCGTCGCGCTCGATGCGCGTTTCCGCGAAGGAGCCGAATCCGGTATTGATGCCGTAGACCGGCGCATCGCCCGTGGCGCGCTGATCGACCACTGCGCGAGCGGCGTCGACCCGTGCGCGTGCGTCTGCCGCCACCGTCACCTGTTCGCCGTCGTCGGCAATCGAGAGGAGCTCGGCGAGCGTGAGATCGTTGCCGGTCAGCTGAATCACCGGGTGATCATAATCCGCGGAAACCGCGGCGGACGCGGCACACCTGGGTGTCGGGGGTGGCGCCTTCTACGTTATTCTGTGAGCGAATGAACATCGTGGTGCTTGGCGCGCAGTGGGGCGACGAAGGTAAGGGCAAGATCGTCGACCTGATGACTCCGCATTTTTCGGTGGTCGCTCGTTACCAGGGCGGCCATAACGCGGGTCATACGGTGTATGTCCGTGGCAAGAAATTTGTTCTCCACCTCATCCCCTCCGGCATTCTCCACGACGGCGTCACCTGCATTATCGGGAACGGGGTGGTCATCGACCCGCAAGCCTTGTTCAAGGAGATCGAAGAACTGGCCGGTTGGGGCATCGAGGTCGGCGATCGCCTGCTGATCAGCGACAAAGCCCATTTGATCCTGCCGTATCACCGTGAACTTGACGTGCTCAGCGAGGCGCGCCGCGGTGAACGCAAGATTGGGACAACGTCCCGGGGCATCGGGCCGGCCTACGAAGACAAGATTGGCCGCCGCGGCATTCGCGTGTGCGACCTGGTCGACACCCGGGCGCTGGCTGACGAAGTGCGCGAGAACGTGCATGCGCGCAACCAGATCATCAAGGATTCGACTCTCGACTGGCACACCGTGTACACCGACTTGCTGGCCTACGGCGATCGCATGCGCCGGTGGACAGCGGACGCCTCGCTCTTCCTTGCGACAGCCATGGCGGACGGCAGGCGCGTGCTGTTCGAAGGCGCGCAAGCGACGATGCTGGATATCGACCATGGCACCTATCCGTTCGTCACCTCCTCGAACGCCACGATTGGCGGCGTGTGCACCGGCCTGGGCGTGCCGGCGCGGGCGATTGGCGGCGTGCTTGGCGTCGCCAAGGCCTACACCACGCGCGTCGGCGAAGGACCACTGCCGACCGAGTTATTTGGCGAGATGTCCGAACGGCTCCGGGAGAGTGGTCAGGAATACGGCGCGTCGACCGGGCGGCCGCGGCGTTGCGGATGGTTTGACGCGGTCGTGGTGCGCTACGCGGCGCGGATTAATGGACTCGACGCGCTGGCACTGACCAAGCTCGATGTGCTCGATGGCCTTGACGAAGTCAAGATCTGTACCGGCTATCGTGTCGGCGATCGGATCGTCACCGAGTTCCCGGCGGATCTGGCCTCGGTGGGCGCCTATGAAGCGGTCTACGAATCGCTGCCCGGATGGAAAGAACCAACCCGCGGTGCGCGCGATTTCGACGAACTGCCGAGTGAGGCCAGAAATTACGTCAAACGCCTGGAGGAAGTGAGCGGCGTGCCGGCGGCGATCGTGTCGACCGGATCGGATCGCGACGAAACAATCATTCGCAAAGAGTCGATCGCCGCGCGCTGGCTCTCTTGAGGGAAGACAAAAGACAAAAGACGAAAGAAAAAAGAACAGCGAAATTTCGTCTTTTGTCTTTCGTCTTTTCTAGTTACTACGCCTTATTCCGTTCCGCATACGCGGCGATCGCTTCGGGGTCGGTCGCGGTGAAGTCGATCCCGGCGCGGTAGCGCGTCGGCTGGCCCTTCGGCATCTCGAACGACGCCCACGCGATCGAGCCCTGACAACGAACCGTGCCTTTCCCGTCCGATAAGGCCATGCGCACGCGCTGATTGGGCTTCAGCATCTTCGGGCTCAGCACCTGCGCCCCGACCGTCGACAGGTCGACCAGGGCCGCGCCATTGCCGTCGACCAGCACTTCGACGCCTTGCTTGATCCGCAGCCGCGGTGCGCGTCTGGTGCCGCGCTGATCGAGCGGCTTCTTCGGCTCGTCGACCGCGATGGCGGCGTTCGCTCCAGGCGGGGGGCGGCGCACGGCCACCCGATTGAGCGCGGTGTCGTGGGCGATGACCCGGACTTCGCACGACACCAGCGAGGGGTCGTCCTTGATCCGGTTAATCAGGGCGGTGCCGCGAGAGGTCGACGAGAACTCGTGATCCAGCGCGACAATGCGCGGCTTGCTGCGGATGATGTGATCGAGCGCTTCGAGCGCCTCCGCATCGGTAAAGGTGTGCATCTCGGCGCCGGAGTCGAGACGCTCGCGCAGGGCAGGGATGGCGTCGGCAGGGCCAATGAGAACGATACTCGACGACACAGGGGATCAAGTGTAACAGGAGGTTCGGCTGACGCGGGCTAGAATCACCCAGGATGCCTTCCGCGTTAGCAGTCCGGTGCCGCGGGCTGATCAAGCGCTATGCCGATGTCGTGGCGGTAAACGGTCTGGACCTCGACGTCCAGCGCGGCGAGTGCTTTGGCTTGCTCGGCCCAAACGGCGCCGGAAAAACCACGTCGATCGAGATTCTCGAGGGGTTGCTTCCCGCAGATGCTGGCGATGTCGAGGTGCTCGGCCGGCGCTGGAGCAGCGACGCCAAATGGCTGCGCGCCCGGCTCGGCATCCAACTGCAGGAAACGCAACTCGCCGACAAGTTAACCGTCGAAGAGACGGTGCGGCTGTTTCGCTCGTTTTACCCGGAAGGGCCGACCGTTGACCAACTGCTTGCCTCGGTTGAACTCGACGCCAAGCGTTGGTCGTGGGTGGTCAAACTCTCGGGCGGGCAGAAACAACGGCTGTCAATCGCCTGCGCGATGGCCGGCAAGCCGGATCTGCTCTTTCTCGACGAGCCGACCACCGGGCTCGATCCGCAATCACGCCGCCAGTTGTGGGGCGTGCTCGAGCGGTTTCGCGAAACCGGCGGCACCATTCTGATGACGACACACTACATGGACGAAGCACATGTCCTCTGCGACCGTGTCGGGATCATGAACGAGGGACGGCTGATTGCGCTCGGCACGCCAGAGGCGTTGGTCGCCGGCTTAGGCGCGCAGCACGTCATCGCATTTGCCGTCGCCGATCCGGTGACGCTGCCCAGTGACGATCAGTTGAGCGCGTTGCCCGACGTCAGCGAAGTGCGGCACGATGCCGAGACCACAAGTTTGGCGACCTCGGAAGTGCATCGCGCCTTGCCGGCGTTGCTCGATGCATTGCGTGTGCATCAGGCGACGTTGACGCTGCTCACCACGCACAGTGCGACGCTCGAAGACGTCTTCGTGTCACTGACCGGGCGGCACCTCCGCGATGTTTAGCCACGCGCTGATCGAGCTGACCAAGGCCCGCTTCAAAGAGTTCCTGCGCGAACCCGAAGCGATGTTCTGGTCGTTTGCCTTTCCTGTGATCATGACCTGCGCGCTCGGCGTCGCCTTTCAATCAGACGGCAACGAACCGGTCATCGTCGGCGTGGCGCAAGGCCTTGACAGTGCACGCCTGACCGGCGCGCTCACCGCGGCCGGCAACTTTACGGTCCGTGATATTCCGCCTGAGGAGATCGAACGCGCGGTTCGCGACGGCCGCGCTCCCGTCGTTGTCGTCGGTGGCAATCCGCCGGTCTATCACTTCGACGAGGCCCGTGCCGAAAGCCAGGCCGCTCGCCTCGCCGTCGACGCCGCATTGCAGCGTGCCGCGGGGCGTGCGGATGCATTCACCGCGACGGAGCGGCCGGTTGATCGAGTCGGCTCGCGATACATCGACTGGCTGGTGCCGGGATTACTTGGCATGGGGATCATGAGCACCGGTTTATGGTCAGTCAGTTTTTCCATCGTCACGTCACGCACCCGCAAGTTGCTGAAGCGGCTGGTCGCCACGCCGATGTCGCGCGGCGACTATCTGTTGGCCCACGTCCTGAGCCGGTTGGTGTTCCTGGCGCTGGAGTCGATCGTCCTGATCGGATTCAGCACGGTGGTCTTTGGCGTGGTGGTGCGCGGTTCGATGGTGACCCTCGGCGTCGTGGCGATCACCGGCGCGCTGTCCTTCGGTGGGCTGGCGCTCCTGGTCAGCAGTCGCGTCAGGACGATTGAAGCGGTGTCGGGTTTGCTCAACCTGGTGATGCTGCCGATGTGGGTCCTGTCCGGTGTGTTCTTCGCCTCGACGAACTTCCCGGACGCGATGCAGCCAGTCATTCAGACCCTTCCGCTGACCGCGCTGATCGATGCACTGCGCGGTGTCGTCAACGAGGGGCGATCGCTTGCCGCCGTCGCTCCGGACCTCGGCCTCCTGTCGCTGTGGGGCAGTGTGTCCTTCGCGCTCGCGCTCAAGCTCTTTCGCTGGCAGTAAACCGCAGCGCGGTCAACGCCACGACACGCGCGACGACGAGAAGATCGTCAATCGGAACCGATTCGTCGGGCCGATGCGCGTGCCGGACATTGCCTGGACCAAACAGCACGGTCGGGATTCGGCCCTGATTGACCAGCAGCCGCATGTCCGCGCCGTAGGTCATCCCTTCGATCTGCGGCGGGCGACCGACCGTGTCCGTGATCGCCTGGATCGCGGTCGTCACGACGCGCGCGTCAGCCGCGGTGCGCGCCGGCATGAACTGCCCGCCCCACCATTCGACCACTGGCGGATGGTCGCGGAGGTACGGATGCTGCTGCCCTGCGCTGGTCACCGCCTGCTCGAACTCACGTTGCGCCGACGCCGGATCTTCTCCCGGGGCCATGCCGTAGCGGCCTTCACACACCAGGACGTCAGGCACCGACGACGGCCAGTCGCCGGTCTGAACTTTGCCGATCGACAGCGCGAACGGCAACGCGTAGCGGCTGAACAACGGCTGCTGTAAGCGCACGTTTCGCTCGCCCTCGAGTGCCAGCAGGGCGTCGTGGACCGGGCGAAACAATTCGAGGGCGCTGACGCCCTCTTCGCGGACGCAGCCGTGCGCCGACACGCCGGTGACGCGGATACGAAAGGTCAGCGCCCCGGCGTGCGCTGGAGCGAGCTTCAATTCGGTCGGCTCCATCGACAACGCGCCGTCACCGGTGTGACCGCGCAGCAAGGTCGCCAGTGTCCCGGCGCCACCGTCTTCTTCGGCGATCACCGAGTGCAGCGCGACCCGGCCTTGCAACTTGACGCCGCTCGACGCGATGGCGCGGAGCGCGGCAAGCGCGGCTGCGATGCCGCCTTTCATGTCGCACGATCCGCGTCCGAGCACGAGATCGCCGCGCACCGTCGCGTCCCAGGGATCAACCGTCCACTGCGTCGCGTCACCGATCGGGACGACATCGACGTGGCCGTTGAGGATAAACGTCGGACCGTCCCCGTCACCGAGCGTGCCGACCACCCCGACGCCGTGTTCGCGCGGCACCTCCATTGAAAACGCAGGATGTCGTGTGAGCGCGGGAAAGTCGATCGCCCAGTCGTCGACGGTGAGACCCATCCCGCGCAGCCGCCTGGCCATCCATTCCTGTGCCGGTGTTTCGTCACCACCTAGGCTTTTGATGCGAATTAGCGCCTGCAGGTCGGCAAGCAAGGCATCGCGGGCAATGGAATTGAGAACGGACGTTTCGGCAGGAGTTAACAAGGATTCAAAGATTACAACCAAACCACAGATTGCACAGATTTAGCCGTTGCCGTTGCCGTCGCACCGATCGGTGTGGAAGGTGCCGAATGCACTGAGGTGCAAGCGCTTCGACACGCCAGGTCAGGACGCCGGCGAGGTTGCTACACTTGCTTGAACGACTCATCAGAGGCTCAACCAAACAACTCGTGCTGTGCCTGGAGAATGCGGGGACCCAGTGAGTATCACCATCGCGCACCTCATCGTGTTGGCCATTCTACAATCGGCGCCTGGTTCGCTGATGGTCACCATCGCCGACGCCGAAGGCGCCGTTTTACCGGGTGCAGTGATTGCGCTGACCGGTCCGGTCGGGCGACAGGCAACGGCAGACGCGCACGGCCACGCCGAGTTCGTCCAGCTCCCGCCCGGGCGTTACCGCCTGACTGCGAAGCTGTTCGGGTTCGCAGATTACGTCGCATCGGTCGACGTTACCGCGTCCACCCAGCTACGACACCACGTGGTTACGAGATTGGTGGGCTGGTTTGATCCGGCGCGTGGTCGGAACGTCCTTGAGCAGATCGTCACGGGTTGCAACGTCCCTTCACCGGCAACGCTGCCGGAGTCTTGGGCGAGTGCCGCGGCCGTCTCGCACGTTCGAGTTGAGGGTCAGCGCTCAGAGCTCGTCCACGGTTCGAGTTCGGGCACGGTGATCACGCGCAGCAGCGTTCGGATCCGCGAGGTTTTTAAATCGCCAGTCCAATGGCCGGCTGCCGGCGCGCTCGCGGAGATCGTCCAGGTCGGAGGCGAGCTCGACCGCGGCGACTACATTCAGATCACCTCGCAATCCTCGTTTCCACTCCTGGGCATTGGTCGGGAATACGTGCTTTTTCTCAACAACGCCGAGACTCGCGGATGGACTGTGGCGTTTTGTGCCGACGGCGCTTTCGAACTCGCGGCGAACCGAGTCGCCCCGGTTGGGCCAAGCGAATTCTCCCGGATGTGGCGAGGCAAGGAATCGACGGCGTTCATCGATGCATTACGGAATCACGCCAGCCAGGCTCAGGCTGGCGTGTCTGCCAGAGTCGAATTGCCTTCGGCGGCACCCCTGGCAGACATTGACATCACGATGACGCATGGCCATGGGGGTTGTTACGGGCGCCCCCGGTTACTCTGGCGGGATCTTCTTACGCAGCTGACGCTCCGGTGCTGCTGCTTCGGCGGTCTAATCTGGCAGGGCGGCGTTCTTTGAATACCAATCCTGCAGAAACTGCTGAGAATTGAGCGGCTCGACCCCTTCGGGTGGTCGTACACGAATGTAGCTGCCGTCGGTTTGCAGTTCCCACGCGCGATGCGAATCGCTAAGCAGGGCTTCGAGCACGGTGTCGCGCAGGTGGCGGCGGATCGCCGGATCCTGGATCGGGCAGAGCACTTCGACGCGGCGATCGAGGTTGCGTTCCATCAAGTCGGCGCTGCCGATATACAGCTCCTCTTCGCCGCCGTTGAGGAAGTAGTAGATCCGTGAGTGTTCGAGAAAACGGCCAACCACCGAACGCACTTCGATCTTGTCGCTGATATTCGGGATGCCGGGCCGCAGGCAGCAGACGCCGCGAACGATCAGGTCAACCTTGACGCCCGCCTGAGAGGCTCGGTAAAGCGTCTTGATCATGCCCTGGTCGGCCACCGCGTTGTTCTTGATGATGATCCGCGCCGGCCGCCCGCTCTGCGCATGTTCGATCTCGCGGTCGATCATCGCCTTGAAGCCCTGGCGCAGCCCCACCGGCGCAACCAGCAGGGCGTTATACGACCGCTTGTTGGAATAACCAGTCAGGAAATTGAACACCTCGGTCACGTCGTCGACCAGCGCCTGATCGCCGGTGTAGATGCCGACGTCGGTGTAGACCTGCGAGGTGACCCGGTTGTAGTTGCCGGTGGCGATATGCACGTAGCGCTTGATGCCGTCCGATTCCTGACGCACCACCAGGGTCAGCTTGCAGTGCACCTTGAGATTGACCAGACCGTAGACGACGTGGATACCCGCCGATTCGAGGCGGTTGGCCCAGGCGATGTTGTTGCGCTCGTCGAACCGTGCCTTGAGTTCGACCAGCACCGCGACCTGTTTGCCCTGCTCGGCGGCTTCGATCAGCAGATCGACCAACGGCGAGTTGGCGCCGATGCGGTACAGCGTCATCTTGATCGCGACCACTTGCGGGTCGTTGATTGCGGCTCGGATGAACGTTTCAATGGTCGTGAACGAATCGAACGGGTGGTGAATCAGAAAGTCCTGATCGGCGATCTGCTCGAACACCTTGTCGGCCTGATCCGGCGCCCACAACATCCGTTGGTGCAGCACCGGGTCCTTCAGGTTCGGGCGGTGGGTCTTGGTCAACGCCGACCAATCCGAATAGCCCATCCGCTCCGATGTGCGGACCACGATGTCGTCGCCGACCTCGAAGTTCTCGACGAGGATGTTGAGCACGCGCCGCGGCATGTCTTCCTCGACCTGCAGCAGAGATAGCGCGCCGTAGCGCAACTGCTTCAGGCCGCGGTCGACCGTCTCGAGCAGGTCATCGGCCTCATCCTCCTGGATGATCATGTCGGTGTCGCGAATGATCCGAAACAGGTGCGCGCCTTCGACGTGGGTCCCCGGGAACAGTTCCTGAATATTGCGTCGAATGACATCTTCGAGAAAGACGTACGACGTCCCGGTGTGTGGCGACAGGTTTTCCGGGATGGCGATGAATCGCGGCAACATTCCGGGCACTTTGACGCGCGCAAACTTGGTGCGGCCGCTGTGCTTCACACGCACCGCGAGATTCATGCTCAGATTGGAGATGTACGGAAACGGGTGGCCGGGGTCGAAGGCCAGCGGCGTGAGCACCGGAAAAATGTGGGCTTCGAAATACTGCTTGAGCCACTGATCCATTGGCGGGGTGTAATCCGCCGGCTCGACAAAGTAGATCTGTTCGGCGGCAAGAAGCGGACGCAGCGAATGCGACCAGCACGCCGACTGCAGATCCATCTGCTCGAGCGCGCGTAACCGGATCGCCGCCAGTTCCTGCTCGGTATTCAACCCATCGATCGAGACATCATCGATATCGGCGCGAAATTTTTTCAGGATCGTCGCCACGCGCACCATGAAGAACTCGTCAAGGTTCGACGCGGTGATCGAGAGAAATTTGACGCGTTCGAGCAGCGGGTGGAATGAGTCCTGCGCTTGCGCCAGGACACGCTGGTTGAACTCCAGCCAGCTCAGTTCTCTATTTATATAGAGCGCGGGGGAGGCCAGGTCACCGGCGTCGATGGCCGACCAATCGACTGCCGGGGACGCCTCGGGCGGGATCTCCGGCGCTGGGCGCATCCGACGCGGTTTCGTGCGGCGCACGGCGGCCCCGGTTTGCTGCGGAGGCGGTACGGAGTGGAGGTTGGCGCGACGCGAGCGGGGAGCAACCATGCAGTTCCGACCAGCATAGCAAAGTGGTCGTTTGGCCAGCCCGGCCGTTACGGCGCGCAAGCAGTGCGCGATGGCGGGCCACTGAAGCTGGCCCGCGACGTTGCCCGAACACGGAAACAGTCGCCCGTCACGCTGTCGAGCGTCAGTTCGGTACGCTCCGTGGCGTGGCGCTCGACGACGACGCCCTCGCGCACTCGCTCGACCACGAACGTGTCAGCGGCAACGCCGTCTAAAGAGGCCACCCAATTGAGACGAATGGTGTGCTCGAGCAGCGTGGCTGCGAGCGCGACTTCGCGCGGCACCACTGCGAAATCAGGGGTCACGGCAATGACTCTTCCGGCGCCGTAACTCAGCGCGAGCAGTTCACCGTCGTGGTCGGCGCCGAACGAGCTGATTCGTGCGCTGGGACCGATCCCGGCATTCACTTGCGCGGTGTGATCCTGCTGATCCCCGGCCGCGGCTTCGCTGGTCAGCGGATCGAGGTGGATCCCAATCGAGAACAGCCGGCCGCTGACAAAGTCGGCGTAGAAGTAGCGGCCGTTATAGGTTGGGTCTAACGCCGCGCCGCGATACACCAATCCCCCGGTGATCGACGCGCCAAACGATCGGGTGTAGTCGTGGATGGGTTCAGCCAACGGCGAAAACGCCGCAGCAGTGCGCGCATCATACCCGGCACGCCCCTCGCGCAGGCGCCAGCCGTAGTTGCGCCCGCCACGGCCCGCCGGTTCGAAGTTGATTTCTTCGCGCGCGTCCTGACCAACGTCGCCGATCGTCAGGGCGCCAGTGCCGCCGCGGGTCCAGTCGTCGAAGCTGTAGCGCCACGGGTTCCGGAACCCGAACGCCCAGATCTCTGGACGTGCGCTCACCGGATCACCATCGAGAAATGGATTGTCCTCGGGCACTCGGAAACCGCGCCGATCCTCAACTGGCACGTTGACATCGATGCGCAGCATCTTGCCGAGGAGCGACTCTGGATTTTGCGCGAGGTTCAGCGGGTCGCCGCCGCTGCCGCCGTCGCCGAGCCCGATATACAGATAACCGTCGGGGCCGAAGGCGAGGTGTCCGCCGTTGTGATTGGCAAAAGGCTGGTCAATCCACCGCCGGCCGTCGCTCCACCGCAGGTCCAGCCGCGACGCCGGATCGACCGCCAGCGGGTTGATCCCGCTGCGCTCAAATCGGGCGACCACGGTGTCGCCGTTTCGGTTGGTGAAATTGACAAACACGCGCCGCGAGTCGGCATAGTCAGGCGCCAGCGCAAAACCAAGCAGGCCGCGCTCACCGCCACTACTAATTTCGCCGCGTAGATCGAGAAACGACTCGGCGAGCAGGGCACCGCCGCGGGCGATGCGGATCAGTCCTTCCTGCTCGGCAATCAGCAGGATCGCGCGGTCGGTGGGGTCGGCGACGACCGCGACCGGGGTGCGAAGACCGCTGACCACCACTGCGCCGCGGAGTTGCGCCGCCACCGGTGTGGCTAGCGAGGTGCTGATGACGACGAAGCCGGCAAGAAGAACAGGGACGCGCGCCATAGCCGAGGATAACGCACCGTCAGCTGGGCGGCGACCCAGACGGCGACCGGCACGATCTGAAGCATGTGCAAGGCGAGGCCATGCACCGGCTTGAGCGTGGTCGACTGACTCGCGGCCATGATCATGCCGATGACATTGCCGAGATTCAGCATGACCATCCCGACGCGCGCCGACCACAGTGAGGCTCGGGCGACGGGCAGGGTGCGGAACACGCCGCGGGTCCAGATCGCCATAATCACCGCGGCCGACACAATCAGGACGCCCATCGCGGTGAAGATGGCGCCGTCAAGCGGCGTCGCGACATTGAAATGTGAGGCGACACCGCGCCATTGCTGCAGGTCGATCAGGCCGACCTCGGCGACCATCAGGGCGCTATACGCCCAGGCCTGGCGCACCAGGCGCGGCGTCTGCGGCAGCAATCCGACGACCCACGCCAACGACCACGACAGCACGCCGGTCGACAGGCCGAACACGATCGGCTTGCGCCAGGTGATCGGTCCCACCAGGGACGGGGTGCCCGCTGCGATCCAAATCGCCACGTGAAAGAGCCCGGAGGCGATGAACAACACGCCGACCCAGAAAAGGATGGATTGTGCCTTGGGACGCTTCATGACCGGCTCCATAACTTAACGACGTTAAGATGTTCGTATGTTAAACTTAACGTTGTCAAGATGAAAAAGGTTCCGGCCAAGTCAACGCCGCAAAGCGTGGTCGCGCGTAGCGCCGGCAAACCGGCCTATCACCACGGCGACTTGCGCGTCGCCTTGGTGGAGGCCGCGGCACAACTGACGGCAGAAAAGGGCGCGACGGGGGTCAGTCTGCGGGAGGTGGCGCGCCGGGCCGGAGTCTCGCAAGCGGCTCCGTATCATTACTTTACCGACAAATCTGCGCTCATCGCGGCCGTTGCCGAAGAAGGGTTTCGGCTATTCGACCAATCGCAGGCGCAATCGCTGATCAATGCGGCGCAGGATCCGGCGGCGCGGCTGGCCGCGTTGGGTGCCGCCTACGTCCGCTTTGCGCTCGACCGGCCGCATTACTTCAAAGTGATGTTCCGGCCCCACGTCATCGAGCACCAGAAGTACCCGTCGCTCGTTGAGGTGTCGCGTCGTACCTTTGAACGGCTGGTCGAAACCGTCCGCGCTGCCCGCGTGGCGGCCGGCCACGATGATGCGGACCCACTGGCCGTCGCGACCTTAATCTGGGCGGTTCCGCATGGATTGGCGACCCTCTACCTCGACGGCCCGATTGCTGAGGGCACCACCCCACGCGCACTCGAGGCTCTGGCCGGAGCCGCAACCGGCCCGTTAATCGCGGCGTTGCTGACGGAGCTCGGCGAGGGCGAGCCGCCTTGGGGGATTTGAGTACCCTTGACTCCACCGTGACACTGTTTTTGCCAGACCTGCCGGACGGCTTTGAGTATCAATCGGACTTCATCAGCGCCGACGAGGAATCGTTGCTGGCGACGGCGATCGATCAGCGCGTCGAATTCTCGAACTTCGAAATGCGCGGCGTCGTCGCCCGTCGCCGTGTCGCGTTCTTTGGCACCTCGTCGTACGGCCCGAACGAAGCGGTTGGCGCCATCCCTGACTTTCTGTTGCCGGTGCGAGCACGCTGCGCGGTGTGGGCGGGCCTTGAGCCAGACGTGTTTGCGATGACCCTGATTAACGAATACTCCGCAGGCGCGACCATCGGCTGGCACCGCGACGCACCGCAATTCGGCATCGTCGCCGGCATCTCGCTGCTCTCACCATGCCGGATGAAGCTGCGTCCCTACATCGCCCCGGCAGCCGCGCGCGGCGCAGGGCGCCGCCCGCCACGCAAGACGACCCACGAGCTCGCGCTCGAACCACGCTCGGGCTACTTGATTACCGGTGAGGCTCGCAGCGCCTACGAACACAGCATCCCGGCGACGACAACGTTACGCTATTCGGTGACCTTTCGGACGCTGCGCTGAGATCATTGACGATTGGCAATTGATGGATTGGCAATTAAAGCGGGCGATTGCGCGACTGGCAATTGATCAATCACCGATCACCGAATCACCCAATGCAATTGCCAATCACCAATCACCAATCACCAATCACCCAATCACCAATTAGTCCGTCACCCACAGCATCACCGCGAAGATGATGACTGTCGCTGTGACGACGTGTTCGAGCCATTTGTGTCCGCGCAGGACGGCCAAGCGGACCCCGAGCAGACCGCCGAGCAGGTTACCGATACCAAGGGCGATGCCGGCGGGCCAATCGACGTTGCCGGTGCCGCTGAACACCGCCAGCGACAGCAGCGTCACGATCATCACGCTGAACACCTTCACGGCGTTGCCGCGCACCAGATCGAGACCGGCGATGGTCGTGACCGCCAGCACCAGGAATCCGACACCGGCCTGAAGGAATCCGCCGTACAGCCCGACGATGAAAAATCCGACGACCATTGTCCAATGGGTCGGGCTGCGGACTTCCGCCGGCGGCGTGCCGAACCGGCGATTGAGCAGTGTTCCCAACGTCATCACCAACATCACGATCGAGAGAATGCGGCGGAAGGCGATGTCCGGTATTTGCAGCGCGCCCCACACGCCGATCGCCGCACCAATTAGCGCGGGGACGCTGACGCCAATCGACCAGCGCCAATCAATCACCTTGTGGCGGTGAAATCCCCAGACGGCGCTGACGTTCTGTGCCAGCACGCCGACCCGATTCGTGCCATTGGCAATACCGGCAGGGAAGCCGAGAAACAGGAGCAGCGGCAGTGTGAGAAACGATCCGCCGGCGGCGATCACATTAATCACGGCCGCGATAAAACCAATCACGACACAGGCGAGATACTCGAGACCGGTCACGCGCGGCGATTATAGTACGTCGGTGGATTCACACGGCCTCTTACAAGAGCTCGTTCTCGTCTACGCCGTCGCCGTCGTGCTGTTGGTGATCGGCGCCCGTCTCCGCGTGCCGGCGATCGTCTCGATGATTGCCGCAGGCGTCATCGCCGGCCCGAATGGCATGCGCCTGATGACCTCGCAGGAAGACGTCGACTTCATGGCTGAAATCGGCGTCGCGCTGCTGCTGTTCACCGCGGGGCTGGAGTTCTCGCTCAACGATCTGCGGCGGATGTGGCGCACGCTGGTCCCCGGCGGGCTGGGACAAGTCGCACTGACCGTGCTGGTCACCGGCGGCGCGGTCTTCGCGTTCGCCGGCGGACCGGTCAGCCGCATCGTTGTCATCGGACTGGTGGTCGCGTTATCGAGCACGGCCGTCGTGTTGAAGGAATTGGCGCGGCGCAATCAGTTGCACTCGCCGCACGGTCGGCTGACCGTCGGCGTCCTGCTCCTTCAGGACATCGTCGTCATCGCGGTACTCGCGGCGGCGCCGGCGCTGTTTGGCGGCAGCGACGCGGCTGGCGCCGAATCGCAGCGTGGCATCGGCAGGGCGCTGGTGACGCTCGCCGCCGTCGGCGGCGGCGTGTTGCTGATCGGCCGAGTCCTGTTGCCGCGGCTGCTTCGCATCGCTGCGGCGTCATCGCGCGAAGCGTTTGCGCTGTCGGTGGTGCTGGCCAGCGTCGGCACGGCGTTTCTTGCCGCGCAGATGGGGCTGTCGATGGCGGCGGGCGCGTTTCTTGCCGGCCTGATTCTCGCGGAAGGCGAATTCAGCCACCAGGTGCACGCTGATGTGCGTCCGCTGCGTGACTTGCTGGCCAGCCTGTTTTTCGTCTCAGTCGGTATGTTGATCGACGTCCGCGAGATGCTGCCGTTGCTCCACATCATCGTGCTGGCCGCGGCCGCGATCGTGATCGCAAAAACGGCCATGGCGGCCGGCGCGCTGATGTTGACCGGCGCACCGATCCGGATTGCGCTGGCTGCCGCGTTCGCGCTCGCACAGGTCGGCGAGTTCTCGTTCGTGCTGGGTCGTGCGGCGCTCGAAGGCGGGGTAATCAGCACCGGATGGTGGCAGGTGCTGCTCGGATCCAGCGTCATCACGATGGCGTTGACGCCGTTCCTGATCGCCGCGGGTCCAGGGTTTGCGACGCGATTGGCGCCGCGCAGGACCGCGGTACCGGAGTCGCTTCAGGGCCAGCGCGACGCGATGCGCGATCACGTGGTCATTCTCGGGTACGGCATTGGCGGCCGCCTGCTCGCGCAGTCCCTTGGCGAGTTGTCGGTACCGTACGTGGTGCTCGAATTGAACGGCGCGACCGTGCGTTCAGCTCTGGCCCGAGGTGTGAACATCCACTACGCCGATGTGTCGGCGCCCGAGCCGCTGGAAGCCGCGGGTGTGAAACATGCCGCGGCTGTGGTCCTGGTCTTGAGCGACCCCGATGCATCGGAGCGAGCGGTCAAGGCCGTTCGAGCGATGGCGCCGCAAGTACCGATCATTGCGCGGACGCGGTATCGCCTCGAGGCCGAGCGTCTCGCCACCGCTGGCGCGACCCTGGCGGTCGCCGAGGAGCTCGAGGCGTCGCTCGAAGTGATGTCGCAGTTGCTCGCCCGTCTGCACATCCCGGGGAACGTGGTCGAAACTCTGGTCGACAACTATCGTCGCGTCCTTGGTGCCAGTACCGGGCGGCCGTCGCGCGCGCCGGCGATCCCGATGGACCAGATGCCGCGCGAAATCATGGACGCGCCGGTCTCCAGCTTTCGACTCGCGGCGGAGTCGTGGGCGGTCGGCAAGAGTCTGCAGGATGTCGATCTGCGCAACAGCACCGGGGCGACAGTTATCGCCGTCCGTCGTGCGTCGGGCACCACAACGTCGCCGCCGGCCGTGTTCGAGCTGGCCGCCGACGATGACCTCTTTCTGTTGGGCGATGACAGCGACATTCTGCTGGCGCGGGCGTTAATGGCGGAAGGACCAAGGGCGCGCGTCTCGTCGGTGGGCAAGACAATCGGAGACAAAGCGCCCCAGTTATAGGCACTATTTGTTTCTATATATAGGCACTTATTTGTTTCATATAGGCACTATTTGTTTCGCGTATCCATCTCCATCGTGTAAAATTGCCACGTTCCCAGTTTCGCCCAGGGACGACATGCGTCGTCCTGACCCCCGAAGGAGGAGACCCCATGTCGCTGTCCCGTCGGCGACTGTTCTCGCAGTTTGGCCCAGCTCCGCTCAACGGTGAGTGGATTGCTGCGCGAGGCCGTGAAGCAGCCGTAGCCGAAGGTTCACTGGAAGTCGAGCAGCAGCGCGCTGTTGGTTCCATGTCGAACGTCATTCGTATCGCTAGTAACGAGAACCCCCTCGGACCCGGGCAGCACGTCGTCGACACCATTGTCGGCAGGTTCCCCGAAGCCGGCCGGTATCCGTTCAACGCTCGCCAGCAGGAACCGGAACTGATCAAGGTGCTCGCCGCCAAGTTCGGCGTCGCCAACAATCAGATCACGCTTGGTCCCGGCTCCGGCGAGATTCTGACCAACGCGGTGCGTGCGTTCACCTCGCCGAGCAAGCCGCTGGCATTGGCCTGGCCGACGTTCGAAGCGCCACGCGACATGGCCAAGAAGATTGGTAGTGAAGTCCGCGCGGTCGATCTCGACAAGAACCTGCGTATTGACATCGACAAGCTGGTCGACGCCTCGAAGGGCGCGGGCCTGGTGTTCTTCTGCAATCCTAACAATCCGACTGCAACGGTGCACGGCGCATCGGCGGTGACGGATTTCGTGAAGCGCGTTCGCGCGGCGTCACCCGACACCGTGATTCTGATCGACGAGGCGTATCACGACTACGTCACCGACCCGTCCTACAAGACGGCGATGGACATGGCCAACGCCACGCCGAACGTCTTCGTGACCCGCACCTTCTCGAAGGCTTACGGCATGGCCGGCCTCCGCGTCGGCTACGCGGTGGGCGACACGCAGGTGATCAAGCGGCTCAACGACTTCCGGATGCCGTATGCGGTCAATCTGCCGGCGATTGCCTCGGGCATCGTGGCGATGAACAACCAGGCGCACATCGACGGCGAAAAAGCACGGAATACGTCGGTGAAAGCGTTCACCGTCAAGGCGTTCGATCAGATGGGGTTCAAGGCGACCGACTCGCAGACCAACTTCATCTTCGTCAACGTTGGACGTCCGACCGCCGCCTTCCGTGACGCCTGCCGCGAGGCCGGTGTGATGGTCGGACGCGACTTCCCGCCCTACGAGAAGACGCACTGCCGCATTTCCATCGGCACGCAGCAGGAAATGGATCGCGCGGTTGCCGTGTTCCGCAAGGTTCTCGGTTCGGCCACCAGCACTGCTAACCAGCAGGCCAAAGGGTAACCGGGGGAGATGACGATGAAAAAGAACTCGATCATGTCGCTGACGCGACGTAACTTCGTACACACCCTCGGTGCGGGTGCAGCCGGCATGTGGGTGGCCGGCCGCGGCCGCGAAGCCGGACTCTTTGATCTCGGCTTCGACGCGCTCAATGCGCAGACCAGCTCGCCGATCATCCTGGCCAGCAACGAAAATCCGCTCGGCCCGGGCCGTGCGGTCCTCGACGCGGTCCGCGGTGGTTTCGGTGAACTGGGCCGCTACCAGTTCGCGACGACTGCCGAAGTCACCGAACTGATTGCCAAGAAGCACGGCATCAAGGCGGAAAACGTGTTGCTCGGATCGGGCTCGACGCAGATCCTCCGCACCTCGACGCACGTCTTCTGCTCGAAGACTGCTGCTCTCGTGGCGCCGATCCCGGCCTACGAAGAGTGCGCGGGCTACGCGGCGTTGATGGGTTACCCGGTTCGCACCGTGAAGCTCACGCCTCCGCCCGAACTGAAGATGGACACCGCGGCGCTGCTCGAAGCGTCGAAGGGTGGCGGCATGGTCTTTTTCTGCAACCCGAACAACCCGGTTGCGACTGCCGTCGACGGCAAGACTACCCGTGAGTTCATCAGCGCGCTCGCCAAGAGCTCGCCGAACACCGTGACCTTGGTTGACGAAGCGTATTTCGAATACGCAACGATGCCGGGTTACGAGACGATGATTCCGCTGGCCATCACTGACCCGCGCGTCGTCGTCGCTCGCACGTTCTCGAAGGCGTTCGGCATGGCCGGCTTGCGTATCGGCTACGCGGTGGGTCACAAGGACGCGATCGCGAAGATGCGCGCATGGGACGGCGACGGCGCGGTCAACGTGCTCGGCCTCAGCGCCGCGCGTGCTGCGCTGACTCAGAGCCCTGAGATGCTCCAGGCCGAGAGCAAGCGCAACACCGAGGCGCGGGCTTTCACCGCGAAGTGGTTTACCGATCGCGGTTATACGCCGACCGATTCCCAAACTAACTTCCTGTTCGTCGACATCAAGCGTCCGGCCCGCGGCTTCCGCGAATCGTGCGCCAAGCAGGGCATCCTCGTCGGCCGGGACTTCCCGCCGTATGAGAAGACCCACTGCCGAATCTCGATCGCGACGATGGAAGAGATGCAGAAGGCGGTCAAGGTGTTCGAGCAGGCGCTGGCAGTGCCGGTGCAGACGGCCGCCTAACACCACCGGGTACGCGGTCGAAACGCGTAAGCGAGTAAGTCGTCACAAGCACGTTCGGGTACGACGACAAGAACGAGATCGGGTACTTCGGTAAAAGCCGGGGTACCCGATTTTTTTGCTTAGAATTGCGTCGTCGCAGATAGAATCCCGGTCGTCGGTCGTCGGTCGTCGGTCGTCGGTCGTGTTCTCCGGCGTAGGTTGTCGGCGTTCCGTCGTTGGTGTTCAGGCGTTCAGTCGTCCCGTTGTTCCGTTCTTCGTTCTGAGTTCTTCGTTCTTAGTTCGTCCACCGGAGGCACCATGGAAATCGATCGCAGGGCGTTTATCGCATCGCTCGGTGGGACCGTGGTGGTCGAAGCGATGTGTCCGGAGGCGAAGGCGGAAGCGCTCGAGCATCATCTGAGCGACCTGCTTGACGAGTCACTGGGTGATGGTCATGCCCACGCGCATGCCGAGGTCGAACAGGTCGTCGCTGCGCCGCCCGAGGCGACCGTGCGGCGTGGTGCCGGTTCGCTGTTCACCCCGCAGGGCCCGGCCAACGCACGCAAGATGCCGGAGCTGGCGCCGATGCCGGCCAAGCCGACGCTAGTCGATTTCTTCAATCTCCGCTTCGCCCCCGCGAATCACGTGCTGCAAAGTGCGACGCGTGCGCTGAAGACGGGGATGAGCGAGCAGGTGATTCTCGGCTGCCTCCTGCACGACGTTGTGCAGAACCTGATCAAGGTTGACCACGGCTGGTGGGGCGCGCAGATGATCGAGCCCTACGTCGACGAGAAGGTCAGTTGGGCGGTGCGCCATCACCAGGCGCTGCGCTTCTATCCAGACCCGGCCAACGGTTACGAATATCCCGAGCTCTACACCCGCATCTACGGCAAGGATTACGTCCCGCCGCAATACATTAAGGACGCCTACGAATACGCCAAGAAGCACAAGTGGTACATGGAGGCGCGGTTGATCACCGTCAATGATCTCTATGCCTTTGAACCGGGCGTCAAGGTCTCGCTGGATCCGTTCATCGACATCATTGGCCGCAATTTCAAGCAGCCGAAGGAAGGGCTCGGGTTTGACAACAGCCCGACCGCGCACATGTGGCGCACGATGATGTATCCGGATAATCCGCTGTAAGAAGGCTCTCGGTGATCTGCTTCAGAAGTCGAGGGCTGATTGCTCCCGGGAGCTGACAGCCGATAGCCAATCGCCCTGACCGCCCGTTGCTGACAGCCGACAGCCCACGCGTGCCCCAGCTCTCTCGAGCCATCGGTCTTCCGCAAGCGACGGCCATCGTCGTCGGGATCATCATCGGCGCCTCAGTCTTTGTGCAGGCGTCGGAGATCACCGCGCAGGTGCCGTCGCTGTTTGGGGTAACCATGGTCTGGGCGACCGCAGGCCTCTTGACGATGGCCGGCGCATTGGTCTGCGCAGAACTCTCGTCGGCGTTCCCGCGCACCGGCGGGGTCTACGTCTTCCTTCGCGAAATCTATTCGCCAGCGCTCGGCTTCCTGTGGGGCTGGGCGATGTTCTGGAGCATGCACACCGGCATCGCCGCGGCAATCGCGACGGTGTTCGCGCGCTACGCCGGCTATTTCTTTCCAATGGGTGACGCCGGTCTGCGCGGCGTCGCGGTCGGCGCGATCCTTGTCCTGTCGGCGATCAATTACGTCGGCGTCCGCTTCGGCAGCGGGGTGCAGACGGCGTTCACGGTCGTCAAGGTGGTCGCCGTCGCGGCGATCATCCTTGCCGGCGCGATTCTCGATCCGGTGACGCCGTCGGTGGCTGGGGCAGTCACCGTGCCGCCGTCATTCAGCCCGGGCGACTTTCTCCTTGCGGTCGGTGCGGGGCTGTTCGCCTTTGGCGGCTGGCACATGGTCACTTACACGGCGGAGGAGACCAAGAACCCAGAGCGGACGATTCCGCGCTCATTGATCATTGGCACCTTGATCGTGACCGCGTGCTACATCGGCCTGAACATTGTCTACCTATCGGTGCTGCCGATCGATCGCGTGATTGCCTCGTCGCGAGTCGCAGCGGATACCTTTGAAGCGCTCGTCGGATCGATCGGCGGCAGCCTGGTATCCGCGTTAGTCATGTTCTCGGCGTTCGGCGCGCTCAACGGCGTGATCATGGCCGGGCCGCGCGTCTATTACTCGATGGCGCAGGACGGATTGCTGTTCACATGGGTCGCCACGGTGCATCCGACATATCGCACGCCATCACGTGCGATTGTGTTGCAAGCCTTGTGGGCGGTGGTGTTGGTGCTGACCGGCACCTATCGCGAACTGTTCACCCGGGTGATTTACACAGAGTGGATCTTCTTCGCACTGCTGGCAATCGGCGTGGTGCTGCTGCGTCGTCGCGCCGGTTATGCGCCGCAATGGCGGATGCCTGGCGTGCCGCTGATTCCGATTGCGTTTGCCGTCGTGTCCTTGGCGATTGCGTTCAGTCAGATCCGCGTTGATCCGGGCAACAGCATGATCGGACTCCTGATGGTTCTGATCGGACTACCGGTGTATTGGCTGTGGGGGAGAACCGCCGCTCAGCCCGCATGATGAACGCGACCAACGGTCTATGCGTTGGGCCAGCCCCTTCTGCTTGGTGCTGCAGGCGCAGATCAACCGCTCAGTGCCGGCCGGTGCATAGCAAACCTTGCAGTTGACGGCGCCATGGGGAAATCCACGCTGCCATCTCGAGCGCCGCGGCTGCTGATTGGTAAACTGTCGCGCAATGTTCTATCGTCGGTGCCAGAACGGGAGGTGCGACCGTGAGTTCTTCACAACTGATCACCATCTCGACATTTCGATCCACCGTCGATGCTCAGATCGCCAAGGGCATTCTCGATGAAGCGGGGATCGAGTCGATGATTAGGGCTGACAATGCCGGCGGCGGACTGTACCCGGCGATCAGTGGCGCCGAGCTACTGGTGAGATCCGAGGATCTGGACAAGGCTCGCAGCGCACTCCATCAACGCGACCGCAGGACAAGCTGACGATGCCCTACGCATCGGGTCCTAATGCTTGTTGACAGACGGAGTATAAAGGTCGCAAACCATGCGCGTTATTGCGACAGCCCTCTTGATATGTCTCGTCGTTCCAGCCATCGCTGCGCAGAACGCGGGGGCACTGCAGCAACAGCTGCGCAAGCAACTGCAGTCACGGCTCGATGCGGTCGCGATGCGGCTGGACGGTGTGTTGGGCTACGTCGTCGTCGATCTGACGACCAATGAACGGGTCGCGGCGAGGCTGGAGAATCAGCCGTTTCCGACCGCCTCCACCATCAAGCTGTCGATTCTGTATGAGTTGTTGAAACAGGCCGAAGAGGGCAAGCTGCAACTCGACAATCCCACCTTGCTCGAACGCGCGCAGGTCGTCGGTGGGTCCGGCGTCCTGCAGCACCTCTCTGGTCCGCTCTTGTCGCTGGCGGACCATGCGGCGCTGATGATGATTGTCAGTGACAACACCGCGACCAATGTGGTCATCGACGCCGTCGGCATGTTGAACGTCAACGCGCGGATGAAAGGGGCAGGGCTCGGCGACATTCTGCTGCGGCGCAAGATGATCGATCCGGCGGCCGCGCGACGTGGCGATGAAAATGTCGCCTCGCCGGCGTCGCTGGCAAAGAGCGCGGAACTGTTGTGGCGCGGCGAGGGGCTGCGTAAAGAAAGCCGGGACGCGGCGTTGCAAATCCTCTATAAGGTGAGCGGATCCTTCCGCTCTGCGGTGCCGGCACGGGTGCGGGTCGCCAGCAAGACCGGGACGCTCGAAGGCGTGCGTGCCGAAGCCGCAGTGGTGGAACTCGAGGGGCGACCGTTCGGGCTTGCCGCGATGACGACCTACCTGCGCAACGATGCGGATGGCGAGCGGGCGATTCGCGAAGGCGTTTAGTTATTTTGAGCGTCTGGCCCAGGGCGGCGCCTACGGCCGTAAATCACCGTGAACGTTCAGAGTCTCGTCAGCCAAGTGACGGGGCTTTCGACGCGATCGGTGGCATCACCGATGAGCAGCTAACAGGCGCGCGATGCCAGAAAAATCAGCACCAGCACCGACACGGGCACACCGAGCATCCACGCGATGCCGTACTTAATAATGCCGTCTTCGTTTCCAAGCTTCATCGTCCACTCCTCGCTCGGCCTCCCGATATTGGGAGCGCATCGCGGTCGTGTAGCAATCAGCGTGCCGACGCTCTTCGAATAGTTCGTTCCGACAAGAGCTGGTGTTGGGCGGCGGCGCTACCGAGGGCCACGTTCCTGACGGTAATGGGTTTACCGTTCTCGGTCGAAGGCGAGCAACAAAGAACAGAGGATCAGCATAAGAGTGCCCGCGAGCATCCATCCTTGACGAGCCCGGACCACGCGCCACCTGGGAACGGGTTACTGTTGTTCTTTGGCGTCGACGATTTCGACATGGCATTAACCAGAGCCCGCACGCTCGTCACCCAGCTCGAGGAGGGTCCTCTTGTGAACGCGAACACGCAGACACGCGAGTTGTCACTCCGCGATCGGGACGGCTGGAGATCGACGCCTGGCTCGAAAGAGTGATGCCCCTGCAGGTCAGGCCACGGCGCTGATGCCGTCCTCCGAGCCGGTGATCCGCGTCTCCGCCATTCGCAAGACCTATAAATCGACGGTCGCGGTCGATGACGTGTCCTTTGACGTGCACCAGGGAGAGATCTTCGGACTGATCGGACCCAACGGCGCCGGTAAGACCACCACCATGGAGTGTGTCGAAGGCCTGCGCCGGCCCGACCGCGGCAGCATCTCAGTTCTTGGGCTGGATCCGTTTCGTGACGTGTATCAGTTGCAGCAACGCATTGGCGTCCAATTGCAGCAGGCGCAACTGCAAAAGCGGATCAAGGTGTGGGAAGCGGTCGCCTTGTGGGCCTCGCTTTATAACAAGCGCACCATCGACGGCGACCGGCTGCTCGACCAACTCGGTCTGACCGAGAAGCGCAACGCCTGGTTCATGACGCTGTCCGGCGGCCAGAAGCAACGCCTGTTCATTGCCCTGGCCCTGATCAACGATCCCGAGGTGGTCTTTCTCGACGAATTGACCACCGGACTCGATCCGCAAGCGCGGCGCGCAATCTGGCACCTGGTCCGCGGCATTCGCGATCGCGGCAAGACCGTATTCCTGACGACGCATTTGATGGAGGAAGCCGAGCGCTTGTGTGATCGTGTCGCGATCATCGAACGCGGCCGCATCATCGACATCGATACGCCGCAGCGGCTGGTCGATCGACACTGTGCAGAGCGATGCGTGGTGCTGGTCACCGCCGACGCCTCGGCGCCGGCGCAGTTCGGTCGGATTCGCGGAGTGACGTCGGTGAGCGTCGACGATGGCCGATACACGATCGCTGGGCACGGTGATGACTTTGTCACCGACGTCATCCAATGCCTGTCCGAGCATCAGATCAAAGTGACGGCGTTTCGCACCGAGCTCCCGACACTCGAAGACGTGTTCCTGAAACTGACCGGTCATTCGATTCGCGATTAGGGTGAAGCAATGTTGCGCGGCCTGCTGAACCTGACGTGGCTCGAAATCAAGATCTTCATGCGCGAGCCGCTTGGCGCCCTCGGCACCATCTTGATTCCCGTCGTCGTCTTCGTGATCCTCGGCCGCCTCGCCGGGCGCAGGGCAACGCCCGCAGGGGCTGCGTCCAGTGAGTTGGTCCGCGTGTTGCCGGTCCTCGCGTCAGTGCTGATCGCGATCAGCGCGGTCCTGTCACTGGTCACGATCATTGCGATCTATCGGGAGAGCGGCATTCTCAAACGCCTCCGCGCCACGCCACTGCGGCCGCACACGATTCTGACGGCGCACGTCCTGGTCAAGCTGCTGTTCACCACACTGACGCTCACGCTCCTGGTCCTCGCCGGAAAACGCTACTACCCGGTGGGCGTCGAATTCCCGTTGTTTGGCTTTGCGCTGGCGCTGCTCGTCAGCACGCTGAGCATTCTGTCGATGGGGTTTGTCATCGCCAGCATCGTGCCGACGGCGCGCTTTGCGCAACCGGCAGGTGCGCTGGTGCTCTACCCGATGGTCGCGCTGTCGGGATTGTTTGTCCCGATTGCATCATTCCCGCCGGTGTTGCAGACCATCGCGCAAGGTGTTCCGCTGACCTATGCGGTGTCGTTGCTGAATGGCATCCTGTCGGGAGACCCGTGGTCGGCGCACCTGCGCGACATCGCCGCGCTGGCGTTGGTGTTTGTCGTCTGCACGGCGCTGACGGCTAAGGTGTTCCGCTGGGAGTGAGGCGCGGGGAATAGCGGGCCGTCGCCCGTATTACGCTAACCTGTGCCCATCACGCCCGACCCAACAAAGATCAAGAGCTTCCGCACGGAGGCGGCCTTTGAAACGTGGCTTGGCACCCATCATGATCGCGAAAGCGAGATCTGGTTGAAGGTGCACAAGAAGGACTCGGGATTGCCGAGCGTGACCTGCGCCCAGGCACTGAATGTGGCGCTGTGCTGGGGATGGATTGACGGCATTCGCAAGGGCTTCGACGAGTCGTCGTTCCTGCAACGTTACACACCGCGTCGCGCCAAGAGCACCTGGAGCCAAGTCAATCGCGATCACGTGGCGCGATTGGTCAGGGCCGGCCGCATGACTCCCCACGGGCAGCGACAAATCGATGCCGCCAAGCAGGATGGCCGCTGGGATGCCGCGTATGCGCCGATCCGGCAGGCTAGTGAAGCGACGATTCCCGGCGACCTGCGTGCCGCGATCGACGCCAACCCGCGGGCTCGCCGCACGTTTGCGGGGCTTGGAAAAATGAATCTCTTTGCGCTGGCGTTTCGCACCAACAACATGAAGACCCCGGCTGGCCGCGCCAGAAAGATCGAGACGCTGGTCGCGATGCTCGCGGGCGGTGAGGCGATTGTGCCGGAGCGGATAAAGCGGATCGTCGGCAGGAATACCAGACCGGCTGGCCGCAGGCGATCACAATGACAAGGTGCGCATTGCTGCTTTACGTGATGTTTAGCGCGGTCGCGTTGTCTGCCGGCCCGCTCGAACAGCGCTCGGCCAGCGCCACCGCAAAGAGTGCGGCTAAACCGCCGTCGTTTCCTCAGGCCACCGTGCTCGGGCAGAAGTCGCCCGAGCTTCCTCCATCGATCATCCGTATCCTCACCGCGCAGTCCCGCCTGGCGAAATGCCGCCAGTCGTGCCCGATCCTAGAACGGCTCTCGCGTCGTCATCCGACTCATGCGCAACTTGAGGGACTACAGCATTGATGGAGTGGAGCGTCATAGTTGGTGGGTCCGCGCTGATTGGCGTTCTCGTGGCTTGGCAAGTTCCCCGGCGGCCGCGCCTGCTCGCCGCCGCGGTCCCGTGGTTTAGCCTGCTCGCCTGGCTGCTGTATTACGAATACTTCGTGCCGTACTACGGCGGCGGTGCATCGATGTGGCCGGTGGCGCAACTTGTCGGCGGAACGGTGGCCGCCGTGGTCGGATGGGTTTCGTGTATTGTCGCGCAGCGCCTGTGGTTCAGGGCTCGCCCGCATACGGTCTAGCGCGGAAGACCAAGCCGGATCGGTCCGCGCGGATCGCTCGTGACTGGGACCGTCACGCCGTGTTGCCGAATTTCCAGCCGCCCCCGTCGGGTCAACGTCTGTGCGACGGCGCGGATAACCGGCATCAGTGGCCGCCAATTGCGAGGGGCAAGAGCGCGTAGTATCCGACGACAGGCCTTTGGGGATCGATGATGCACTTCAGCCGGCGCCTGGCCATCGCGGCGGGCCTGGCGCTGCCGATTGTTGAGACCGTGCGGTGGCCGCCGAATAGAACTAATGGACAGATAAGTTGATCACCATCCTCTTCGCGCTCGTTCTCAGCGTCGGCGCAGTGCTATCTGCACATCAGGCCAGTGGCGGGGGCGAGATCGCCGGCCGGATCACGGACTCCTTTGTTGCAAATCCGGAGCCGTACCCACTAGCCGGTGTACGCGTCATCGCCGTGAGCGGCGACTACCGGAGCGAAGCGATTACCGACGAGGACGGGCGGTTTGCGATCCCGAACCTGGCGCTCGGCACATATCGAATCACCGTCGAGCTCATTGGCTTTGCCCCCCGCCACGGCACGATCACTCTGGACGAGCAGACGAAACGCGCACAACTCGATTGGTCATTAAAGGTGAGTGCTCTCGAGATAGCAGACCGGGTGCTGTTCGCCGACGAGCGCTTGATTCGCGAGGCGCGCGCCCGGTCCAATGCCGCCATCGCGGCGCATGATCCAGTGGCGATCGCACGAATCTGGATGGCCGACGTCCACGTCGTGTCATCGACTAGTGCACAAGTCGCGGGACGAGAAGCCAATCAGCAGCGCATGGCGCGGCAGTTCGCGACGCGCCCCGATACGATCTATGTCAGGAAGGCGGCGACAATCGACGTCTACCCGGAGTGGGCGGTCGCCGCCGAACGCGGCGAGTGGACCGGGCGCTGGACTGAGCCCGACGGCGTCATGCAGATCGGTGGCACCTATCTGGTGCAGTGGCGCAAAGTCGACGGGCAGTGGCTGATTCAGGCGGAGTTGTATGTCCCGACCCGGTGCAGTGGGAGTCAGTATTGTCGCGAACGACCGTGAGCCGCACCACCAGCGTCGACTGCAACGGTTTCTCACTCAAAAGAGGCGCGTCGTATGATGGCGCGACCCCCAATAAGTGACTGACCGTCCTGAGTATGAAGCGTGGTTTGACGGCAGCCTGATCGGCGTCGCGCAGGTTCGTGACGGCCGATTTGTCCGGGTTAACGAGGAGTTCGCGCGCATCTATGGCGACTCGCCACAGAAGTGGGTTGGCGCCTCTGCCGGCCCGCTCGCGCCAGACACGGCGCCCGCGTCAATCGAGTCGGTGGCGCCCACGCGGACCAGCTATCACCGCGAGCATATGCGCCCCGACGGCCAGCGTCGCACACTGCTGGTCGAGGCCATTACGGTTGCCTCGCCTGACCGAACGGACAAGACTAATCCGCCCGCCTCGACCGACACCCTCTACACCGTCGTCGACGTCACCGAACGCGAGCAAAATGCCGCGGCACTGGAAAACGCGCGGGCCTTGCTGATGCGTGCAGTCGACAGTATGAGTGATGGTTTCGTCGTATTCGGACCCGACGACCGCATCCTGCTGTGCAATCAGGTCTACGCCGCAACCCTCGACGGCTTTGGCGCGGCCTCCTCCCTGATTGGCATGCACGTCGAGACAATCATTCGCCACCAGATCGCGCAGGGGCAGCCGATGCCGGCGGGCTTTACCGGCGACATCGATCAATGGGTCGCGCATCGGCTGGCGCTGCATCGACGCGCCGACGGGATACCGCACGTGCAGCAATTGAGCGACGGCCGCTGGGTCCAGTCGACTCGCCACCGGATGCCTGATGGCGGCATCGTCGTGCTGCGTTCGGATATCACGGCGTTCAAAGAAAGCGAGCGCGCCGCACACGTGCTGGCCCATCACGATGCCTTGACCGGATTGCCGAACCGGCGGTTATTGAAGGATCGCCTCGCGCTGGCAGCGGCGCGCTCCACCCGTCGCGGCGCTGAGATGGTCGCGGTACTGGTCATCGATCTCGATCGATTCAAACCGATCAACGATGCGCACGGGCACCGCGCCGGTGACGAGGTGTTACGGGTGATTGCGAATCGGTTGGTTGCCTGCCTGCGCAGTGCCGATACGGTCGCCCGGCTCGGTGGCGATGAATTTGTTGTCGTCCTCGACGGCGTGGCGGCCGCCTGCGATGTCGATGCCGTCGCCCTGAAGATCATCGAGGCAGCGTCGCGCCCGATTCCCGCCACGTGGGCCGCGGCCGGCACGCCGCCCGATGTTCAAGTGGGCTGCAGCATCGGCATTAGTCTGTGCCCGCGCGACGGCGTTGACATGGATCGGTTGATCGGCCTCGCCGACACGGCGATGTATCACGCCAAGGAAGCGGGACGCGGACGCTTCGCGCATCAGCCGGCGGCTGTCAGCCCGCAGACCGGTTACGATTCATCCGCATGATTTCGATACGAACGATCGGGTTCATCGCAGCGATTACGCCGTTGTGGTTTTTCACCGTCTACATGGTGATGGCCAGCCGTCGGCCCGAGTACAGCCATCTGACCAAGGCAATCAGCGAGTTAGGGTCATGGGATGCGCCGAACCTTTGGGTGTGGAACGTGCTTGGCTACATCCTCCCGGGACTGGCGATGGCGTTACTTGGGTCCGGGCTCAAACGTGCGTTCGCCGGCACCACGCCTCGGGCGGCCTTCCCGACTGGCGCCCTCGTCGTCGCTGGCCTCTTGATGGCGATGTCCGGTGTGTTCCCGGGTGACTTCGACAATCGCTCGTCGACGTCGATGGTGCTGCACACCGTTGGCAGCCTGGGGTCTTTCGTCGCGTTTCTGATCGCCGGGTTCGGGCTCCCGCCCGCATTCCGCGCCCGCGCCGACTGGCGGTGGGTCGCGATGCCCTCGGTCGCGCTGGTCATCGCCTCCATCGTCACTGGCCTGTTGCGAACGGGCGCGGCGCCTGGATTGGGTCAGCGCCTTGGCTTTGCGTGTGTGTTCGCCTGGGTCGGCCTCGTCGGTTACGCGCTCATGCGCAACGATAGGCGCGGTGGTATGGTGCAACCGTGAGCGTGTTACGCAAATGGTTTGGTCCAAGCCGCGACGAAGTGTGGCGGCAGTTGTCTACCGAAATTCAGGGCCGGTATGTCGACGGCGGATTCTGGACGGGTGACAAGGTCGAAGCCACGCACGGCGAATGGACGCTGACCCTCGACACCTATCATGTCCACACCGGCAAGGTGGTCATCGTCTTTACGCGCATGCGCGCGCCGTATGTCAACCCGGGCGCCTTTCGCTTCACCATCTATCGCAAGAGCGTCTTCAGCGGGCTTGGCAAAATCTTCGGCATGCAGGCCATCGAAGTCGGCGACCCCGCGTTCGATCACGATTTCATCATCAAGGGCACGGACGAAGCGGTCGTGCGGCGATTGTTTCGCAACGCCAGGTTGCGGCAACTGTTATCTGAGCAACCGGAGGTCAAGCTCAGGGTCAAAGACGACGAAGGTTATTTCGGTCCGAGTTTTCCCGAGGGAGTAGACGAACTGGAATTTGCGGTTACCGGCGTGATCAAAGACGTCGCGCGACTGAAACAAATGTACGAGCTGTTTGCTGAGACCCTCGACGAACTGTGCCGCATGGGCGCCGCGTATGAGCGCGATCCCCGGGTGCAGCTGTAGCTTGATCAGCAGCCGCCCGCACGCGCGCGCGATTGATTACGGCAAGAGCGGGCCCTACTTCGCCGCCTTCCTCGTCTTAGCGCTGATTGCCTTTTGGCCGAGTTACCTGGCGCAGGTCGGCGCCGCCGGCTTCTATACCCACTTGCATGCGGCCACGGCAACCGTGTGATGATGTTACTCATCGCGCAGCCAATGGCGATCCGCGCCAAGCGTCTGCCGCTGCATCGTGCGCTCGGCAAAGTGTCGTACGTCGTGGCGGCCGGTGTGCTGCTCAGCATGATCTTGCTGGCGCACAATCGGCTGCAGGACCTGGCCCCAGAGCGCTATGCAATTCAGACCTATGTGCTTTATCTGCAGATCTCACTCGCCGCGTTGTTTGGGCTGTCGTATGGACTCGCGCTGCGGACCAAGCGGACCACCGCCTTGCACGCGCGATTCATGGTCTGCACGGCGTCCTATGGGCTCACCAACATGGTCTTCCTCGTCCTGATCTATCTCGAACGCACGACGCGCGCCGGCCGCCTGGTGTTTCCGATCATGCTCGCGGTGTTCGTAATCTTTCAGCTCCCAGCGCTTCTCGAACTGACAAATGCGCCGATCTGGCAGGCATTCGCCGCGTGGTTTGCCGCATTGCCGATCACCTGAAACCGAGCAAGGAACAACGATGAAATCTGTGGTGCATGCCGTCCTGCTGATCGCAGCGATCGGTCTGATCGGTGTCGTGGCGTCTGCCGGGCAGCGCGGCGCGACCGCGCAGCGGCCGAACGTCATTTTGATCATGACCGACGATGTCGGGTATGGCGATATCGGGAGTTATGGGTCGCGCGATATCAAGACGCCGCATATCGATCGCCTGGCAAGTGAAGGTGTCAAACTCACTGACTTCTATGCGGCGCCGCAATGCACACCGACCCGCGCAGCCCTGATCACTGGTCGATACCAGCAACGGGTCCGAATGGACCGCGCGCTCGGTCCCTTGCCCGCGGCACTCGACGATGGTTTGGCGCCGAATGGCCGATCGCTGCCGCAGTTGCTGAAGAACCATCGCTATGCGACCGGGTTGATCGGCAAGTGGCACCTGGGATGGAAGCCGGCCTTTGGCCCCAATGCCCATGGTTTCGATTATTTCTACGGATTTCTCAGTGGCTATATCGACTTCTATACTCATCGGCGCAGCGACGGCGGGCACGACCTGTTCGAGAACACTGCGCCGGTCCACGATGACGGCTACATGACCGACCTCATCACCATGCGGTCGTTGCGATTCATCGAACAGCATGCTGCGACGCCGTTCTTTCTCGAGGTGTCCTATAACGCGGCGCATTGGCCGTTTCAGCCGCCCGAGCAACCGTCGGTCGCGGCCAACAACAGCGCGTTCCAGGGGCCTGGAGCGGTAGTCCCGGCGACGCGCAAGGACTACATCGCGATGCTCGAGCGCGCCGACGCCGGCGTTGGCCAGATCCTGCGAAAGCTCGACGCGCTGACGCTGGCGCAAGACACGCTGGTCATCTTTACCAACGACAACGGCGGCGAATGGCTGTCGAACAACGCGCCGCTGTTCCATCGAAAAGACACGCTGTGGGAGGGCGGTATCCGCGTCCCGGCGATCATGCGCTGGCCGGGACGCATACCGGCCGGCACGGTCAGCGCGCAGGCCGGCATCACCATGGACCTGACCGCCTCGATCCTCGCGGCGACCGGTGCGCCGATTCCGGCAAACGCCAAACTCGAAGGGCTGAACCTCCTGCCGATCCTGCAGGGCGCGAGTCCGGCGGTCGAGCGGACGTTCTATTGGCGCATCGACAATCCGACCCGCCAGCAGCGCGCCGTGCGGGCCGGCGACTGGAAGTTACTGATCGATGGCGACGACCTGCTGCTTTACAACTTGCGCCAGGACATCGGCGAGCGCACCGACCTCGCGGCGCAGCGGCCTGACATCGTCCGCAAACTCCAGCCGCTCATTGCCGAGTGGGAGAAAGATGTCGACGCAGAGGGAAAGGCGAAATGACTGTGCCGCAGTGAACCAGCGTCACGACGATTTCGAGAACACAAAAAATTCAGATGCCAGCGTCACCTCGAGGCTGGTCAATGACTCCACTCGCGCAGCGGCACTGGTCCGCTCCCCTCGATACGTGCCACGCAGCAGATCGAGTAGTGCATCCCGGTCCAGACGATGGGAGGCGCGCGCCGTGACGCGATCGACCAGAGCGAAGTGCTGGCTGTGCTCGGCTAACACGATCGACCCCCGGTCACGTTCGCTGCCCTCGCCCTGAACAATGGCCCGCAACTCGATGAGGTCGTCGGGTGCGGGGACGGCGATGATCAGGAATCCTTCAGGCGTCAGCACGCGAGCGCATTCCGCGGGAGCACGGCGGCCGTGCAGCGACAGGATCCCCGCGACGCTGTGGTCAAGCAGTGGCAGGCGGCGATCGGCATTGGCGACCACCCAGGTCAATCCGGGATAGCGACGCGCCGCGTGCTCGACGGCAGCGGTCGATAAGTCGATGCCGATACCGGCAAAGGCTCTGGTCTCGGCCAGCGCTGCCAACGCATCTCCGCCCCCCGAACCCAGGTCGACGATGACCTCGTCTTCGCCGAACGGCAGCGCTGCGGTGAGCCGAAGGAGGACGTCGATCAGGTGTCGGCCGATACCGGCATCGAACAGCCGGGCGCGGGCGGCCACAGCCGCCTTCGCATCGCCGGCGTGGGCCGAGCGACGGTCTTGCGGCTGCAGCAGGTTGACATAACCACTGCGCGCGAGGTCGTAGGAATGGCCCTGCTGACACACGACGGCGCGATCGCGGCGTGCGAGCGGGAGACCACAGAGGCGGACGGTGCAAGAAAGAACCACAGATTACACAGATTACACAGATCGGGAATGCGACAGAGGGCGACGAATTAGTTTTCAGTTGACAGTTGCCAGTTCAAAGTAAACCACTGACGACCGACGACTGATCACCGAGGACCGCTTGTAAGATACGGGCATGACACGTGTCGCCCTTCTCGGTTTGTTCCTCTGCGCCGTCACGTTATCGGATACCGCGCGCGCACAGACCGCTCGCGCGTCGCCGTTTTCGGTGGTGGAAGCCACCATCCCGCAGATGCAGCAGGCCATGAGCGAGGGCCGGGTCACCGCGCGCGAGTTGGTGACGCAGTATCTGGTCCGCCTCGGTCTCTACGAGGATCGCTTGAACGCCGCACTGGCCGTCAATCCGCGCGCCCTCGAGGAGGCTGATGCCCTCGACCGTGAACGAGCGGCAGGGAAGGTGCGTGGGCCGCTGCACGGGATACCGGTGGCGCTCAAGGACAACATCCACACCACCCATCTGCCGACCACTGGCGGCGCGCTCGCCTTTGCCGGCTACGTGCCGCCGTATGAGGCGACGCTGACCAGGAATCTGCGCGATGCCGGTGCGATCATCATCGCCAAGGCCGGACTGACCGAGCTCGCGAATTGGGCCGCCGGTGCGCCGACCGCGATGCCCGGCAACTACAACGCGGTCGGCGGCTTTGCCTACAACCCGTACGACCCCCGGCCGGACCCGCGCGATGCCACATTCGACGGTCGCCCGGCGATGTCGACGGGCGGCTCGAGTTCAGGGGTCGGCACCGCAGCCAACCTGTGGGCCGCGAATGTCGGCACTGACACTGGCGGCTCGGTCATCAGCCCCTCGAACTCCAACATGCTGGTCGGTATCCGGCCGACCATTGGGCGCATCAGCCGCTACGGCGTGATCCCGATCACCGCCGATCACGACACGGCTGGGCCGATGACCCGCACCGTGGCCGACGCGGCGATCATGTTTGGCGCGCTCGAAAGCCCATCGCCCGATCCCAATGACCCGGCGACCAAGACGTGCACGCCGCCGGCGGGCCGCGATTACACCAGGTTCCTCGACGCCGGCGCGCTCAAAGGGGCGCGCATCGGCATTCCGCGGGCGTGGTATGTCGACCCGGTCACCCTCCCGGGTGAGACGCAGCCGCGCGGCGGCATCAACCCGCATCAAGCGAAAGTGATGGCCGACGCCATCGCCGTGCTGAAGCAGCAGGGCGCGGTCATTGTGGACCCGGCAGAGATCCCGAGCTTTGTGGAGAAAGACGCGGTGCGCAACTTCCTGCTCTGGGATTACTGCTCGGGCGGCGAACAGGTGAAAGGAAAGGACAGCAACTGCTCGGTGCCCTTCAAGTACGGGATGAAACGCGATTTCAATGCATGGCTCGCGACGCTCGGCTCCTCGGCGCCGGTGAAAACGTTAACCGAGTTGCGCGAGTGGAATCTCAAACATGCGCGCGCCGGCGCGATTCGTTACGGGCAATCGCGTTTGGATATTTCCGACGAAATCGACCTGGTGGCCGATCGCCCGCGCTACGAAGCCGACCGTCGCAAAGACCTCGCGCTCAGCCGCGAGCAGGGCCTCGATGGTGTCATCGACGCCCATCGGCTTGACGCGATCTTCACGCCCGGCGGATCGGGCGCGGGTTTAGCGGCGCGTGCCGGCTACCCGATCATCGTGGTGCCGTTCGCCACCGCGCCGAACGCGCCCACGCCGTCATTTCCGGAAGGATTCGCGGCGAAGGACGCACCGTTTGGCGTCGGCTTCAGCGGCAAGGCGTGCAGCGAACCGCGGTTGATTGCGCTCGCCTACGCCTTCGAACAGGCGACCAAGCGCCGCGTGCCGCCGTCAACGACACCCTGACCACGCCGCCGCGATACAATGCGCCCGGATGATCGTCGACTTTCATAATCACTATTACCCGCCCGAGTATCTCGACGCGGTCAAGCGCGGCCCAGCCAAGGTTCGCCTGGATTACGACGGCGAAGGGAATCCGCGCCTGCACTATCCCGGCGACTACAACATCCTGGTCCCGGGCCATCGCGATCTCGATTTTCGCGAAGGCGTGCTCCGCGAGCACGGCGTGGACAAACAGCTGTTCACCTTCACCACGCCGGGCGTGCATTTCGAAGATCCGGTTGCCGCCGTGGCGCTGGCGCGAGCGGTCAATGATGCCTTTGCCAAAGAGGTCAGGCGGCGCCGCCATTTCACCTGCCTGGCGACCTTGCCGCTGAACGATCCCGCGGCATCTGTCCAGGAACTCGAGCGCGCCATGAAGGGCCTCGGGATGCCCGGGGCGATGGTATTCAGCAACGTCAATGGTACGCCGCTCGCCGACCCTGTGTATGAACCGCTCTGGAAAAAAGCCGACGAACTCAACGCGGTGATCTACATCCATCCCGCACATCCGGCCAGCGTCCAGGCGATGGAAGATTACTGGTTGATGCCGCTGGTCGGCTTCCTGTTCGACACGACGCTGGCAAGCGCCCATCTGGTGTTCGCTGGCGTGCCTGAGCGCTACCCGCGGATCAAGTGGGCGCTGACGCACATGGGTGGCGCCCTGCCGTATCTGGCCGAGCGCTGTGACCGCGGTTACGAGGCGTTCGCCGAGTGCCGTCAGCACATCTCGAAACCGCCGACCCACTATTTCAAACAGTTCTATTACGACACCGTGAACTTCAACCCCGATGCCATTGAATTTGCGATCAAATTCGCTGGTGTCGACCACATTCTCGCCGGCAGCGACTATCCGCATCAGATCGGCAGCATTCCGAAGATGCTCGACTCGCTGCAGAAAATTTCGGTCACTGATTCGCAGCGCGCGCAGATCCTTGGTGGCAACGCCGCGCGTTTACTTGGCTTGTAACGACAAAGGGAGAGACGAATGCGGTCAAAGTTGATGATCGGCGGCGTATTAACGATTGTGTTTACTGCCGGAATTGCCGTGGGCGCGTGGCAGCAGCAGGCAGCGACGACGCGGCGTGAGCCGCAGTTCGAGAATGAGCATGTGCGGGTGTGGAAATCGATCATTCTGCCCAACCAGCCGCTCGCGTTACACCGCCACGAGTTCGGACGGACCATCGTCGCACTCAAGGGCGGCACCCTCGACGTCGTCGACGGCAAGGGCGAGACGATGCAGAAGATGACCTGGGAAACCGGCAAGGCTTACTGGCTCGACAAGGACCCCGCCGGCCAGATGCACGGTGACATGAATCGCGGCAAAGAGACGATGGAAGTCATCGTTGTCGAGATGCGCAAGTAACCAGGCGCCCGGTGGATCGCGCAGTCGAGTATTCTGGCCGGCATGCGCGTGTCGTTCTGTTCGCTCCTTGTCATCGCCGCCGTGGCGATCATCTCCGGCCCGGTCGGCGGTCAAACCCGCCGGCCGGTTGCCGACCCCCCGCTAGCCGCCTTCGATGTCGTCGAGAAATCGATCGACGAGCTGCAGCGTGCCATGCAGGCCAACGAGGTGACGTCGCGCCAGCTCGTCGATCTCTACATCGCGCGCATTCGCGCCTACGACCAGCACGGCCCTTCGCTCAACGCCATTACCACGCTGAATCCCCGCGCTCGCGCCGCGGCCGAGGCGCTTGACGCCGAACGGGCCAGCAAAGGGCCGCGAGGTCCGCTGCACGGGGTCCCGGTGCTTGTCAAAGATAACTACGAAACCACGGAAATGGCGACCAGCGCCGGCTCGATTGCGCTGGCTGACTTTCATCCGAATCGCGACGCGTTCATGGTTCGCAAGCTGAAAGATGCCGGCGCGGTCATTCTCGGCAAAACCAACATGCACGAACTGGCGGCCGGCATCACGACCGTCGGTTCGCGATTCGGGCAAACCAGGAATCCCTACGACCTGGATCGCACGCCTGGCGGGTCGAGCGGGGGGACCGGTGCGGCGATCGCGGCGAATTTCGCCGCCGCTGGCATGGGGAGTGACACCTGTGGGTCGATTCGCATTCCCGCCGCTAATAACAGCCTGGTCGGCTTACGCGGTACCCAGGGACTGTCGAGCAGAAATGGCATCGTGCCGCTGTCGAGCACGCAGGATATCGGCGGTCCGATCGCACGGTCCATCGCCGACCTGGCGTTGCTGCTCGATGCAACAGTTGGCGTCGATCCGGCCGACGCGCAAACCACGGCGCTGTCGTCACGCGGCTCGACCTCCTTTCGAAGTGCGCTGAAGGCCGACGCGCTCAAGGGTGCGCGCATTGGTGTGCTGCGCACGTTGTTCGGCAGCGCGCCCGAAGACCAGGAAGTCACGACGATCATTCAAAAAGCGCTGGACGACATGAAGCAGGCCGGCGCCGAGGTCACTGACGTCGTGATCCCCGGCCTCGACGACTTGTTGCGTGACAGTTCGATGATCAATTCGGATTTCAAGTTTGACCTCGCCGATTACCTGGCGAAGGCGGAGAATCCGCCGGTGCGCTCGCTCGGCGAGATTCTCGATCGCGGTCTCTATCACGCCGCGCTCGACGGGACGTTTCGGGCGCGCAATGCGGTCGAGAGCCGCGAGACCGATCAGTCGCGTCGCGCCCGGATCAAGCAGGCCGTGCTGCGGCAGGTGACCGACGGGGTGCTCAACGAACACCGGCTCGCGGCGATCGTCTATCCGGTGCTGCGGCGGCGTCCAGCACGCATCGGTGATGCGCAAGGAGGCACGACCTGTCAGTTGAGCGCGCATTCGGGGCTGCCCGCCCTGGCCGTGCCGGCGGGGTTCACCGACGATGGCGTGCCGATCGGGATGGAGTTTCTCGGGCCGGCCATGTCGGATGTCCAGTTGGTGTCGCTCGGCTACGCCATTGAGCAAACGTTGCATCATCGTGTCGCACCCTTCAGTACGCCCGCGTTGGTCGGCGGCAAACCGCCGGCGCCACGGGTGTCGACCACGACGAGTGCGGCCGGCGCCACCCTCACCATGACCTACGACGAGACGACGGCCACATTGCGCTACGCGATCACCGCAAACGAGGTCGCGAACCAACGGCTGCAGGGTATTTGGATTCATACTGGCGGCGACAAGCCGACTGCCGCACGACATCGTTTGTACGGTCCCGGCCGGCCTTTGAACGGGGTCGTCACCTTCAGCGCCGCCGATCGCCGCGACCTGGCGGATGGCCGGTTGGTGTTGAGAATGTTCTCGCTCGGCGAATCACAGCGACCGGAAACCGTACCGCTGCGGCTTGGACGTTAGGACCGGGCACCTCAACATGCAACCTGCCGATCCCTGCACCTTTGTTATTTTCGGCGCGAGCGGCGACCTGACCCGGCGCCTGCTCATCCCGTCGCTCTACAACCTGTCCGAGGCCGGTCTGCTGCCCGACCAGTTCGCGGTCATCGGTTTTGCGCGCTCTGAAAGCGCCGAGGACGAGTTGCGCAGAACGTTCAAGGAGATGGTTGACGAGGCCGAATCCGACCCGGTGCACGAGGAGACCTACAACCGTGCGATGGAGCGGTTCGAATACATCACCTCAGATTTCAACGATGAGGCCGGATGGCAACGCCTAGCCGGGGCGATCGATAAGAGCAGTACCGCGATTGGGTCGCGGAATTGCCTGTTTTATCTGGCGGTGGCGCCGGAGCAGTTTCTCAATGTCTGCGAACGACTTGCCGCGCACAAGCTGCTCGATGAAACGAGCCACGGCTGGCGCCGGGTGATTGTCGAAAAGCCGTTTGGCCGCGATCTCGCCTCGGCCCGCGACCTGAACCAGAAATTGGCCGGACTGATGGCTGAGCATCAGATCTATCGCATCGACCATTACCTCGGTAAAGAGATCGTCCAGAACATCATGGTCTTTCGCTTTGCCAACGGGATTTTCGAGCCGATCTGGAATCGCCGCTATGTCGATCACGTTCAGATCACCGTCGCCGAATCGCTCGGCGTCGAATTGCGCGGCGGCTATTACGAGCAGGCGGGCGCGCTGCGCGACATGGTGCCGAACCACCTGTTTCAGCTCCTGACGCTGACGGCGATGGAGCCGCCGAGCTCGTTTGCGGCCAACGGCCTGCACAATGAGCAGGTCAAGGTCCTCGATGCGATCGAGCCGCTGGTCGCCAGCGAGTGTGGCCGCACGTCGGTGCGCGCGCAATATGACGCCGGGCGGCTCGCCGACACGGACGTGGTCGCCTATCGCGCCGAGGAGAAGGTCGATCGGTCATCGACGACCGAAACCTATGCCGCCTTTCGCATTGCCATCGACAATTGGCGCTGGGCCGGGGTGCCGTTCTACTTGCGGACCGGAAAGCGGCTGACTCGAAAGAAGAGCGAAGTAGTGATCCAGTTCCGCCAGCCACCGCTGGCGCTGTTTCGGCAGGCGTCGATGGACGCGCCGGAGCCGAATCAGTTAGTGATCTCGATTCAGCCTGAGGAATCGATCAAGCTGCGGTTCGCCGCCAAGGTGCCGGGTCCGGAGATCACCACCGACCCGGTCGAGATGCGCTTCAACTACAACGAACACTTCATGGCGGAGAAGCAGACCGGCTATGAGACGCTGCTTTATGACGCGATGACCGGCGACCGCAGTTTGTTCAAGCGCGCCGATATGGTCGAAGCGGGCTGGGCGATCGTCGAACCGATGCTGCGGGCGTGGGGCGGTGACGGTTGTGCGCTGGCGCGATACAGCGCTGGTAGTGATGGTCCAGCGCAAGCAGATGAACTCCTCGCGCGTGACCAGCGGCGGTGGCGCTCGCTGTAGACCGGCCTTCGGCCGGTGGGACCCGCGGCGCTTCGCGCGCGGGTGGGACCGACTCGCTTCGCTCGTCGGTAGGGGCTCGTCCTCAGAATGCCAACAGTCACCCGGAGGCGGCCGAGCCTAATGGCGAGGCCTCCTACCGCCTACTTCGCTTCGACGTGGCCGCCGAACTGATTGCGCATCGCCGACAGCAGCCGATTCGCGAACTCTTCCTCGCCGCGCGAACTGAAGCGCGAGAACAATGCCGCCGCGAGGACCGGGACCGGCACCGCGGCGTCGATTGCGGTATGCGCCGTCCAGCGGCCTTCTCCTGAATCACCGACCTGTCCCGCAAACGCCTGCAGGTGCGGATCCTGATGCAACGCGGCGGCGGTCAGGTCGAGCAGCCACGACCCGACGACGCTGCCGCGACGCCACAATTCTGAGATCGCCGGCAGGTTGAATTCATAGCCGGGCGCGTGCTTCATCACGTTGAAGCCTTCGGCATAGGCGGCCATCAGGCCGTACTCGATCGCGTTGTGGACCATCTTGACGAAGTGACCAGCCCCCGACGCGCCGCAGTGGAGATACCCGAGCTCGGCGCCGGCCGGTTCGCCGGCGGTCGATTGTCGCGGTGCCGCGCCCACATCAGGGGCCAGCGCTCGGAAGATCGGGTCAAGACGCGCAACGGCGTCCGCGCTACCGCCGATCATCAGGCAGTAGCCCCGTTCGAGACCCCACACGCCGCCGCTGGTTCCCACATCGACATAGTCGATCCCTGAGGCGGCAAGACGCGCGGCGCGTTTGGGATCTTCCTGAAAGTGCGAGTTGCCGCCATCGATGATCAGGTCGCCGGCCGCGAGATGCGGGGCGAGCGCGTCGATGGTGGCGTCCACGACTTGCGCCGGCACCATGATCCAGACCGCGCGCGGCGTGGGTAGTTGGCGCGCGAGGTCCGCGAGCGTCAGGGCCACAGTCGCGCCGTCGGTGACCAGTGCCTGCGCCGCCTCAGGGCTACGGTCGTGCGCAACCACCTGATGGCCTGCCTTGAGAAGCCGCCGCGACATATTCGCGCCCATCCGGCCGAGTCCGATCATCCCGAGGTGCATGTTCTAAGCATAGCCACATTGGGTCAGCAATACAGGTGGTGGTCGGCAGGCGCGCTGGTGTTGTTGACGGGAATTTTTGATTGGCAGCGCGTAGTAGCAGGGATCCGGGATTAGGGATCAGGCGTCAGTCGCCGGTCGCCGGTCGCCGGTCGCCGGAAACCACGACGCCCTGTTCGACCCATTCGATGCGACGTCGCGCCGAAGGCAGCATCGCGAGGCCGATAAAGTAGAGAACCAATGTGACCAGGGCGAGATACCCCTCGAGCGGATGCGGCGGGCGCTGGCTGATCGAACCAAGGGTGAGGCCGTCGAACAGTAGCTGCAAAATTCTCGCAGTGCGGCTTTCGGCGGGTGCGGAGACCGCAGCGAGGATCACAAATTTCAGCGTGAAAGCCGCGCCGAACGTCACCAGCAGGCCGCGCAGAAGCCGCTGACGGTCGGGCGCAATGGCCAGCGCTTGCATCAACAACGACACCAGCACCGCCCAGCCAATCAACGCCGGCACACCGTCGTCAGGAATGACCAGATTGATCACGGCTGCCGATGCGAAGGCCGCACAGAGCAACAGGACCAACCCGTTGCTGTTGGCCAAGGCCGAGCGCGACTGGTGCATCAAGCGGTCGGGTGCGAGCGTGCCGCTTCGGACGAACAGGCTGAGCAGCACCATCGCCATCACAAGAGCGCCAACCGACGGGATAACCAGCATCACCGGGCCGCCGGGGCGAAGCGCCGCGAGCCAGATAACGGTCAGGAACAACAGCGGGAGCAGGCAGGCCTCGACAATCGGTTTCATTTGCGTGACCGAAACAGTCGCACGGGGTTGAAGTCAGAGGCGTCGCGTGTCAAGCCGTCCTGCAGTTCCGCTTTGAGTTCGTCAGCATTACGCATCAGCAAGTCGGGATCATCGACGTCCAATCGGTGATTGGGCGCCAGCGCAATCGCCTGGTCGACGGCCTTGACGCCTTCGGCGAACAGCGCGTCGTCACTGTGCGTGCGGCGCCAGCCGTCGCGGTAATACGCATACGCGATATAGAACTGCGTCGTCGCGTCGCGCCCGGCCGGATCGGCGCGCCCGAATGCGGCGCGCGCTTCCGCGAATTGATCGTTGCGGAAAAATCTCAGACCGTCCTTGAACGCTTGTTGGTCGATTTGATAGGTGCCGAGCGTCGCCGACATGCCCCCGACTGCCTCGACGACACTACGTGGCTGGGTGATGAAGAGCCACGCGATGAGCACCGCATAGGCAGCGACCGTCGCCAGTCCAATGAGACGCGCCACCGGCTCACGGAGGGGTGGCATCAGCGGCCCGGCGAGGTGCTAAATCGACCGATGACGGGGAAGTGATCAGATCCGAACCGCTCATTGGCCCGAGTCGTGCGCGCCGCCCACTCCGGCGCGAGGCGAACAAACAGATAGTCCAGGCGGCCCAGGTAATGCGTGGTGCGCGGGTCTTCCGCAACCAGGCCCTGGGTCCAGGCGCGGGCTTGCGTATACGCCTCTTCCTCGACACCGTCCTGGATGGTGTTGAAGTCGCCGCCGACAATAGTGCCGACGACGGTGCGACTCGGTTCAAAGCGCGGGACCTGCAGCATGTCGAGAATGGCGGCGACTTGTCGCCGCCGCGGATTCCGAAAGACCCACAGCGACTTAGGCGAGCTGAGCGGCTCGAGGTGGGTATTGAGTAGGTTGAGCCGCGCGATACCGGTGCCGGTCCGGACGTTGATCGTCGCGCCGATTGCGACCCGCCGCTGTCGCTCGAACGGCAGCTCCAGCGCGAATAGATCATGGAGCGGCTCGGTCGACACGATCGCGTTGCCACGATCTTCGAACAGGTCGGCCCCGTTCCGCATCGACGGGATGTAGACCAGCGACAAGCCCAGACGCTCGCCGTATTGACGCGCATCGGGCGCGTTGGGGTTGCGGGCCCTGATCGCAAAGGCCGACCGGGTATCCGGGCCAAAGGTGGGCACCTCGGGACCGCGTCGATAGAGTTCCTGGAGCAGCAGGACAAAGCGGTCGACCGGCACGCCATCCGTGAGTCGTCCGGCGCGCAGGTTGGCGACCAGTGTTTCGAGTTCGCCACCCGCGAGGTGGGCGTTCCAGGTGACCACCACCAACGATTCGAGCGGCGGCGGCCCGGGCGGTCGGTCAGGCGTCGACGCGTGGAACACCAGCGGGTTGCCGACGCCGCGGCACCACTGCCCGAGCATGTGCGCATCTTCGACCGGACCGACGTGCCAGGTGATCGCTGTATCGGTGGGGCCGGCGACGCGGGCGGCGCAGGTGTTGACGCCGGATATATGAGACGGATCCTGCGGCGTCACCACCGGCAGCGGAACCATGGCGCTGGCGATGACCGCGAACAACAGGAGGGAGACGCGCCGCATCTACCCAGAATACCAGTCGTTGGTCGTTGGTCGTTGGCCGGAGGTGGGTGGGCGACGGTGGTCTCGTTATACTTTGCGGCGAGGTCCAGATGGTAAGACTGCTATTCATTGTTGGATTCACCGGGATCGTGTGGGCCCAGTCGCCGGCTCAACAACCGCCGCCGGCCAATGCGACGCCGCCGGGTAGCGATATCTACGAGCTGACCTTCGACGGCACGGCGAACGGATTGCGTGCCGCTCAGGTCGCCCCGGTGGCCACGGCACGCGGCTACGACAATCAGCCCCATTACCTGCCGGACGGCCGCGCCTTGTTGTTCACGGCCAATCGCGACGGTAAGCAGACCGACATCTACGAATTTGATCGGACGTCGCGCTCGACGCGGCAACTGACCAGGACCGCCGAAAGTGAATACTCGGCCACGGCAACGGCTGATGGCGCGGGCTTCAGTGTCATCCGGGTCGAAGCCGACGGCACGCAGCGTCTGTGGCGGTTCGATCGCGCGGGCGCCAACCCGCGCCTGGTGCTGACCGAGATCAAACCGGTTGGGTATCACGCGTGGATTGACGCCGATCGTCTGGCGCTCTTCATCCTCGGCCAACCGGCGACGTTGCAGCTGGCCCGCGTCGGCACCGGCAAGGCTGAAGTGATCGCGCGCGACATTGGCCGTTCGATTCAGCGCCGGCCCGGCGGAGCGCTGGTGAGCATTGTCCAGCGTGAAGCTGGCGAGTTCTGGGTCAAGTCGTTCGACCCGGCGACCGGCGTGCTGACGCCCTTAACGCGCGTCGTCGCGGGCAGTGCTGAGCGCGATCCGGCCTGGTTGCCGGACGGCACGCTGCTGATGTCTGCGGGTACGCGGATTATGGCGTGGAAGGGCGGCGACTCCGACTGGCGTGAGGTCTTTGACGTGACAGCCCATCAATTGGGCGCCGTCACCAGAATGACCACGGCGCCTGATGGCAAGGCCCTGGCGATCGTGGTGGCGGAAGCGAAGTAGGACTCGCGGCCTGGCGGCCGCGAGCACGACGCCTGCGGCGCAGGACACGCGGCACTCCGTGCGCGTGCAGGAGCTCGGCGGCTTCGCGCCTCGCCAGGACACGCGGCACTGCGTGTGCAGGACACGCGGTCAGAATCCGAAGCGCAGATTTAACTGTGCGGTCCGCGTCGGACTCTCATCGAGCGTCGACGTAATTCGTAGAAACGTCGGCTGTCGGCGGTCGCCGACGGGATTCGCGAAATTGGGCTGGTTGGTCACATTGAAAACGTCGAGAAAGGCATCGACCGTGCGCTGACCGGCGAGACGGAAACGATAGCCGGCGCGGACATCGAGCCGTTGATAGTTCGGTCCCCGGCCGCCGGCGCGGCCGCCAGCATACTCGACCGTATAGGCATCGTTGCTGGTCCCGCTGTAAGTGCCTGCTGGTAGATACTCGTTCGCCGTGAACCCATTTCGGTCAAGGTCATTGGTCGTGTCGGTGAGCGTGAACGGCGTGCCCGTCCGCGCACTGAACACAGCACTGAGCTTCAGACCACCAGTCTTCGGCACATCGACGTTGCCCGACAACGTCAGGATGTGCGGGCGGTCGACGGTCGTCGGTCCGATGTCGGCGTCGAGATTCAAATCGCCGAGAAACTGCGAACTCGCCGCGTCGGCCTGCCCGGTAGCGGTGTTGCCGCGCCCCCGCGAAAAAGCGTAGGACAGCCGGCCCTGCCAATGGTTGCTCAAGCGGCGCGTGCCGGACACTTGAATAGTCTGGTAGTTGATCTCGCCCTCGTTCACCAAGGTCACCACACTCGCCGCCCAGTCGCCGACCACTCCGATCAGCGGATTGGTTCGGCGCAACGTGCTCGAAGCCAGCGTGGTATCACGAATACCAGGATTCAACTCCTTCAAGATGTACTGGTTGCGCTGCTCAGAGCGAATGTAATCGACACTGATGCCGATGTTGGTACCCAGTTGACGTTCGTAGCCCAGGCTGTACTGCCGTGCCCATGCGTTCTTCCGATCCGGATTGTCGAATCGCACCGTCCCGCCATTGCGGACGCGCGAGCCGGGAGGGAACAGCGAATCGATGAGGGCACGGTCAACCACCGGCCCGTTGACGAGGCGTGGATCGGTGGGGAAGGTCCCTGCACGGGGGCCGGGATCGACGTTGTTGGTGGGGAAGTTTACGGTGAACGAGTTCGAAAATCTCGCATTAGTGCCGTACATTCCAGTCAGGAAGGTGTACGCCGTGCGTTGATAGAAAACGCCGAACCCACCGCGCACTGCTGAACGGCGGCTGTCGTCGAGCGCCCACGAGAACCCGACCCGGGGTGAGACGTTGTCCATGTCGCGCGGGTACTCCTCCTGCTTGCCGGCAAACAGCGGGTTGTCCTGATTGGGGGTTGGCAGAATCTCGAAGTCGTAGCGCGCACCCAGGCTCAATGTGAGGTTGTTGCGCACTTTCCACTTGTCTTGGGCAAACATGCCGATGAAATGGCCCTTCATCAGGAAGTCGAGCGCACCGGGCACGCGAATTGACAGGCGTTCCGGATACGTCCGCGGGTTGTTGCGGTCGAAGGGCAGGTCAGCACTGAACACGAACGTCCCATTCTGATTGCCGTAATCCTGCAGCCGCAGCGACGAGTACAAGTAGTTCACTCCGAACTTCATGTCATGGTCGCCGCCTTTGCCGGGCAGGAACCACGCAAAGACGTTGTCGGCGCCGTAGGCGACATCGAGCCGCCGGCTGGCCCGGGGGCTCTGGCCGTCCTCGAAAGACAGGTGATCCAATAGCGGCGGCAACTCGCGCTGATCTCGGCCACTGTTGAACGCTGGATTCCCGAAGAACACATCCTCTTTGACCGCCGAGACCCGAAAGGTATTGACCTTGGTAGTCCCGATCACCGAACTCAGATTGCCGACGACGGTCCAGTCGACATCAAGTTCCGCTTCATGTCGAGACGGCGTGTGATTGGTGTCTTGAATTTGTAACGGCTGCGGCGATGTTTCGCGGAGGAAGCGCAGACCGTAGGTATTGCCCGCGTTGAGCTGATGGTCACCTCTGATGTAGGTATTCCACACTCGCGTGCTTTCAAAATCGGTGCGATTCAAGTCAGGGCGCGTCGGCACGTTGGTGGTCACCCCGGCATCGAGAACGACCCGTTCGACGCTGGCGAAATAGTGCGCCTTGTCTTTGACGATAGGGCCGCCGAGCGTCCCTCCCCACTGCTGCTGCTGCGTTTCGGCTTCAGGTAACCCGTCCCGACGCGCGAAGTATTCATTGGTGGCCATTTTCTCGTCTTGAAAAAACAGAAACGCGCTGCCGTGATACTGATTCGTCCCCGCTTTGGACACCGAGTTGACGATGCCGCCCGATGCCAATCCATACTCGGCATCGAACTGGCTCGTGAGCAGCTGAAATTCTTGCACCGCTTCAACCGGCACTCTCGCCTGGGCCCCGCCATTACCGCCGTTGAACGTGTCGTTGTTGTTCGACCCATCCTGGTGTAGTTGACGTTGCGGACGTTCTGCCCGGCGACGCTGATCGAGTCGGCGCCGAAGGTGGTTGCGGAGATCGTCGCGACGACGCCTGGAAGCATGCCCAGGTATCCAGCGAAATTACGATTGAACGACGGCGTATCGACAAACTCTTGCGCACTGATGTTGCCGCCGATCTCCTTGGAGGTCGTATCAACCAGTGGCGCTTCCGCCGAAACGGTTACCGACTCGGTCAACCCGCCGACATTCAAGGTGATCAACACCTGTGCGCTTCGACCGACTTCGAGCCGGACGTCCCGTTGGGCGTGTTTCTTGAACCCTTGCAGCTCCCCAGCGACCTCGTAGACGCCTGGCGTCATCGCGCTCATCAGGAACGTGCCGTCGGGCCCGCTGGTCGTTTCCCGGAACAGGCCGCTGTCCTGGTGCCGGACGACGATGGAAACCCCGGGCAACACCGCGCCCTGCTGGTCGACGACTTTGCCGCGTAAATCCGACGTGCCTTGCTGGGCCTGCGCCGCCGAGGCCGTGCAAAGCAAAAAGACGACGAGGGCGATGACGATTACGCGCCGAATCATCAGCAGACTCCTGGAGTGGGGTGGTGTGCCGCGACGATACAGCCCCGGTGGCGTCGAGTAAAGGACTCGATCGACACACGCCGCAGTTTTCGGGGACGCAAGTGCTGTGGACCCCAGATCCGGCGTGCGACCCCCAGATCGTGGGCTGGTGTCGGCGACTGAAAACGTTTGTATTTTGTTGTATTTACGGCCGGTCGGGGGTGGTGTGCGGTGGTAAGATTCGCGTTGGAAATCTGTAGATTACGCGCGGGGGACTGTCCCGAATGAAGAGTCGTCAATTCACGTTCCTGAGCACCGGTTTGGTCGGTCTGGCATTGGCCGGCACCACGCTCGGAACCATTCTTGTCGCCCAGCGTCCAGCGGCCACTCCGACGACCAAGGCCGCGCAGGGACAGGCGAAGCCTGTGCCGGCGCCGACGCATGCGACGCTACCGGTCAAGCCGGGGCCGGCCGCCGCGAGTGTTACACCGGTTCGCGCGACGACGGCATCGGCGGCTGTCGATCACAACGCGGTCATCAAGCGCTACTGCGTCAACTGTCATAACGAAAAACGCAAGGCGCAAGTCCAGGGTCTCGCACTCGAGACATTCGACATCACCAAATCGGCCGAGCACGCGGCCGTCGCCGAGAAGATGATTCTCAAGCTCCAGGCCGGAATGATGCCGCCGCCTGGCGCGGCCCGCCCCGATGCGGCCACCCAGCTGGCGTTGATCAACGCGCTCGAGACGACCATCGACATGGCTGCTGCGGCCAAACCCAATCCCGGCCGCCGCACCTTCCAACGGTTGAATCGTCCCGAGTATGCCCGCGCAATCACGGAGCTGCTGGGCCTCGACGTCGATCCGGGGAAGTGGCTGCCGCTCGACACCAAGAGCGCCAACTTCGACAATATTGCCGACGAACAGGCGCTGTCCCCGACCTTGCTCGAGGCCTACCTGAACGCGGCGAGTGACATCAGCCGGATGGCGGTGGGTGATCGCAGCGCGCGCGCGATTGACAACACCTACACCAATCCCAGCTATATCTCGCAGCACCCATGGGATCATGTCGACGGGGCGCCCTACGGCACGCGTGGCGGGATGGTCGTCGACCACGTCTTCCCGGCTGACGGCGAATACGTCTTCGAAGTGACGCTCAACGGCGGCGACGGTGCGCGCTACGAAGACATCGACATCTCGATCGGCGGCGAACGCGTGGCCTTGCTGCCTTACGAAACTGCTCCCGCCGGTGGCGCCGATGGCCGCGGCGCCAATCCCATTCAGACGGAGTCGGTGGTCATTCGCGCCGGCCAGCACAAAGTGGCCGCGGCATTTGTCCGTCGATCAGAAGGCCCCTACGAAGACTTGATTCGTCCGCACGACTGGTCCTTCGCGGGCGGTGGGTCGGGCGGCGGCGGCATCACCACCTTGCCGCATCTACGCGACCTGATTATCCGTGGGCCGTTCAAGGCCACCGGCGTCTCGCAGACGCCGAGTCGGCAGAAACTTTTCACCTGCCGCCCGACTTCGCACGACGAAGAAGTCAAATGCGCCCGGGAGATCATCACCCGCTTGGCGAGCGAGGCCTATCGCCGCCCCGTCAACCTCCGGGAAACCGATCGGCTGATGCCTTTCTTTACGAAGGGCGCAGCGAAAGGCGGGTTTGAAGGCGGTATCACGACCGCGCTCGAAGCGATTCTCGCCAGTCCATACTTCATCTTCCGCCTCGAGCGCGAACCGGAGACGGGGCGTCCGGGCGCACCGGTCCGCGTCGCCGATCTGGACCTGGCCTCGCGCCTGTCGTTCTTCATCTGGGGCATGCCCCCGGACAAAGAATTGCTGACCGTCGCGCAGCAGGGCAAGCTGTCCGAACCATTGACGCTCGAACGTCAGACCAAGCGGATGATCGCCGACCCGCGCTCCGACGCGCTCGGTTCGCGCTTTGCGTCGCAGTGGCTGCGGCTGCAGGACGTCGACAAGGTCAAGCCGGACCCGAACTTCTATCCGAACTTCGACGACAACCTCGCGGCAATGATGCGCAAGGAAACCGAGATGTTCTTCTCGAGCCTGGTGCGCGACAACCGCAGCTTGCTGGATTTGATCAACGCCGATTTCACGTTTATTAACGAACGCCTGGCGCGGCATTACGGCATCCCTGGTGTGGCGGGCGATCAGTTCCGGCGCGTGCAGTACACCGACGATCGTCGTCGCGGCCTGCTCGGGCAGGGCACGATGCTGGTGCAGACCTCGATGGCCAACCGTACCTCGCCGGTGCTGCGCGGCAAGTGGGTGATGGAAGTGCTGCTCGGCACCCCGCCGCCGCCGCCGCCCCCCGACGTCCCGGATCTAGAAGCCGCGGGTGACGCGAAAGAAGGCCGCATGCTGACGACGCGTCAGCGGATGGAGATCCATCGCTCCAACCCGACGTGTAACTCGTGCCATCGCTTCATGGATCCGATTGGTCTGGCACTCGACAACTTCGACGTCACCGGCAAATGGCGGGCGCGTGAATACGGATCGCCGCTCGACACCAAGGGTGACTTTTACGACGGCACGCCGGTAGCGAGTCCCGCGGAGCTAGTGAGTGCGTTGATGAAGCGGCCGACCCCGCTGGTCCGCACCTTTACCGAAAATCTGATGGCGTATGCGCTGGGGCGGCGGGTCGAGCATTTCGACCAGCCCACCGTGCGCGCCATTGCCAAAGCAGCCAAGGCCCAGGACTACAAGATGTCGTCGTTCATCTTGGGCGTGGTCAAGAGCGATGCGTTTCGCATGAAGCGGGTCGATGCAGCCGTGGCGACCGACGATTCGAAGCCGGTCGCGCGCCAGTAGCCAGTAGCCAGTAGCCAGTGGTCAGTAGTCAGTCGTTGCGAGTGGATTCAATTCAGCTAACCAGCACAGTCGAGGAGATGTAGACGATGTCCTTCATTTCAGGAAAGCACATGCCCCGCCGGACCTTTCTCCGCGCCGCCGGTGCGACCGTGGCATTGCCGTTCCTCGACGCGATGGTCCCGGCCGGACGCGTGTTTGCGAAAACCGCCGCCGGCGAGAAGACCCGCCTGGTCTGTATCGAGGAAGTCCATGGCCTGGCCGGCTGCAACAACTGGGCAGCCAGCAAGTTCCTGTTTGCCCCGGAACAGGTCGGTCGCGACTTCAAGCTGACGGCAGACAATCCGCTCAGCACCCTCGAGGCCTACCGCGACTACATGACCATCGTCAGCAACACCGACGTGCGGAATGCAGAAGCGTTTGCCTTGCCGGAAATCGGTGGCGACCATTTCCGGTCGAGCGCCGTGTTCTTGACCCAGTCGCATCCCAAGCAAACGCAGGGTTCGGACATTTGGGCCGGCACTTCGCTGGATCAGATGTACGCCAAACGCGCCGGCCAGGGAACGCCGATGCCGTCGATGCAGTTCTGCATCGAGAACCTCGACCAGGCCGGCGGCTGCACTTACAACTACTCGTGCGCCTACACCGACTCGATTAGCTGGGCGTCGCCGAATGAACCGCTGCCGATGATCCGCGACCCGCGCGTCGCTTTCGACATGCTGTTTGGCTCGGGCGCCACCGCCGGCGAACGTCAGACCCGTCGCGATTCGCGTCGCAGCATCCTCGATTGGATTGCCGGGGAAGTCACCTCGGTGCGCAACGAACTGGGCACCAGCGATCGCACGCGTCTCGATCGTTATCTCGATAACGTGCGCGAAATCGAACGGCGCATTCAGGCCATCGAAGCGCACAACAAGAGCGGCGAACAGCGCGCGCTGCCGGATGCCCCGGCCGGCGTGCCCGATTCGTACTCCGAGCACATCAAGTTGATGTTCGACCTCCAGGTGCTGGCGCTCGAATCCGACATGACCCGCGTCATCTCGTTCAAGACCGGCCGCGATGCGCAGAACCGCGTCTTCCCGGAAAGCGGATCGAGCCAGCCGTTCCACCCCGCCTCGCACCACGGCAATCGCGAGGACCGGATCATGGAATTCAACAAGATCTGCAAGTACCGCGTCAGCCAGATGGCCTACTTCCTCGATCGCATGAAGACGACGATGGAAGGCGATGCGAGCTTGCTCGACAAGACGCTGGTCATCTTCGGTTCGCCGATGGCCGACGCCAACATCCACAACCATCGCCGCTGCCCGCTGGTCCTGTTTGGCCACGGCAACGGCATGTTGAAGGGTAACCTCCACCTCAAGGCCGCCGACGCCACGCCGATGGCCAACGTGATGCTGACCCTGATGCACAACCTCGGGATGGACGACCTCGGCAGTTTCGGCGACAGCACCGGCGAGTTCTCGCTCGGCGCGCCGTCGACGACATTGGCGGTTTAACGTTCAGTGACTACGGAGAAGCGCATGAGACTTCGCCTGAGCGTCTCGCTCGCACTGGTTCTTGCGATGGCGGCCGCACACAGCCAGACGATCCGGGCTGCCGTCAATTCCCCGGTCGCCGATGCCGCGCGGCGAGGCGACAAAGAAGCGGTCAAGTCGCTCCTCAAAGAAGGTGCGGATGTGACTGCACCGCAAGGCGACGGCATGACCGCACTGCACTGGGCCGCGGAACGTGGCGATGTCGATCTCGCCCACATTCTGATTTACGGCGGCGCCAACGTCTCGGCCGTGACGCGCATCGGACAATACACGGCGCTCCATCTGGCAGCACGCACGGGCAGTGCCGGCGTGGTCAAGGCGCTGCTCGACGGTCGTGCCGAAGCCAGCGTCAAAACCTCGCCGACTGGGGTCACGCCGCTCCATCTGGCGGCCGGCAGCGGCTCGGTGGACACGATCGCGCTACTGCTCGACGCCAAGGCCGACATCAACGCCAAGGAGAGCGAGTGGGGACAGACGCCGCTGGTCTTTGCGGCGGCGGCCAATCGGGTTGACGCGATCAAGTTGCTGATGAAGCGCAGCGCCGATGCGGCGGTGGCGACCAAAGTCGTTGACGTGGCCAAGGATGGCCAGCTCGATCGCGCGGCGCGTCAGCTACAGGCCAAAATTCTCGAGACGACGGTGCCGAAGGGTCAGAAGGCCACCGCCAGCCAGGCGCAGGCGGCGGTCCAGGCGGCGCGCGAGATGTTGTTGTCCGGCAAAGCGCCGCCTCCTGAGTCGCTGCGATTAGCCAGCGAGGTTGCCGGCGGCGGTCGCGACCCGAACTTCAATCCGGAAGAAATCAATCCGCCGGTCACCGCCAAGGGCGGTCTGACCGCGTTGCATCATGCCGTGCGACAGGGCTACCTCGAATCAGCGCGCGCGTTGATCGAAGGCGGCGCGCCAATCAATCAGCCGAGCGCCGGCGACGGGAGCACACCGCTGCTGATGGCCGCGATCAACGGTCAGTTCGACATGGCGATGTTGCTCGTCGAAAAGGGGGCCGACCCAAATCTGAGCTCCAAAGGCAACTCGGTCGCGCCGCTGTGGGCGACGATTAATACCCAGTGGCAGCCGCGCACGCGTTTCCCGCAGCCACAGGAAATGGAACTGCAGACGGCGCGCTACCTCGACGTCATGGAAGCGATGCTCAAAGCCGGCGCCGACCCGAACGGTCGTTTGCAGGCGCATCCCTGGTACATGGTTTACACCGGCTGCGGCAACCGCAATTGCGGCTTGGCTGATAATTCCGGATCGACGCCGTTCTGGCGTGCGGCCTACTCGGTTGATCTCGACGCGATGAAACTGCTGGCTAAGTACGGCGCCGACCCGAACATTCCGACGATCGCGCCGCAGCAAGCTGTGCGTCGGGGCGGTGGTCCGCCGCCCGGCGCGCCTGATGCCGGAGCGCCACCCGCTGGTGCGCCGGCCGGTGCCCTTGCCGGTGCCGCGCCAGGGCTCGTGGCACGGGACGTCGGTGCCGGCGGCGCCGTTGCGCCGACTCCTGATGATGGTCAGGAACGCTACTCCGCACCGGCCGTCCCGTACGGCGGTCCGGGTGCGTTCCCGATTCACGCGGCGGCTGGCGTCGAATACGGCGAAGGTTTCGCCGGCAACGCCCATCGTCATGCGCCTGCCGGCTGGCTGCCGGTGCTGAAGTATCTAGTCGAGGAACTCGGCGCGGACGTCAACGCGCGCGATAACGATGGCTACACGCCTCTCCATCACGCCGCCGCACGCGGCGACAACGAGATGATTCTCTACCTCGTGTCGAAGGGCGCCGATCCCAAAGCGGTCGCACGAAGCGGTCAGACCACTGCCGACATGGCCAATGGCCCGGTGCAGCGCGTCTCGCCGATTCCTGAGACGGTTGCGTTGCTGATGAAGCTCGGCTCGAAGAACAGCAATAAGTGCGTCTCTTGTTAGGCAGGTAGGCGGGTCGGGCAAGCAGGTGGGGCAGGTAGGCAGGTAGGAGGGCGGGACTTCGGTTCCCGCCCTTTTTTTCTCTGTGCTGCTGACCTGCTGACCTGCCCACCTGCCCACCTGCTGACCTGCCCAGCTCCAACAGGATCCAAATTTGCACACTCTGTACTGGATAGGAGAGTGCGCCATGTTCGACTACGTCAGCAATAAACCAACTCAGGAGTCCGGTCGGCCGCGTTATAAGACCGCGATCGTCTCTGGAGTGGCCCATGTGGTCGTGATTGGCCTCGCAGTTGGGCTGCCAATCTTGTACGCCAATGAAGCACTGCCAACTCCGCCGGACATGATTGCGTTTGTCATGGCCGCACCGCCGCCGCCACCGCCTCCGCCGCCCCCCGCTCCTGCGGCGCCGGAGAAAAAGCCGACCGCGCCGGCGAAACCAACTCAACCGACGATGCAGGTGCGGAAGCCGATCGTCCAAGCCAATCCGGTGGCAGCCCCAATCGAAGCGCCGTCATCGGTGCGCCCCGAAACCGGTCTCGAAGGCAACGTGGCGACGGGGTCTGCGAAGATCGACGCCGGGTTTGAAAACAACACAAACACTGGCGTCGTTGGCGGCGCAGTCGGCGGCATCGACGTGGGCGCGCCGGCACCGCCACCGCCTCCGGCGCCTAAACCGATCCCGCAAGGGCCGGTCCGCGTTGGTGGGCAGATCAAAGCACCGCAACTGCTGAACAAAGTCAACCCGGCCTATCCAATGGCCGCGCACGCCGCTCAGGTAGAGGGCAGTGTGGTGCTCGAGGCCACGGTCAACAAAGCCGGGCGGGTCCAAAACGTCCGCGCGGTACGCGGGCATTCGTTGCTCGAAGGCGCGGCGATTGCCGCCGTCAAACAGTGGACCTATGAACCGCTCGTGCTCAATGGCCAGCCGACGCCGTTCATCCTGACGGTCACTCTTAACTTCAGCATCCCGAGGTAGAAATGCAAACGAACCTGTGGCTTCTATCCGTCATGCTCGTCGCGCCTGCGGTGGCTCTCGACGCGTCTGCACAGGGGCAGGGGCAAGGCGCACGACCGGCGATCCGCTTCAATCAGATGGACACTAATCGAGACGGCGTGATTCAACGGCGGGAGTGGAAAGGCAGCAACGCATCGTTCATCGTTCACGATTGGGACGGTGATGGTGTCCTGTCGCGCGAGGAGGTCCGCGTCGGTTCCCGCCGGCCCGCCCGTAACGAGAATCCCAACGTGTTCGACGATTTCGACCGCGAGTATCAGTTCTCCGACTGGACCGAGGCCGGCTTCACCAGCATCGATCACAACAGCGATGGCCAGGTGAGTCGCGACGAGTGGCACTTCGTTCACGACAGTTTCATCCGCGCCGACCACAACAACGACGGCTATCTCAGCCGCGCCGAGTTTCTCGGCGGCATCGAGGATGAGGACGACGATCGCGAAGATAGCTTCTGGAATCTCGACTACAACAACGATGGGCGTGTGACACGTGAAGAGTGGCATGGATCGCGGGCGCGATTTGACGCGCTGGACCGCGACCGCAATGGCGTGTTATCGCGCGCTGAGATGGGCGCGTCGACCGAGGCGCCGCCCGACCTGTTCACCAGCGTCGACGTCAATCGGGACGGCAGCATTACGATGAACGAATGGCACTGGACGCGCGAGGCGTTCGAGGCACGCGACCCCAACCGGGACGGCCGCATTACTCGCGACGAGCTGGACCGGACCGGCGGCGGGGCCACGCCCGCGCAAGGCCAGGTCCACAAGGCCGGCTACGACCGCGGCATTGCCGACGGCCGTAAGGCTGGCGCGCAGGATCGCACCAACCGCTGGGGCTGGGACCTGGAAGGGCGTCCGGAGATGGCCACCGCCGACGCCGGCTACAACACACGCATGAATGCGCGGGTCGAATATCAGACCGGCTACCGCGACGGTTTCCGTCGAGGCTACCGCGAAGCATACGAAGGCCGCTAACATTAACTTGGTCCCTTGATTCGGCTTCCGTCGTTCGGTCTACCACCCACACTCGGACGGCGGGATCGCATTGCGATTCCCGTCGTCCTTCTGCTGCTGATCTTCAGCGGCCTGGCGTTGGCTGCCTGGACGGCCCGTTACGCGTGGGCCATCCACCGGGTGACTCGAGGTGTGGGCGACACCGTCTTCTACACATCTGACGGGAAGCCGTGGTTCGCGATGGACGAGCAGCGGCGGGACGTGCCTCTGGGCCAGGTGTCCCCGCACTTTCTCAACGCGGTAGTCGCCGTCGAAGACCACCGTTTCCGCTATCACGCGGGAATCGATCCGATCGGCTTGAGCCGTGCTTTGTGGCGAGACCTCCGGGCGAGGTCCTTTGACGAGGGCGGCAGCACGATCACGCAGCAGCTCGCGCGGACGCTGTTCTTGTCCAACTCCCAGACTATCGGCCGCAAAGCCCAGGAGGCGTTGCTGGCCATGATGCTCGAGCAACGCTTGAGCAAAGACGAGATTCTCGAGCTCTATGTCAATCGCGTGTATCTCGGCGGCGGTGCCTACGGCATCGGCAAGATGTCGCGCAACCTGTTTGGCAAGAACGCCGCGCAGTTAACCCTTGCGGAGAGTGCGCTGATCGCCGGATTGATCCAGCGTCCGTCCGGGTTATCGCCGTGGTCAAACATGACCGGCGCCCGCCAGCGGAGCCACGTGGTGCTGGCCCGGATGCGTCAGGAGGGCATGATCAGCGGCGCCGAGGAGTCGGCGGCACGGACCGTGCGCCTGCCGATCCGGCCATATCCGCAGAGTGATCGGGCCGACAACGGCTACGCCAAGCAATACCTGCGTCAAGAGTTTCGCAACGTCTTTGGCGGCGATCATCCGCCCGACTGGAAGGTGCAGACCTCGTTCAACGCGGCGCTGCAAGCCGAAGCGGAGCGTGCTGTGACGCGCGGCTTGAATCGATTACGCGGCAGGAATCTACAGGCGGCGCTGGTCGCGCTGCGGCCGGATGACGGTCGCGTCGTCGCCTTGGTTGGCGGGCGCGACTTTGCCAAGTCCGAGTTCGACCGCGCGACCAGGAGCAGGCGGCAACCAGGCTCGGCCTTCAAGCCATTCGTTTATGCAGCGGCCCTCGAGCGTGATTTTTCTCCGGTGTCGATGCTGACCCAGCCGGAGAACATCGCGATGTCCGGCCAGGGTGACTGGCGGCCACGCAATGCCAACAACTCAAACCTGCAACCCCTGACGCTGCGCGAAGCGATCATCGAATCGAATAACCGCGCCGCGGTCGGGACCCAACAGCAGATTGGCGCGCGGCGTGTCCTGAGTCTCTCGAAGGATCTCGGGCTCGATGATCTGCCGGATGTGCCGTCGCTCGCGCTTGGCACCGGTCTGGTCACGCCGATTGCGCTGACCGCCGCCTACGCGGTCTTTCCCAACGGCGGCTACGTGGTACAGCCGCACGGCATCGTTCAGGTGACCGATGCCAATGGATCGAACGCGTGGCGCGGGCCCGACGACCCGAAGCGCGTGCTCTCTGAAGAAACGGCTTTTCAAATGGTGTCGTTGCTTGGTGATGTCATCGATCGCGGGACGGCCACCGCCGCGCGGACCCGCGGCGTGGTGTTCCCGGCCGGTGGCAAGACCGGCACCACCAACGATTACAACGATGCCTGGTTCGTCGGGTTTACCTCTGGTCTTGTCGTCGGGGTCTGGGTCGGGTTCGATGACCCGGCGACGATGGGTGCGAATGCCTCCGGCGCTCGACTGGCGTTACCGATCTGGAGCGAGTTCATGGTGCGGGCGGCTCGTGTCATTCCGGCACGCGATTTCACTCCCCCAGCGACGCTCGAAACGCGGGTGCTGTGCAGTGTGTCGTATCACCGCGCCACCAACGATTGCCCGGCCTACACCGAATACTTCAAAGACGACGACGACATGCCGGCGGCGGTGTGCAAGATTCACCGCGGGCCGACGCGGGCCGAACGCGTCCGGTCCGAGGTCAAAAAGTGGCTCGATCGCCTGGGCGGTATCTTCCGCTAGTCACTGCGCCGTTGGCGCCGGCAAGGCGACGAGTTGCTGGATGCGGCTGCGTAGCGTGGCGACATATCCGGCGATGGTCGCGTCATCGTAGCCCGCTGCTTTGAAGGCGTCGCCGATCTGTGCATCGGACAAGCGATTCATGACTTCGCCGAGCCACCGCGCATCCTCGATTTTGATGCCCTTTGTATTGGCGGTGATGTCTTTGACCCGGCCGGCGTATGGTGGATACAGGATCGCGAACATGCCGAGGCCTGTCGGACGCACGCGGTAGGCAAACTTAACCACACCCTGATCGACGCCATCGATAAACTTCGACTCGGCAAAGTCTTTCAGGTCGTTTTTCGTATGTTCCCATTTGCCGCCGGTCTTGCCGAGGGTGGCCCCCAGGTCTGACACCAAGAAGCGTTCCTGGCTGCCGACTCTGACCTTGCGATTATTTGTGTCGTGCGCATCCCAGTTATTCAGCATCATCATCAGCACCTTGAGGCCGTCAAGCTCGCGGGTGCCGACGAAGGGATTCTTCTCCCATTCCCATTCGCCCAACTTCTTGACGTCGGCGCGAACCGGCTCAAAACGCGCGTTGGTGACGACGCCGCCTGGTTTGACCTCGGTAGTTGGCCGCGTCAGCGCGGTCATGTTGTCGATCTTGACCTCGGGAAAGAAATACGCCTCTTCGGCGTAATAGCCGGCGGCCCACACCAGGCGGGTCGATGCCGTTTCACTTTGCGCTTCGATCCCGAGCTTGACACCCCACTCAGTACCCTTCGCGTCACGGACGCGAAATTTGGGCTGGGTGCCGCCGGTATCCTCTTTGAGAAAAGCAAAGGGCGCGACCGGCGCGAGTTGAGCACTGCCCGGCCCGTAAAAGAGATTCCGGCTGGCGATGTCGCCAGGGTCGTTCCACAGAAGCGCGGCCGGCGGTTGACCTAAGACCGGCGTCGCGGTCATCGATACGACAATGGCCACAGACAGCGCGAGTGTTCGAAACATGCGTTCTCCCTGGAAGCTACCGAGCCGTCGAGATCTGGTCACCGAGGAGTGCGACTGCCGACAATGGATCCACCCGAGCCCCCGAGGCCCTCATCGCCCAGTGCAGGTGCGGGCCGGTGACGCGGCCGGTCGCCCCGACACGGCCAACGATTTGACCGGCCATGACCATGTCCCCGTCACGGACGTCTATCGCCTGCAGATGCGCCATCATCGAAAAAAGGTTCAATCCGTGATCGATGATCACGGTGTTACCGCTCATGAACAGATCCTGGGCAACCACGACACGACCCGCGTTGGGCGCTTTGACCGGCGTACCGGCGGGGCTCAGGAAATCGGTGCCGCTGTGCCGGCTGCGCGGTTGTCCGTTGAAGATGCTGCGCTGGCCGAAGCGGCTATTCGCTGGTTCGTTGACCGGCGCCACAAACGGCGTATTCCACAATCGCTGCGGCGCTGAGGTGGCGTAGGCGCTTCGCACAACCAACGCTTCGCGCGCGATCCGCGCCCGCGCCTTGGCCGGCGGATTGACGAATGACGCGGCCACCTTCAGTGTGCGCGTCGAGAAGACTTTCGGTTCGACCACGATGGTTCGCGTCGCCCGTGCCGTGCGGGCTCCAACGCGTGCGGTCGCGATCAGGTCATAGCGGCCTGTCGCCTGCTCCAGATCAATCGGAACCAAGGCTTGCCATTGCTCGCGCGCCGTGGCGTAGGCGGTGATGGTGCGGCCGAATGCGCCAACCCGGACTTCGGACGCGGCTGAGGCGCCTGTCAAGGTGACCAGTAATAGTTCACCGGGTTGCTGCGAGCGGCTGTCAACGGAGACACTTAGCTCATCCAGGTGTCCGCTGGCGCGGAGGGACACGCCGCACAGGACAACCGCAGCCAGCCCGACTATTCCGACCGTGCGGCGCGAGCTCCACATCTAATGGAGTGATCCAACTTGCGTGCCGGACCATCGAATCAGCTCGGCCGGCTAGCGCCCGGTGAGCCGCTGGAACCAGCCGCGGCCGGTTGATTCCGTCGAGGAGGCGCCGACCTGCAGCTGCCCCGACAGCCAGAACCACCCCGAGACGATGTTGCCGAGGACAATCGGTCCGGTCAGCAGGGTCGGGTCGATGACGACGTCATAGGTGCCGCCGAGCGTATCGACCAGTGCCCACCAGAACGGCGTGCCAGTGATTGAATTGCGGCGGATGCCGGCGTTGACGACATGGCCGACAAACAGGGCATGCGGTTCGGGCGGAGTCACCGGCTCGCCACCGGGAGAGATCAGGCCGGACGGAATAAACGAGCGCGAGGCAAAGCTCTGACCCTGCGCGCGTTGCGCCGCGTCGTAGTCGTGCTCGGACGGGTAGACCGAGATCTGTTGTGCGAAGGCGGCGACTTGCACGGTGGCGAGCGACGGAAACGCAAGCTCGCCGTAGGTGGCCGCGTCCGGACAATCGAACGCAAACGGGTACTCGCCACCGGTCGTCGCTCCAGCGGGCGGATTGGCCCAACACAGGAAGGTGGCATCGAGAGGCGTGTGCGTGTCGCGGCGGACGCGTGACTCGAGCGCAACGCGCACGCGCGACTGCCCGGCGAAGTGCGGATTCATGCCCATGGCATCGCCACTGGGCTTCACTTGCAGCCACAGCTGCTCACCGCTTGCCGGCGCCCACTTCATATACATGCCGGCCGGCGTTTTGATCTTGTCCGTGTCGTCGGCGACCTGGGTGGCGAGCGCAGCGAGGTCTTCGCCGGATTTGACATCGAAACCGATAGCGGAAAACTGGCTAGGCATACAGGCGGTTAGGTGGCTTTCGCCGGCGCATCCGGATCCGGTTCGGCAAAATCCTCGGGGGCGGGCTTGCCGGCCCGCGCGGTCGCGTAAATGCGGGTGAACTCGGCCCCCAGCAGCAGCACCTGCGACGAGTAAAAGACCCAGATCAGCAGCAGGACGACGGACCCGGCCGCGCCGTAAGAGGTGGCGGCCGCGCTCTGCGCCAGGTAGAGGCCAATCAGATATTTGCCGACGGCGAAGAGGACGGCGGTCACGATCGCGCCGGTGACGACATCGCGCCACTCGAGTTTGACGTCCGGCAAGAAGCGATAGAGCAGCGTAAACAGGGAGCTGGTAATGACCAGCCCTACCAGGATGTTCAGTCCCTGCCACATCACCGGCCAGCCGGGCATCCACCGATCCAGCCAGCCATTCAATGCAGCCAGACCGGCGCTGATCACCAGTGACACCAGTAACAAAAATCCAATGGCGACGACAATGCCGAAGGAGCGCAAGCGATCGAGGACGTAGGCGCGCAGGTACGGCCCCGAGGTCGGCTTCACCCGCCAGATGGTATTGAGCGCCGACTGCAATTCGAGAAATGCGCCGGTGGCAGCCAGCAGGAAAGTGATTGTGCCGATCGTCGTGGCGACCCACCCGGACTGGCGCCTGCCGGCGCCCTCGAGGAGTGCCTGCACCGCCTCAGCGCCGACCGCCCCGATCAACGCATCCATCTGCGTGACCAGTTCTGTGTTCACCGCCTCGGCACTGAAGAAGACGCCGGCGATCGCGATCGCGACGATCAGGACCGGCGCGATCGCGAACAGCGTGTAGAAGGCGAGCGCGGCACCAAGCTGAAGAACGTTGTCCTCCCACCACGCCACCACTGCTTGTTTGAAGATCCCTGCCAACGCCAAGCCGTTCATCTACACATCGTAAAGGGAGACGCGGCTTGACGCGCCGTTAACACGTAGTGACACATCTGCCGGGACGTGTCTCAAGACGGCGCACTGGTCCTGGCACCGCGAGCACTTTGATCGCCGGAAACGTCTGTGTTTTCAGGTACATGGTCGTCGAGGCGCTGGGCCCGATTCATGCAGATAGCTTGGTCTTTGAAGTCACCTAATTACTTTAAAGTCTTAATAAGCTAGGTATCATGGCACTCAGTAGCGGGTCATTGGCGTCGTTTCAACCACAGGCAGACAGCCTGACCTACGAGGAATTCTTCGGATTAAAGGAGAAAGCGTTCAGTCTGAGCGCGGATCCTCGATTCCTCTATCGCAGCCCCTCGCATGCTGCGACTTTTGAGAATCTACTCACCGGCATTCGGCGCCGCGAAGGTCTCCTTGTCCTGACTGGGGAAATCGGCACTGGCAAGACCTTGCTGTGTCGTGCAGTTCTGCGCAGTCTTGGACGGAAAACGTTCAGCTCGTTTGTGCCCGACCCCTTCGCCTCGCGTGAAGACCTGCTGAAAATGCTGCTGATCGATTTCGGGGTGATTTCGATTCAGGACCTGGTGACCGGCCCGTTCAAACATGCCACACGCGCCGAATTAAGTTATCTGCTCACCGATTTTCTCGAAACCGCCGTTCCGCCGGATGCGTTCGTCGTCGTGATCATCGATGAAGCGCAGAACATGTCGCTGCCGCTGATCGAGGAAACGCGGATCCTTGCCGACGCGTTCGGCGGCAAGGGGCGCTTGCAGATTGTGTTTGTCGGGCAACTCGAGCTGCACGCCAAGTTGAAGTTACCGGAAATGCGGCAGGTCGATCAGCGCGTGTGTGGATATAACCGGCTCGCGACGCTCAGCGAGAATGCGGTCTCCGGTTACATCCAGCATCGCCTGCACGTTGCGGGCGGCAGCCGTGAGCGGCCGCTGTTCGCGCCTGAGGTCATCGAGTTGCTGCACCGGCGCACTGGCGGCGTCCCTCGTCTGATCAACCGCATTTGCGATCGCGCACTGCATCTCGCGCACCGCCAGGAAGCGGCATGGGTCGATCGCGAGATCCTCGAGACCGCCTTGATCGACGTCGGCTCGACGACGCTGGCCCCGACGTGGGCCTCGATTGTCTGTCCCGAACCGGTCCTCGAGGCGCCGCCGGTCGCCCCTGCAGCACCGATCGTAGCGATCGCAGAAGTCGTCGCGCACGACGAAGCGGCTGCACCGGTGACGGTCGAGCGGGTGGAAGCCGTGGTGAATGAAACGGCCGCGCCAGTGAGGGTCGAGAACGTGGAAGCCATGCCGAGCGAAGTGGCCGCCCCGGCCATGGTCGAGAGTGCAGCCCTTGCCCTGGACGAAGCGCCGGTGGAAGAGTTCTCCATACGGGTCGACGAATGGCTGGCACGTGAACTCCGGTCCCACGGCGCGCAATCCGACGCCCATTCAGGAACGGCTGGACGCCGCAGGCACGAGCGCCGCAGCCGCTGGTCGCCACGCGTGGCGGTTGCGGTGTCGTGTGTTGCGCTGGTTGGTATGGCCGCTGTCGGCGGCTCACTCTTGGCGAGTCCGCTCACCGGCCTGCGGCAGGCGCCTTTGACACTCGCGTCGCTGCCTGCGGCACCGGCGCTCGCGGTGACCACGTTCTCTCTGCCGCCCGGGCCGGTTGAGGAACAGGCGAGCGTCCAAGCGTCTCCGGTGTTGGCTCCCGGTGACTTCATGATTTCGGTGGGACTCTTCGCGAGCCAGGAGCGCGCCAACCGTCTGGTGGGCGAACTGACCGAAGCCGGCCTGCCAGCGGCGCAGCGACCGTTTCAGTTGCGCAGCCGGCGTGTCCAGCAGGTGGTGCTCGGACCGTTCACCAACCGGGCCGAGGCTGTTGCCGATTTACAACGGCTCCGCGGACGCGGCGGCTACCAGGACGCGAATATTGTCGAGAGTGCGGCGGCCGGCCCCGACGCGTAAGGCGCGCAACTCGCGCAACTCGCGCGTCGCAGCCGGACTGCTAGATCAGGGCGATCACAGGTCTCGTACTTGAACGGCGACGAGAAGCAGGGCGTAGCCGATGATCCATGACCACGTCCCAACCGCGGGGTCCATCCGCACGATCCCGAAATGCGCGACCACCGCGACGAGAAAGAGCACCAGGCAGATAATCCAGGTGATTTGTTTCGGAGCGCTTGTGTGATTGGCCATTGCCGTCTCTTATACCAGCAAGCTGTCGGCTTCGGTGTGTCAAACGGGACGGCAGCGACACGGGCCGCCGAAAAATGGATTCGCTTTAGCGGCGGGCGCCTTGAATGACCGATCCCCCTTGTCTGGACGAGCCAGTCGAACCTGACTACACTGGTGCCCTTCTGCGCCTCGATTCGCGGTGTCCGCCGTCGACATCTTTAAGGGGAGAGTCTGGAATGGTCCGAAAGCTGCCTGTCATCGTCGTCGTGCTGTGGCTCGCGGCCGGGTCCGCATCGGCGGGCGCCCAGGTCATCAGCGGTACGGTTGAGGGCCGTGTGAAAGATGCGCAGGGCGGCGTGTTACCGGGCGTGACGATTACCGCGATCAACACGGCCACGGCGACCAGGCTTGCTGGGGTCACGGGCTCGGAAGGTCTGTATCGCATCCCATTTGTTCCGTCCGGCGTGTACGAAGTGCGCGCCGAAATGAGCGGCTTCCGCACTGAGGCACGGCAGGGCGTCGAAGTGCGCGTGAACGACAGCGCGGTCGTCGATTTTGCGCTGCCGGTGGCGCCAGTGGCGGAAACCATCACCGTGGAAGGCGGGTCGTCGGGGGTGCAGCTCACGCGATCGGAGCTGAAGCGCACCTACGATGAAGCGGCCCTCAAGGAGATTCCCCTCGGCACGGCCGACGCTATGGGCCGTAACGTCTACGGCATTGCGACCAAGGCGCCGGGTGTGACGACGCCCGGCGGCCGCTTCGGCCGCGCCTTTCTCGGCTCGGGCGGTGGCAACGTCGTGGCCAACGGGACGACGGCGCGGTCGACCAATTACGAGCTGGATGGCATCTCCAACATCGATCCCGAAGACAACGATTACCGGACGCCGGTGAGCGTGGAGGGGGTCAAGGAGTTCGAGGTGCTGACGGCGAACTACAACGCCGAGTTCGGGCGGGCGGGCGGCGCCCAAGTGCGGGCGATCAGCAAGTCCGGCACCAACGTCTTTCACGGCTCGGCATTCGAATACTTCTACGACAACCAGCGGTTCCAGTCGGAAGCGACCGACGTGCAGCCGCGAAAATGCACGGCGGATCAAATCTCCGGCCTCGCCGCCGCCCCGGCGGGCGGCTGCTTCGGCGATTTCCGCACCAACCTCTACGGCGGCACCGCCGGCGGGCCCGCCATTCCCGATCGGTTGTTTTACTTCGGGATGTTCGAGAACAACATCCGCCGCGGCACCAACGCCTCGACGGGTAGCGTTCCGCTCGCGACCGAGCGCACAATTAACGCGGGCACGGCGCGCGCCGATGAGATCGTCGGCGAATGGCTGGCGCTCTACCCGCTGCCGAACCGCGAGGCGATCAACCCGCGGCGGTATCAGGCGAACGTGCCGTTTGCGTACGACACGCCCAACGTGTTTGGACGCGTCGACTACAACCAGAGCGCCAGCACCCGCCTGATGGCGCGCTACGACTTCCGCAACCAGGACTACAAGATCACGCGCATCTTCCGCGGCAACGGCGGCGACATCGCCGATCGCGGGCACACCGGCGGGGTCGTGCTGACGCGGGTTTTTTCGCCGACCACGCTGGGCGAGTTCCGGTTCGGGTACGGGTACCGGCGCGTCGAGCTGCCGATCGAACCGGGCTTCGAGAGCTTCCCGACCATTACCGTGGCCGGGTTCGGCACGCTGGGACCGATCTCCGTGCAGTACCCGATTGCGCGCCAGTTATATGACGTGCAGGCGGCCGGCTCGTTCGCGCACAGCCGGGGCCGCCATGCGTACAAGGCCGGCTACGACGTTCACCGCATTTTCAACAACGGCGTGCAGAGCGACCACGCCCGCGGCACGATCTCGTTCGGTGTGGGCTACGGCCGGAGCGGGATCGAGAACCTGCTGGCCGGCACCCCCACCTCGTACACCGCGACTATTGGCGACCCTCGCCGTAACTTCCGTGTGTGGGACCTCGGGCTGTTCGTTCAGGACGACGTCCGGCTGCTGTCGAACCTGACCCTGAACCTCGGCCTGCGGCTGGAATCGATCACCGAGTGGAAGGAAAAAGACGGTCTCACCGATTTCGGCTATGGCGCCGACCTGATCAATCCCGCACCACGCGTCGGCGCGGTCTGGGACGTGGCCGGCGATGGCCGGTGGGTGGTCCGCGGTGCCTACGGACTGTCGTACGATCGCGTGAACTTCTTCTTCCTGCGATCGCTGCAGTTCCAGGCCCCGCACATCCGCACCATCACGCTGCTGCCGACGACCGAGCCGCTGCGGGTCGAATCGCTGGGACCCACCGCCGGCCAGGTTCAGAGCGGCCCGATCGCGAAAACCGAGGTCGATCCGGATTTCCACCTCGGCCGGGTCCACACGTGGAACGCCACGGTGGAGCGCCGCCTCGGGCGGACCTCGTCGATGCGTGTCTCCTACGTCGGGACCGCGTCACGCGACGTGCCCGCGACGCTGATCCTCAACCGCGCGGTGCCGACCGCGGATGCGACCTTCGCCAATCGTCAGGCCCGGCGGCCGGATCCGTCATTCAGCAACATCAGCCGACTGGCCAACGCGTCGGAGGGCAACTACAAGGGATTGCAGACTACGTTCGACCGGCGCGTGAGCGCGGGGTTCCAGATGCAGGTCTCGTACACGCTGTCGGAGGCGCTCGACATGGCGTCCGACCCCGGCTTCGGCAGCGGCGACAACTATCTGGCGATGAACGAGGCCGCCGATCGCACGTTCGTCACGGACCGCGCGCGTGGCATGGAGTTGCGGAAGGCCGATCTGTATGGGCCCTCACGCTTCGACATGCGGCATGTCGGCAGCGTGACCGGATCGTATCAACTGCCGTGGAAGCGTCGCGCCGGCGTCGTCGGCGCCATCGTAAGCGACTGGGCCGTGTCTGGGTCGGCCCATTACCGCGACGGGGTGCCGTTCACCGTGTTCTGCAGCGCGAACGGCGGCGACTGCAACCTGGACGGCCAGGGCCAGGACCGCGCGAGTATCGTCGATGCCGGCGTGCTCGGGACCCAGATTGACGGCTACCCCAGGGCGCCCGTCGACACCGCGCGCATCTACATTCCCATCGGCGCCTTTGATCAGACGACGTGCCGGCAGGCCGGCGCCACGGCCAACTGCGTGGAGGTGGGCGCAGCAGGCACGCAAGGCCGCAACAGCTTCCGCTACGACGATTTTTTTTCCGTCGATTTCGCGCTCGTCAGAACCATCCCCACGGCGGGCACCCAGCGGGCGCAGGTGCGCTTGGAGATGTTCAATCTCTTCAACCAACACTACGCCGGGAACCCCAGCCTCTCGTTCGCGCTGCCGGATAACTTCGGGCGCGTGTTCGGGACCAACGGCAATCGCAGCTGGCAGGTGGGCCTGCGCTACGACTGGTAAGCCATCAGCAACGTTGCCGGCCCACTTGTGCGTCCGGTTGCAGACGTGACGATCACGCTAATCGGGTTGCGGTTCGAAGCCTTCGCCACAACGTCGTGCGACTGATGCCTAGTCTCCTCGCCGCCTGCTGAGCGTTGCCGTTGTGCTCCTGCAAGATGCGCCTGATCAGTTCGCGCTCGAGCGCGAAGCGAAGCAGCTATCGAATTGACACGCCGATCGGCCGTTTGGCGGGGTTCTGGTGATCCCGTTCGCGCGTATCCACCGCAGCAGCGGCCGAGGTGTCTGCTAGAATGCCGCGTCGTATCGTGAATTGCGACGGTGCCCGGCGGTACGACGAGGTGGTGGTTACGCGCGGCTTGGCGGGCTACTAATAGTTAGCCAGACTGGTGGTACGAAACCTGCTCGAAAGAGAGTGATATACGTGAGCGTCGAGGGCATTCTCGATCGGTGTTTCCCCGTAACTTTCAGCCAAAAAGGAGATGCGCCATGAGCGAAAGGGACATTCAGAAGGACGATCTCGTTGGCAAGACCAAGGCGATCCGGGATCACGACCACGACATGATCCACGACCTGAGCAAGCGTCTCGATGCCGTGTGGCGGTACGACCAATACATCGAGAACGCCGATAAATTCCCCGACCTCCAGCGGTTCTGGGAGGAGAGCAAGCAGACCGAGATCAAGACCATCGAGCGGCTTAAGGAACTCATCCGCGAGCACGTCCGCACGGACAACTTCTGAGCCGCGGGCGTCACAGTCGCGGCAGCAATGAGTGAGCCGGCTAACAGCGGCCGCCCCCGACGGCGGCCGCGCGGGCTTAAGACACGTTCGAAATAGCGTTCATCGGCCCGCCGCGTGTGAGCCGCATTCCGTTAGGTGGACGTTTAGGTAGGCTTTTGGGCCGTGTGCCCATGACCGAAGCTGAATACAAATACCTCCAGGCCTATCTCGGGCAGAACGATCTGCCGGGCGCTCTGAAGTACCTCCTCGCGTGCGACCAAGCAACACTGGGAAGGCCATCCGTTCTCTATCATCTCGGATATGTTCATCGACTAATGAACGACTTCGAGGGACTTCCCTCGGAGTTGCCGAGGTAGTCACAGCAGAGGCCCGCTCTCATGTCGTGTCACTTTCCGGAGGATGTTCGAAAGTTCGTCGAATCGACGGTGTGGACCTTCGCCAGAACGTACGCTGCGACGTGGCCGCACGAGTACATCGTGCGCAGCCGCGTGGACGCTGATCTGTTCGTGATGCTTGTCCGGCACATTCGGTCAAACGGATACGAAGGCCGGTTTTACCGAACATCGATCACCTACTTCGACGAGAACGGGATGGTCTATTGGACGATGGGAACTCCCATTGAGGAGACAACCATCGTAAACCGCTGCACGAAGGAACAGACCTACAAATACCGGCTAGCACATGGCACACTTCCGGAATCCACGAACGCTAACGCTGACCATGACGCTTCAGCGGACGCGGAGCGGCGTGAAGGAAAGCCCGGTCCGTCCAAGAGGCCTGGCCAAGCGCGAACTGTGTAGAACTGCATGAGCCGTCGCTCTGCGCCTGACCCCACGGCACCGACTCCGCCCACCCCCCAGCCACTTGGCCGACCACCATCAATTTCACAGCTGCGTTCGAGTACCCGGAGGGCACCTCTATCAGCATCGGACGCGAATCTCCATCGTTGGGGTGCGCGCAGGTTCCCCAGTCCCCGGTATCCTGCCGGGTCTTCGGCAGACTTCTTCGCCTTGTTTGAAAGCTTCAGCGGGTACGTGGACTTCTTCCTGCTCCAGGATCTCGTCACCGACGACGGCGCCACGTACAGGGAGTACCGACGTCGAAGCATCGAGTTCATCGAGGCTCGAAACCGTCGGATCGACCGTGACGTGGCCGATCCACGCTAACCCAAGCCTCGCGGCCTCACGCCACCCCGTCTCAGGCCCTCATCAGCGGTTTGCCGTCTCCAGAATGTCTCCACGGCGCGGAGCGTTCACCGGATCGCTCGCGTCTTCGACGCCGGAGCACTCGCCGATTCGAGATAGCGCGACCCACTACACAGAACCAGTGCTTCACGAAGAGCCGTAGGCCTTCGATCTGTTCATTCCGACAGAACCAGCCTGTCCTTCCGCCAATCCGAATTTCGAGGGGAAATTCGTTACGAAATTGCTTAAGCAGACGGTTTCCCGCGACGGGTACGTGAATGCATAATACGGGCGAAAGGAGAGTCATGGATTGCGCGATTTAACGGCCACGCCAGTAAACATCTCTATGGCTCCGCGCGCGAGCGCCGGCTTCGCATCGTGGGATCGGAGCGCGCGCGCGATGGCGTTGCTGATCGCCGGCCTCGCTGTGGCTGTGACGGTTCGCTTCAACAGCTTTGCCCCGTGGGCGACCGACTCGGGAGCCTATATCGCCGCCGCACATCGATGGGCCGACGCGGACGTGTTTCGCCCGGCGTCGTTTGAGTATGGGGCGCCATGGGCCCAGAGCGGCCACGTCGAATCGCCGCTCGGACACCGGCCCGGGTCGATAAAGGGCACCATTGTCAGCATGTATCCGCTCGGATATCCAGTGCTGATGGCCGCGGCATTGAAAATGGGCGGCGAGTTGGCGCCACACGTCGTCAGCCCGGTGTTGCTTGGCGTACTGGCGTGGTGTGCGTTTCTGCTTGGCGCCAGACTGTCGACGCCGTGGGCGGGAACGGTTGCCGCGCTTCTAGTCTGCGCGACACCAGTCACGCTCGGGCATGCCATCGTGCCATTCAGCGATGTGCCTGCAGCGGCGTTCTGGGCCATTGCTTGGGTGATGGTTATGCGCCCGGGTTACGGCGCTGTGACAGCCGCCGGCTGCGCGACAGCCATGGCGGTGATGATCCGGCCCAATCTCGCGCCGCTCGGCGCCGTCTTGGCAGTCGCGCTCTGGTTCACGACCGCCCAGAACCGGACGGCGGCGCTCAAGCAGGTCGTGGTATTTGGATTCTCGGCTTCGATCGGGCCCCTGATTGTATGGTGGTCACAGGCCGTTCTTTACGGGCATCCGTTTCAGTCGGGCTACGGAGCAAACGTCGACGATTTCTTTAGCGCCGATCGCATTGCGGCCAATGCTGTGCTGTACGCGCGGCTGCTCGTGGAATTGCACTCGTGGGTAATCGTGGCGGCAGTGGCCATGATACCGCTCGCCATCCGGCACGCTCGAGTGGATGTCTCGAGACGTCCGGCGGCGGTGATTGCGCTCACCGCGACGGGGCTGGTCGCAGTGAACTACGCGCTCTACCTTGCATACCTGACCTACGAAGGGTGGTACTGGCTGCGTTTTCTGCTGCCAGCCATGCTCGCGGTGTTTGTGTTGTTTGCCGCTGCGGTGGATCAGATGCGCCTATGGTTGATGGGCCGTCGTCGCTGGGCGGGCGTGCTTGCAGTGATTCCAGTGCTCATCGTCGTCCTCTCGCCCCGTCGCGAGCTGCGGCTGCCTCAAGGGTATCCGCGACTCCATCTGATGGGTCATTACCTGCGAGCGGTGCTACCGGACAACGCGGTTATCCTGACCTCTGTCCACGGTGGCGCCCTCACGATGTATACCGGACGACCGATTCTGCGTCTCGATATCATTGCCTCGAACGACCTCGACCGCATCATCAGTGATCTACATCAGCACGGCCACCGGCCCGTCTTGGTCCTCGACCTCGTTGTGGAAGGGCCGTTCTTCGCGCATAAGTTTGGGAACACGTCGAAATTCGGGCGCCTCGACTGGCCGGCGCGGGCTGAATTCGCCAGCGGGCCGAGCATCACGTATCACGATCCGTTCGACCGCGAGCTGTTTCTCAGTGGCGATCGCTGGGCAACCGACGTTGTGGTGTTTCCATCTGACGCCCGGAGGCTGCGACCGTGGTCCGATATGCGGGCGCCGCTCGAGCGAATCGTCTTCCCCCCACCCGCAGAAACGTGGCAGTTCAAGGAGGAGCTCGAGGCGGCCTACCGCGACGCTCTCGCCCGTCCTGCCACATTGACGCGAATCGACCCGCGAGTCGTGCACACGTGGATGCGACGCTACCTGCGCTATCGCGCGCATGACTGCAGTCACGAGCAAGCGGCGTCCAGGGTCTTCACGCAGATGAGCGGGGCCAGCGCGCCTCCGCTGTGCGGCCGTCCCGCGGACGCGGCGTTTCCCCCGCATGACGAGGCGGTGAACTTCCGACGGCAGCTCGAAGAGTTCCTTCGGAATGATAGAGATGCGACCGCGACGACTACGTTTGTCGATATCGTGGGCGATGCCGTCTGGCTGCAGGAGTACCTGCGCGCGCGAACGAACAACTGCGCACATGCGGAAGCGACCGCTGCTGTCATGGCCGCGATCCGCGGATCTACAGCCAGCGCGCCTTGCGTGCCTCCGATCTAAGGCCTGTACTCGCTGTCAATTGGGTATTTTGCGCGGGGAGAGCGGCGATGAGCGTGGACGTTCCCGCGACCTCAAGAATGTCCGCAAACGTTCCGGCTTCAGCCGCGGCGCCTCATGTTGGCTGCGGGCGACGTCGGCTGCAAGCCGACGCTGCCGCGACATGCTGCGATTCCCGGGTACGGAGAATTCGTTGCCGATGACCTCCTCTGCGTGTTGCGCGCCTCGGGTTTTGCGGTGACGGCAGAGCCGCGAGCACGCGGGAGCAGCGTAACGTGCCAGTATGGGGTGTGTGTTCCTCGACGTACCTGTCGCTCGCAGTGGTGATCGCACTCGGCTGCGCGTCGATGGGGTTCAGCGCGTTGGCCGTTATAGGTGAAGCGTCGCTTGCCGCGCCCGTGAAGGTGCAAGGGTTTCGCGATCGCGATGCGATGGACAACGTGTCGCCACGCGAACACCAGCATGAACCGCAGGTGGCGGAGAACGCCGCCCGGCCATGGGTAGGCCGACTGCAGAAGGCCTCCAACGACCGAGGCTATATCGACAGCAGCAATGCATTTGTGCTCCCGCTCTGTCGGCACTTCGGCGAGGCGTTTTCCGCATTC
>DATLXN010000006.1:0-394321 GCA_035575715.1 Vicinamibacterales bacterium | reverse complement strand
CGCCGAACGGGCCGTGGCCACGCTCGGTGGCGTGGAGCTGAATCAAATGGCGGCGCAAGCACAGCTGGTCAACGATGCCGTCGCTGGTGGCCAGACGGTCCGACTGAACCTGCTCTGGGTCGTCATTGGCTTGCTCATTCTGATCGTCCTCCTCGTCGCCTAAACCCGGGACGGAATGCCGAGCGGTTTTACCTTCGCCGTCGCACTCCTGATGGTGACCCTCGGCGCCGGCCCGTCGGTGTCGGGGGCTGCCACCCAGCTACTCGATGTGCCTTTTGTTCCGCAGAGCGAGGAACTCTGCGGCGGCGCCGCGGTAGCGATGGTGATGCGGTATTGGGGAGCGCCGGCGGTGTACGCAGAGGATTTTGCGCCCTTTGTCGACCAAACGGCCGGGGGCATACGTGTGCGAACTCTGGCGACGGCAGCGCAAGCCCGCGGATGGGACGCGCTGCCGTTTGCTGGAACATCAGCGGATATCCGTCGGCACCTTTTAGCGGGCCGACCCGTGATTGCGCTGATCGAGAGTCGCCCTAACCGCTACCACTACGTGGTGGTCGTGGCCTGGACCGACAATCGGGTCGTATCCCACGACCCGGCAGAGGGCCCGTTCCAGGAAATCGACAGCGACGGATTTGAGCGCGCCTGGGCGTCGAGCGGCCGCACTGCTCTCCTGGTCCTGCCGCGGGACAAGTCATTACCACCATCCGCGCCGCCGCCGTCACAGACCAGTGACCTGCGCGAACTGGCTGGCGTCCACTTTGTGGAGAAACGCTGGCGCGAGGCGGCCGACCTTGCTGCGCAAGCGGTCGCACACGATCGCTTGGATCTTCCGGCGTGGCAACTGCTCGCCGCGTCGCGCTTTCTCGACGGCGATGAGAACGGGGCGCTGGACGCATGGAACCAGCGGGGTGAACCCCGCGTCGATCTGACGCGCATCGACGGGCTCGGCCGCACGCGCCATCAGGCGCTCAGTGCGCTGGTTGCTCTGGCGCCCCACGATCTGATCACGCGTGCCACGTTGCAGCGTGCCGCACGTCGACTGGCAGCGGCCCCGTCGGTCCAGCTGTCACGAGTCAGCTATGCACCACACGAGAACGGTACGGCGAACCTTGAAGTGGCCGTCCTCGAACGTCCGCTGGTGCCGAGAACATGGCAGGCGATTGCCGCGGCCAGCCTGTATGCCGTGACCGCGCGTGAAGCGCGCCTCGATGTGGCGAGCCCGACCGGCAACGGTGAGCTATGGACGATTTCAGGCGGGTGGGCGACGGGTCGTCCCCGGGTGCTACTCGGGTTAGCGACGCCACAGCTGGGGCCGGTCACCGGGCTGTGGCAGCTCCATGGCGCGTGGGAACAACAAACCTATCGCCTGACGCCCTCGACCGGCGCCGATCAGGCGAGCCGCGAGTTTGAAAGCGACCGTCGTCGTGCGGCCGTGACCTTTAGCGACTGGTCGACTGCGAACCGCCGTTGGGCGATGACCGGCGCCCTGGATCAGTGGCGCGATCGAGGGCAGCAACTGTCACTCGGAGTAGCGATGGAGGAACGGCTGTTTGCGGATCGAATAGCCATTCGTGCGGACGGCTTCGCGTGGCCGCGTGCCGGCCAGTCCGCTGGGTTTGTCGCCAGTAATGTCTCGGCCGCGTGGCGCCGGTCCGTTGGCCCGACAGGATCGTGGACCGGACAAGCGGCCTTGGCGGTGGTCAGCGCACAGGCGCCGTTGGACATGTGGCCCGCTCCGGACACCGGCCGCATCCGCTCGGCCCTGCTGCGCGCGCACCCCTTGCTTGAAGACGACGCCATCCGCGGTGCCAGCCTTGGTCGCCTGCTGACCAATGCCACGGTTGAATATCAGCGCCCACTAATCATCAGGCCACTGGCACAACTCCACTGGGCGGCGTTTGCCGATGTTGCCAGACAGGGCCGTCATCTCGAGGCGGCCCACCTCCCCTGGCAGCTCGATCTAGGCGTCGGCCTGCGCGTTGGTCTGCCCGGCACCCCAGGGATGCTGCGGCTCGACGGTGCACGCGGCGCCCGTGATGGGCGCCTCGCGCTGTCTGTCGCGTGGCAGCCGGCCTGGCCCGGGTGGTGAGCCAAGCAAGCTAGCCCGTTCCTGCGTCTTCTTCGCATCGCCTTACTGCTTGCACTGGCGATCTGGACGATCCATTTCGCCCGTGCACCGATGAGCGTTGCGGCGGACTCGGTTCTGCATCTACCGAACCTGATCTTCCACGAGGCGGGACACGTCCTGTTCTCCTTCTTCGGCCGTTTCCTCACCGTGCTCGGCGGCCGCCTGTTTCAGTTCGCCTTGCCGCTGGCGCTCGCCGGCGCGTTTCTCAAGCAGCACGATCAATTCGGAGCGGTGGTCTGCACGTGGTGGGCGGGGCAGAACCTGTTCGATCTCGCGCCCTACATCGCCGACGCGCGGCGATTACAGATTGTGCTGCTGGGCGGGAGAACCGGCGGTGAAGTTGAGGGGCACGATTGGGAATATTTGCGGACCGAGATGGGCTGGCTGCACTTGGATCGAAGCCTCGGTCTCGGCGCGCACCGGGTGGGCCTCGTGATCATGGGCGGCGCATTGATCTGGGGTGCCATCTTCCTCGCGCGGAACCGCGACCCGAGCGGGCGGTGTTACGTTAGTTCATGACTCTCCACGGGAAGCTCGTGCTCCTGATCGCGATCACCACGTGCTCCGCATCTGTTTTTGCGCAGGTCGCAGCTCCACCCGCGCCACCCGACCTCACCGCGTTGGCCGTGCAGGCGCGCCTGGACCTGCCATTTGCTGCCTGGTGTCGCGGGCAATTTCGACCCGGCCACTCCCGTGCCTTTGCCGCCGCACTCTCCTCAACGGCCGATGGTGGTCGCTACGTGGTCTTGGAGCGAGATGGAAGGGTCACCGAACTAGCGTCGTTCACCGGCGGGGCCGACCTGTCGTGCTACACCCGTGCCGAGGCCCAGAAGCTCAACGGGGCCATCGCTCGTTCCGAGACCATTCACGGACAAATCACCCCGCGGTGGCGCACCACGGTCGTTTGTGCATTCATCGACGCCACGACAGCTGTGTGCTGGCAGTACTCTCCCGCTGACGGCGGGTTCGTCAAAGTAGGGGGATGGGTGACGTAAAGCCTGCGCGACATGAGCCGTAGGTGGGACGGTCAGCGCGTGACGGTGACCGTGACGTCTTCGTCGCCGTACAACGCGCCGTCATCGGCGCGCGCACGCAGGATATAGGTGCCGGGCGCATCGAATGTCACCCGCACGTAATGCTTGCCGTCCGGCGGAATCGCCGGCGGCGTCCAGAGCGGGGCCCACGGCGAATTGGCCCCCGTGCGGGTTTCTTCCCAGACTTTGATCTGCGCCGGGTCAAAGCGCACGCCGCCGTCGCCACGATAGACGAACCAGGACAGATGCAGGCCGGTACGTTTCCCCACGGTGATGCGTGACGGCGGCACCAGGGCCGGATTGCGCGGTGCGGTGGGTGTCGCGTTGGCCGCCGCAGGCGGAGGCGTGGTCGGCGTCGTCGCCCGGCGTGGCTTCGGAATGCCGTCGTCCATAACCCACGCCACGATCTCGAGCGGTTCACCGACGCGAATGGTGCGCTTGTTGGCGCCATCGAGCTTGATCGTCGGCCGCTTATTGCTGCGGACCTCGGGGCTGCTGGTGCCGGCGCCCAACGCACCGGTTTCCGAGGCGACCACCACGTCATCGACGTAGTAATCCTGCTTGAGTGAGGCGTAGGCCTTTTCGGTCTTGCTCTTAGTCGTCAGCGTCCAGATCATTTCCTTGTCGCCCCAGTCTTTCGGGACGCGGACGCGGAACATGAAACGGTTACGCCGTGGCAGGAGACGGGTTGGCTGTCCCTGGTCGGGGCCGCCCGGCTCGATGTTGTTGTCCGGGCCAATCGGAACGTAGACCTCTTCTTCCCAGTTCCTGTTCATATAGCCAAACAGGAAGTTGAAGGAGCCATCCTCGTTGCGCTCCCATCCCTCGAAGGCCGGCGATGCGTTCTGCCCCCGTGAGTATGACTGCGCGTCGGACCAGGTGACGCTGAGACCAACCGCGACCGCCGCCAGCAATATGCGATTCAGCATCTGTGCAATAACCCAATCACGCAGTCACCCAATCAATCGCCAATCGCCAATCGCCTTTCACCAAATCGCCAATTCCGAGTTAGCCGGGCGGTCGCGTCGAAGCCGTCGGCCCGCTGGACGGTTCCGCCGTCGGCGTAGCCGTCGGCGTTGGCCGCGGCGGATTGACATTGCACAGCGGGCAGCCAATGAACACATCGCTCTGCGTCAAACGCATCTGGTCGCGACGCTTGGCCATTTCTGCCTGGAACTGCGCGTCGGTCAGCGAGAGGCCCATGCCGAGGTCGATGAACATGTTCGCGACCGAGCGATTGCCCGAGCCCTGCCAGTTACGTGGGTCCGGCACGTTCTTATTCGCCGGCGAATTGTCCATGTAGCCGACGATGTGCAGGATCGTGCCGCGGGGTAGGAGCGGGGCGTGATCGTCCTGGTAGTCGTAGCCGCGAACCCAGTTGTGATCGTAACCAGCGCAGCTCAGGGTCTGGATGTTGAAGCCCCAAATGGCTTCGAGGCACATCCGCGCGCCCGGCGCATGTAAGTGCGGCTCGAAGGAGGTGATCTTGGTGTGCTCCTGCAGCACCGTGTAGGCGTGCAGCTGTTGACCGGCTTCCATCGGCTTGATGTCGATGTCGACGCCGTTGCCAAGCGATCGCGAGGGCGAGCGACGCAGTGTCGGCTTGTAGCCCTTCGGGTGAAACTTGAAGCCGACCTCGAGCCGCGCCTTGGTGTCGCGCCCATTCGAATGCAGATGCACCGAATCGGACACGATACTGGATCCCACCTTCAACAAGCGCCCTGACAGATCGTCAAACACGTCAGGGTTGCGACCCACTTCGTGCACCGGCCACGGCGTGATCGCATCGGGATTGGCTTGCACCAGCTCGAGGGTCAGTTCGGCGTCGCTGGCGATCTCGCTGAGGACGCGTGTGCTCCAGATCATGTGATGGAACACGTAGCGGCCGCCGACCGTGGCGCGACCGGTGCCGGCGCGCGGCACGTCGTTGACTTCGCGAACCTCGACCGCCGAGACATACCGATCTTCGGTGATCGGGATCGGAATGCTTTCGATTTCGCCCCACCAATCGGGTGAATCGCCTTTGACCAGCAACTCTTTCGACGAGACGATCACATCCGGCTTGCCGATGCGCCAGTCGCCGCCATCGTCGAAACGCTTCGCGACCGGCAGATCCGTATCCTTGCCGCGCGGCGCGCCGTTGTCTGCCCACTTGGCAATCTTGGCGACTTCTGCATCGCTCAGCGATGGATCGTCTTTGTAATGCTGGATGCCGACGTTCTTCTCGATATACCAGGGCGGCATGACGCCGGCCTTCGGGCCCAGACCGGTACGCTGCTTGATCGAGCGCGCCCACGGGCGGGTCTCTTCGTAGGTCACCAGCGACATCGGCGCCACGCCGTCAGGGCGATGGCAGTTCTGGCAACTGCGTTGGAGAATCGGGACGATATCTTTGGCGAAGGTGACTTCGCTCGCGGTCATAGCCGGCGTTTGCGCCGTGACGCGAATCGGACGCGCCGCGCTGGCGACGATTGCAAGCAGCAACGCTGCGGCAACGGTCGCAATCCCACCGTAGGTCTTTCCACCGGCCATCGCACTTCTCCTCCCCAGGCCTGCGGCAAGGCTGGGCAAAACGGGAACGCTAGAGTTTGCGTGCGATTGTAGCCGATCTACTGGGTTGCCCCAGGGGTCGGCCAGAGGTACTTGTTGAACCAATCGAGGTTCTGTTGCATCGCGGCGCGGTTTGCTTTCGGCTTGTTCAGCGGATGGCCAAACCCTTTGAATAGAACGAGTTGGGTCGGCGTGTTGTGATCACGCAAACCTTGATACAGCTCGAACGCATTGGGGACCGGCACCCGTTGATCCTGATCGCCATGCTGGATCAGCGTCGGCGTTTTGGCCGACTTGATGTAGGTCATCGGCGAGGTGTCGGCGTAGATCTTCGGATCGTCCCACGGCGTGCCCTTGAGGTATTGCCGGGTGAACGGATGGATGTCGGTGTTAACGTAATAGGTCATCCAGTTTGAGATGCCGGCGCCCACCGATGCGGCTTTGAAGCGGTCGGAGTGTTTAGTGGTGAGAAACGCCGAGATGTAGCCGCCCTGGCTCCAGCCCATGGTCCCGACTCGATCGCGATCGACCAGGCCGCCGCTCACCAGATGGTCGATCCCTGAGATCACATCCCACGCGTCGCCGATCCCGAGATTGCGCACGTTGAGCGCGCGAAACTTCTCGCCGTAGCCGGCGCTGCCGCGATAGTTCGGTTCAAGGACCAACGCGCCTTTGGCCAGCCACATGTCGATCGGGTAGTAACCGACGTTGTTCGAGTACGGGACCGGCCGTGACACGCCGGTTGGGCCGCCGTGAATCACCACCAACAGGGGATAGCGGCGCCCGGCTTTGAAATCTACCGGTTTGTGCAGGACGCCTTCGATCTCGGTGCCATCCTGGCTTTTCCAGGTGATGACTTCGCGCGCATGCTTCGGCCAAGCGGCAATCTGATCGGCGGTGCGGGTGATGCGCGTCGGCGTGAGTGCAGGCGCAGTGAGCGTGCCACTGTAGACATCGGCAAAGTCGGTGGCATTTGAGCCGATGAATGCGGTGCTGTGCCCATTACGGGTGATCGAGTAACTCGCGCCGATCGACCGATCGCCAACCGCAAAGCGGGTCGTCTGCCTGGTCGCCGGATCGAGGCGGAACAGGTGCGCGTAGGCGCGCTGCGAGGCGGCGAAGTAGATGCCCACCGGCGTCCATGCCAGGAGTGAGGGGTTCTCGTCGAACGCCTCGCTCAATACGTCAACCCGATTGACACCCGGTGACACAACGGCGAGTACCGAGTTCTGGTAGTAATCAAACGGCTTGCTCATCGACGACACGAACGCGATGCGCCTGCCATCAGGCGACCACCGCGGATTCGAGTCGGGGCCGGCCTGCGCAACCACGGCCTGCTGGCCGCCCGCGTCGACACCGACGACCGAGATGTCTGCCGATCCGCCATCGGCCGGGTCGCTCGAGACGCGATGATCGAACGCCAGCGAGCGGCTGTCGGGCGACCAGTCGAAGTTGCCGACGACGATCGCGCCTGTGCTTAGTTGGCGGGGCGCGGACACGGGGTCAGTCGTGACCGTGATCATGTAGAGATGGGCCATGCGGCGGTCTTCATCCTCGATGCGGATGTCGCCGTAGCGCTTTTCGCGTTCCTTGACGCTGCTGGCGATCGGATCGGTCATCGTATAGGCGAGGTGGTGCCCATCGGGCGACCACGCAAACGCGGTGACGCCCTCTTCAGCGCTCGTCAATTTCGCCGCTTCGCCGCCGGCCAGCGCAATCCGGTAGATCTGCCGCTTGCCGTCGCGATCCGAAATGAACGCCAGCCATCGCCCATCCGGCGACCACGCCGGCTGCAGGCTCGACTTCTTCGCGCTGGTCAGTTGCCGCGGCTCTGCGCCACCACCGATCCAGATCTCGGTCTCGAAGTCGTTGTCGTCCCAGTTGGTTTCGCGGATGGTGTAGGCGACCGTCTGCCCGTCGGGCGAAATGGCCGGGCTGCCGACACGTTTGAGATTGAGGACATCATCGATTCCAGGACCTGCAGACTGCGCGTGCGGCTGGCTGACCAGCGCGATCACGACGGCGAGTGGTCCGAGTAGAGACATTCGGCGCGAGGTCATGGCGTGCTCCGGCGATGGCTGAGTGAATAGGCGTCGATCAGTCGGCGGCATCCGGCGGTGACGACGGCCTTCACACACGGCTTGCCGGATCCATCTCTACCCGATCCTGTTGACGATGGTGCCTCGCCGATTCTATCGCTGGAATTGTTTCAACGCCGCCCAGACCTCCGCGATGGTCATCCCGCTGCGCATCGGCGGGTAGGCGGCGCCAGCGATCCGGCCGTCAACTACTTTAGAGATCGTCGTCGCGCCCATGAGACTCAAAAACCTATCTCCGTCGCCGCCGAGAAAAGCGACGTATTCGTCGCCCACTGCATAGACGTCCTGCGTTCCCTCCAGTACTCCCCGGTCGAAGCAGAAACGCGAGCTCTGCACAAGCCACGTCGTGGGTGCCAGATCGCCCTTGACCGACGACAAGACTGTGACCAGATGCATCGGACTCGCCGAATCTGAGCAGTTCTGTGGCGGCTGGGTGCGCTCGACGCGAACGTGGGCGACCGCCAGGGCATCGCGGAAGTTCGAGGCGGCATCTCGTAGCACCCACAGGGGCTCCCCCTCAATTTGACCAAGGGCAAGCTCGAAATCGAGGCGGCGATTCGCACCGCTCGCGACGGTAATTGTTCTCCGTTGCGTATCAAAGCCGGGTACTTCGGCGGTAATCGAATACGCCCCCGGCGGCACGGTGAGCTTGAACCCGCCACTCTCGTTGGTAACCGCCACCTCGCGAGTCGCCAATCCGTCAGCGGTGACGGTGACGCCTGGTATGGGACCGTTCGAGGTCACCACCCCGGTGATTTGTGCCGGCAGGTCCTGTCCCGCAGCGCCCTGACCGAACACCGTGAGCGCGAGAATCGCCATGCGAAATGGAGTCATGGTTGTTGGGTCACTGGCGCCACAGTCGGGAACAGGCAGCTTGGCGGCTGGGTGAGTCGGCCGCTGGCCTCGACCACACAACGGGAACCGCACTGCCAGCCGCTCCCCAGCGCGACCGCAATTGTCCGACGCGGCGCCATCTCACGGGTCACGAGACGCACGTCCTGAGAGGTCGTCTCTCCGCCAACTCTGATGTGAAGCGCGTAGTCGCCGGGGGGCAAATCCGGAAATGCGACGTAGCCGCGATCATCGGTCTTGTTCGAGCGTATCTGTGTTCGTGTGCCTGAACGGTAGACGATCACGTCAGCGCCGGCCGCAGCAAGCGCCTCGACCGGCAAACTGCCGAATGCGTAGACCTGAATGCGAAGGGCCGACGTCACCATCGTTGGAAACGCGATGCATTCAGTTTCTTCGCGATGTGCCCCCAAGAGGTTGAGCGGCGCGAAGAGTGAGAAGGCCACGAGAAGCAACAGGCAACTCATTTGTCCCCAAGTCTCCCTGCGGTAAGTCCGGGCCCAGGGTCCCAGACCCCAGCCCAGGCCCAAGCATCAGGAAGCAGCATCAAGGCTTTGGACCGGGCAAGTGCACCTTGCCCGATTTCATCACAAATGTCACTCTTTCGATCGCGGCGAGAGCCTCGAGCGGGTTGCCGTCTACCGCGATGAGGTCGGCCCACGCGCCTGGTTCGATGACACCGAGCCGCGGCTCACCGATCACGACGGCGGCACTGATCGTCGCCGCCTGGAGAATTCGTACCGGCTCGATACCCGTCTGTTCATAGGCAAACAGCACCCGCTTGGCGGCCACGCCTCGCGGCAGGCCGACATTCCAGTACATGTCTGAGCCAGCGGCCACGCGCACTCCCGAATCGAACAGGCGCCGCAGTCTCTGACGATAGTCGGCTAGCGCGCTGGCGACCTGTTCGGCAGGTGGCTTGGTCAGCGGCTGAGGGGCGCGTGCTCGCGCGCGTGCGCCGATCACCATGGTATCCAGATCAGTAAATGTCGGAACGACGGCAATGCCGCGCTCGCGCAACCGCGCCAGGGTCGTCGCGGAAAGCTCATAACCGTGTTCAATCGAATCGACGCCGGCTTCGATCGCGCGCGCGGCCGACGCGTCCCCCGTGGCGTGGGCGGTCACCCGCACGCCGAGTCGGTGCGCCTCGTCAACGATGGCGCGCAATTCTGCCACCGATAGAACCACTGGTTTTGGTCGCTGGTCCGCATAAACCTTAATCAGATCTGCACCGCGAGCCACGTGCTCCCGCACGGCGGTACGGGCATCATCGACGTTCTGAATGATTCGGTACTCGATCGCGGCCGCGGCGGCAAGTTCGGCGGCAGGCCCTTCGATCTGTCCGCCTGCCGCACTGAGGCCAGGCCCCGACACGTACAGGCGTGGCCCCGGCAGACTCCCGTCGGCGATTGCTCGCTTCAGCGCGATATCTGCGAACAGACCGGCATTCCCGAGATCGCGGACGGTGGTGAAGCCGGCGTCCAAGTAAGTCCGTGCGTGGCCCGCACCGCGTAGCGCGCGCGCCACCTCGCCTTCGGCGACAACATCCGTCGTGATCGACGCATACGGTTCGACCTCGAGCAACAGGTGGCTATGCGCGTCGATCAGACCGGGAAGGACGGTGTAGGCACGCAGGTCAATCACCAAGGCACCCGCCGGCGCCGTAATCGCCGGCGCGACCTCGGCGATGATGTTGCCGCGTACCAGAATGTCGCGCGCCGGCAGCATGGTGCCGCGCACGCTGTCGAACAGTCGACCGGCACGGATCAGCACCGGCGTCGCTGACGGACCTTGCGCGTTGAGACCAGGCACCGTCTCCACCCGGCATAGGCAGAGCAACAGCAACAGAATGCGCAAAGTCGTGGTCTTCATTTTGGCTGCCTGGTGAAACTACTGCCGCGTGATCGTCTCAGACAAACGCACCACCGGGATGCCGGGCGACCATGTGCAGGCGGTTGAGGCAGCCGGACAAGACCAGCGGCAGGGCTAGTGCCAGGGCAAGCCGTCGTGCGCGCATGACCAACCGTATCGCGAAGTCGGGTGGTGTGCGGGATACTCGCGAACCGATCGCCGCGTCAACTTGGCGATCCCGGTGTCTAACACCTCAGACACTACGACATCGGCCGATCGTCGCGTGCACCGCGCGCAAGCCTGCGCGCATGGAGGAACTTCATGCCACGCGATCTCTTCGGCGACGTCACCGATCCGTCCGTCCGTGTCGGCAGCCGCAAGTGGTACACCGTGCCGCTGTCGCTTGCTGCGCACTCACTGGTGTTGCTTGCCGTCATCGTGGTCCCGCTAATGGCCACCGGCACGTTGCCGCTGCCGCATTCTTCGATCGACTGGATGATCGTCGTCGCTCCAGCGTTGCCGTCGCCGCCACCGGCGCGGCGGGCCGAACCGACGCCGCGGGTCGCGACGGCTGATCCCCGGCTCGCACCCATCGACCCGCCATCGACTATTGAAAAAGAATCCGTGATCGACGCCGGGTTTGAGAATGCCGTGGACGGGCCCACGGATATTCCAGGTGGCGGCGTCGTTGACGGCGCTGCTGTCATCACCGCGCTTCCTCTCAAAGCTGCGCCGCCGCCGGTCACCAAGGTGCGTGTTGGCGGCCAGATCAAAGCGCCGGAGAAAACTCACGATGTCCTTCCGGTGTATCCGGTCGTTGCCCAGGCTGCACGCATTCAAGGCGTGGTCCTCATCGAAGCAGTGATCGGTAGCGACGGCCGCGTCCAGGACGCGCGCGTCTTACGCCCAGCGCCGATGCTCGAGGACGCCGCCTTGAATGCCGTGCGCCTATGGAGGTATTCGCCGACGCTGCTGAATGGTGTGCCGGTGTCCGTGATCATGACGGTCACGGTGCGGTTTCAGCTGCATTAATCAGGGATCAGGGATCAGGGATCAGGGATCAGGGATCAGGGATCAGGGATCAGGGATCAGGGATCAGGGATCAGGAGAGAGTTCATGACCAACTCAATTTTTGGCGAGGGCCGCGATCTGTCGAGACGTCCGAAAGAAATGAACCCGCAGAGTGATCTCAATGTCACGCCGATGATCGATGTGCTGCTGGTGCTGCTCGTGATCTTCATGGCTGCTCTGCCGCTGGCGCAGCGTGGCCTTGACGTCGCACTGCCGCCCGAAGCCAAGGCGACCGCGGCTTCGCCGCCCGATGGACAGATCGTTGTCGAATACACCGCCGATCGGCAGATTTCAGTGAACAAGCAGAACGTCGCGCTCGCGGATCTCGAGTCGCGGCTGCGCGACATCTATACCAATCGCCGCGATCGCACGCTCTTCATCATCGGCGCCGGCGCGTTGCGCTATGGCCACATCATCGACGTCATCGATGCGGCGAAAGGCGCAGGCGTCGATCGGGTGGGATTGTGACGGAAAAGATGCGGGGGGCGGTAAACACTCGGCGTCAGGCGTCAAAGAAACCCACAGAAGAAAAAGCGCCGGACGGAATGTCCGCCCGGCGCCTCCAAACTTCCCCGATCCCCGATCCCTGATCCCTGATCCCTTACTTCGCAGCCACCGCCACCGGTTCTTCCCACGGCAGGCCAGTGCGGCCGAAGTGACCGTAGTTGGTGGTCTGGCGGTAGATCGGGCGGAGCAGATTGAGCTGCTCGATGATGGCGCGCGGACGGAAGTCGAACGTGTCCATCACGTACGCAGCGGCCTTGGCTTCGTCCCCGGTGCCGAACGTGTCGACCTTGACCGAGACCGGCTTGGCCATGCCGATGGCGTAGCCAACCTGGATCTCGGCTTTCTTCGCCAGCCCCGCACCAATGACCTGGCGGGCGACGTAGCGGCAGAAATACGCGGAGCTGCGGTCGACTTTTGACGGGTCCTTGCCGCTGAACGCGCCGCCGCCATGACGGCCCCAGCCGCCGTAGGTGTCGACGATGATCTTGCGGCCGGTGACGCCGGCGTCAGCCGACGGACCGCCATGCGTGAAGCTGCCGGTCGGATTGACGAACAGCTGCGCATCCTTCTTCCACCACCGGCCGAGCACGCGCGGGCCAAGATCTTCACGCACGTATTCGGTGATGCGCTTCTGGTCGGCCGCGGGCGTGTGCTGCGTGGACACGACGACGCAGGTCACGTGTTTCGGCGTGTTGCCGTCATAGGCCACCGAGACCTGCGACTTGCTGTCGGGGCGGAGGAAGTCGACGCGATTGGACTTGCGATCCTGCGCCAGACCGTAGGTCAGCTTGTGCGCGAGGACGATCGGCAACGGCATCAGCTCGTCTGATTCGTCGCTGGCGTAGCCAAACATGATGCCCTGGTCGCCGGCGCCCTGGTCGCCGCTCTGGCTGGTCGCAACGGTGACGCCCTGGCTGATTTCGTTGGACTGCTTGGTGATCAGCGAGATCACCTTGAGCGTGGCGTCGCAAAACGGCTCGCTGGTATCGGTGTAGCCGATCTCCTTGACCGCCTGACGCACGATTTTTTCGTAATCCAGTTTCGCGTTGGTGGTGATTTCACCGGCGAGCACCACGTGGTCGCTCTTGACCAGGGTCTCGCACGCGACACGGCTTTTCGAATCCTGCTCGAGGCAGGCGTCGAGGATCGAGTCGGAGATGTAATCGCACACCTTGTCGGGGTGGCCTTCGGATACCGACTCGGACGAAAACGTGAATTGCGACATAACGCTCCTTGCGCTGACGTGCCGGGTGCCTCGTGCCCGCGCTTGGCACCTCGCACCGCACACAAATGAAAAAACCCGCGCCACATTGGTCGCGGGTTGCGCGACTTAGATAGTTTCCGCCCACTCTCTCCCGTAGCGCATGGCATGAGCCCCGCGAACCCGGTGCAGAGTGCGACGTGCGCGGCCCATCAAGTCGGTGGAAATCGCCGCGCTAAAAACGACCCTTTAGTATCGCGCCCGGCTCGGCTGCTGTCAATAAAAAGGGAGCGGGGGCCCAAGGATCAGGGATCAGGCCCCAGTCAGAAACTACTTCTTGTGATCGGAAATGTAGGTGAGCGCAAACTGTTCGAGGGGCACGCTGCGCAGGCCGATCAACTTGGCTTCTTCGGTGGCCTTCTCGATGGTCCATCCGTCCTGCAACACGCGCTTGACCAGCCACACGGCACCCACTCGGTTGGCTGACCCGCAGTGGATGTAAACCGGTTGATTCGCTTTATTCGCGACCGCGGCCAGAAACGCGTCGACCGACTGGGCGTCGGGCGTGGTGGCGTTGAACGGGACATTCAGGTAGTTGAGGCCCAGCGCCTTGGCGCGCGCCGCATTCGCGTCGATGTTGGCGCCCGGCTCGTTCGGCATGCGCAGATTGATGACCGCTTTGAAGCCGTCATTCTTCAACCCTTCGAGCGCTGCGGTGTCAGTAGCTCCCCCGCAGGCGACGACGGCGTCGACCTTGGTGAAATTGGTGATGCCGGGTCGTTCGAGCTTGGTTTGAGCGGTCAGGTTGCCGCTGAACGCAAGCGAGAGGGCGAGTACAGACAACAGGCGCATGACCGATCCTCCTAAGGAGTTTCAATCATACGCCTTATGGCCGATGGAGAAGCCTGCCCTGGGGCCTGATCCCTGATCCCTGATCCCTATCTTTCGACCGTGACGCTCACTGGCTGTTGCACGCGAACGCTCACTGTGCTGCCGCCAGCAAGAACCGCCGGGTTGCGATTGCCGGCCATCGTCGCCGCGGTGCCGCCAGCTGCGCCGGCCGCACCACCGATGATCGCGCCCTTGCCGCCGCCGAGGATCGCACCAAGGATTGCGCCGCCTACCGCCGCGCCGCCGATCTTCGCCGCGCTTTCAGTCGCGACCGATGGACCTTCGCGGACCACGGCGTCGGTCTTGATGTTGAGCCGCGAGCCGTCGGCCAGCACCACGGTGTGAAAACGAATGCCGAGCCGCGCGCGTTCTTTCACCTTGCCGCCACGTTCTACTTCGAGCACCGAGCCCTGGACCATCGACCCGGCTGGGATCGCGACACGCGAACCGACGCGGACGTCACGGGTCACACGCGCTTCGACGCGGTCCTCGACGCGTGCCTGGTCACTCGAGATCGTGCGTTCGATTTGCAGACCGAGGACCGATTCTGCCGGAATCACCAATTCGACCAGTTCCGCGGCGGCCGGTTCGGGGGCCACTTCGGGCTCGACATCGCGGCGCGCGTTGGACGAACCAGCAGCGTTCGGTTCAACGGCCGGCCGCGTCTCCCACATCGTGCCACCACTCGACGCTGAGGCTGGCGCCGGCGCGTTGGCACTCGCAGCGTCGGCGGAATTCCGAGCCGCCGGCTCATTGCGCGCGCTGCGTGACGCGGGCGCAAGGGGTTCGACACGTCGTTCGGGCAACGGCGCCGGACGTGCCGGCACGCGCGGGGCGACGCCGCGACGCGGCGCCGCCGGAGCGGCAGCCGTCGGGGCCGGAGCGCTGTCGGTGGGCTGTACCGAAAACGCGCTGGCCGGCGCCGCCGGTTCCGGCGTGATGACCGCTTCCGACTCGGCAACGGCCGCCGCGGGGGCCGGTTCTGAAACGGCGACTTCAGCGACCGGCGCAGTGCGGTTGGCGGCGAGAAATCCACCCCCTGCTGCCGCTGCCAGACAGCCGACTGCGAGACCGCCGAATAGGAGTTTGTTGAGTTCCATGGCTGTTGTTGCGGCGAAGTGACACTTCGCCCTCCGTTCGACTGCTACAGCAAGCCGCGTACCGGCGTCGCCGCTTGCTAAAGGCTGAACAGCCTATAACTTCCGGTGGGACACCTAGCCGGGCTGTCTCCCGTTCCGGACAGCGGGCCCACGATACGGGGCCAACAGTCCAAGCTGAGCGCTCCCCGCAGCCGCCTCATTCTCGTGGTTTTCGACGATCCGCTTGTACAACGTCAGCGCCTCACCCCGGCGCCCGGCGATGTCGTGGGTCCAGGCCAGGGTCAATAGCGACGCGGCCTTGAGCCATCCGGGCGCACGAGGCGCGGTGGTCAAGGGCTGTAGCGCCGTGGCCGCGGCGTCGTAGTTCCCGCGCGCGAAGTCGAGGTAGGCGAGCCTATACCGCACTTGCAGATCACCCGGCGCGGAGGCGGCGACCTTGTCATAAACGGCGCGTGCGTCGTCCCACCGGCGTTCGATTACGAGCCGATTGCCGGGGACCAGCGCCGCGTAAATCGTCCCCTCGTTCGAGGCGCGGCGACTGGTAATTGCAGCGATCAGTTGGGCGGCGGGTTTGCGGAAGGTGCTCATCGTGGCATCCCCCTGCACACGCCGCGCGTCGTCGATCGCGTGGGCATCGTTCAACAACATGCGGTAGTTGCCGCGTCGCAACAGGAACGACGGCAGCACCCACGCCGGCTGGCCGATCTGTTGGTCGATCACCGGCGTGAGCAGGGCCACCGCCTCATCGAGACGCCACTGATTTCGACGCAGTGACGACAGGCCGAGAATGCCGCGATAACGTTCGGCGAGATGCCGCGGCGAGCCAGTCGTCGCCGCATCAATCACGGCGGAGTACTGCTGTGCCGCGCGGTCATAGGCTTCGACGGATGGATGCGTATACATCTGCGCCAGCGTCAAGCGCATGTCGGCGTTGCCGGGGTAGCGCTGGACGATTCGTTCCGCCATCGGCACCGCTTCCGCAAGCCGGCCCTCGGGCGATCCATCGATGTCGGCAAGGGCGCTTTCGGCGAGTGGCGCAAACAAACTGCCGCTGCGCGCCGTGCGTTCGAGCTGCTTCAATCCCTCGGCGCGACTGCCCGATGGGAGAAACAGGAGGACGCGGAGAACCTTGATGAAGCTCGGGGCGATGTCGACGTAATAGTTGTAGAGGCCCAGTACAAAGTAGGCATCGCCATGCTCTGGTCGCCGCTTGATGTAGTCGTCAATGTAGCCCTTTGCTCTTGCGGCATCGCGGGCCGCACCCCACACGCCTTTGTCGTTCTCGAGCCGATAGGTGCTGCGCAGCAAATAGGCTTGCGCGAGATAAAACAACGCTTCGTCGTCGGCCGCGCTGCGCGCGAGACGCTCAGTGGCGTGGGCAATGAATGGATCGATGAGCGCTTCGAACGTGGGTTGCAACGTCTCTTCCGCCGCCAGTCGCGCCTCCAAGGCGAAGAGCAGTCCGAACCAGGCCGGCAAATGGCGTGTTTCACGGCCGCGGAGACTCTCGAAGTGGCGGTACGCCGCGTCAGGATCGCCGGCATACAATCGCGTGTAGCCGGCCAGGATGGCATCGGTTACAACCGGTTGGGTCGCGGCAGATGACACGCTGACCACGGTCGCGTGCAGAAGAACGCACATCACGAGACGGAATAGCATCGAACAAACTCCGCGCGGCAGGCTGGCGATCAAATATACGCGCGGCGGCGCCCGCCGGTTCACGGCAGGACGGGAATCAGTCAGCAGCGGGGCGCTGCGCGTCAGCGCGAGGTGCGGCGACCGGCGGTGCGACGGCAAAACCGTATGGACGCAGTGGGCGCTGATCGATGTCCTCGCGACAAAACAAACGGCTGCGAATCACAGTCACAAAGCGCATGATGTTGCTATCCTAATTCCGAACCCCGGAACGCTCTCTGCAAGGTGCTTCATCTCCTCTACTCGCCATCTGCTGACCGGCGCTTGACATGGGCGCGGGATCTCTTGGTCGGACTCGCGCCAGGCGCCGAAGCGCTGCTCGTCGGAGCGTCGCGTGCGGCTGCCGATGATCTTGCGGCATCGGTGGCGGCCTCACAGGGCGGCTTGTTCGGCGTCACCCGCACCGGGTTCGCCGAACTGGCGACACGGCTGGCGCTGCCGGCGCTGGCGCGCGAGGGACGCGCACCGACAACCGGTCTGGGCGAGTCAGCGCTGACGACGCGAATCGCCTTCGAAGCGAACGAGGCTGCGGCACTCAATTACTTCGCACCAGTCGCATCGACACCGGGGTTTCCGCAAGCGCTGAACAGAACACTCACCGAACTGCGCCAGGCGCACGTCGATGCCCGCACGGTCGACGGCCACTCAGCCGCGCGTCACGACCTTGCCGCGCTGCTGGATCGGTTGCTGCACGCGCGCGCCGCAGCGGGTGCGGCCGACAGCGCCGACACCTTCGCGGTCGCGTGCGACGTGATGCGCATGGATCGGCGACGTATTGGTGCCGGCATCGTGCTGCTGCTCGACGTCGCGATCACTAACGCGTCCGAACAGGCGTTTCTCGAGACGTTGATCGCCGCCGCGTCAGACGTGTTCGCGACGGTGCCGCAAGGCGATCGCCGTAGCGAGACGGTCTACCGCCACTTACATGCGCGGGATGCGGAAACAACAGACGACGCTGCGCCGTCGGCGCTGGCACGGCTGCAACGCCATCTCTTTGCCGACGCCACGCCGCCCCAGGGTGCTGCCGATCCGACCGTAGTGTTGTTCTCCGCGCCTGGCGAGAGCCGCGAAACCGTGGAGATCGCGCGGCGCATGCTCCAGGAAGCCGCGCGCGGTGTCCCGTTCGACGAAATGGCCGTCCTGCTGCGCGCGCCCCACACCTACCTGGGTGTGCTCGAACACGCGCTGACCCGTGCCGGCGTGCCGGCCTGGTTCCACCGTGGCACGCGCCGTCCCGATCCCGCCGGCCGCGCCCTGCTGGCGTTGCTGGCGTGTGCTGACGAAGGGTTGTCGGCACGACGCTTCGCCGAATACGTGTCGTTGTCGCAGGTGCCAATGGACGACGACACGACGACCAGCGATCAATGGACGCCGCCGATCGACGAAGTCAGCGCCGTGCTGGTAGCCGAGGGGGATCGTCAGGATGACATTCAACCCGAGGAGGAGGCCAGCGCCGGTGCCGCGCGAGGCGCATCCGCACAGGTCGTGGCCGGCACGCTGCGGGCGCCATGGCGATGGGAAGACCTGATCGTCGAAGCCGCCGTGATCGGCGGCATCGCTCGGTGGGAGCGGCGGCTCGCGGGTTTGCGTCACGAGTATCAGCGACGATCGCGCGAAGCCGAATCCGACGACCCCGAATCCTCTCTGGCGCGGGCCCTGCAGCGTGACGCGGAGCAGCTCGACGCGCTGACCACTTTCGCCCTGCCGGTCCTGCGCACGATGGCTGAGTGGCCGGCGTTGCAGTCATGGGATCAGTGGCTGGCTGCTCTGCTCGATCTCACGCCACGCGTCCTGAGAACCCCGGCGCGCGTCGTCCGCCTCTTACAGGAACTGTCGCCACTCGCCGGAGTGGGTCCGGTGTCGCTACGCGAAGTGCGCGATGTCTTGACGCCGCGTTTGTCCACGCTGACTCATGAGCCACCGCGGCGACGGAATGGGCGGGTGTTTGTCGGGACGCCACAAGCAGCGCGCGGCCGGGCGTTTCGTGTCGTCTTTGTGCCCGGTCTCGCCGAGCGAGTATTTCCGCAGCGCATCCGCGAGGACGCCCTCCTGCTGGACGACCAGCGAGCCGAGGTGAGCGGCGCCTTACGCAGGCGTGACGATCGCGCGACCGACGAGCGCTTGCACTTATCGCTCGCGGTAGGAGCCGCCGCTGAGCGGCTCTATGTGTCGTATCCGCGGATGGAATTGAACGAGTCGCGCCCGCGCGTCCCGTCCTTCTATGTTCTCGACATCGTGCGCGCCATCGAAGGGACCATTCCTGCGGCGGCAACGGTCGCCCGCCGCGCGTTCGAAGCGGGCGCGTCGACACTCGCGTGGCCGGCGCCCACGGATGCCAACGCCGCGATCGACGACTTCGAACATGATCTGGCGACCTTGGGCGGTTTGCTCGGCGCTGCGGATGCGGCAGCCGTCAAAGGGCGCGCCCGCTATCTCTATGACCTCAGCCCGGAGCTGCAGCGGTCGTTGACCGCACGATGGTTGCGTTGGCATCGGCGCGGCTGGGAACCGGCGGACGGCTTAGTGCGGTCGGTACCTGACACCACAGCCGCCGTCCTCGGCACCCAGCGCCTGTCGGCACGCCCCTACTCACTGTCGGCGCTGCAGCGCTTCGCCTCGTGTCCGTATCAGTTCCTGCTGTCGGCAATTTATCGCCTGGCACCACTCGCCGTGCCCGCCCCGTTGCAGCGGCTCGACCCGTTGACTCGCGGCGATCTGTTTCACCGCATTCAAGCCACGGCCTTACGGACGCTCAAACAACATCAGTTGTTGCCGTTGGCGGCAGGGGATGTGGCAACCGCGCAAAAGCTCCTCGAGTGGGCGGTCACCGAAGTCGGTAACGACGCGTTCGACCGATTAGCACCCGCGATTGAACGGGTCTGGCGCGACGAGATCGAGGCGATGACCCGCGATCTCAAAATTTGGATTGAGCGGCTTGCCGAAGAAGGGGTCGAGTGGACGCCGGAATACTTCGAGTTTGCTTTCGGTCTCCCGGACAGCGCAGGGCGTGACCCCGGCAGCGTCGGCCAAGCGGCCAATGTTGACGGGCGGTTCTTGTTGCGGGGCTCGATCGATCTCGTCGAGCGCCATCGCCAGACCGGATTGTTACGGGTGACCGATCACAAGACGGGGAAGAATCGTAGCAGCCGTGGCACATCAGTGGTGCAAGGCGGCCGCGTGTTGCAGCCGGTGCTCTACGGCCTCGCCCTCGAAGCGCTGTGGCCGGACCAGCGCGTGTATTCAGGCCGCCTCTCGTTTTGCTCCACCGCCGGCGGGTTCACCGAGCACGAGATCCCGCTGCTCGAGGGCAGTCGACGCCAGGGTCTCGAGGCCCTCGAGATCATCGACCGTGCCATCGAACGTGGTGTGCTGGCCGCCAATCCAGCCGCGGAGGCCTGCCGATTCTGTGACTTCAAGGTGGTCTGCGGCCGCGACGAGGAACGTCGCACTCGCAGGAAAACTGGCGACCTGATGAGTGACCTCGATGCGCTGAGGGAGCTCCCATGATGGTCGAGAACCGCGCGCCAATTCGCGACGCCCTCGACCAGACGATCGTCGTCGAAGCTGCGGCCGGCACCGGCAAGACGACCGAACTGGTCGCGCGGATCGTGCGGTTAATTGAAACCGGCACCGCTCGCATCGGTGAAATCGTGGCCGTCACCTTCGGGGAGAAAGCGGCGGGCGAGCTGAAGCTGCGGATTCGCGAAGAACTCGAACGTGCGCGGTTGGGCGCGTCGGCTGCCAGCGCTGAAGCGGAACGCCTCAACCGCGCCGTGTACGATTTTGAAGACGCCCACGTCAGCACGATTCACGGGTTCTGTGCCGAGCTGTTGCGCGAGCGCCCGGTCGAAGCGTGCGTCGACCCGCTGTTCACGGTCCTGACCGACACGCAGTCTGAAGCGCTGTTCGACGAAGCGTTCACCGGCTGGTTGCAATATCAACTCGGCAACCCCGGTGAAGGCGTGCGGCGCTCGCTACGGCGTCCCGTGCCGTGGCACAAGGACGAAGGGGAGAACGGCCCGATCGAACGGTTGCGCCGCGCCGCACGCGAGCTCCGTGAATGGCGCGATCATCACGCGCCGTGGACGATGCCGGCCTATCAGCGCGAGTCGATGATCGCGTTGCTGATCGACCAGTTACGCGCGTTCGCGGAGGTGACCGCGCGACCGTTGAAACGTGGCGATAACTTCGCCGACGACACCAAGACCGCGCGCCGCATCAGCGCCGAGATCGAACGCAGTCGCCGCATTGGCGCCGTCGATCTCGACGGTTGGGAAGCGTCGCTGATTGCGCTCGCTGACGAGCGCGGCTACAACTCGTTCGGCGCACCGCGCAAGGGCTCTGGCGCCGCCTTCGCCGCCGGCGTGTCGCGGGCGGACGTCCACGCCATGCACGCGACGTTGCAAGAGTCGCTGAAGCGGTTTCGCGAGCTCGCCAACGCCGAGATCGCGGCGCTGCTTCGTGAAGAGATGCGCGACTGCCTGGCGCGCTACGAGGAACGCAAACAGACGGCTGGCGCACTCGATTTTCTCGACTTGCTGATCAAGGCCCGCGACTTGCTGCGCGATTGCGCCGAGGTCCGCGCGCGCTTTCAAGAACGCTTCCGGATTGTCCTCGTCGATGAGTTTCAGGATACCGATCCATTGCAGGCCGAACTGCTGCTGTTGCTCGCCAGCGATCAGTCGGGCGGGGTGCGCCCCGGCAGCCTGTTCATCGTCGGCGACCCCAAGCAATCGATTTACCGATTCCGCCGAGCCGACGTCGGTGTGTACCGGCGCATCAGCGAACAGTTGCAGTCGCAAGGCGCGTCGTCGGTCACCCTGCAGACGTCGTATCGTGGTGTGCCGGCGATTCAGAAGTTGATCAACGCCGCGTTTGCCGGCGAGATGACCGGCGATGCGCGATCGCTCCAAGCGTCGTACGTGCCGCTGGCCGGTAGTCGTGGTGATCAGCCAAGCCAGCCGGCGATCGTCGCCTTGCCGATCCCCCGACCCTACGGGTTGCGCCAAGTCACGCTCGACAATCTGCAGCGCTCGCAACCAGCGGCGGTGGCCGAGTTCGTCCGCTGGCTGGTCTCAGCGGATTGCCCGTGGAGCGTTGATGCCGCCGATCGACACGACCCGTCGAGGCGAACGCGCAAAAAAATCGTTCCCGGCGATGTGTGTTTGCTGTTTCGCCGTTTCCTGCACTACGGCAACGATGTGACGCGGGATTATGTCGAGGCGCTCGAAGCGCGCGGTGTGCCGCATTTACTGGTTGGCGGCAAGACGTTCCATGAGCGCGAAGAAGTCGACGCGGTGCGCACGGCGTTGACCGCGATTGAGTGGCCGGAAGACGAACTATCGGTCTATGCAACGTTGCGCGGTCCGCTGTTCGCACTCGGCGAGGAAGAGCTGCTCGAGTATCGCGGGCGGGCCGGGTTATTTCATCCCTACCGCATTGCCGGGGATTTGCCGCAGCGGCTGCGGCCGGTCGCAGCCACGTTACAAGCGCTCAAGGAGTTCCACGGGGCGCGGAACTTCCGCCCGGTGGCGGACACCATCGGCCGGCTGATCGAGCTCACCCGCGCACATGCCGGATTCGTGTTGTGGCGCGGTGGCGAACAGGTGCTCGCCAACGTCCTGCACATTTCAGACTTGGCGCGGCGCTACGAAGCTGAGGGCGGTCTGTCATTTCGCGGGTTCGTCGAGATTCTGCGTGAGGCGGCCGACCGGGCGCAGGCTCCGGAGGCGCCGATCCTCGAAGAAGGCAGCGAGGGGGTGCGGTTGATGACAGTGCACAAAGCCAAAGGTCTCGAGTTCCCCGTGGTGATCCTCGCCGATATCGGCTGCCGGCTCAGTCAACGCGAAGCATCGCGGTACCTGGCGTCCGATCGCGATCTCTGCGCCATGCAATTAGGCGGCTGGTCGCCGGTGGATCTGCTCGACCATCGGGATGAAGAAGCGGCGCGCGACCAAGCCGAAGGTGTGCGCCTGGCCTATGTCGCCGCGACCCGCGCGCGCGATCTGCTCGTCGTCCCGGCGGTCGGTGACGGGCCGTTCAACGAGGGGTGGCTGCGGCCGCTCAACACCGCGCTGTATCCGCCGATCGATCAACGCCAGTCGCCGATCGCTGCTGCCGGTGTCCCGGTGTTCCGCGGTAAGGACACCGTGCTCATCCGCCCCGACGGCCAGATGCCCGATGCATCGACAGTGCGTCCGGGCACCTACGAGATCACCGACACAGCAACCGGTGCCCATTTCAACGTCGTCTGGTGGGACCCGTTGTTACTAGACACCCACGCGGAGGACCCGCGCGGACTGCGGCGCGATGACCTGATCGCCAGGGACGCGCACCCACAGGAGGTAGCTGCGGATCGGGCTCGCTACGAGCGCTGGCGTGCGAACAAGGCTGACCTCCAGCAGCGCGCCGCCAAGCCGTCACTGGCGATCGTGACGGCGACGGAATGGATCAAAGAAGGGGGCGGTGTCGGTTCAGGTGCTCATGGCGATGCAAGTGCCGTCGTCATCGAAGACGCAGCCGTCGTCGGCCCCCGCCCCTCGGGTCGGCGCTTTGGCGTGCTGGTGCACGGACTGCTCGCCGCCGTGCCGCTGGACGCTTCGGCATCAGCCATTCATGAGTTGGCGGTGTTGCATGCGCGCGTGCTTGGTGCGCCAGATGACGAGCGCGATGCAGCGGCAGCTGTCGTCGAGCGGACGCTGCGGCACCCGGTGATCGAGCGCGCGCGGGCCGCGGTCGCCGCCGGCCGGTCGTGCCGCCGCGAGGCGCCGATCTCGATCATGCGTGACGGCACGTTGATCGATGGCCAGTTGGATCTGGCGTTCGAGACGGCCGAGGGATGGACGGTCGTCGACTTCAAAACCGATGCGGAACTCGGTGCTGCCGAGGAGGCCTACCGCAGGCAGATCGGGCTGTACGCCGACGCGCTATCGACTCTCACCGGGCAGCCGGCCCGCGCGATCATTCTGCGCGTGTAACCACAGAGTTCCAAACCACAGATTACACAAAGCAGAAACGAGAGAACCTTCTGTGTAATCTGTGCAATCTGTGGTTTGCTTCGCTAGATGAAAGCGCCAGTGTGTCTGATGGTCCTTCTGGTGAGTCTCTCGGGCCTCGTCGCGGCGGCCGCTAGCCCGGGTCCGGAGCAGACCGCGGCAGTCATTGCCGTCCCGCCGACTGGCGAGACGCAGGAACTAGTCCTGAAGGACGGAACGCGCGCCTTCGGCCGCGTCGAACGTGCAGACGTCAGTCGCGTGGTGTTCACCACCACCTCCGGAGCAACCATTGACGTCGAGACCTCGGAGATTGTCTCGGTAACGGTGGTCGAGGGGCGGATGATCGGTGACGAGTTCCGCCGCTCCGATCCCAACCCGACGCGCCTGTTCTTCGCCCCGACCGGTCGCTCGCTGAAGAAGGGCGAGGGCTATCTGGGTGTCTACGAGGTCCTGTTGCCTTTTGTCCAGTACGGCATCACCGACCGGGTGTCGATCGGGGCGGGCACACCGCTGGTCTTCGGCTTCGGCTCAGACCACCCGTTCTGGATCACGCCCAAAGTGCAAGTGCTCGACCGTCCGTCGACCAAGGCGTCGCTCGGGGTCATGCACTTCCTGAACGTCGGCGACGGCAACCTCGGCATCGCCTACGGTGTCGTGACCCAGGGGCATGCAGACAGCGCGCTCACGGTGGGCCTGGGTTATGCCTACGAACGAAGCTATGGCGAGTCCGATGGCGCAGCCGTTGCGATGGTGGGCGGCGAACACCGAGTGCGCCGTGGAATGAAAATCATCACCGAGAATTACCTTTTCCAAGACGGTGGCTTGGCCAGTGTGGGGGTGCGGTTCATGGGCGAGCGCCTGTCCGCCGATCTCGGATTGGTGACGCCGCTAGGCGTTGGCGACATTTTATTCTTTCCGATCGTGAACTTCGTCTGGAGTTTTTCAGGTCGCTGAGCGCCGCCGATCTTCTAGAAGGAACCGATGATGTTTACCAAGGCCGCGCTGCACGAGATCTACGGGCACATGGAATGGGCCGATGCACAGGTCTGGAAATCGCTACCGGCCGACGGAATCGCGGACCCGGTTCTGAAAGAACGTCTCGTCCATATTCACGTCGTCCAACGCGCATTCCTTTATGCGTGGACGGGCGGCCCGGTAGGTGAGGCGTTCAAGAGCGGCGCCGATTTCGTCACGCTGGCGGATGTGCGCAACTGGGCCTTGCCGTATTACGCCGAGGCCCGCGGGTTCTTCGAAGCGCTCGACGAGCAGCGCCTCGACGAGCCGCTGACGCTGCCTTGGGCGGCGATGATTGCCGAAAGCCTCGGCCAGACGCCGGCGCCGACGACGCTTGGCGAGACCTGCTTTCAGATTCCCAACCACACCACACATCACCGCGGACAGGTGTGTGCGCGGATGCGCGAGTTGGGTATCGAGCCGCCGCTTGTCGATTACATCGCGTGGGTGTGGTTGGGGAAGGCGGATGCAGTATGGCAGGCAGGGGTAGGCAGGTAGGCGGGTAGGCAGGTAGGCAGGTGGGCGATGCAGATCGTCATTCGGGCGGGCGTGGCTGACGATGCGACAGTGTTAGCGGCGATCGCGGAGCGGACTTTTCGCGACACCTTTGCGGGAGACAACAAACCCGCCGACATGGGGGTCTATTGCGCATCGTCCTACGCACCTGAGATCCAGCGTCGTGAGCTCATCGACGCGTCGGTGCGCACGCTGGTCGCGGTTGATGCGAAGGGCGAGTTGGTTGCCTATGCGCAACTGCGCGACGCGAACCCGCCGTGCGGTCCGGTACCTCCGCCGGCGATCGAGTTATGGCGGTTCTATGTCGACAGCAGCCACCACGGCACCGGGCTCGCACAGCGATTGATGGAAGCGGTGATGGCTGAAGCTCGGGCGCGGCGAGCGGCGTCGCTATGGCTCGGCGTTTGGGAACGCAACCTGCGTGCGCAAGCGTTCTATCGCAAGGCCGGGTTTGTCGACATCGGCGCGCAGCAGTTCCGCGTCGGGTCGGACGTGCAGACCGACCGTGTGATGGCTCGCGCGGTACACAGATGACGCCGATTAACAGATGAAAGCAACACGCAGATAGCTCAGATGAGCAGAGATCGCCGGGCCCAACGACGCTGCGTGACCCTTTTCAATCTGTGTAATCTGCGAAATCTGTGGTTACAGTTCGCGCAAAGCAGTCGGGATCGGCAGACGAGCCGCGCGCAGCGCAGGAAACAGCCCTCCGATCAGCCCCATCAGCAGCGAATAGACCAGCCCCATCATCAGCAGGCGCGGCGTCACCTGGAAGGCAAACGCCACCTGGCTGAAGGTCTGGAAATTCATCGTTGACGTCTGGTACCCGTTGAATGCCAGATAGGCTGCCAGGCCGCCGATGATGCCGCCGATGGCGCCGAGCGCCAGCGATTCGGCGAGGACATAAATCACCATCGAGGTGGTGTTGAAGCCGAGTGCACGGAGCGTCGCGATCTCACGCGAACGCGTCGACACCGCCGTATACATCGTCAGGATTGCGCCGAACACCGCGCCGATCCCCATCAGCGCCGCAATACCGAAGCCGACCCCCTGGATCAGCGCACTGATCGCTTTTGACTGTTGCGCGTAATACTCGGTCTCGTGGCGCACTTGCACATTGACCTGTGGATTCGCGGTCAGCCAATCGCGAAACGTGTTGAAGGTGTCGCTCGAATCAAGCCGCACCAGCACCGTCTGAAAGGTGTTGCCGCGGCGATAGGCGCCCTGCAACACGCGGCCATCACACCAGATTTCCGTTTCGGCGACGCCACCATCGGCCTCGAAGATGCCGACCACGTGCCACGTGTTTTGGCCGGACTTCACTTCGCTGCCCAGCGTCAGTCCGGCAAATTGCCCACTCGCGCCGCGACCGACAACGATCTCGTTGGTGCCAAACTCGAGCATCCGTCCTTCGACAAACGACACCTCGTCGCGCACCGCGAGCGTCGCGCGCTCGATGCCGCGCATCGGTACGTTGGCCGCCGTATTCGTCGAGATCTTCGGCAAGTCGATGATCACGAACAACTCCCCTGCAGCCAGCGCGGTCGGACCGTCGCGGCGCATGCCGGGTGCCTGCTTGATCACGTCGACTTCAGGGCCGCTGAGGCCACTGGTCATTTCACTGTCGGCGCCGCTGCGCATGACAATCGCGCGGGTCGGCGACCCCGAGCCGCTCATCGCGGCAGTGAAGCCCGCGGCAATCGACAACACCGACACGAACACGACGACGACGCCGGCGATGCCGATGATCGCGACGCCGGTCGAGCCGAGGCGCTGCGGGATGGTCCGCAGGTTGAGCGCGGTCACCGCGATGGTCTGGCTGATCCAGTTGAACACTTAGTGGCTCCTCAACGCTTCGGTGATCTTGAGATTCATCGCACCTAGTGCCGGCATCAGTCCCGCCAGCAAGCCGAGCACGACGATCAATGCCGCGCCGGTGGCCACGTCGCGATTGGGCAGCACGAAGATCGGCAGCATTCCGCCGGTTGGATCACCCTGTTGCACGAACAGCCACGCGACCAGCAGACCGAGCCCGCCGCCGACCAACGCGATCAGCACCGATTCACCGAGGACCAGCGTCAGGATCGAGGCGTTCGAGAAGCCCAGGGTCTTCAACACGCCGACTTCGCTGCGGCGTTCGCGCACCGACTGCGCCATCGTATTGGCGGCAACCAGCATCATCGTGAACATCACCGCGATGAGAATCGCAATCATGATCGCGCCGATGTCGCCGACCTGCTTGGCGAATCCTTCGACGAACCCTTTCTCGGTGGTGGTCTTGGTCTCGGCCGACGAGTTGGCAAACATCTCATCGAAGGTCGCGCCCATGGCTTGCGCCTTGGAGGCATCGGCAATCTTGACGATGTACCAGCCGACCAGTCCCTCGCCCTGCACCCGGTTCTCGTCAAGATAGTCGTAGCGGAAGAAGAACTGCGTCTTGTCGATGCCCGGTTCGCCGTCGTAAATCCCGGCGATGTTGAACTCCCAAATCTCACCCTGCTTGGGCCGCCAGATCGTGCCTTGAATCGGTACCCGGTCGCCGACCTTCCAGTTGAACCGGCGCGCCAGGTCGGCGCCGACCACCGCACCCTGTCGATCGCCGAGCCACGACTTGAAATGTTCGGGCGGCAATCGATACTCGGGATAGAGCTTCATGAACGGCTCGGGATCGACGACGATCTGCGCGAAGAAGTTCGACGGGTCCTGGTAGACGCCGCCGAACCAGGTGCTGTGCGTGGCCATTTCGACACCGGGCGTCGCCTGCAGGCGGCCTTGGTAAGAAATCGGCAGCGGCATGATCAGGCTGACCTTGTGAATCAGCACCAGGCGATCGAGGCCGGCGATGTCGACGCCGAAAGTGAATGCCGTGCGGATCGTCATCAGCAGCCCGAACAGCAGGAAGGCGATAAAGATCGAGAGCAGCGTGAAGGTGGTGCGGATTTTCTTGCGCCACAAACTGCTCCAGAGCAACGGTAGAAATTTCATGCCGCGGCTCCGATCAGCAGTCCCTTGTCGAGATGGAGCGTGCGCTTGGCACGTTCGGCGGCGCGCGGGTCGTGCGTCACCATGACGATCGTCTTGCCGTGGTCACGATTGAGCGCCTGCAGCAGGTCGAGGATCTCGTCGCCCGCTTTGCGATCGAGATCGCCGGTCGGTTCGTCGCACAGCAGCAGGGTCGGGTCGGTCACAATCACACGCGCGATGCCGACGCGCTGCTCCTGGCCGCCCGAGAGCTGTCGCGGATAGTGCTTGGCTCGCTCGGCGAGACCGACGACTTTCAGCGCGATCGCCACGCGCTTGCGCCGCTCGGCCTTCGACAACTTGGTCAACAGCAGCGGCAAATCGACATTGCGCTCAGCGGTCAGCACCGGCAGCAGGTTATAGAGCTGAAAGACGAAGCCGATGTTGTCGGCGCGCCATCGCGACAACTGGCCGCCGGAGAGTCCCGTGATGCTGGCGCCCGCCACCTCGATGGTGCCGCCGGAGGGCTGATCGAGTCCGCCCATCAGATTGAGCAGCGTCGTCTTGCCCGATCCTGATGGACCCATCAAGGCAAGAAAGTCGCCTTGCGGTACGTCCAGGTTGACGCCCTGCAAGACGTCGATGCGTTCGCTGCCGCGCGTGAAGTACTTGTGGACGTTGTTGACTCGAACCAGTGGATTCATATCGGGGCTCTCGACTCCGGTTTCTTTCGTCTTTCGTCTTTCGTCTTTTGTGCTTCGCCGTCCGCCTTACTTGACCGTCACGCGCGTGCCTTCGACCAGTGTCGCGGGAGGCGAAATCACCACGCGATCGCCTGATGCCAAACCTGCTATCACCTCGAGCCGTTCGCCGTCCGCGCCGCCGGTTTGGATGGCCCGCCGTTCGACCAGGTCCTGGCGAATGAGGAACACGTAGTTCTGATTGTTCTCGGTGCGCACCGCCGCTTTGGGAATCAGGGCCACTGGCCGCGCCGCCGCAGCGTCCGACTCATTGGCGTCGCGCAGAAAGGTGACCTTGACGCCCATATCCGGCAGGATGCGCGGGTCGCCGAGTTGCTCGAAGGCAATCCGCACCAGCACCGTCGCCTTCTGGCGATCGGCGGTCGGCACCGTCGTGATCACGTGCGCCGGAATCTGCCATTCCGGATATGCGTCGAGAACCGCCGTGACGTGCTGCGCCGACTTGACGCGATTGATATAGCTCTCGTTGACGTCGACCTCGATCTCCAGCGAATTCATGTCAACGATGGTGCAGATGCCGGTGCGAGTGAAGCCGCCGCCGGCCGACACTGGTGAGACCATTTCACCCGGCTGGGCATCCTTGGAAATGGCGACTCCGCTAAACGGCGCGCGGATCACGCTGTTGTCGAGCTCGGCGCGTTGCAGCAGCACCTGGCTCTCAGCGACCTTGACCTGCTCGCGGGTCGCGGCAATGCGCGCCTGCAACGAATCGACTTCGGCTTCAGCCTGATCGAGTTCAGCCCGGGTGACGAGGCCGTCATTCATCAACTGGATGCGGCGGGCCAGGGTGCGGCGGGCTTCTTCGAGCCGCACTTCGTGCTCGCGCACGTTGCCACGCGACGCGTCGGCTTGCGCCATCGCCAGTCCCAGCGACGCACGGGCGGTCGAGTCGTCGAGGCGGGCCAGTACCTGGCCGGCGCGCACCGCCATACCCTCTTCAACGTTGACTTCGATGACCTTGCCGGTGATTTTCGAGGACACCGTGGCGCGCCGCCGCGCTGTCACATAACCGGACGCATTGAGCACCGACGCCTGTGCGCCTGCGGCACGTTGGGCCACCGTCGCCGCCTCGACTGCCAGGGGCCGCTCTCGGCTGGTCCACGCCCACACCCCGGCCCCGGTCGCAGCCAGCAGCACGACGATGACCACCCATTTCACCCATGGCCGCCGCCGCTGCAGGTGCACTGGCGTGCGATCGATCTTGAGTGCCGACAGGTCTCCGATTCCGTCACTCACAGTCCATCCCTCTGGCAGCCGCACGCGAGCGGCCTATGCCTCTTCTGGTAGTCGCACGCCGCGCGTCGTTTCGACACCGCCCGCGCCGACCCATCGCAATCTGCGTAATCTGCGGCTGCGGATTGGGCACCTTATGCGAACGAATGGCGAAAGTCAAAAGGACTTCGTCCTTCGGCTGCTTGGCCGGGGCGCATGGACCGTTTAGACGGGTACCGGTGGGCACCGTTCCGCCAACCGGCGCGAGTGGTGGAAGAACGACTTCGTGTGGACGGTTCTGGGCGCCAGATGGCGAAGGCGAAGGAGTGCCGAACGCATTTTGACATCATGATGCCTAATTACTATCATCATGATGTTGCGGACCACCCTGACGCTGGATGACGACGTGGCGGCGAAACTGCAGGCGGCGGCACGACGGTCGGGCCGCGCATTTCGCGAGGTGCTGAACGACACGCTTCGCCGTGGCCTGATGACGGACCGGCCCGGCAAACGCACGCCCTTCCGGGTTCAGACGCGCAGCCTTGGTGGCAAGCGCGCGGGGCTCCACTTGGACAACATCGCCGAACTCCTGGAACAGGTCGAGGGGCCGCTCCACCGGTGATTGTCGTCGACGCGAATCTCCTGCTCTACGCCTACGATCCCGACAGCCCGCAACACGAGGCCAGCCGGTTGTGGCTCGAAGACGTTCTCTCCGGCACCGTTCTTGTGCGCTTCGCATGGGTCACCCTCTGGGCCTTTCTCCGCATTTCGACCAACCCTCAGGTGTTCGTTCGGCCCCTGTCGCCTGCCGAAGCACACGCGGCGGTGGCCTTGTGGCTCGAACAGCCGAACGCCGGCGTCGTCGAGCCCGGGGAGCGCCATCTGGAGATTCTCGGCGTCTTGATTCGAGACGGCCAGGCGGGGGGACCACTGGTCATGGACGCCGCCCTTGCGGCGATGGCGATCGAGCACGGGGCGACGCTGTGCTCGACCGATCGCGACTTTGCGAGGTTTCCAGGTCTCGACTGGCACAATCCGATCGCGGCCTGATACCGCGAATGACCGTCCCGCGCAGATACGCACCGCTCCAAACGCGGGCGAGCAGTCCGACCGGCCGCGGTCAAGGCTGATTTAACGTTTGAATTCGATCACGATGCCGCGCAGCGGCTTGTCGCCGACATTCTTGACGACGTGAATGACCGGCGGACTGAACGCGGCGCCGTCAGGCACGATGTCGCGCAGTAATTCCGGTTCACCGTCCGGCCACTGCTGCAACTGCGTGTGATTCAGCTGCACGATGACCCGTTGACCGTGGCTGTGCCGCGTCCGCGTGTCACCGGGTTCGAGCCGCTCCTCGAAAATGAAAAAGCGCGGGCCGTCGTGGCGGATCGCGTTCTTCTCAGGGAGGATGACCTCGCGCGGCAGCTGCACCGGCGGGTGATCCGGCTTGCGCACGACTTCGAAATACGGCCCGCCGCTGGGTGGCGCGTATGACTCGTGGCCGGCAAAGACCGCAATATCACCGCGTGTCATCTTGCGAGTTGTGGCGCCGGCGCGGAGCTCGATGTCGCCGAGCGCGACGATCACTCGATCAACGCAAGCCGCCGACGCCGTCGCACACGGCGCACCGTTACTGGTGACGTGGGTGTAATCGTTATCGAGCATGACCCGGCCGTCCTGCGCGATTGTAAAGGCAACGAGAAGGGCGGGGGCAATCCACATGCTCATACACGTCTGTCAGTTGTTCCCGGTGGGCGCATGATGCGCGACGGTCGAACTCGCAGCGTATGCGAATGACGGGCGAGAGATCAACCTGCTGTGTGCAATCCGAGCGACAATTCCACTTGGGAGGGCGGCGGGGCGATGAGACGACTTGTTCTGCTCACAACAGCTCTGCTCGCGTGCAGTTCACCGGCCGAAGCGATGGTCTGCGTCGCGTGGTCGTCGCTGTGCGAAACGGTCGCGAACACCGACGTCGTGTTCGAAGGCACCGTCGAGTCAGTCACCGATCGGCGAGTCCGCTTCCGCGACGTTACCCGCTGGAAAGGTGTCGCCCGGCCTGAAGTACTGAACAGCAATGGACTGTCCGGCTATGACTACCAGTTCGAGGTAGGTGCCCGCTACCTGGTCAGCGCGCACTCACGGGTTGATGGTGCGCTCGAAACGAGCATCTGCAGCTACAACCGGCCCATTGCCGAAGCCGGCGAGATGCTCGCCTACCTGAGAACCATGCCAGACATTCCCTCTGGCGCGCGCATTTCAGGAACGGTTAGCGTGACCGGCGGACCTTTCGGTAATTCTCCTTTTGAACTCGTCGCAGGTGCCCCCGTTCAATTGACGGGACCCATGACCCGATCGATGACGACCGGTGTTGGCGGTGATTACCTGTTCGATCGGCTCGAGCCTGGCGAGTACGCGGTGTCATTCGCGCCGCCGGCCCACCGTCGCGACCTCGTCGCAGATGCACCACCGCACAAGATTACGCTGCGCGACTCGCTCGCCTGCGCAACGGTGGACGGCGAAATGACGATCAATGGCCGGATCGACGGAAGCGTCCGCACCACAACAGATCGACCCGCCGTGGGCGCAGTCGTGCAGTTGCGGCCCGCGGATGTGCTGAACGGAGTTCCGGAGTACCTGACTGTTGAAACTGACGCAGGCGGCCGTTACTCCTTCGGTCAGTTGCTGCCTGGCCGTTACGTGCTTGGCGTCAATCTGGAAGTCGGTTTGACAACCGAGAGCCCGTTTGCGATGGCCTATTCTTCGGCCCCGGGAAGCCTGGCTCCGCAGGTCATCGTGCTCGGTCACGCCGAGGCGATGCGACGTCCCACCATTGTCATCAGAGTGCCGGCCTTCATTCTGGTTGGCGGCACGGTGCGCGATCCTCTCGGACCGCGAGTCGGCAACGTGGAGATCACCGCGGATTCGAGAGGAGAAATCTTCGGCGGCTATGGCGGAAACGGCGGATCGACAACAACTGATGGCGAAGGCCACTTCGTCTTGGCGCTGCGCGAGGGGACGCGCTACACCATCCGTGCGCTCAGCCGTGATCTTGTCGGCGAAGCAGATGTCACTGCCAATACCCTACCGGTGATTATCGACATGAAAAAACGCCGCTAAGCATTGAGGGCGCGCTCGACCTCATCGAGCCCACGATCGATAATCGCAAACGCCTCGCGCAACTGCTCTTCGGTAATGCACAGGGGCGGGTTGGTGAAGAACGTGTTCCAGCGCACAAAGGTATACAGGCCTTCCTCGCGGAAGTAGCGCCCCAGCGTCTGCATTTCCGGCGACGTGCCATTGAACGGCGCCATCGGCTCCATCGTCTTGCGATCGCGCACCAGTTCGACGACGCCGAACAGGCCGATCGAGCGCACCGCGCCGACCGAAGGGTGCTTGTGTTGCAGGTCGGCGAGCAAGGATTTCATCACCGCGCCCATTTGTTGGGCGCGTTCGATCAGTCCGTCTTCTTCGTAGACCGCGATGGTCGCCAGCGCGCAGGCGCAGGCGAGCGTGTGGCTGTTATAGGTGAGACCACCGAAGAACACGTTGTCGCGAAAATGGTCGGCGATCTTGCGGCGCATGCCGACCGCGCCGAGCTGCACGTAGGCGCTCGTCAACCCCTTGGCCATCGTGATGATGTCGGGCACGACGTTCCAGTGATCAATCGAGAACCACTTGCCGGTGCGCCCAAAGCCGGCCATCACCTCGTCGGCGATCAGCAGGATGCCGTACTTGTCGCACAGTGCGCGGATGCCGGCCATGTAGCCGTCGGGCGGGATCAGAATGCCGTTGGTGCCGACGACCGGCTCCATGATCAAACCGGCGATCGTCGCCGCTCCTTCGAGCTGGATCGTTTCTTCCAGATAGGCGAGCGCTTGCGCGGTCGTGTCCCACCCGCGCTGAATGCCGTGATACGGATTGAGCACATGGATGACGCCAGGAATGCCAGGCTCGGCGGCCAGCCGACGCGGATCGCCGGTCAATGCCATCGCGCCGGCGGTACCACCGTGGTAGGAGCGATAGAAGGCGACGATCTTCTGCCGGCCGGTAAACCAGCGCGCGATCTTGATCGCGTTCTCGTTGGCTTCGGCGCCGCCGTTGGTGAAGAAGAAGGCGTCGATGTCCCCCGGCGTCAGTTCGGCGAGTTTGGCGCCAAGTTTCGCGCGCGGCTCGGTGGCCATGAACGGGTTGGCATAGGCGAGCACCGCCGCTTGCTCCTGGATCGCGCGCACGACGCGCTCGTCGCCGTGACCGATGTTGACGCACATCAACTGGCTGTTGAAGTCGATGAAGCGCTTACCCTCCGGCGTCCAGAAATAGATCCCCTTAGCGCGCGCCACCGGGATCGGCTCGACCTTCGATTGCGCCGACCATTCAAAGATGGTGTGCTTCTTCGACAGGGCAACGATCTCTTCGCCGGTCATCGCCGCAGCAGTGGTAGCAGTCGGTGTCATGGGCATAGTCCAGTCGTCAGTCGTCAGTCGTCAGTGGCCGGTCGTCGTCGTCAGTGGTCAGTGGTCAGTGGTCAGTGGTCAATGGTCAGTCACGCGCGCGGGTTGCGTTTGAGAAAGGCGCCGTTACCCGGTCGCCCGACAAAGACACCGTCGTCGATCACCACTTTCCCGCGTGACACAACGGTCTCGGTGACGCCGGTGACTTCGCGGCCCTCGTACGGGTTGTAGTCGACGTTCATGTGCAGCGTCTTGACCGACAACACCTGGGTCTTGTCAGGATTGAAAATCACGATGTCGGCGTCCGACCCGGGGGCGATCGTGCCCTTGCGCGGGAACAAGCCGAAGATCTTGGCGGGCGATGTCGACGTCAGTTCGACCCAGCGATTGAGCGAGATACGCCCCTGCCGCACGCCGCCGTCGTAGACCAGGCTCATGCGTGTCTCGATCCCCGGCGCGCCATTGGGGATCTTCGAGAAGTCGTCGTGACCGAGCATCTTCTGCTCTTTCATGCAGAACGGACAGTGGTCGGTTGAAATCGCCTGCAGGTCATTGCCGGCAAGCCCGCGCCACAGCTTGCTTTGCGTCTCGCGCGAGCGCAGCGGCGGGCTCATCACGTATTTTGCCCCTTCGAATCCCGGCTCCTCATAGTTGTCATAAGAGAGAAACAGGTACTGCGGGCAGGTTTCCGCGTAGGCGGGCAGGCCACGGTCACGCGCCTCGGTGACCATCTCCAGCGCTTCGGCGGCAGACAAGTGGACGATATAGACCGGCACATCCGCCATTTCAGCCAGCGCAATGGCGCGATGGGTCGCTTCGGCCTCCGCGCGCGCCGGCCGAGTGAGCGCGTGATACTTCGGCGCCGTCTTCCCTTCAGCGAGCGCTTTCTTGACCAGCACGTCGATCACGCCGCCATTTTCGGCGTGCATGCAGATCGTGCCGCCGTTCTTGCCGGTCCGCAACATCGCCCGGAAAATTGATGCGTCATCGAGCATGAACACGCCAGGATAGGCCATGAACAACTTGAACGATGTGACGCCTTGCTTGACCAGCGCGTCCATCTCTTCTTCCACTTGATCGGTCAGCTCGGTGATGATCATGTGGAAGCCGTAATCGATCACCGCCTTGCCTTCGGCCTTCTTCATCCACGTTTCCCACGCGTGATGAAGCGTCTGGCCGCGGTATTGAATCGCAAAGTCGACGATCGACGTCGTGCCGCCGTGGGCCGCCGCGATGGTCCCGGTTTCGAAGTCGTCAGCAGACGTGCTGCCGCCAAACGGCATATCGAGATGCGTATGGCAGTCGATGCCGCCGGGGATGACGTACTTGCCCGTCGCATCGATCACGGTGTCGGCCTTCATCTGCAACTTGGTACCAATGGTGGTAACCGTGTCGCGTTCGACGAACACATCGCCGCGATAGATGTCGCTGGCGTTGACGATGGTGCCGTTCCGGATGAGCAGACTCACGATGAAGCCCACCATCCCGTGTCCGTCGTGTGCTTCATGTTGTATTTAGAACCACCGCGAAATAGTCCGCCGCTAAAATGGGGCCATACTTCAGGCTGTTCGGTCATGACCGGCCCACTATATACGCTGCTGCTTCTGCTTGTCGTCGCGTCGCTGCTGTCCGGTTGCGCAGTGTTGTCGCCGGGCAAACGCTCGATGATGGCCCTGAAGAATCGCACCGCGGTGCCGGTTGCGGCGGATGTCGATGCACGGGTGACACTTGACGCGTTCCTCCAACCAGGCGACGACCGCCGGCGATGGTCGGAGATGCGCGCCGCAGCCGTGGACGGCTATGTGGTCGCGGTGAGCGTTGCCCGGGTCGAGCTGGCGAATGGCCTGCTCCCGAATCGACGCGACGTGCATATCGAGATGGCCATGCGCGCCGACGCGCCAGCCCGTGAGAGAGTGATCGTCGAGGTCACACCGCCAATGCGTGAGGCCGCGCGGCAGCGCGGTGTCGACTGGTCGAGCGAGGCCCTGGAACGCGACTTCGCCGGCAAGTGGTGCCGCATCGAAGGGTGGTTGTTGTTTGATTCGGACCACGAGGACGAAGCAGAGAACACCAATCCGGGTGGAGTCAATAACTGGCGCGCCACTGCCTGGGAGATTCACCCGGTCACAGCGATTGCAGTGGTGACAAAGGAGGACTCGCGCGGCGCGCGGGTCGACACCTTCGACTACAGTGGAGTCATGTCTTCGCCCCTGCCGCAACTAACCGCTGCCGCCGCGCTCGCTCCCGGCGCACCGGAGCGATTCACCGGCAACGTGCAGGTTGCGACGGTCACCGAAGCGCCGCCCGGCCCCGCGCTGAGCGTCTACGAGGTGTTCTTCGCTCCCGGCGCGCGGACGGTGTGGCACGAGCACCAAGGCGAGCAGATCCTTGTCGGCCTCACGGGAACCTGTCTTGTGCAATTGCAGGGGGAAGCGGCGCGACGCCTCAAGCCGGGCCAGGCCGTTCGCATTGCGGCAGGCATCCGCCACTGGCACGGCGCAGCCGCCGGCGAGCCGGCGAGTCATCTCGGTCTGAATGAATCGCTGCCGACCGCGTGGCTCGACGCGGTGGCCGACGCCGATTACGCCCACGCGTTGCAGCACGCGGTCGATCCGTCCTGACGTGGCGCTGACCGCAACGATCTACAGCTTCGAGACGCAGATCGCCGATGTCGATCGGGCGGTCTATGAAACCGTGTCACTGCGCATGGCGCGACAGCCATCGGAAACGGCCGATTACATGCTGACGCGGCTGTTGGCCTACTGCCTGGAGTACACCGAAGGCATTGCTTTTACCGAAGGCGTCGCCGCGGGCGACGACCCCGCAGTACTGGTCCGCGATCTGACCGGGCGCCTGCGGACGTGGATCGAAGTCGGATTGCCCGATGCCGATCGTATTCACCGGGCCAGTAAACGCGCCGACCGCATGGCGATCTATACCCACCGCGACGTCAGCAGAGTGCTCGCTGAACTCAACGGCAAGAAGATTCACCGTGCCGCGGAGATTCCGGTCTTCGAGTTTGGCCGTGGGTTCGTTGAAGACGTGGCCTCACGCCTTGACCGTCGCGCCGGGATTGCCGTCTCGGTCACCGAACGACAGCTGTATCTCGACATCAATGGCGAGAGCTTTCAGACCGTCATTACCGAGCATCATTTCGCGTAACCGCACAGTGTCCATGTTCCACGCCCCCGCGGTTCTAGCCTTCGCACAGTGAGCCAGGTGCTACATCTCCTGAAGAAAAGCGGCGTCCCGTTCATTGCTGCGGACGACCTGACAGAAATAGAAAAGAGTGATGTCTTCAGCGGTATTCGCTGTCCGCTCTGCCACTGGCGGCCGAAGCGCTCCGACGTCTGGGCGTGCGAAAGTCTCGGGACGCCAGAGCCTTTCTTCGGGGGATGCGGCACGGTCTGGAATACGTTTTCAACGCGCGGTCGATGCCCCGGCTGTGCGCATCAATGGCAGTGGACGTCGTGCCACGCGTGCCATGGGTGGGCACCGCACGAAGATTGGTATTTCACCGAAGACGAATAGCTACTGCGACTTGCCCCGCGCAGTGATTGGCCAGACCACTTCGACCCGGTCATTGCGGATCCCGTAAATCTGATCGTAGAGGTTGACCACCGGGTCGCAGTGCGGGACGATCAGCTCGAGCCGATCGCCGATGTTGTAAGCCTTCGATGCCTCTTTGAAGGTGATTACACCGAACTCGTCAGACCCCGCGTTGTAGTCCATCCCCGGCTCGCCGACGACGCCAGCGCGCGGCACGTTCAGGGTCAGCGCTTTTGCGCCGGCATCAGTCGTCAAACGACCGGGAAAGCGATTGTTGACGATCGTCGCCAGTACGGTGAGAGACGGCGCGAAGTCGGTGTAAACAGGATTGCCGTCCTCGCTGCCGATCGCGAGGTACTGCATGTCCATGAACACGTAGCTGCCGACCTGCACGTCGGTGAAGCCCGGCGTGAGATGTTGCACGCTGTAGGTGCCAGTGCCGCCGCCGCTGAATATCTCAGTGCTCAGCCCCGCGGCCTTCATGGCTTCGTAGACCTTGACGTTCGCTTCGAGTCCTTTGAGCGCGCGTTCTTTGCGGGCCGCAAATCCAAGAATGTGTTGCGCGCCGCCGTCATACGACAGCAGGCCGCGCAACTTGAGATTGGGCAGCGTGTCGACCAACTTGGCGAGCGCCACCGCCTCGTCCCCTGGCGGAACGCCGCTCCGCGTGCCGACGGCGACATCGACCACCACGTCAGCGACGACGCCGGCAGCTTTCGCGGCCTCTGACAGGTCGCGCGCATTGGGCGCGTAATCCACGGCCTGAATAAACGAGGGATTCTTCTTTCGCAGTTGCATCGCGCGTCGAATCTTGCCCGCCGACGGGTTGCCTGTCGTCATGCAGAGCTTCTCCACGCCTTGCGCGTAGAGTGCTTCTGCCTCGCTCAGCTTGGCTGTGCAGATGCCCACGGCGCCGGCCGCCAGTTGCAACTTCGCGATCGCCGCGCACTTGTGGGTCTTGGCATGCGGCCGCGCGGCAACGCCGTTGCGGGCCAGCGTCCGTTGCGCAATGGCGATATTCGATTCGAGCTTATCGAGATCGACGCATAGGGCGGGCGTCTCCAAGTCCCACTTGGAGATGGCCCGTTGAGCTGGTACGGCGGATGCAGCGGGTAAGTCAGGTAAACGACCAGCGACTTCGGCCGGCGAATAGCCGTTGGCCTCACGCGGGATCCAGATCGACGCCGCACCGACGCTGCCGGCGACGAGAAACGTTCGGCGAGTGGGCATGGCGGGCATCATAGCCGCTACTGCGGGGCGTTCGGCAGGTAGATCGACATCAGCTGGATCGGCGCCTGGAGATCGACGAACTTATGCGGCAATCCTGAGGGCACCAACAGAAAATCCCCCTTGTTGAACGCCTGCCTGACCCCGCCGTCGATACCCGTGCCGGCCAGATTGGTGCCCGTGCGCGTTGGCGCCACGAGCGCGCCACCGGTGAGCAAGGTGCCGGTCCCCTCGAGCACGAAGAAGAGTTCGGCCTGCGTTTCGTGCAACGACGCGCCCTGTGGACGCGCCAGGCGTCGCTCGACATTGACGTTGTAGGGCGCGAGCGTGAACACCCGCACCGACGATGAGGGCCGATCGGTCGGGAGCTTGGCTAAACCCGCCGCGAGATCGGCGGCGGAGAAGACCGACGCCTTAGTCCGATCGGTCGGCGACGGCGCAGTCTGCGCGGACGAGGAGGCTGCGAAACTTAACAGGGCGAGCAAGAACGACGCAAGGGCGACTTTAGGCATAGGGCTCTCCATCAGACGAGCCGAATTCTACTGCGGCTGTCGTAGCATGAGCGCATGAAGACAGGGGTTCGCGCGATCCTGCTTGCGCTCGCCAGTTGCAGTGCAATGGTCTCTGCAGCGTTGAACGTCAGCCCCGTGATCGCTGCGCGAGAGGGTGCTCAACCCGCGACGACCGTCGAGTGTTTTGTTTTCCAGCCACTTGATGGTTCGGCGCCGATTGTCTCCAGTCCCACTGACTGCAGCGAACCTCGGTCGCCGGCCTCGACCTTCAAGGTGCCGCACTCGCTGTTTGCGCTCGAGACCGGCGTGATCACCCCGGCGACGACGATGAAGTGGGATGGCAGTAAGCAGAGTTTCCCGGTGTGGGAACGCGATCAGCAGCTCGACTCGGCGATGAAGAACTCCGTGCTGTGGTTTTACCAACGCGTCGCGCCGTTGATCGGCCGCGCGCGGATGACCGCTTGGTTGAAGAAGTCGCACTACGGGAGCGACACCTACGACGGTGAGCAGACACAGTTCTGGATCAATGGTGACTTGGTGATCTCGCCGATCGAACAAGCGGATTTCCTCGCTCGGATGTTCCGCTACGAACTGCCTGTCTCTCGCGCTCACGTTGACGCGGTGGCTGCGGCGATGCTGATGCCGGCAGGCAAGATTTCCAACGCCGCCGGCATCCACGATTTCGCGATTGGCTGGCCCGCCGCGACCCAGGTCCGCGCCAAGACCGGCAGCACGCTGGTCAAGGGCGAACGCGTGATGTGGTTGATCGGTCATCTCGACGCGCCGAAGCGCACCGCCGTCTTTGCCGCCTTGGTGCGCTCGACCGCTACGCTGCCGGCCACCGCCGCAATCGACCTCGCCCGCACGTACTTAGCCGGTCGCCGGTAGCCCGTAACCGGGCACCAGGCACTCAGCACTCAGCACTTCACGTGTATATTCCCCCCATGGCTAACCGGCTCGAGGTCACTTTCACCGGACTGCGCTTCGAGAATCCGTTCCTGCTCTCGTCGGCGCCGCCGACCGAATCCGACGCCAACATCATGCGCGCGTTCGACGCAGGGTGGGGCGGGGTCGTCACCAAGACCATCGGCCTGCACCCGGTCGTCAACGTCGACGGACCGAAAACCAAATTCCTGCGCGCCTCGCCGGAGGGGCACCTGTCGATGCAGAAGCGGCCGGGCACGGCCCTCCACTCGTCGTGGAACTGGGAACTGATTTCCGACAAGCCGCTCGACTGGTGGGTCCCGCGAATCGCCCGGATCAAAAAGGCGCATCCCAACCGCATTCTCGTGGCGTCGATCATGGCCGGCTCCGGCAGCGATCGTGAACTCGAACATTGGCAGACCCTGGCCAAGGCCTGCCAGGACGAAGGCGCCGACGCGTTCGAGCTGAACTTGTCCTGCCCGCACATGGACCGCAAGGACATGGGCTCGAACATCGGCAAGGATCAGGAACAGATCTCGATCGTGACCGAGGTCGTGAAAGAGGTCGCCAAGGTCCCGGTGTGGGCCAAGCTCACGCCATCGACAACCGACATCGTCATTGAAGCGCGCGGCGCATTTCTCGGTGGCGCCGACGCGATCGTGTCCTCCAACACGTTTCCGTCAATCCCGCTGATCGATCCGGACTCGCTGGAATTCGAAATGAATGTCGACGGCTACGTGTCGAGCGGCGGATTGGGTGGGCCCGCGATTATTCCGCAGTCGCTGGCCAAGATGGCGCAAATGACGCAGGCGTTCCCCGACGGATCGTTCTCGGGGATCGGCGGCATTGCCACCTTCGCGCATGCGCTGAATTACTTTCTGCTGGGTTGCGGAACCGTGCAGGTCTGCACCGCCGCGATGCTCGACCATGCGATCGGTCCGAACATCATCAAAGAGCTGACCGGCGGCATGGAGCAGTTTCTTGATCGGCACGCCGACAAGGGCTGGCACACCCTCGAAGACTTTCGCGGGGCACGCCGCGATCGGGTCGTGACGCATTCGAAGATCCGCCGGCCGTCGAGCAAGGAATATCACGGCGGCCACGATGCGGAGGGTTACGCGGCGTCTTCAGAAGCCGCTCGATGATCCGCGGCGATCGCGGCCAAGCTCACCGGTCCGAGGACATCGTCTCCCTCGATCTCGACCTGTCGCACAGCCCGCTGTGGAATCACGATCTCGCGCCGACCACGTTGGCGCAGCGCACGTGGACCACTTACAACATTGCCGCGCTCTGGATTGGCATGAGCGTGGTGATCACGACGTACACACTCGCCTCGGGCATCATGCAGCAAGGCATGACGTGGTGGCAGGCGATGATCACCATCCTGCTCGGCAACACCATCGTGCTGATTCCGATGGTGCTCAACGCACATGCCGGCACCAAGTATGGCGTGTCGTTCCCGGTGCTGTGCCGCGCCGCGTTTGGCGTGCGCGGCGCCAACGTGCCGGCGATCCTACGGGCAATCGTCGCCTGCGGCTGGTTTGGCATTCAGACGTGGATCGGCGGGCTCGCGCTCCACGAGTTAATGAGTGCCGCGTGGGGTGGATGGGCCGCACTGCCCGGCAACATCTGGATCGCCTTCAGCGTTTTCTGGCTGATTCAGGTGGCGATCATTCTGCGCGGTCTCGAAGGCATCAAGATGCTGGAGAGTTGGACGGCGCCGCTCCTGCTCGGCGGCGGCATCGCGTTGCTGTGGTGGGCGATCGACGCGGGCGGCGGCCTGACTCGCATCCTCGGCGAGTCGACCCGTCTGCAACGATCGCCAACGCCGTTCTGGACGCTGTTTCCGGCCGCTCTCACCGCCAACGTCGGCTATTGGGCGACCCTGAGCCTCAATATTCCGGACTTCACCCGCTACGCCCAGAGTCAACGCTCGCAAGTGCTCGGCCAGGCGTTCGGTTTGCCGACGACGATGACGGCGTTTGCGTTTATTGGTGTGGCGGTAACCAGCGCGACGATCGTGGTCTTCGGCGAAGCCATCTGGGATCCGGTGCGGTTGATTGCGCGCATTGGGACGCCAAGGGTGATTATCGTGTCTGCGTTGATTGTGCTGGCGGCGCAGCTGACGACGAATATGGCCGCCAACGTTGTGTCGCCGGCCAACGACTTTTCAAGCCTGGCGCCCAAACGCATTACCTACGTCACCGGCGGCCTGATCACCGCGGTGATCGGGATCTTGATGATGCCGTGGAAGTTGTACGCCGACGCCGGCGCCTACATTTTCACGTGGCTGATCGGCTACTCGAGCCTGATGGGGGCGATTGGCGGCATCCTGATCGCTGACTACTGGATCCTGCGCCGCCGCACCCTGTCGCTGCCGGACCTGTTCGCCGTCAACGGTCGGTACAGCTACAGCAACGGGGTCAACCGCCGAGCCATGTTCGCGCTGGTCCTCGCCATCCTGCCGGTCGTGCCCGGCTTCATCAGGGCGGCGACGACGCCTGGCGGCCAAGTGGCGAGTCCGAATTTCTTTGACGCGCTCTATACCTACGCGTGGTTTGTTACCTTTACCCTCAGCGCACTGGTCTATCTGATTGTGATGCCACGGCCACTGACCACCGACGACCGACGACCGACGACTCCCTTCGGGTGGGAAGGGGATAATTGACGCGGGAGGGATAGAGGTCTGAAGCAGTTCATGAAATTTGGCGTCGTCGCCGTGGCCCTGGTCGGAGTGGGATTCCTCTTCGTGCGTTCGGCGGATGACGCTCGCGAGGCGGCCTACACCGTCGACCGCGCCCACCTGAACAACTGGCAGCTGTCGATCGAGTCGGCGGACGTCCTCGCGGCACCGGTGCTGGTGCTCAAGCCGCCGCAGCAATTAGCCGCAGCATTGTTCCGGCAGGTGTTTTCACGAGGGATGGAGTCGCTGGTTGCCCCGACGATGCCGACGGTTCCACTACTGCTGCGCAGCGAACTGGAGAGCGGCTTCGACGGGCAATTGACCACTGCGACGATACTGGCGGCCGCCCGCGCCGCGCAGCTCGAGTCGGCGACCTTTATGCCGCGTTGCTTAGGCTACCGACGAATCAGTGACCCCGGCGTGACCAGGCAACTCTATTTTCTGGTGTTCGAGTCTCCGGCCTTTGACCAATTCCGACAGTCACTGGCCGCACGGCCAGAGGCGAGCGTCGGCACGTTCAATCCCTTGGCCCTGTCACCGGTAATGTTTATTGGGACAGCGGGCGCGACCCTGAACCAGTGGCTGCCGCTTCGCGTCGATGCTGCGGCGGACTGTGTCGCCCCGGTGGAACTCCTGTCGGACCCTTCGGGTGGGACCGCTGCGCGGTAGGGGGACCCTTCGGGTGGGTTAGGGATTGTGGAGCGGACTCTTTCGCAGTATTCGAATTGCAATAACGACGCTCCCCATCGCCGTGGCAAATACCACAGCGGTCAGCATCGCGCCAAAGGCGACCGACAATTCCTCGGTGGTCTTGAGCGGCACCTGCTGCAGGACAAACAAACGCAGCGAGAGTAGCGCCGCGACCGGCGAGGTCATGGTCAATCCTGCCGCGATCATCGCCATCAATGCGCGGGTCAGTCGACGCGGGTTGCCATGACCGGTAGAGCAGTGGGGTCGCCGAGCGCACGACTTGCCACACGAACCACGCCTGCGCGAAGACCAGACCCCGCGTGGGCAGGGTAATCGTCATGAATTCCTCCAAGAGATCACCGGCAATGGCCTCGCTCACATCGGGAGGCACGGTGACGTCGATCAACCAGATTGCAATCCTGCGTAAAACAGCATTTCATCCGGGTGCCCGCCCCGCGGTCCCACCCGCAAGGGTCTCACCGCGAAGGGGTCCCACCCGAAGGGTCCGTTATTGCTGGCCGGGGCGTAACCACTGGATCACCGCCGGCGGCCTCCAGGCGACGACACGGTCGATCAGACCGGCCGGATCGGTGTCGGCGACGACCACCTGATGGTGGTTGTGTCGCACGAAGCCTTCGCTGAGGGCGTGCTCGAAGAAGGCCAGGAACGCATCGTAGAAACCGGCGACATTGAGCAGCCCGCACGGCTTGGCGTGAATACCGAGCTGTGTCCAGGTCACCACCTCACAGAACTCTTCCAGTGTGCCAATGCCGCCAGGCAGAGCGACGAAGCCGTCGGCCAGCGACGCCATCAGCGCCTTCCGCTCATGCATCGAGTCGACGACGTGTAGCTTGGTGAGTTGCTGATGCGCCAGTTCGCGGACGACGAGGCCATGAGGAATGACGCCGGTGACCCGCCCGCCGGCTTCGAGAACCGCGTCGGCGACGACACCCATCAATCCGACATTGCCACCGCCGTAGACGACGCCGATGTCACGGCGCGCCAGCTCACGGCCAAACGCACGCGCCGATTCAGCAAACGCCGGATTGAGCCCCGCGTTCGACCCACAAAAGACACACAGTGATTTCACCAATGAATTGTAGGGGCACGTCGGGTAACCTGGGAATCGGCGGTGCCCAAAGGCACCGCCCCCCCACCCGAAGGGTCTCACCCCAAGGGTCCCACTCCAAGGGTCCTGTCTAGAACTTGAACCCCAAGGTCACCTGGAACGCACGTGGCGGATGGCGATTGAATCGCGACAGATAGAGCGAGTTGTTCAACCGGTTGGCGCCGGTGTTCCACTGGGTGTGTGCGCCGGTGTTGAAGACGTTGAAGATCCCGAAGCCAACTTCCAGGCTGCGCCGACCGAATTTGAGCGAACGGCCGAGATTGAGCTGCAAGTAGCGCGTCGTCTCGTTGCGCACCTGTCCGTCGCTACGCGTGTCGTAGGCGAAGCGCCAGGATGTGGCGAGCGGGTTGGGTTGCGTGGTGCCGTTGGCGAGCGGCACGCGTCCCGGTCCAAAGATCGGATCGCCGGTCGCATTCTGGACGACCACTGGCCCGAGGTAGCCTCCGGCCTGAATCACGTAACTGGCCGCCACCCGGATGTCCCACGGCGCGAAGTACTGACCCGCCAGGCGCACCGAATACGGCCGATAGGCCACGCCCGATTCGGCGCCGAAGCCGTCGAGGCTGTTATCGTCGCCGTTGCCGAACAGATGCCGTGACAGATCGCGGTTATTGGCAAAGGCATCGGGTTGAATGAAGCGCGCCGGGTCGGTCGGATTCCACGTGCCTTCGAGGTGCTGCCATTGCCGCGTGAACGTGCCCACGACCTGGAAGTTGTGCGACAGATTCTTGGCCAACACCGCTTCCATGTTGGTGACGACCACTTTGCTCCAACTGGCGTTGGTCTGCTGCATGATCAGGCCCTGGTTGGGATCGACGCGGCCGAAGCCTCGGAACGGTTGATTGGGAGCGTCGGGATAGATGCCGTTGATGTCGATCTCGGCGTACGGGTCTTTGAAGTAGCGGCGGTTGAACGACAGATCGAGACTCATCTGACCGCGGAACTGTCGTGCATAACCAACGGCATACTCATCGACGAACGGCTGATGGAGCTCGGGATCGAAGGCGAGGCGATTGATCGCGACTGTTGCCGCCGGTGTGATCTGCTCGATTTCAAAAATCCCGTCGCCATCGGTGTCGAAGAGATCGCGCTGGAATCGCCGCGATGTCGGCCCGAACGTGGTGATCGGGTCGCGGCCGTTGACCTGCTCGTGGACGCGCCCGAAGAACGCCCGCAGGACGTTGCGCGCATCACTGGTCAGCAGAAACGCCCCGCCGATGCGCGGTCCGATGTTGGTGCTGTTCATCCGTTCGACGCCGAAAATGTCGTCGAACCGGCGCACGAAGTCGGCGCGGATTCCGAGATTGATGGTCAGACGCGGCTGCGGTTTCCAGGTGTCCTGCACATACACCGCGATGTCGCGATCGCGGGCCGCGGTCGTATCGACTTCGATCGGCGACTGGAAGCGGCGGAAGTACGGTCGTGTCCCGGCGGCGGGGTTATTGGGGTCTCGCTGGACGACACGCTCGAGCGTGAATCCGTCGTTGAGCGCGCGGCTCAGCACGTCGCGCTCGAGCCGCGGCGCGGCCCAGATCCCGGTCTTGAACTCGTGCGATCCGCCAAAATTCTCCTGGTAGTAGGTCAGATCGCCGCGGAACATCATCATCATCGACGGTGCAATGGTCAGCGTCTCCGCGTTATTCATCGTCACCAGGACGCCGCTGCCGGTGGGCACGCCGCCGGAGATGCTGATACTGCGGTGGACATTGATCGACGGCCCGAAGCCAGGGTAGTTCCTGTAGGTGTCCTCCTCGGCGCCGCCTTTGTTGTTGTAGGAAGCGGCAATTGAGGTTTGCAGCCGTGTCCCCCACACGGAATTCAATTTGGCTTGGTAGAGCGACCCGCCGGCGCTGCGCGGAGTGATCTGATGAGTATCGCGTTCACGGTCGCTCGAGAAGCGATTGCGGTCGTTCTGCCAGAACCCCGACAACTCATGCTTGCCGAACTGGGTCGTGACTTTGACGAACGGCTGCTTACTCACCGACGCGTTGTCGAAAGGTTCGAAGTCGGGCCGGAACGCTCTGAGCAGGGCGAGGTCCTGATTCGTCCGGCTGATCCCGTTGACCAGGTCGGCGTAGCGATAGGTGCCGAAGAACCACACCCGATCGCGCAGCAGGCGGCCGCCCAGCGAGGCGTCCCATTGATTGACTTCCTGGAACGTCGGTAGCCCGCCCGGCGCCGCGCCACCTTTGGTGTTGTCGCCGTTCCATGCCAGCGGCTGAAAGGAGAAGGCGGCCGAGCCCTTGAATTCATTCTGGCCGCGGGGCGTGACGACGTTCATGACGACGCCAGTGCTGAGCGGGGTCGACGCGTCGGCACCGCCCAGTTTGATCTCGACATCCTGCACGGTGTCCCCGCCCATGCCCATCGAGTGTGCCGCTGAGTCGATATAGGCCGACGCCGGGGCGCCCTCGAGCTGAAAGGCGTGCGCATAGATATGTGAGCCTCGGAAGTAGTAGGCGCGACGGCCGACGCCGTCATCGACGTTGCGCGACCCGACGCCTGGTGCCAGATCGAGCGCGTCAGTGAACAGCCGGCGAGAGGTGATCGGGGCGGCGCGCACCAGGTCGCCGTCGATGTTCAGGACGCTGGTCGGGCGGCCGGTTTCAATCATCGGTGAGTCGCCAGTCACCGTCACCGTTTCCGCCAGCGTCCCAATCTTCATCTGGACATCGACGCTGAAGGTGGTGCCGGCGCGCATGACGATGCCTTCACGCCGCCACCCGGCGAAGCCCGAGAGCTCCGCGCTCATGGCGTAAGTGCCCGGTGGCAGATTGAGCAGGCGGTAATAGCCACCACTGTCACTGACCGCGGAAACCGGAGCCAGCAGCGCCGGACTGCGCGCACTGACCGAGACGCCAGGGAGAACGGCGCCCTGATCGTCGCGGACGTAGCCTCTCAGACTGCCGTCACCGGTTTGCGCAAACGCGTGGAGTGGAGCGAGGGAAACGACGGCGGCGAGAACGAACCTGACGAGGCTGCGACCCATTCCTGTCCTCCCTTGGTGAACGCACGGAAGATTCCCGGGACGTAACGCGCGACGAGTGTTGGGGGGACTCTACTACCGTCGTCTATGTCGATCAATCGGTTGCTAGGACCGCTTCGGGTCCTGGCCGAGGCGCTACCCGACGAACTTGTAGCCCAATCCGTGCGCCGTGAGGATGTATTGCGGCATCTTGGGGTTGGGCTCGAGCTTCTGGCGCAGCCAGGCGACGTGCACGTCCACCGTCCGGGTCGAAGGCATCGAGTGGTAGCCCCACACTTCCTGGAGCAGCTCCTCGCGCGAGATCGTCGCGCCGCGATGCTCGATGAAGTAGCGCAGCAAATGAAATTCCTTCGCCGATAAATCCAGCGCCGCACCGCCGCGCGTCACTTCGGCCTTCCGCGCGTCCACCACCACATCGCCAAACTGGTAGCGGTCGACCGACGCGCCGCTGGTCGTCGGCGCCCGCCGCAGCAGTGCCTCGAGCCGCGCCATCAACTCGATCATTTCAAAGGGCTTGGTCAAATAGTCGTCGGCGCCGAGCTTCAACCCGACGACGCGATCGACGACCTGGCTGCGCGCGGTCAGCATCAGGATGGGGGTCTGCACGCCCTGCTGGCGCACCGTCCGCGCGACGTCAAAGCCATCGCGCCCCGGCAGCATCACGTCGAGAATGATCAGGTCGAATGGTTCCGCAACTGCCCGTCGCACCGCGGTGTCGCCGTCGCCTGCCGTTTCGACGCGGTAGCCTTCTGACGCCAGCCGATCGCTCAGCGCCAGCTGCAACCCCGGCTCGTCTTCAACGAGAAGGACGCGCGCTGAAGGCACTAGAACTTTCCAGTGGCACCGTGGCGTCGGGTGCGATGGGGAGCTCGATCGTAAAGGTCGTGCCCTTGCCCGGCTCACTCTGCACCGTGACGCCGCCGCCATGGGCTTCGACGATGCGCCGGACGAGGTGGAGCCCGAGACCACTGCCCTGAATCTGCCGGGCGACCGCCTCGCGCCCGCGATAAAACGGCTCGAACATCTGTTTGCGATCCTCAGCGGTGATGCCGATGCCGCGGTCCTCGACCCTAATCCGTAGCCGGCGTCCGGTCGCTTCGGCAGAGATCCCGACCCAGCGGCTCTCGCCCCCGTACTTGACGGCGTTGCCAATCAGGTTCTGCACCGCGGAACGCAGCGCCACCGCATCGCCGCGCACCGACGGCAGGACATCCGGCAGGCGTCGTTCGACGGTGACTCCGGCCGATTCGATCTCATGACGCACCGCACTGAGCGCTTCGAGAATCAGCGTGTGGCCGGCAACCAGATCCGGCGAGGCGGCGGCCCGCCCTGCCGCGATCCCCGCCAACTGCAGCACCCGCTCCACGGTTTCAGCCAATCGGCGTGCCTCTGTCTGGATCGTCGCGCCGTATTTCTTGACTCGGCCCGGTTCTTCGACCACGCCGTCGGCCAGGTTGCCGGCTGCCGCGCCGATCACCGACACCGGTGTGCGCAACTCGTGCGAGACGGCTGCGACAAATTCCAGCTGCTGCCGCGCCAGCCGGTCGGCACGACGCGCCGACACCACGATCAACCCGATCGCGGTCGCCAGCAGCAGCAGGATGCCCGAACTCAACGCAAAGTTGCGCGTGCGTGCCGCGACGACCGCGGCTTCCAGCGAACCCGCACGATGCTTCGCTACCAGCCGCCAATGCCCTTCCGGACCGCCACCAAGTCGGCTCGGCAACGGACCGCGTTCGTTACGGCGCGATTCGATCACGCTGACCACGACGTTGGTATCTTCTGGTGGCCGTGGTGCCGGCGACGGCGGTGTGCGCACGGCGTCGGCACGGCCGCCGCGATTGATCTCGACGCGCGGCCCGCGCCGGCCGTCACGGCCCATCAACATGAACGGACCCATCCGCGCGCCAAGCAACGGCATCGTCGCATCCGGGCTATCTGTGGCGAGCGTCGCCGCGCCTGGCTCTGATTCAAAAATCACCCGGTTCGGATTCTCTCGGCCAACGACGGCGACAAGATAGTCGCTCGGCGAGCCGTCATTGAATAGATGACGACGAACCAGGACCGGCAAGACGTCGGCGCCGAGTGCCGCGAGGTTGAGGCGGATGATCGTGAATCCCAACATCCTGACGTCGGGAGGACCCTGCGGCAGGTCACCGGCGAGCGGTGCACTGATCCGCATCACCGGCATGATGATCGACTGTTCGTCGCCGCCCGGCGTCGGCGGAAGAATCACCCGCTGAGCACCGCGCTCGCGCCGCTCGTCACGCTCCCCGGGTCGCCACGGCCGTGCGATCTGCATGTCGAGGGTGACTCGCGAGTCGTGCAGGAATCGCGTGCGGATCGACGCCAGTTCTTCCGGCCACGGCGTCTGATCGAAGGTCTGCGCGCCGGGGTTCCAGACCCGCAGACGCGGCTCGTGACCGTCTGACCGGGCAGTGGTGCCGTCCACGAAGTAAATCGACTTGACTACCTCAGGGGTGAGTGCCGCGTCAGCCCACAACTGGTAGCGCTCGGCGTAGCCCGCCCAGTTTTGTTCCTCGACGATGGCCGGTTCGATCTGCAGGCCCAAGACTGCTTTGCCCAGTTCGCCGTCAAAATCCTGCGCGAGTTGCGAGGCCGCCGTCTGCAACGTGCGCTCACGCCGTTCGCGATCCGCATCGGCGATCTGATCGAGCCACGAGTACTGCAACCAGGCCAGTGCCGGCAGCAGCACCAGGACCGCCGCGGCAAGCACGGTAACACCGGAAATTCTGGGACGAAAGCGCGTCACTGAGGGGCAGTCTAGCACGCGAAAATCGCCTGAAAATCGCAGGAAATTCGCTTTTTACATCCTTAACAACCTCTTTGCGGAGGCTTAACGTCTGGAGCGCCGGAACCTGCGTATTGTTAGGTGATGAGGACCTCACACATGAAACATCTACTCTGCGCGACTGCACTCGTGGCGCTGACCGTACCCGTCGCGGCTCAGGACAAGGCGGTCGACATCATGAAGCAAATGCGCGACGCACTGGGCGGCGACAAGCTGACGCAAGTCAAGGCCCTGGCGCTCGAAGGTCCGTTCGCGCGCGAGATGGGGCAGCGGCAAATGACCGGCACCCTGGTGCTCACGCTGCAGGCTCCCGACCGCATGCATCGCAGTGAGGACGTCGAAATGATGGCCGGCATGTCGATGGAGCGCACCTCGGTGCTGGCCGGCGATAAGGCTTGGGAAGACATGCAGAATCGCGGCGGCATGGGTGGCGGGATGCAAATCGTGATGCGCGGGCCAGGCAGTGCTGAACTCAATCCCGAACAGCTCGAGCAGGCGCGCGTGCGTCGCCTCCGCAATGAATTCAATCGCTACGCGCTCGCCTTCCTGGGCGGCCACAACCTGCAGCCGACGTTCGTGGCCGTGGCCGAAGCACCAGAAGGCAAGGCTGATGTCCTCGAAATTAAAAACGAAGCCGGGCAGAGCACGCGCATCTTCGTCGACCAATCGACGCACATGCCGTTGATGCTGCAGTACACCGAGGTGCGGCCACGCATCAACATGATGGGCGGCCCCGGTGGGCCAGGCGGGCCGGGGGGTCGTCGCGGCGGTCCGGGCGGCGGCGGGGCGCCCGGCGCCGGTCGTCCCGATGGCCCACCGCTTGGCGGTGGAGCGGGCGGCGGTCAGAGACCAACCCCGGAAGAAGTGGCCCGTCGCCGCGAGCAAATGCCTCCGCCGGTGCCGAGCGCTGTGACGCTCTACCTTGGCGACTTCAAGAAGGTCGACGGCGTGCTGCTGCCGCATCGGCTGACGCAATCCGTCGAGGGCAAGACCATCGAGGAGTGGACGATCGAGAAAGTCAAAGTCAATCCGAACGTCAAGGCCGATCTGTTCGAAAAAAAGTAACGCCATGACAACTGCGACCCCGCGCTGGTTCTGTGCACTGGTTGTTCTCGCATCGCTGTGCGTGCCGCTCTCGGCGGCGGCGCAAGGGACGTCGACGTTGCGCGTCACGGTGCGCGACGAAACCGAGGCGGCGTTGATCCACGCCGTCGTGTCGGTCGTCGACGCCAAGGGCGCCGAGACGCAGGTCCTGGTCGACCAGAACGGTGTCGCAGCATTCACCAACCTGCTCCCCGGCACCGTCCAGGTCCGCGTCGAGGCCGAGGGGTTTCAGGGCTACACCGTGCCGCTCAACGTCAGGAGGGGCAACAACGCGGCGATGGCGACATTGACCGTCGCCATTCACGAGGACGTGCTGGTCAACGAGCAATCGGCAGAGTCGCGCCGGGATAACGGTTTTTCGACGACGCTCAACCAACAAGATATCGACGGGCTGTCCGACGACCCGGATGAAATGGCCGAACAGCTGCGCCAGATGGCGGGCCCCGGCGCGCAGATCTTCATCGACGGGTTTCGCGGCGGGCGGCTGCCGCCGAAAGATCAAATCCAGCAGGTTCGCTTCAACACCAACTCCTATTCGGCCGAGTATCACGAAGCCGGGATGGTGCGCATCGAGGTGATCACCAAACCGGGCATGGGTAATTGGCGCGGGATGATGAACTTCGGCTTCCGCGATGAGTCGCTCAACGCGACCAACGCGTTTGCCACCGCGCGCGGGCCCGAGCAGCAAAAGCGGTTCATGTTCAATTTTCAGGGACCGCTCGCCAAGGGCAAGACTGGCCTGTCGGTATCAGTCGACGGCAACATCTCCTACGACGCGCAGACCATTGTCGCGCGCACGGTCAACGGTGAGATTCACGATCAGGTGCGGCGTCCGGTGGAAGGCATGAATGCGTCGGTCCGCCTCGAACAGGGGATCGGCGCGTCCGGACAGATCCGTGCGGAGTATTCGCGCCGCGAGAACACGCGTCGAAATTTGGGTGTCGGCGATTTCGACTTGAGCGAGCGCGCCTACGACAGCGACACGGTCACCGACGCGTTGCGCATCCGCAACACGCGCACGATTGGCAAAAGGGTGTTCAGCGAACTGCGATTTGAAGTGACGCAGTCGCGCAATGAATCGATGTCCGCCTCGACGCTGCCGACCTTGCGGGTGCTCGATAACTTCACTTCTGGCGGCGCCGGTCAGACCGGGCTTCGCCAAGGCCGTCAGTTCACGGTCGCGCAGAACTTCGACTTCACGATTGCCAAGCACATGGTGCGGGCCGGCGTGCAGGTCGACGGTGGCTGGTGGGACAGCACGCAACAAAGTAACGCCAACGGCACATTCACGTTCGCGACTCTCGACGACTTCCGCGCCGGTCGCCCGCGGACGTATTCGCGTCGCGTCGGCGACCCCGAAGTGACCTACACGCAGTACGAAGCGGGCTGGTACATCCAGGATGATTTCCGACTGAGTAAGAACGTCAATGTCAGTCTCGGCGTCCGTCAGGAAGTGCAGACCAACGTCGACGACAAATGGAATTTAGCCCCGCGCGCGGCATTTACCTGGGCGTTGCGTAAGGGCAACGTCCGCGGCGGTTATGGCATGTTCTACGACTGGCTCGATGCGAATATCTATGAACAGACCATCCGCGTCGACGGCACGCATCAGATCGACCAGGTCATCATCAACCCGGCGTATCCGGATGTCGGCACCGATGCCGGTATTGCGCTGGCGGCGAGCCGCATTCAGCTCGGCCCGCAGTTGACCCAACCGACCATCCACCAGGCGTCGATCGGCTATGAGCGGCCGTTCGGTCAGTGGGGTAATTTCCGTTCCGATTACATGCTGACGCGCGCGCACGACGTGCTGCGCTCGGTCAACGTGAACGCGCCGTTCAACGGCGTGCGGCCCAACCTGTCGGCTGGCAATATCACCGAGATCGGGTCGACCGGGCAACGCGCCTCGGACCGCATTAGCGTCGGCATGTTGCTACGGATGCCGGCGCGACGGACAATGGGCAATATCACCTACCAGTACGCGTCCGCGCGCAATCACGCCGACTCGGCGTTGTCATTGCCGGGCAACAGCAACGACCCGGACGCCGACTGGGGTCCGTCGGCGCAGGACATTCGTCACCGGTTGTTTCTGCTCGCCAACACCCCACTGGCCTACGGCATTCGGGCCAGCGTGCAGGCGCAGTTCTCGTCGGCACCGCCCTACACGTTGACCACCGGCAGCGACGACAACGGCGACACGGTGTTCAACGATCGCCCGGCCGGTGTGGAGCGGAACAGCCTGCGCGGTGCATCGCAGTGGAACGTCAACCTGCGCGTCAATCGCGCGATCAGCATGGGCGGGTTGCTTGGAGGAGGTCCCGGGATGATGGGAATGCCGCCCCCACCTCCTCCGCAAGGTGGTGGGGTCAGCGCGCAGCGCGGCCCCGGTGGCGCGGGCGACGGCGGCGGTGGCCCGGAGAGAATCGTGATGATGGAAGGCGCGAACACCCGGTTCCGCCTCGATATCTATGCGCAGGTGTTCAACCTGTTCAACACGACCAACTTCAACGGGTTCATCGGGAACCTGCAGTCGCCGTACTTCGGCAGGGCGACCTCAGCCGCGCCGCCTCGGCGAATGGAAATCGGGGCGTCGTTGTCGTTCTAAAGAGAAGGACGAAAAGACAAAGACGAAATCTTTTTTCTTTCGTCTTTCGTCTTTCGTCTTAAGGACATTCAGGATTGCAGGCTTTCACCCGCAGGTTCCACGTCACCGTCACTTCTCCGTTCGAGACCACTTCTTTACGGGTGAACGTCTGGTCGCCGATCTTGAAGACCTGTTTGCCCTTGGTGGTTGATGTCAGCGGCATCGTGGCGGTGGTGCGCAGACCTCGCGAGATGACGAATTGCGCTTTCTCAATCGGGATGTCGCTGGCCAACAGGTACGGCAGCACCGGCGGCGCGATCATCAGGTAGTAGGCGCGGCCTTTGATCTGTGAACTGAAGTCGACCATCGCCGTGTCACCAATCGTGATCTCCAGGTTGTCGCCCTGGAGTTTGCCCTTGACCGGGATGCGGAAGTAGGCCGGCGTGGCATACCGTGCGATTTTGCCGAGCGGGTCGGTCGCGGCCTGTCCGGCCGCGCCCATGCCCGGCGGCTGAAACAGGTGACGAAAGACCACGAACTTTTCGTTGAACGGATTGAACGCCATGAGGTTTTCGTAGGCCTGGATATCGCCGTTGCCCTCGATCTCGCCGGTGACCTCCACCGCCATCCCGGGCTTGACCTGACTTTTCTGGTAACGCAGCATCAACTTGCCGTTGATCGCGTTCTGGTAGCCCCAGAACTTGGATTTGTTGATCGTCGCATCGACGCGGAATGTGCCGGTGACCGGCCCCTGAATCCGCTCGCACAGCTTGTCGAACGCGAGCCCGGTGAGGAGTTGCGCGGTGTCGAGCAACAGGTTCTGCGGCTTCTTGACGAATTCGATCAAGCCGCCACTCGCCCCGGCTGCGCCGCCTTCTTTCGCGCCGCTCAACGCCGAGCCAACCGCCTTCATCGATTCGCCAAGATTGAACTTCTCGACCGCGTTGCGCTTGTCGATGGGGATCGCGTCGTTGTAGATCTTGTCCGGTAGATATTTGTCCGTCGCCAACTGCACCACCTTGGCGAACAGGCGGCCGCACAGATCGAAATAGAGCGACATCGCGCCGAGGACTTCGGCGACGGCATCGATCCGATCGCACAGACCCGAGTTCCTGGATAGTTCCGCCGTCGCTTTGCGCATGCCGTCGCCGGCCTGGGTGGCGACCTGGATGCCGTGATTCAATTCGTCGATGATTGGCGCCAGGTGCTTGACGCCGCCGGGATATTTCTTGGCGACACCGCTCAATTGGCTAAGGCCGGCCCGCGCCTTACTGAGTTCGGCCGGGAACGCCTTGATCGCGGCCGCGACCTCGGTCATGGCCTGCTTGACCTTGGCATCGCCGTCAAAGCTGCCTTTGCCGGCGATCGCGGCTTGCGCGGCTTCGGCCGCCTTGGCCGCTTCGGCGTTAGCTTCTTCCAGGGCATCGATCAGCGCGTCGACCAAGTCGCCGATGTCCTCGGCGGTCGCCACCACGAAAGTCCCGGTCGCGGTGACCGAACCGTCCGCGCTCGACGCGGTGACGGTATAGCTACCGGTCGCCGCCGTGTCCTTGAACAGCGTCGAGAACTTGTTGGTGGGATCGAGCGTGGCAGCCAGCTTGACCGGCGCGCCGGTCGGCTTTTTGACTTCGAACCGGATCTCCTTTGCCGTTGGACTCATCGGCATTGATGACCCGGTCATCCGTACGCCGCTGCCCGGCACGACATGCAGCAGCGCCTTGCCACCCGCGGGTAAGACGACGCCGGTCGCCGATGTCTCGCTGGCAAATTCGAGCGTCAGCGGCGGCGGCGCCTTTTCTAGCGCCTGCGCCGTCAACAGCGTCGGTTCGAAGACGAGCACGGCGATCAATGTGATCGCAGCGGCCGCCCGTGCGTGACTAAGTAATCGCGTGCGCATATGCATAGTGAGTAACCGGGGCAGAGGGCATCGTAGCAAAGAGCGGTCACTCATGCGCGGTTGAGCTGGGGGCTATACTGTCGCGGTCCGAGGAATCATTGATGAAACGCACAAGGTTTTTGGCAGTCGGTGTGGCCGTTGCTTTTCTGACCGCGGCTTCACTGGCCGCCCAGAATCGGCCGCGAGGCCGCGACCTCGGCATTCCTTTCCCCGGCGCAACCGGGCCGCTCAACGCGATCACTGATGTCAGTGGCATCGCGGTCGGCCATGTGACGTTGATTCAGGGCGACGGCGCGATAGTTCCAGGTCAGGGGCCGGTTCGCACCGGGGTGACCGCGATTCTGCCGCGGCCGCGCGGCAATTGGGATCCGGTGTTCGCCGCGACGTTCAACCTCAATGGCAACGGCGACATGACCGGCACCAACTGGATCAAGGAATCGGGTTTTCTCGAAGGGCCGATTCTGCTCACCGGAACACACAGTGTCGGCACGGTTCGCGATGCAGCGGTGCAGTGGCAAATCAAGAACGGCCGGGAGTTTCTGTTTACCTATCCGGTCGTCGCCGAGACGTTTGATGTCCTCAATGATGCCAATGGTGAACACGTCAAGCCGGTGCACGTCGCGCAGGCTCTCGACCAGGCGCGGCCCGGACGCGTCCAGGAAGGTGGCGTCGGCGGCGGCACCGGCATGGGTTGCAACGGATTCAAGGGCGGCATCGGCACGTCGTCGCGTGTCATGACGGTCGAAGAAGGCGGCTATACCGTCGGCGTGCTGGTGCAGTGCAAATACGGCGGCGACCTGCGCGTATTGGGCGTGCCGGTCGCGCCTGAGATCACCGACCTCGGTTACTGCACGGTGTTGCCGCAGCCGCTGTCGCGTGCATGGACGCGATTCATCCCGCCGTGCCCGCCGACCGGTGGCGCGCGATCGGGCGACGCTTCGGACAGCAGCCCGATGGGCCGCGGGTCGATCATCGTGATTGTCGCCACCAACGCCCCGCTGCTGCCGCACCAACTGGAACGTATCGTGCGTCGCGTTGGCATGGGCCTCGGCCGATTGGGCAGCTGGGCGAGTAATGGTTCTGGCGATCTGTTCCTGGCATTGTTCGACGGCGAATCCGCAGGCCGCGTCGCCCGAGGGCACGCCGGCGCTGACCATGTTGCCGAATGAACGCCTCGACCCGCTCTTCCGCGCGACCATTGACGCGACCGAAGAAGCAGTGGTCAACGCGATGCTCGCGGCCGAGACGATGACCGGCGCCGACGGTATTCGCGCCTTTGGGCTGCCGGGTGATCGCGTGATGGCGGCGCTGAAGAAATATGGCCGGATGAAATAGACGTGACCAACGGCTCTCCTCCTCGGAGCCTCGCCTCGTTTGCGACCTACAAAATGGATCTATTGAACCCGCCTGATGGCGGGCCGCAGACGAGCGCGGCCCGATATGTTCCTGGCGACGAAGAGCTTCGGCGAATGTACGAGGCCGCAAAAACAGATCGAGTTCAAAACATCGAGGCTCGCATCTGGCGGTCGATCGTGACGAATGGTCTCATCATATTGATTAGTGTCGGGTTGTTTGCGACACATTGGCGCTGGCTTGGGCGTCTTTGCACAGCGGCCTGCGCTTGACGGCGCTTTTGGTACGGCCGTGATCGATTCCGCCGCGACATTCAGGGGCTCGTCCTCCCCCGAGTATCGGATTCGACTTGGAGCGCCCGAGGACATCGGCAGCCTGGCAGAAGTCGAGCGTGAGGCGAGTACCCTCTTTCAAAATCATTTCACCGAAACGGGTCTCACCGGTGAACTCCTACTTCGTACCAGTGCCGAAGAGGATTTGAGGGATGCACAGCAGGCGGGTCGGCTGTGGGTAGCGGTCACGCGCGACGGTGAAGTGGTCGGCTTCGCGTCGGCGAGCGAGGTCGGGGATTACGCCAATCTCGACGAACTCGACGTTCTCCCTGCTCACGGGCGACTCGGCCTCGGCTCGCGCCTCCTCGCTGAGGTCTGTGCGTGGGCGTGCGGCGCAGGTTACCCAGCCGTTACGTTATCGACCTTTCGTGAGGTCCCGTGGAACGCGCCGTTCTATCAGCGCCGCGGCTTTGAGCCCGTCGCCCCGGATCAGCTCTCTTCAGCCTACGCCGCACGCGTCGCCGCAGAAGCTCGTCGCGGGCTGCGAACGGATCTTCGAGTCGTGATGGCATATCGCATCGGGCGCTGACCGATTACGATCAAGAGATCCCTTATTCGCAGCAAGCAGATGACAATAGGACGTGGAGATAGAACGAATGGCTCGAGTGCGTTCTCTTGAAGGGCGTGAAGCCGGCCTTCTCGCCGCAATTGTTCAGGGCGTGTTTCGCTTGGCACTCGGCCGCCGGCTCAACCCCACCAAAGTCCAGGCGCACGCGCCGCGTGTGCTGCTGTCGTCGTTTCTCTCCAACGCCCTTCTCGGGTCAGGCCGATGGACGGTCGGCGCCACGAGAACTACAACGCCAAGACGAACCGCCCGCTGCGCGTCGAGTCGAATAACTTCTGTCGGCTTCCACTCCGGCCCGGCCCAGACCCGCTACCCGGCGACTGAGTGATGGCCTCATCCCCCGAAGTCATCATCATCGGCGCCGGCGTGATCGGCTGCGCCTGCGCCCATGAACTTGCCGAAGCAGGCGCCCGAGTCAGCGTCTTCGATGCGCGTCGCATTGGTGCCGGCGCATCGCAGGCCTCAGCCGGCGTACTGGCACCCTACATTGAAGGCCACGACGCCGGCGTGCTGCGCGCCCTTGGCCGCCGCAGTCTCGATCTCTACGACGAGTTTGTGCGGCGCGTCGCGGCGACCGGCGGACTGCCGGTGCAATACACCCGCAACGGCACACTCGAAGTGGCGCTCGAGAACGATCACGCCACGCGCCTGCGCGACTCTGCGGCGGCCTTGTCGGCGCAGGGGGTCAGCGCACAGTGGCTCGAAGCGGATGAAGTGATGGCCGTCGAACCACTCGCCGCCGCAGGGGTGCGCGGCGCGCTGCTGATCGAGATGCACGGATTGGTCGGCGTACCCGACCTGACCAATGCCCTTGCCGCGGGAGCGATGCGTAATCGTGCGACGTTCGCACTCGAGACGCCAGTGTTGTCCATCGGCCCAGCGCCCGGCGGCCGGGTCACGGTTGAAACGCGCAACGGATCATCAACAGCCGACCGCGTGATTCTCGCCGCGGGGAGCTGGTCCGGGCAGATTCCCGTCGCGGGAGTCGAGCCGGTGGCGGTGAAACCGGTGCGCGGGCAACTATTACACCTGTCCTGGCCGACGTCGCAGCCGCTCCGGCACGTCATCTGGGGCCCCGAGTGCTACATCGTGCCCTGGCTCAACGGCCGAGTGCTGGTTGGCGCGACCGTTGAGGACGCTGGCTTTGACGAGCGGGCAACGGCTGCCGGGGTTCGCGATCTCCTCGAGGCCGGCTGCTCATTGGTGCCGCAGTTGTGGCAAGCTTCGTTCACTGAAGTGCGCGTCGGCCTGCGGCCCGGGTCGCCAGACGGGTTACCGGTGGTGGGCCAGTCTGCGGTGCTGCCGGGTTTGGTTTACGCGACTGGCCACTATCGCAACGGCGTGTTGCTCGCGCCGCTGACTGCGGCACTGGTCAAGAACATCGTGCTCGGATCAAATGATGATTCGGCGCTGCCGCTGGTAACGCCGTCGCGTCTCGGCAGGCTCTGAGGCTTTCATGGAACAGCGTTTCGCAACCCTCGGGTTCCGCGTGCAACTCACCGAAGATGAGGGTGTCTGGGTCGCCACCGCGCGGCGTCTCGATACCGGCGACACCTATGGACCTCCGGTGCCGGGCGATCGCGCCGAGGAAGCCGCCGATCTGCTGGCGCAATGGCTGGAATGGCAGCAGGCGCACACCGTCGCGCTCAACGCCCTGCAAACGGCAGCGACCGCCTACCACCGTCTCGCGGGAGATCGGTTTGCGTCACCAGATGACGGTGCGCGGCGGGCGGCGGTCAAAGCGGCACTGATTGCCGTCGACGACTTGCGTCGTCAACTGGATGACGTTCGGGGGCAGCGTCCGTGGCCCCACTGAGCGACGCGGAGGCAGACGCGGCGCTCGGCCACCTCGCTGGCTGGACGCGTGCTGGCGGTACGATTCGCAAGCAGTTCGTCTTCACCGGGTTTCCGCAGGCCGTGGAGTTCATCAGCCGCCTCGTGCCTGGCGCCGAAGCGGCTGACCACCATCCCGACGTCGTCATCAACTACAAACGGGTCACGCTGACCTACACCACACACTCGGACGGCGGCCTGACGGCGAAGGACTTTGCCGGCGCGGCGATGGCCGACCGCGTCTCTGTCGCGTGAGTAGCCAACGGTGCGACTCAAGAAACTCTACAGCTCGCGTGAAGTCGCCGCACTGACCGGCCTGTCCGCGCGCCAGCTGCAATGGTGGGACGCGCATGGCGTGTTCCGGTCGTCGATGCCCTCTGAAAAAACCGACGCCGGAGGCTTTACCGAACGGCGCTATGGTCCGGTCGAACTTCTCGAACTGATGGTGCTTGCCGATCTGCGCAGGCGGGGTTTCAGCGTCGCCAGGATTCGCCGCTTGATCCGGGTGTTGCGCTCACGCTTCAAGGTGCGATTGTTCGAGGCGATTGAAGGCGGCGGGCCGATTACGCTGTTTATCAGCGGCACAGAGATCTTCGCGCGCACCGAGAGCGGCGACATCTATAACGTCCTGGACAACCCGCGCCAGCCGTTGTTGATGGTCGGCGAAGAACTGAAATTGCGCCAGCTGGTGGCGCGCGAAAACAAGAAGGCAGGAAAGCGGAAGAAAACTACTTCTTTGGACTGATCGGAAAAATCTTCTCGAGGTCCTCACCCGGCCGGGCGATCACGTGCACGCCGATCAGTTCACCGACCCGGCGCGCCGCAGCGGCACCCGCATCGGTCGCCGCCTTGACCGAGCCGACATCCCCGCGCACGATCGCGGTGACCAACCCGGCATCAACTTTCTGCCAGCCGACGAACGTCACGTTGGCGGTCTTGACCATGGCATCGGCGGCTTCGATCATGCCGATGAACCCGCGAGTCTCGATCATGCCGAGCGCTTCGCCAATGTCGGGGGTCTGGTCGGTGGTGGCCGCGTCGGAGGCTGGTGTCTTCGCCATAGTCAGCTGATTTTTCCACGCGCGGCAATCGGCAGCGCATCGATGATGGTGTCGCCGTCGACAATCCACGCCTGATCGACGAGATTGGAGACTACGCACGAGTGGTTCGGTACGACCCGGACGCGATCGCCGGGCTCGAGGGTGGTCCGCCCCGAGGCGACACGCACGGTGGCATGTTCCTCCGAGAGGCGCTCGATGATCAAGTCACGGTCCGGCTGCTGACCTAGTGGCATCGTCAGGTCACGGAACATCGCACCGTGCCCGTCGAGCGGTTCAAAGCCCCGGGCGCCGTCGGCAGCGAGTGTCTTGGTGCCGCAATCGAGAATGATCCGGTCCGGCGCTGGTTTGGTCACTACTGTCGCCAACACGGTGAGCGCGCAGTCGTCGAGGGTCGCCGCACCCAAGCCGACCTGCGTGCGATCGAAGTAGACGTAATTGCCGGCGCGGTACTCGGTCAGACCGTCCTGTTCGAGCGAATACCGGGCGCTCGGCGTCGCACCGGCGCTCAGTTCTTCCAGATCGACACCCTGTTGGCGCGCCGCCGCGACCAGCGATACCAGGGTGCGCGCTTCATCTTCAGCAATGGTGCGCAAATTGCCTTGCGACGTCGCGTGGTAGGCGTGCCCCGCATGAGAGAGCAGGCCTTTGAGCCGCAGCCCCGGGAGGGCGGCGACCTGGGAGATGAAATCGATCGCCGTGCGTGGATCGGGGTCGATACCGCAGCGATGGAACCCGACATCGACTTTGATCAACACGTCAACACTCCGGCCGGCTTGATTGATCGCATCAGACCATCCACGAGCCACGGCCAGGTGATCGACGATGAACGAAAGGTTCGTGCGTTCGAGCAACGCGAACACCCGGGGCGCATTGATCGGGTTGAGTGGGTAGGGGAGTCGGATATCGGTGAAGCCGGCCGCGGCGAACACCTCGGCTTCGCCGAGTTTGGCGCAGCAGATGCCAATGGCGCCGCGATCGATCTGCCACCGCGCCACCACCGGGCTCTTGTGCGTCTTGGCATGAGGCCGGATGCGAATGCCGCGCTTGTCGGCGGCTTCCTGCATCCGATCGATATTGGCGTGGGCGCGAGGCCGATCGATAAGAACTGCCGGCGTCGGCAGCGTGTGCAGAGTCACGATGCAATACTGCCACGTACGCTGCGCGGAAGCGCGGCAGCACAGAAATTTAATTGTGGTCTCTGTGCCTCTGTGGCCCGTCCGTCCTACGCTTTAATCACATTACGGAACACCCTCGGCTTGACCCCATACCCGGGAAACACTCGCGCCGCGAGTATGTCGTCGGCGCCCAGGTGTCTCACCACGACTTCGCCGAATACGTCGCGGAAGTCAGTGGTGATTGCGAGGTCGCGGCCTTCGAAGCGCTGTCCTTCATGCAGCCCGGGCCAGTTGCCGTGGATGCCGCCTTTGACGTTGCCGCCGATCAACATCATCGCGTTGCCGTGACCGTGGTCGGTGCCGCGATTGCCGTTCTCCACCACCGCACGCCCGAATTCCGACATCGTCAGGATCATGGTGTCGGCCATCCGGTCGCCGATGTCTCGCGCGAGAGCAGCGATGCCGCGCGCGAAGTCGTCGAGACGATTGGCGAGCTGGCCGTTCGCGCCGCCTTCATTGACGTGGTGATCCCACTGGCCGCTCTCAGCAAACGCAATCTCGAGGCCGACGTCGGCTTTGGCGAGACGGGCGATCTCCAGGAGCGACTGACCAAAGGGCGTGCGCGGATAGACCGCGCCGTTAGCCGGACGATACGGCTTCTGGCCGGTTGCCGACGACAGCGTGCGCATCGCGTCGAATGCCTCGTTGGCGGTGCCCTTGAATACCTGATCGGCGGCCACTGCATACGCCGCCTCGAATGAGTCCTTGTCACCCATGCCGCCGCGCACGTTGAACTCGCCGATGTTCCCCATCGACAACGCCGGCGCAGTGCCCTGCAGCGAGCGCGGCATCTGCCGCGTCATCGCGACGGCCGCCAGCGGCGTGTCGTGGGTGTGCGCGACCTGCAAGTAACGATTGAGCCAGCCGTCCTTGGTGCTCTTCACGCCAGGCGTCGCCGACTCCATGTAGTCCTGCGCATCGAAGTGCGAGCGCGTGCTGTCAGGCGAGCCGCAGGCCTGGACGATGGCGAGCGAGCGGTTGTCCCATAAGTCTTTGAGCGGCGCCATCCGCGGATGCAGCCCGAAAAAGCCATTGAGATCGACCGCCGCGCCGTCGCCGCTGCCCGGACGGGCGATCGCAATGTTCGGCCGGGCGCGGTAATAGTCGGCTTCGCCGTACGGCACGATCATGTTGAGGCCGTCAACGGCGCCGCGTTGAAAGATCGCAATCAGCAGTTTGCGCCGAGTGCCGGCAGCCTCGACTGTGCGAGCCAGGAACGACGGCGCAAAGCCGAGCGTCACCATCGCCATTCCGGTCGATTTCAGGAAGACGCGTCTGGTGGTCATGGTGCCTACTGCCTTTGGAATTCGGCGGAGCCGAGTGAAAGCGCCGACGCGCGGCCCTTGTCCACCGGCACGCCGCGCATCTCGCCGTTGGCAACCGCCAGCGCGAAGTTAATCCGATTGACCAGCGCGCCCGAGGAAACCCACGTCTCGGAGGTCTCGTCGTAGCCGGTCGGTGGTTGGCACAAGTAGAGCGGCATCCCAAGGTCGGCCAAGGTGCGCAGTAACGGCTGCGCGGTGCGGATCTCGGCGTTGGTCGCGCGCAGGGCACTGACGACGAACTCGAACGGCGTCTTGACCTTGGCCTGGTGTGCCGTCGGAGCGAAGAACTCCGGTGACGTGATGATGGTGCGCACCACTTCGCGCAGATTGCCTTTGCTGTTGCGGAAGGTGTCCGCCGCGCGCGTCACCAGACTGGCGGGCGGTGTGTCGCTGACGAAGCGCTGCGCCAGTTTGTAGGCAATGTGCGTGGCGGTCGATGGATGCGACGCCAGAAGGTCGAGCACGCGGTCGCCATCCGCCCGCCCGCCGGCATTGATCGTCTGGCCAAGCACCTTCTTCTCGTCACGGTCGTGCATGTTGGCGGCGAAACGGAAGCCGGGCTGGGCCGGTCGACCGATCGTCCAGCCGGTGAAGGCGCGCGACAGAGACGATGTCCTGCTGCGTGTAACCGCCGTCGACGCCAACGGTGTGGAGCTCGAGCAACTCGCGCGCGTAGTTCTCGTTGAGGCCACGATTGGTACTGCGCCAGTTATCCAGATAGACCAGCATCGCCGGGCTTTGGGCGGTGGCGCCCAGCAGGTCGCGAAAATTGCCGAGGACGTTGGGCCGGATCACGTCGCGTTCGTATTCGCCGATGTAGATCTCGGTCTGTCCCTTGCGCGCGAAGACGTTGAAGTGGTTGAACCAGAAATCGACCAGCACTTCTTCGAGCTGACGTTCGCTGTAGGTGGCGCGGAGAATCTTGGCTTCGGCCATCTCGACCAACACCTGTCGTCCGCGTCGAACCACCTCGGTGATTCCCTGATCCCTGGTTCCTGCGCACTGCCAGCCGCTTGCTGGCGCCGTCGACGCTCCTGCCGCGCCGGCATGTAGTAGTCCTGCGCCACCGTTTTTGCGTCCAGCGGCAGTGTGGTCAGTCGCGCCAATCGGGTGTCGAGTTGTGCATCGGCAACCCGCTCTGGACGCAGTTGCTGATCGATCCACGCCGCCAACCCGATGTGCTTGATCCGCGCCACGTCGCCCGGCCGGGCGCCGTACGCCAGGCGATTGAGCGCGTGCGAGATCGAGGGTTCGTCGTTGGGAATCGTCGCAGCGGCGTCAGCGGCAGCCGTGCTGAAGCGGGCGGCGACGGCCACCAGCAGGGCACTGAGACAGATAGCGGCTGCGTGAGATCGGACGTTCATGCGGTACCCTCAACCCGTTTGACCAACACCTACCTTCCTGGGTTTAAGCCATGAGTGACCAGCTCGTCGCGGCGACCGGCGCCCACCTGGAGCAGATCCTTCAAGAATCTTTCCCGATTTGGGGCGACGGGTTGGCAGAAGAACAGTATTCACGCTTCTGGACCGCGCAACTGCGCACGCCATGGGGCGGCAGCCACCTCGACCGAGTAGCGCTGGTCGAGCGTGGAGCGGTCACTTCAAGTGCAAAGCGCTACGACCTCAGCGCCCGCTTCGATGGCCGGATCCGTCGTGTCCTCGGCATCGGCGCTGTCTTTACATCGCCCGGCCGCCGCGGCCAGGGCGGTGCCCGCCGGCTCCTGCAGTTGATGCTCGAGGCCGCGGAAGCGGAGGGTTATGAATTCGCAATGCTGTTCTCGGAAATTGAGCCGGCGTTTTACGAACGACTCGAATTCGTGCCGGTGCCGCTGCTCGAGTCGCGCATCGAGGTGACACGCGGCCGCGGCACACCCGCGGTCCTTGTTCGCGCCGGTGATGACCGCGATATTCCAGGCATTGCGGAAATGAGCGCGAACAGAACCAGGGATGCGCGGTTCTCGCTGGACCGTAGCGACGATTGGATCCGGTTTGGCGTGACCAGGAAACGGCTGCTGGCCGGTCTTGGCCCGCCGGGACTTCGCGATATCGAGTTTCTGGTCACCGAAGAAGGCCATCAGGCCGTGGCCTACCTGGTGTCGTCGGTCTATGACGGCAAGTGGTACATCGAGGACATTGGCGATCGCGATCCTACAGGCGCCCGCGCCGGGGCGATGCTGCAACTGATGCTGGCGCGCACGCCGCATCTCGATCCGCCTGAGATCCGCGCCTGGCTACCGGCCCACTTCGCGCCACCGCAGATCACGCGCGTCGATACGCCAACGGCAGAAGTGATGATGGTTCGGCCGTTAAAGGACCGTACGCTGCCGCTTCCGCCACTCGATGCGACCCAGGTCGCGTTCACACGGCTCGACTACTTCTAACGCACATCACTTCGTATTCGTTATGGAGCGGATCCGATCCGCACATTCTGAACTTTTGATTCGCCGTCATTCAGAGAAACTCGGATCGCGCGGTCGACCAGGGTCTTGAGAACATCCGGGTCCTGCCACTGCCCGGGTTCCATGTCCGGCACCGTGGCCAGCAGATAGTCGCCGTGCCCGAACAAGCGCTGAAAACGGTAAACACCGAGCGAGTTGGGTCGCAGCGCACGAATCAGGCGCGGCTCGCTCGTCCACCGGGCTTCGTCGGCGGGAAACAGGACGAGCCAGACATCGGACACGATACCGCGATCGTCGGCAACCGTGCCGGTCAGCTCCGCCCATGTTTTCGAGAAGACGACTTCGATGCCGTCGACCACCTGTCCCGTTGAAAAATCGAACGGCCGTTCGCCAAGATCCTCGCCGCGCCATCGCACCGTCTTTGCGCTCCATGGTGCCGGGTTGGCCGGCGGCGCGAGTCCGGCCGGCGCTGCCGAATAGTTCGCCATCAATCGCCTCTTCCCGAACAGCCCTCGCAACTCGAAGGAATAATCTTCCTGAACGGCAGCCGGAGGGACGTAGCTTCCGGCTTCTCCATCGCCCGGCATTGTTTGAATCGTGAGCTCTTGCGGGCGCATCGGCAAGGGACTGCCGTCATCGCTGACCACGCGGCCCCGGACGATCGCGCCGCGTCCACCCACCAGAACCACGTCGTCGACGTCTTCGCCGTTCACGATTAGCGGCGCCCGCGCAATTTCGACGTCATCACCGTCGCGCGAATTCTGCGGACGCACGCTGATCACGTAGTTGCCTGCCGCAACGCCGGAAATATCAAACGATCCATCCGCCCGGACGACACCGCCAGAGGAGGAATAGCTGCTGTTGTCGTCGCGCGTGGAGAACGTGACGGAGCTGCCGGCAAACGGCTCGCCGGTCGACATCACCGCGCGGCCGCGAATGCGGGCCAGGGCGCCGGTGAGCAGTGAGATATTCACCGCTGCCGTTTCGCGAGCGGACGCGACGGTCACGCGCTGTGCTGCCCCGGAATCGGCCGTGTTGGGGAAGTAGGTGGTGATCGCTGCGGCCTTCTCAGGCGGCTCACCATTGAAGCCGCGCACTGGCGGCCCGACCCGCGCGCTGACGTAGTACTGACCGGGCTGCAAGCCGTAGAGACGAAACGCGCCGAGATCATCGGTACGAACGTTACCCGCCGCGCCGTAGGCGGCAGATAGGCGCCTTTGGCCATTTTGATAACGATATTGATGCGCGCGAACCTCGGCGCCGGCTGCCGGTTCGCCGAATTCGTCGAACACCCGGCCGACGATGATTCCGCCGCGCGCGATCCGAACGATCAGTTTCTCGACGGTCTGTCCGTCACCCAGTTCGACGGGCGTGCCCGGACCATTGAGGCGACGTTGCCCCAGCATCGTCGGAACATAGCCACTCTTGTTGACGCTGATGGTGTAGCGGCCTGGCCGCAATTGGGCCAGCTCGAACCGTCCGTCGGCATCGGTCAACGTCGAGGCCCGCGCGCCCGGTTCGTTGCCGTTGACGACCACGCTGACCCGCCGCACTGGGCCCCCGGTTGACGCGTCGAGCACCTGGCCTTTAATCACCCCGCTTCCCTTGACCTGCTGCTGTTGATCACGCGCGGGCGGCCCCTGTTGTGCGACGACGATTGCCGACGCGAGTACCGCCGCAACCGCTATGAGCAGCCGCGTCATGGTTTGGCCACCTTCAGATCCTGGACCTTGGTCTCCGCTTCATTGAGCGAGACGCGCACCGCCTGCGCGCGCAGCGACTCCAGGTACTCAGGGTCCTGGAACTGCCCCGGCTCCATCTCTTGCACGGCGGCGAGCAGATAATCGGCTGGCGGTAATCCCTGCAGTTGGAACCGGCCATCCTGATCTGGCCGCGCGACACGGACAAACCGCGTGGCGAATCCCCAGCGCGCCGGGTCGTCGGCGAAGGCGATCACGGTAGCGTCGAGCAGGGGCTTGCCGCGGTCATCAGTGATGTTGCCTGAGACGGTCGTCTTCTTGCGTGTAAAGACGATTTGGAATCCGTCGAGCGCACTGCCAGGGCTGAATTCCACCGGGGAATCGGTGACGTCTTGGCCGTTGAGATGGATACTCTTCATCACCCATTCACTCCCGCCTGTCACACCCGCGGTCATGACGCGTCGATCGAACAGGCCCGCCATTTCGAACGACCAGTCGTCGTGCACTTTGGGCATCGCGCTGAAGCCGAACATGTCCGGCTCGACGGAACGCGCCGACACGAACACTTCCGCCGGGCGGAGCGGCAACGGCGTGCCTTCGTCCGTGAAAATGGTGCCCCGGGCAACGCCACCGCGCGACGTCACAATCAGCAGGTGATCCACATCGTCGCCCGACACCGCGACGCGGGCGACGCCGACCTCACCTTCCTCACCCGGCTGTCGCATTGGCCGGGCGTTGACGCTGTAAGAACCCGGTGCCACCCCGGTCATCTCGAACGATCCATCACCGCGCGTTTGCGCCATGCCACCCGGCATGCCACCGATGAAGACGCCGTCTCTCGGCAGAAGCTGCACCATCCATTGCACCTGTGGCTCGCCCGTTGACGACGCGACCCGCCCGCGAAGCGTGCTCAGGCGCGCCGATGACAAGGCGAAGATCACGCCGGTGGTTTCCTGGGCGACGCGCACGACCACTCGTTGTGCGCCGTTGACGTCGGGCGTGCCGGGGTAATAGGTCGTCGCGAATCCGTCCATGCCGGTGGTGGTGATCGTCGCCGGTCCGCCCATGATGTTGTTACTACGCACTGACGCGCTGACGTAGTAATCGGCGGGGGTCAATCCGTAGATGCGGAAGGCGCCGAGGTCGTCAGTCATGGCGCTCATGCCGAATGGCATCAGCCGCCGCCCACCGTTCGTGAAGCGTGGACGCATCGCCTGCACCTGCGCGCCGGCAATCGGTTCGCCAAATTCATCGCTGAGCCTTCCGACGATGACGCCGCCGCGCGGCAGGCTCAACGTAATTTTTTCAACGATTTGACCCTCGAGGACATCGAGGACCGTGCCGGGCTGTTCCGGCCGGCGTTGTCCGAAGGTCATCGAGACGTAGCCGGCTTTGTTCGCCCATACCGTGTAGCGACCGGCCATGAGTTCCTTGATTTCGAACCGGCCCTGCGCGTCGGTTGTTGTCACACCGTTGCTGCGCCCGTCCTGTGACGACGCCCGGATAGCGGCGCGGCGGAGCGGGTTGCCGGAATCTGCGGCGACGACAAATCCGCGAAGCGTCGCGGTGCCCTTTTGCGGAGACTCGCCGGGCCGGAGGCCGCGTGCAGGTGTTCGCTGCTCCGAGCCCGGCGCCGGTTGTCCCGCTGCAGGCGAAGGTGGAGGTGGACGCGGCGGCAGCGGTTGCTGCGCGGAGACGACGACCATCAGAGCGGCGCCGAATACGGAGGTGAACGCGAGACAGCTGTGTCGCATAACGCCCCTTCTGAGCTGTGTAACGCTGCGTGCCGCCAAGATAGACGCCGGGGCCGGTCCTACGGCTTTAGACGGACATTCTTAGCGCAGTTGCCGAATGATTTCACGTGCCGCGTTGGCGCCGGACCCGCCCGTCAGACCGGTGCCGGGGTGGGTGCCAGAACCACCTAAATACAGATCACGCACCGGCGTTCGGTATTGTCCCCACCCTAGCAGCGGCCGCATCGTCAGCATCTGGTCGAGTGCCAGTTCGCCGTGAAAGATGTGGCCGCCGGTGAACCCGTAGGTCCGCTCGAGGTCAAGCGGCGTGATGACTTGTTGCGCGACGATCAAACCGCGAAGTCCCGGCGCATATTGTTCCAGCGTGTCGATCGCCATACGGGCGAAGCCATCCGCGGCGTCATCCCAATTGGTGTTTCGTAGCTGGTACGGCGCGAACTGCACATACGCGGACAGGACATGTCCTCCGCCTGCGATGAGTGAATCGTCGAGCAGCGAGGGCACCGTGAACTCGATGTATGGCGCTGGGGAGTAGCGGCCGTACTTGGAATGATCGAAGGCGCGTTCGAGATAGTCGACGTCGGGTGCAATGCGCATTCGGCCAGTCAGCGATTCGCGATCGACACCCGGGAACGTCGGCAGCGAGGAGAGCGCCAGATTCAGCTTGGCGACGGTGCCAAAGGTTCGATAGTTGCGCATCCGCCAGAGAAACTCTGGGCCAAGATCGGCGGCGTCGCACAGCGACAGCAATGTCTGCTTGGGATCGACGCCGGAGACCACGGTTGCGGCTGCAATTTCTGTCCCGTCGACGAGCACTACGCCGCGGGCGCGTTGGTCACGCACCATCACTTGCGCCACCCGTTTACCGGTCTGCACCTCACCACCGTGTTTACGAATGACACTTTCTAATGCGATGGCGATGGCTCCGGGTCCGCCACGCGCCACCCATGAACGGGCCGGTCCGAGGGCCTCATTCGCGGCGCGCAGCAGCAGGACCAGTCCGCTGCCGGCGGACCACGGGCCGAATCGCGTCCCGAAGATGCCGTCCGCAGCCACCACCGCACGGAGACGCTCGTTCTCGAACGACTCGCCGACGAGGTCGGCAACGGCCATCGGCCCCCAGCGCAGGAGGCGATAGGCATCGGCTTGATCGAGTGCGCGGAACGCTCGCAGTGTCCGCAGCAGCGCCCACAAATCGCGGCCGGACGCGTCATCAATAGGGGCCGGCGTCACCGAATACAGCGTGCCGATGACGCGCGCCAGGGACGCCAGTGTCGAGACGAAGCGCGGCCACTGCTCGGCATCGCGTGGCGACCACTCGCGCAGCGCCGCCGCGGTCTGGTTGACTTCTTCGTGGATGACCAGCGACCTGCCGTCGATGGCGAGCGAGGTGACGCTGACTTCGCTCGGGAGAAAGGTCAGGCCGTGGCTGCGCAGCTGCAAGTCATCGATGACGTCATGGCGCAGGGGTCCGGTTGAGTGCGCGAGGATCGGCGCACGGAAGCCAGGTGCGATCTCCGCGGTGCATGCGCCCCCGCCGATCCGGTCCGTCGCTTCGAGCACGAGCGGCTTGAAACCGGCCTTCGCGAGATAGGCCGCACAGGTCAACCCATTGATGCCGCCGCCGATCACCACGACCTTTCGCGCGCTCAACCTTTCACCTCTTTGAGCACGCGCATTGCAGCGTTCTTGCCAGGAGCGCCCATGATCCCGCCGCCGGGATGGGTGGCGGATCCGCACAGATAGAGGCGATCGACCGGCGTGGCATATTGCGCCCAGCCCGGTACCGGTCGGAGAAAGAACAACTGCTCGAGGGTCAACTCACCCTGGAAGATGTTGCCTTCGGTCAAACCGAACTCGCGTTCGATATCGAGGGGCGTCAGCACCTGGCGATGGCGAATGATGTTCTTGATGTTCGGCGCGTACTCGGCAATCGCATTGATCACCGCGTCGCCGAACGCCTCGCGTTGCTCGTCCCACGTCCCTTCTTTGAGGTGGTACGGCGCGTATTGCACAAAGCACGACATGACGTGTTTGCCGGGTGGCGCCACGCTCGGATCGGTAAGCGACGGAATGACGATGTCCATGTACGGGCGTTGCGAAAATGCGCCGTACTTGGCATCGTCGTAGGCCTGTTCCATGTAGTCGATCGAGGGCGAGATCGACATCGCGCCGCGCAGGTGCGGGCCGGCGCCAGGCAGCGCCGTGAAATCGGGCAGCCCGTCGAGCGCGAGGTTGACCTTCCCGGACGAGCCACGGAACTTATAGCGTCGCACGCCTTCCACGAAGTCATCCGGCAACTGTCGCGGATCGAGGAATCGGAGAAAGGTCAGGTGCGGGTCGACGCTGGAGATCACGACCTCGGCGCGAATCTCATCGCCGTTGGTGAGCGCGACACCACTGGCGCGGCCGCTCTTGGTGAGAATCTGAGCGACCGGCGCCTCGGTGCGGATCTCGGCGCCGAACCCGCGGGCCGCCGCGGCAATCGCGTTCGAGACCGCGCCGGTGCCGCCACGCGCGAGACCCCACGAACGGAACGACCCGTCGATCTCACCCATGTAGTGGTGCAGAAGGACATACGCCGTGCCTGGCGAGCGCACACCGAGAAACGTGCCGATAATGCCCGATGCCGACATGGTCGCCTTCAGGACATCGGTCTCGAACCACTGATCGAGAAAGTCGACCGCGCTCATCGTCAACAGCTGTACTTGATTGATGCGGTCGTGGGGACGCATCGCCCGGAAGCGTTTGCCGATCGCCAGCAGATCGAGCAGGCCGCGTGGATCGAGCGACGTCGGATCGGGTGGGGTCAAAGCGAGGATCGGCTTGGCGAAACGGCCCATCTCGATCATCGCCTTGCCATACTCTTCGTAGGCTTCGGCATCGAGTCGCGAGTGGCGGGCGATCTCGCGGCGTGTCTTGTAGTGATCGTTGACCCGCCACAGGTAATCGCCGTTGGCCATCGGCGTGAAGGTGCCGTCGAGCGGCAGCAGTTCCATGCCATGCGCCGGCAGATCGAGATCGCGAATGATCTCCGGCCGCAGCAATGACACGACGTACGAGCAGACCGAGAACTTGAATCCCGGAAAGACCTCCTCGGTCACCGCTGCACCGCCCAGAACGTGGCGGCGTTCGAGGACCAGCACCTTGCGACCGGCGCGGGCCAGGTAAGCGGCGCAGGTCAGGCCATTGTGGCCGCCGCCGATAATGATCGCGTCATAGCGCACGGGAGGAATAGTAGCGGAAGGAACAACTCCGCACGTTCCGTTCTTCGTTCCTGGTTCTCAGTTCATCGTAGAATTCCCCGTGCCGATCGCCTCCGCGTTCCATCAACGCACCCATCAGCTCTGCGAGAGTCTGAACTATCGCGACTGGGCCGGCTATTACGCCGTCAGCGCCTACGAGACGCACCACGAGCACGAATACAACGCCATCCGCAACGCCTGTGCGGTCATCGACATCTCGCCGCTGTTCAAGTACCGCATCACCGGCCCGGACGCGACGCGGCTCGTCAACCGCGTCATTACTCGCGACGCGGCCAAGATGACGGTCGGCCAGGTGTATTACACGCCGTGGTGCGACGAAGAGGGCAAGGTGATCGACGATGGCACAGTGACGCGGGTCGCCGATCAGGAGTATCGCTGGACCGCCGCTGATCCCAATTTGCGCTGGCTGACCGAGAACGCGCGCGGCATGACCGTCACTGTCGACGACATCACCGAACAGGTCGCTGCACTGGCCGTGCAGGGTCCGACCTCGGCACGCCTGCTTCGCGAAGTCGCGCCCGGCGCGATCGACGCGCTGAAATATTTCCGTGCGACGCCCGCGACGATCGCTGGAGTACCAGTGCACATTACCCGCACCGGATATACCGGCGATCTCGGCTACGAAGTGTGGATGCCGTGGGACGCGGCGCTCACCGTGTGGGACGCGATCGCTGCGGTCGGCGCCACATTTGACCTCCACCCGACCGGCATGCTGGCACTGGATGTCGCCCGCATCGAAGCCGGATTGCTGCTGACCGACGTGGACTTCCAGAGCAGCCGCAAAGCGATGATCGAATCGCAGAAATACACCCCGCTCGAATTGAACCTTGCACGGCTGGTTGATTTCGCGAAAGGACCATTCATCGGCCGTGCCGCCCTGCAGGCAGAGCATCGCCGTGGCCCGGCGCGACAGATTGTTGGCCTCGAGGTCGATTGGCCCGAGGTCGAGCGACTCTTTGAAGCGGTCGGTTTGCCGCCCACCGCGCCGGCGACGGCGTCGCGGGTCGCCGTCCCGGTTTATAAGGATGGCAAGCAGGTTGGTCGCGCGACATCGACCACCTGGTCGACGATGTTGAAGAAGTTGATTGCGCTGGCGACCATTGACGCGCCGCATTTTGCGGTCGGCACCCGGCTGAAAATCGAAATGACGGTCGACGCACACCGCCACGCCGTCGCCGCCACGGTGGCCAAGACGCCGTTCTTTAATCCGCCGCGCAAGTCGGCGACGCCGCCGGAATAGGGGTCAGGCGTCAGCGGAAGCTGTCAGGCGTTCCGGGCGCGGCGCGCGTCGATGAAGGACTTGATCCCGAGCAGGATGTAGACCACGAGGATCACGATCATCGCGATCTGGGCCAGGACCGCGGGCCGCTGCAGGTCACCGGCGCGGACCGCGGTCAGGACCCGCGGAATCACCCCAAACAGGCTCAGTAACGCCACCACGAGCGCCGCGTGCATCGCGTGTTTGCGCGCCTCGGCGCCCCGTCCAACGAGCGCAATCACGAGAAAGACCGCGCCAAGCATGGCCGGAATCAACGCGGTGATGCTGGCGAAGCCAGTGGCGACGTAGCCGACCACGCCGAGCAGGATCAGAAGAAAACCGACAGTGCGAGTGATTGAAAGCATGGTCCGTGATTCCGTCAACGCGCAGCAACTGTTGCGCGGCCGTTGTCCCAGTCGTCACAACGGGGCCAGGCCCTCTGTCGAGCCTGCGCCCATAATACTGTCAGTGCCTGCCAATCGTACCGTTCGATACGTGCGTGAGTGGTTTCGCCTGGCGGTGCTGACCACGATAATCGGCGCGGCGGCGGCAATCAGCGCGCAGCCCGCATTCCGAAGCTCCGTCGACCTGGCGACCGTGCCGGTGACCGTGATCGGAAGCGATCCGACGCGACGCCTCGGTGAGCTGCAGCCGTCCGACTTTCGACTCTACGAGGATGGCGTGCGGCAAGAAGTGTCGGTTGTCAGCCACCAGCCGCGCCCGCTCAGCATCTGCATCCTTGGTTCACCATCGACACGACCAACCCGGCACTCACTGTGCGGCATCGCGGCGGCTACCTCGCGCAGCGCTAAACCGTTCCTCCAAGCTGCGTAATCTGTGTAAGCTGTGGTCGTGGTTGCCAAGATAGCCCTGATTCAACAGCACGCGACCAAGGACAAGGCCGCCAATATCGCGCGCGGCCTGGCGGCGCTCGACACGGCTGCCCGCGCCGGTGCCACCGTGGCGTGTTATGCCGAACTGGCATTCGAGTGGTTTCATCCGCAGCGGCCCGCGAGCGGTGACATCCGCGAGCTTGCCGAACCGCTCGACGGCCCGATGGTGCGTGCATTCCAGCAGCGGGCGGGGGCCCTGGGCCTCGTCGTGGTGTTGAACTTGTTCGAACGCGACGGGGCCAACACCTACGACTCCTCGCCGGTGATCGATGCCGATGGCACGTTGCTCGGCGTGACGCGCATGGTCCACATCACCGACTACGCCTGTTTTCATGAGCAGGGGTATTACACGCCGGGCGACAAAGGTGCGCCGGTCTTCCAAACGCGGGCCGGCAAGATCGGCGTGGCAATTTGTTATGACCGCCACTTTCCGGAGTACATGCGTGCCCTTGCGGTCGGTGGCGCCGATCTGGTGATCGTTCCACAAGCCGGGGCGACTGGCGAGTGGCCGGACGGATTGTACGAAGGCGAGATGCGTGTCGCCTCATTTCAGAATGGCTACTACACCGCGCTGGTCAATCGCGTCGGGCAGGAGGACTGTCTGAATTTCGCCGGCGAATCGTTCGTGTGCGATCCGAGCGGCACCGTCATCGCGCGAGCGGGGCAGGGGTCGGACGAGATTTTGTATGCCGAGGTCGATCTGTCGTCGAACGCCCGGTCACATGCCCGCCAGTTGTTCATGAAACATCGCCGCCCCGAGCTGTATGGATCGTGGATCACAGGTTGACGGGACGATGCACAGAACCGCGGCTCTACTTCGTCCCTTGGTGTCCGTCGTGTTGGCTTCTGTCGCGCTGCACTCGCGACAGCACGAACTGATCGAACTCCCACAACTGGGTCTCACGATTCGAGTACGGCCCGGGCGTATAGCCGCGCGAGGCGATGCCTTGTTGCGATCGCTCTGAGATCGCCCAGTCTTCCCGATTCGTCATATCCCAGAATGCAATCGCATCGTCACACACGAACCCGGGCTTAGCTATTTCATCAGGGTGGAAAGACCACTCGGCCACCAGGCGCGTCCGGCCGGGCGACTGCGGCCAGATCGTCACGGTCAGCATGTAATCCGGGTGAAGGGTGAGCAGGAAGTTCGGATAGATCGCGTAGTAATGGACCAGCCCCTGATCAGCCTCGCTCAGCCCAGGTAGCGTCGCGCGGCGCCGCACGCCATCGACGCTCAGTGTCTCGACCCCATCCTTGAATCCCATCGCTCCGCCGCAATAGTTCTCGGTCGAGGGCACGTTGGCGGCGCCCAGGTAGTGATGCATCTGATTGAGCATCGGATGAATGATCGGGCAGTGCAGGCACTCGCTGTAGTTCTGTACAATCAGCTTCCAGTTGGCAGCAACGTCGTAGTGCGTGCGCTGCACCACTCGCAGTTCGCCCATTTGCCACGGCGCGAAGCGGTTCGGCAACTCGCCGAGTTGCGCGCGCAACGGTGCCGGGGTCGAGGCCATGCTGATAAAGAGATGGCCATCCCAGATCGCGCACACTACCGGCTGCAGCGGATAGTCGTCGCGCGAGAACCCCTCGACCTCGTGCATCTGCGGCGCGCCGATCAGCCGGCCGTCAAGGTCGTAGGTCCAGCCGTGATACGGACATTGGATACTTCCCGGCAGCGTGCCCTGCTCGGCGTCGCACAGCCGCGTGCCGCGGTGCCGACAGACGTTGTAGAACGCCTTGGCGCCGCCCTGTCCATCGCCGACAATCAGGATGCTGGCGTCGGCGACCTCGCGACGCAGGAAGGCACCACGCGCGCGGAGTTGCTCGACCCGGCCGACGCAGATCCACATGGCGGCAAAGATGCCGTCCATCTCCGCGGCGAACCATTTCGGATCGGTGTAGCAGGTCGAGGGCAACGTGCGTCGCACGCCGTCGTGCGCGGTGGTGCGCATGCGGGATTCATGATACAACCGCGGCGGACCCTCCTCGTCATCCTGTGATTGAAGCCTTCAGCAGTTTCGCTCTGATCGCGGCCGCGTCAGCATTGCTGGCGCTGGGCGGCGCGGCCGTGCTCTACCGCCGGTCTCACATCCAAGGCCAGACCATCCGCCGGCAGATCCGGCGCGACCGCGCCCTCAAGGCACAATTCGACGACGTGTTCGAACGGGTCAGCGACATTGTCGTTGTCCACGACCGCCACGGGCGGGTCTCGACGATGAACCGGACCGGAGAAAAACTCAGTGGCTACCCGCGCGAGGAAGTCCGCGCGCTCGATCCGGCGTGGTTGTTCAGTGACCGCTACATGCACACCGTTCAGCAGATCCTGGCCGATGGTGCCGAAGCATTGCCGCGGACGATCCGGGCGGAGTTAATCACCCGACGCAGTGCGCGGGTGCCGATTGAAGCGCACGCCAACGTCCTGGTCGGTGACGGCCAGGTGGTCGGCGTGTCGGTGATCGCGCGCAACATGACCGATCGCGATCACATGGAAACCCAGCTTCGCCAGACGCAGAAGATGGAAGCGGTCGGGCGCCTCGCCACTGGCATCGCGCACGACTTCAATAACTTGATCACGGTGTTGCTTGGCTATAGCGACGAATTGGCGGAGCACATCGGTCGCGACAGCCCGTTGCGCAAGCCGGTCGACGAAGTGCGCCGTGCGGCCGAGCGGGCGTCCGGGCTGACGCAGCAACTGCTGGCGTTCAGCCGGCGGCAGGTCCCGGTCGCGCAGGCGATTGATCTCAATGTCACCGTCGCCAACATGGAGGATCTGTTGCGCCGGTTACTTGGTGCGGAGATCACCCTGCAGGTTCGCCTCGGCCGCGATCTCGGCCTGGTCAGCGCCGATCCGGTGCAGGTCGGTCAGATCATCATGAACCTCGCGGTCAACGCCCGTGACGCGATGCCCAACGGCGGCACGTTGGCGATCGAAACGTCTAACGTCGAGCTCGGCGCCGAACACCTCGATGTGATCCCCGGTGAGCACATCCTGCTGGTGGTCCGTGACAACGGCGTCGGCATGGGTCCCGACGTGCAGCGCCAACTGTTCGAACCGTTTTTCACGACCAAAGAAGCAGGTGAAGGTACCGGCCTTGGTCTGTCGATGGTTTACGCCATCGTCCGGCAGAGCGGCGGGCATATCACCGTCACGAGCGAGGCCGGCAGCGGCTCCACGTTCCGCATTTACTTTCCGCTCGCGCATCCGCAGACCGCCGCCACGGAGACCGCGCCGGCGATCGACAATCCCGGGCTCGAGCGCGGTTCGGGGGTGGTGCTGCTTGCTGAAGACGATGGCGCGGTCCGCCGCCTGCTCGGTACCGAACTGCGCCGCCGCGGCTTTACCGTGCTCGAAGCAGGGCACGGCGGCGAAGCCTTCGAGATCTGTCAGCAGTACGGCGGCTCGATCGACCTCCTCCTCACCGACGTGGTGATGCCGAACATGAACGGTGTTGATCTGGTCGCGGCGGCAACGCCGATCCGTCCTGAAATGTCTGTGCTCTTCATGTCCGGCCATCCCGAACGCGCCGGCGTCGGACTGGATCCGCAAGGACCGCCGGCGGCCCACCTGCTGATGAAGCCATTCACCCCCGACACGGTGGTCGCACGGATCAACGACATCCTCAGCCACAAAGCGTCCTAGTCACGTTACACTCGCGGATTCATGTCGCAACCAGTACTTCGGCGCGAGCTCGGACGATGGGATTTGACGGCGATCGGGGTCAACCAGGTGATCGGCAGCGCCATCTTCCTGTTACCCGCCGATGTCGCGCGGCAGATCGGTCCGTGGGGGCCGGCGGCGTTCCTCGGCATTGGCCTGGCCTCGTTGTTGATCGCGCTGTGCTTTGCCGAAGTCGGTAGCCGGTTCGATCGCACTGGCGGACCCTATCTTCCGGCGCGAGCGGCCTACGGTCGCTTCATCGGGTTCGAAGTCGGCTGGATGATGTGGTTTACCCGCGTTGCCAGTCAGGCCTCGGTGAGTAATGGATTGGCCCTGGCGATGGCGTTCTACTGGCCGTCGGTCGCCTCCGGTATCCCCCGCGCCGCACTGATCACGACGGTGACCGTGATTCTCGCGTTCATTAACATTCGTGGGATCAAGCAATCGAAGTGGGTGGTCAACACGCTCACCGTCGGCAAATTGACGCCGTTGTTCCTGTTCATCCTCGTCGGTGTGTGGTTCATCGATCCGGCCCGCTTTGCGGCGATGCCCGCGGTCTCGACCGAGCAAGCCGGTACCGCCGCGCTGCTCCTGATTTTTGCTTACGGTGGCTACGAAGTGACCGGCATCCCGGCCGGCGAAGCGGCCAATCCGAAGCGCGACGTGCCTTTTGCGTTTGTGATGACGATCATCACGGTGACGTTGGTGATGACGCTGACCTCGGTGGTGGCGACCGGCATTCTGCCGGATCTCGGCGCCTCACGAACGCCGCTGGCTGACGGCGCCGGCTTGATCATGGGCGCGGTCGGCGCACTGATCGTCAGCGCGGGTGCCGCCATTTCGATGACCGGCAACAACATGGGGCAGGTGCTGACCGGCTCACGGACGATCTTTGCCCTCGCCGAGAATCGCGACTTGCCACGCTGGTTCGCCCACCTGCATCCGACGCATCAGACCCCGTCGAACGCGATCCTGTTCACCGCCGCGGTCGCGCTGACCCTGGCCCTGACCGGCTCGTTCGTGACGCTGGCGGCGGTCAGCGCGGTGGCGCGACTGTTCATGTACCTCGCGGTGTGCACGGCGACCCTGGTGCTCCGGCGTCGCGCGCCGGACGAGGTGATGGGTCCGGCGCAATTCACGGTGCCGCTTGGTCCGGTCGTCCCGGTGCTGGCGTCGCTGGTCGCGATGAGCATTTTGCTCGGTGCAACCCAGCAGCAACTGTTGATGGGGGCCTACGCGCTGATCGCCGGCGGCATTCTGTTCTTTATTGCGACTCGCGAACGGTCGCCTGCTTAGTCGATTAGCGGCCGCAGCTTCACGTTCGCCACCAGCGGTTCGTTGAGAAAACGGCACAATGGCACGAACGCCTTGAACGTCCGCACCAGTTCCTTGTAGAAATCCGGACCCGTCGCAAAGGCCGCGGCTTCTTCGCGAATGCCCATGAACTGCTTGTAATGCAGGTAGTCGGCGGCCGGATGATCCTTGGCAAAGCCGCGCGGCACCCGGGTGAGACGTTCGCCTTTCAATCCACCGAACTGTTTGAAGCCGCGCGCCCCGACAATCTTCGCCAGCTCGCGATAATCAGCGGCGACATGCTCGCGGATCGCGTACAGCTGCGGCGCCTCCGGCGCATACGCGCCGCCGCCAATCCAGACCCAGCCGGGACCGACTTCGAAGTACAACCCGGCACCGTTCTGTGGGCCGAGCGCACGATTCGGGAACCGCGCCGCGACGATGGTCTTCAGCGGCGCCTTATTTTCGCTGAAGCGGGTATCGCGCCAGGGGCGAAACAGCGAGCGCTTGACGTCAGCGTCGTAGTCGGGCGCGAAGGACCGCAAGTCTTCGGCCAGCCGTTCGACGATCTGGATCATCGGCCCGCGCACGTGCACCTCGTACTGGTCGCGCCGCTCATGGAACCAGGCCCGGTCGTTGTTGCGTTTGAGTGAGCGGAGAAACGAAAGGGTCTTCGGGGTGAACATTGCGTGATCGAATTTACCACTTACAATTTGCTTCATGATCGAAGAGCTTCGGGCGTTGCTTGGCGACCGGTTGTCGACCAGCGATGCGGTTCGCGAACATCACAGCCACGGCGAATCGTGGCATGCGCCGGGCATGCCCGATGCGGTGGCGTTTCCTGAATCGACCGAAGAAGTGGCGCAGATCGTCGCGGCGTGTGCCCGCGCGCAGACCCCGATGGTCGCGTTCGGCATGGGCAGCTCGCTCGAAGGACACGTCAACGCGATCCATGGCGGCGTGTCGATCGATCTGACCCGCATGTCCCGGGTGCTGCGGCTGTCGACCGACGATCTCGATGTCAGCGTCGAAGCCGGCCTCACCCACCGCAAGCTCAACGACCATCTCAAGAACACCGGGCTGATGTTTCCGGTCGACCCCGGCGCCGATGCCACGCTCGGTGGCATGGCCGCGACGCGCGCCTCAGGCACCACCGCGGTCCGCTATGGCACGATGCGCGAGAACGTCCTGGGGCTGACCGTGGTTCTTGCCGACGGTCGCATCATCCGCACCGGCAGCCGCGCCCGCAAATCATCGTCTGGCTACGACCTCACGCGTTTGTTCGTCGGCTCGGAAGGCACGCTCGGGGTCCTCACCGAGCTCACCTTGCGCCTGTTCGGGCGCCCCGAAGCGGTGAGTTCCGCGATGTGCCCATTCACAACGATGGCCGGCGCGGCGAATGCGGTGATCACGACGATTCAGCTGGGGGTGCCGGTGGCGCGGATTGAGATCATCGACGAGCTGCAACTCGATCTGGTCAACAAATACTCGAAGACCAACTACGCGCTGGCGCCGACCCTGTTCTTCGAATTTCACGGCATCAGCCAGGAATCGGTCGACGAGCAGGCCCGCGCCGTGCAGGAGATCGCCACCGACCATGGCGCGTTGTCGTTCAACTGGTCATCGACACCGGAGGAGCGCGCCACACTCTGGCAGGCACGCCACAACGTGCTCTACGCGACGATCGCGTCACGGCCGGGCGCCAAGCCGTGGACCACCGACGTCTGCGTGCCGATTTCGCGGCTTGCCGAATGTATCGTCGAAACCCAGGACGACATGCAGCGGTCACACATCCCGGCGCCGCTGGTCGGTCATGCCGGCGACGGCAACTTCCATTTGATCGTCATGGTCAATCCGGACGATGCAGCGGAGATGCAGACGGTCAAGGCCGCCAACGCACGGTTGGTCGAACGGGCCTTGCGGATGGGCGGGACCTGCAGCGGTGAACACGGTGTCGGCTTTGGCAAACTGTCCTACCTTGCGGCGGAACACGGTGACTCGCTGGACACCATGCGCGATATCAAGCGGGCGCTCGACCCGCACAATCTGATGAACCCGGGAAAACTGATTCCGGCATAGACCGCTTCGCGGTGTCCGCTGACGCGGTGGGACCGGCATCGCTTCGCTCGCCGGTGGGGTGAATACGCGGACGACACGAAATGTCGTGCTTCCGTGCATCCGTGCATCGTAAGTTATCTGCAGTGTCCAAGAAAAAATCCGAACCCTCGCTCTTTGACGACGCCGGCAACGCCGCTGAAGATACCCACATCCCGGTAGGCCCGACTCCGCCGCCGGCCGGCCCAGGCGGCGGTAGTGGCGGTGGTGGATTCCTTGACGGATCGGCCAACGTCTCCCTGCACGAGGCGGCGCAGTCGCGTTATCTCAATTACGCCCTGTCGGTGATCACCGCGCGTGCCTTACCTGATGTCCGCGACGGGTTGAAGCCGGTCCAGCGCCGCATCCTCTACACGATGTGGATGCAGAACCTCACCGCCGACGCCAAGCATCGCAAGTGCGCCAAGGTGGTGGGCGACGTGATGGGCAATTATCACCCGCACGGCGACGCGGCGATCTACGAGACGCTGGTCCGCATGGCGCAGTCCTTCTCGTTGCGCGTCCCGCTGGTCGACGGCTCCGGCAACTTTGGCTCGCTCGACGGCGATGCCGCTGCGGCGATGCGCTACACCGAGTGCCGGCTGACCCGGGTGTCGGACGAGATCCTGCAGGAGATCGAACAGCAGACCGTTCCGTTCCGTCCCAACTATGACGGCACGCGCACCGAACCGGTGGTGTTGCCGTCGCGCATTCCGAATCTTCTTGTCAACGGCGCGACCGGGATCGCCGTCGGCATGGCGACCAACATCCCGCCGCACAACCTCAACGAAGTGTGCACGGCGCTGATCAAGCTGCTCGATAACCAGGAACTGACCAGCGCGCAGTTGTGCCGCTACATCAAAGGGCCTGATTTTCCGACCGGCGGTCACATCCTCAACTCACCCACCGAACTCAAAGAAATTTACCAGACCGGACAAGGTACCGTGCGCGTGCGCGCGACGTGGGAAAGCGGTCCGTCCGCGAAGGGCGCCAAGGTGATTTACATCACCAGCGTCCCCTACGCCGTGAATAAATCGCAGCTGGTCGAACGCATCGGCGACGTCGTGTTGAGTCGCAAGATGCCGCACCTGATCGATGTCCGCGATCTGTCGACCGACGATGTGCGGATCGAATTGGAATTAAAGGCCGGGGCCGACGAGAACCTGGTGATGGCGTATCTGTTCAAGAACACGCCACTGCAGACGACGTTTGCCGTCAACCTGACCTGTCTCGTGCCGACCGAGAACGAACAGGTCGGCCGCCCGGAACGGCTCGAGCTTCACCAGATGCTCTGGTGGTTCCTCAAGTTCCGCCTCGACGTCGTGACCGCGCGTCTGGAACACGAGCTCGAGCAACTCAAGCGACGCGTCCACCTGCTCGAAGGCTTCGAGAAGATCTTCGATGCGCTCGACGAGATCATCCGGATTATTCGCAAGTCCGACGGCAAGGCCGACGCGGCGGAGAAGATCATCGCGCGCTTCGCGCTCGACGCCGAACAGACCGACGCGATTCTCGAACTGAAGCTGTATCGACTGGCGCGCCTCGAAATTCTGGTCATCCAGAACGAGCTGGCCGGTAAGCGCAAGCGCGCCCGCGCCATCGCCACGCTGCTCAAGGACGAAGAGGCGCGCTGGAGGTTAGTCCGCGAGGAGCTCGAAGCCATTCAGAAGAAGTACGGCGAACCACGCCGCACGCGCATCGAGGAGACCGAGGAAGTCGAGTACTCCGCCGACGCCTTCATCGTCGAAGAAGACAACGTCGTCATCGTCTCTCGCGATGGGTGGGTGAAACGTCAGAAAGAGGTCAAGGACCTGTCGACGACCAGGCTGCGCGAGGGCGACGGTGTGCTCGCTGCCGCGGCGGGCAGCACCCGCGCCACGGTCGTGTTCTTCAGCAACGTCGGCGTCGCCTACACGGCGCGGCTGGTCGACATTCCGGCGTCAACCGGCTACGGCGAACCGGTCCAGAAGCTCTTCAAGCTGAAAGACGGTGAGCGGATGATCGCGGCATTCAGCCTCGATGCGCGCGCGATCGGCGAGATCAAGGCGAACAAGGAAGGCGCCGAGCCGCCGATCCACGCCATCGCGATCACCAGCGACGGCTACGCGTTGCGGTTTTCGCTCGAGCCGTTTCTCGAACCGAGCACGCGCGCCGGGCGCCGCTACGCGCGGGCCGCCGACGGCGCCGAAGTGGTCACCGTTGACAAGACCAGCGGCGACGAGATCGTCATCGCGGCGACCGGCGACGCGCGAGCGCTGCTCTGCAAGGCCGATGAAGTGAACTTCCTGAATGGGCCTGGGCGGGGCGTGATTCTGATCAAGGTCGCCTTCCCGGACGACAAAGTGATCGGCGCGCAGGTGTCGACCGGGGACCGCGACTTGATGACCGTGGAGACGAGTCGCGGTGCCGAACAGACGATCAGCACCGGGAAATATGAGGTGACCGGACGGGGCGGCAAAGGCCGCGAGTTGTTGCAGCGCGGCCAGTTCGTGCGCGTGCTGCCGACCGAAGTCACGATTCAATCGGTTGGGGACATGTAGGGGACAGGTCCCGCGGACCTGTCCCCTACAGTCTCACGGAAGAAAACCCAGTTTCGTGCGCTTCGTGACTTCGTGTTTGTCTTGTTCCGAGACTTCGGACCTATTTTCTGGCTACGCCCAATTCTCCCAGCTTGGCCGCAACATCCTGGCCGGCGGTCGATGTCTTCACGGCCTTATCGATGTGAAGGATCTTCCCGTCCGGCCCGATGTAGAACGTCCAGCGTGAAGCCATGCCCATTCGCCCGAGCACGCCATAGGCGGTCGCAATTTCTTTCGACGCGTCGGCAAGGATCGGGTAGTCGGCTTCCACGTGTTCCGCGAACTTCTTATTGGTCTCCGCGTCGTCGACGCTGACCGCGTAATAGGCGACGTTGTACTTGCGGATGGCTTCGCCGCTCTCACGGAGCGACTTGCATTCGGCCGTTCAACCGCCGGTAAACGCTTTCGGGAACCATGCGAGGACGACCGCGCTCTTGCCCTTGAAGTCGGCGAGCCGGTGTGACTTGCCGTCCGACCCAGGCAGGTTGAACGCGGGCGCTTGATCGCCCACTTTCAGTTCGACAGGCGCGGTTTGTCCGAACCCGGAGAGCCCGGCCACGGCTGTCAGCGCGACTCCGGCCGCAACGGCTAGTGCGGTGCGATGTTTCATGGCTTAAATGGTAGCAGCAATTCACTCGCCGCTCCCGCAAATCCCCCAATTCAATCGCCACTCACCAAATCACCCAATCAGCAATGTCTCCCCTTACTATTAAGAGGTGGGGCGGCGTCTGATGCGCGTCTTGGCCATCTCGGCCATTGTGGTGGTGACGCTCATCGTCGCCGCAGTACTACTCGTCCACACCAATCCGGTCCAATCGCGGTTGCTCGGCTGGTCGATCACTGAACTCGAGAAACGCTTCGACCTCAATCTTTCTGCCGACGATCTCAGCTACAACCTCGCGGCGCGTAAAGTCGTCATGACCAATGTTCGACTCGCGGCGGTCGGACATCAGGACAATCCCTTTTTCGCCGCGCAGACCGTCACCGTGCAGTTGCCGTGGGCCGCCTATCGCGGCATGTTGCGGTTCGACGAAGTGCACATTGCTGGTGGATTGGTGACGATCACGCGCGACGCCAGCGGCAAGTCCAATTTGCCGCCAGGGCGGGGCCAGCGCGATCCCAATGCGCCACCGCGTAAAGTCGACCTCCGCGCGTTGTTCGTCAACTCGCTTGACTTTGTCTACCGCGACATTCAACGCGATATCGAGATCCAGGCGCCAGGCATACGGACCGACATGCCGTATGCGTTTGGCGAGGGTGCGAGTGGGCCGTTCGTCATCGACAAAGGCGTCCTGATTCGTGTGCGCCAACGGCGCGTGACCATCGAGCCGGTCAAGGGGCGAGTGGTGTTCGATGGCACCAACCTCGAATTGGTTGATGTGGTCCTCAACACCAGCGAAGGCGACTTCAGAACCACCGGTGAGATCACTCGGGCCTTGGATCAGCCGACGCTCAACCTGAAATGGACGGGGACAGCCGATATCGCACGCGCCGCGCAGTGGACCACGCCACCGGTCCGGGTCGCTGGGTCGGCGTCCATTGAAGGGACGATGACCGGCGCGCCCAGCGCGTTCGTGTTCGACTCGCGAATCGTCGCGCGCGACGCCGAGGTCGGTAACGAGCGTGGCGTCGGAATCGATGCGCACTCACGGTTCACGCCTAACGGCATCAACGTGTCGAAGTCGACGATCACCCCGTCGACCGGCGGTGAGATTCGCGCGACCGTCGACGCTCCGTTTGGCGCGCAGTTGCCGTGGTGGATTGAAGCGGACTATCAGGGGATCGATGCGGCGACGGCGTTCCGGCTGGCCGAAACCAAGCCGTTGCCGTTCGGCGCTGCGTTCGCTGGCAACGCGCGAATCGATCGTCAACCGGGGCAGCCGTTCCGCCTCGAACTGCACAACGTGTCGACGCCGCGCTTCGCACGCGGCACGGCGCCACTTGCCGGCGACGTCGAATTCTTCATCGAGGGCAACCGCTGGCGCGCCAATCAGCGCCATCGCATGGGCGTGACCCAGGTCGACGGGCGGATCGGGGGCGTGTGGAACCGGCAGTCCGCGACCCGTTCAACTTTTGAGGGCACCCTCGCAGTCCGCACCGGCAACGTCGCCGAGGCCGCACGTTACGCCGCGATGTTTGGCCTGCCGGCCCCGCAGATCGTCAACGACTCGCGAGGGCCACTCGAGGCGAACGTCCGCATCAGCGGCATCTTCACCGAACCGCGATTTATCGGCAGCGCCAAGAGCAGCGGCGTCGAGATCCCGTCGGTGGGCCTGACTGCATTCACTGCAGACTTTGACGCGTCGGCGCGCGCGTTCAATGCGACCAACATCGATGCGACCGTCGGCTCGTCACGGGTGCGTGGCGAAGTGTTCTCGAACCTGGTCACTCGACGCCTCGACGGCACATTGAGCCTCGAGACGCCGTCGGTGGCTGACTTGCTGGGCACCTTGCCCGAAACCTTGCGGCTGGAGGGGCCGCTCACAGGAACGGCGACGGTTGGCGGCACGGTCGATGTGCCGGAGATCGCGGCAGATATCGTCGGCAGCGGCTTGCGGCTCGGTGGTCAACCGGTCGATTCACTGGTCGCCAAGGCGCGCATCGTCGGTGACGCGGTCAATATCGAATCACTCACGCTGCGGCAGGGGAGCGGCGAACTGCGCGCAACCGGCCGCTACGCGTGGGACACGCGTAGCTTTACCGTCGACGTCACCGGCCAGGGTCTGACCTGGCGCGGCACGCTCGGCCGAATCGGCGAGGCGCAAGCGACCTTTGCCCTCAAGTTCAACGGCGGCGGCAGCATCGATCGTCCGGTGGGCGAGGGGGTCATCGAGTTCGACCTGTCTGGTGGTCCGGCCGGAGACCTGATCGATCGCGGGGTTGCCAATGTGCGCCTCAACGGCGAGACGGCGCTGGTGACCGGGCAGATTCCGTCGCTCGGTGCGTTCATCACGGCCAACATTGAACCGCGCAGCCCGTTCAACTACGACGCGGTGGTGGTCATGAACCGCATCGACCTCGCGCCGGTGCTGACGGTGACAGGCTTCAAACGCGGCGACATCACCGGCACCGCGAGCCTCAGCGCGACCGCGAAAGGGGCGTTGTTGAACGCCGCTGCCTCGCAAGTCTTCATCAATCTGCAGGAGATCGATGCGGCGATCGACGGCGTGCCGCTCAAGCTGGCGTCACCGTCGCGGCTGGCGTGGGATTCAACCGGCCTGACCATTGACGTGCTCGATCTGACGGTCGGTAAAGGCCGGCTGCTCGCGCGCGGTCGACTCGGCGACGGCGGCATCAATACGGCGCGGTGGGAGAGCACGTTCATCGGCGAATTGGGCGAGCTGCTGAAGATCGGGCGGCCGTTTGGCGTCCCCGCTGAACTCGAAGGATTCGGCCCGGTCAATATCGCGTGGCAGTCGACAGGCGGACTGGACCGCTCGACCGCCACCATTCAACTGGCCAACGGCAGCGTCGCGTGGGGCACGTTGCCGCCGGTGCGCGACCTTGTGCTGGATGCCACGTTCAACGGCACGACTCTCGAGGTGTCGCGGTTCAAAGGATTGTGGCAGGACGGCGGCGTCGAAGGCAGCGCCTCGATTCCCCGGGCGGTCCTCGAAGCGCGCGAGACCGGCGGACCGGTGTTGTCGGGGGCGCAAGCCGGCTTCGCCAAGCTGCGGGTCATCGGCTTGAGCGAAGCGGCACTGGCGCCGTGGTTGAGCGTCGCGACGCTGACCAGCATCGACGGCCGCGTCTCGGCGACCCTCGACGCCCGCATCACCCGCGCCTCGCTCGAAGGCATCACCGGCACATTGACGCTCGATGAAGCGGCCTTCGTGCTCTCCGGCGTCAACGTGACGCAGTTGCGTCCATCCGTCCTCGATATCGATGGCGGCTTGCTCACCATGCGCGATGTCGCGTTCGACGCCGGCGGCAGCCCGCTCACCCTCAGCGGCACCGCGCGGCTGACGCCGACCGATAAACAGACGCTCGACCTTGCCGTCCGCGGCACCGCCGATCTGAAGTTGTTGTCGGCGTTCGCGCCGACCATTGCCACCGATGGCGAGGCCAGGATCAATATCGGTATTGGTGGCGCGCTGAGCGCCCCGCTGTTTAACGGCCGAATTGATATCGTCGATGCCGAAGTCGCCCTCCGCGAACCGCGGATCATTGTCTCTGACCTGAATGGCACCATCGCGCTCGACGGTCGCCGCGTCCTGTTCGATAGCTTGATGGGCAGCGCGAACGGCGGCGCATTGATCCTCGACGGCGGCTTCCTGCTCAAAGGTTTCACACCGACGGCGGGCGGGCTGACCATTCAGATTCAATCGGCGGCGGTGGAATATCCACCCGGCCTGCAAAGCGAAGCCGACGTCCTGGTGACCTTGCAACCGACGGCAACCGACTGGGCCCTGACCGGGGACATCCGTGTCGCCCGCAGCGCGTTTACAGAAACGATCAGCCTCGCCGCCCTGATCGCCGCGCGTCGCGCCAGTGCGCCGGCGATGGCGGGCGAAGAGGGCTGGGGCGAACGGCTCCGGCTCAACCTCGATGTATCGACCACTGAAGACCTGCGCATCGACAACAACTACGGCCGCATCGAGGCCGGGGCGGCGCTGCGTGTGCGCGGCACCGTCGGTGACCCCGCCCTCGACGGCCGCATCACACTGCGCGAAGGCGGCGAGGTCTACCTGGCCGGCAACACCTTTTACATCACCCGCGGCAGCATCTCGTTCACCAACCCGAATCGCATTGCACCGGAATTCGATATCGAGCTGCGCACGCTGGTCTCGGGCAACGATATTGCGCTGACCCTCGATGGCCCGCTCGATCGACTCGAGACCGAAGTGCGGTCCTCCGACCCCAACGTCGATTCGCGTGAAGCGATGACGATGCTGTTCGGCGGCTTTCGTGGTGAGGATGCCGTCACGTTGTTGTCGGCCGAACTGCTGGGCGCCACCGGTCGCAAAATCGGCCTGGATACGTTCCGTGTTCAGCGTGGGTTTGAAACTGAAGAATTCCGCGCCGACCCGGGCCTGATCGCCAACGAAACCGATCCGTCGACTCGACTGACCCTATCCAAGCGGCTGCGGTCGGATGTCGAACTGATCCTGTCGCAGAGCCTGCGCGAAAGCGGTGGCCTCTCGGCCATCGTCAGTTACAAACCGCGGCGCAACGTGGAAATTCGCGCCGTCTCCCGCGACAACCTCGATCGCTCGGTCGCGCTGCGTCACGAAATCACCTTTGGCGGTGCCGACGCCGCGGCCGTCGCGGCGGCCAACGCGCAGCCGGAAGTCGCCGAGGTGACTATGTCTGGGGAGCCGGGGCGACCGACCAGCGAACTGCTGGGCATCGTCAAGCTCGACCCCGGTGATGACTTTGCGTTCCACGAATGGCAAAAGGACATCGATCGTCTCCGTGAGGATTATCACGATCGCGGGTTTTACGAAGTGCGTGTCCGCGGCACGCGCGATGTGAGCGAAAACGGCGAGACCGTCGACCTCGACTACCGCATTGAGCCCGGCCCGCTAGCCGAACTGATCATCGAAGGGCATCCCCTCGAGAAAGACCTCGAAGAAGACTTGCGCGAGGCGTGGATGCGCACCACGTTCGACAGGTTCCTGCTCGAGGACATTCGCACACGCATCACGCGGCATCTCACCGACGAAAACGAGATCGGCGCCGTGGTTGACGCCGTCGTCGCGTTGTCGACGCCTGAGCGCAAGCAGATTCGCGTGACCGTGACGCCCGGGACGCTCGTCACCAAGCGTGTCTATCGATATGCGGGCAACCACACCTACGACGGCGGCGCGCTCGACCAGGTGATCGAGGACGCCGGCCTCGATCTGGACGGTTGGCTCGACCAGCGGCGCATCGAACAAGCGCTGCAGGATTTCTATCGCAGCGAAGGATTCCTCGCGGTCACGGTCAAGGCTGACGCACCGGGCATTGTCGCCGGCGCCGGCGTGCTGCCGATCACCATCGATGAAGGCCAGCGCTTTGTGATCGGATCGCTGACCTTCCCCGGCGTCAGCCCCAATCGACTCGCCGATGTGGCCGCCGCCGTCAACCTTGACTCCGGGGTCCCGTTTATGACCGCGTCGCTGGACGATGCCCGTCGTCGTGTCGAGGACATCTACGCACGCGAGGGGTTCAACACCGTTCAGATCGAAGTTGACTCGGTGCCCAATGCCGACACGGGCAGCGTCAGCGTCACGTTTGCGATTCTCGAAGGCCTGCAGCAGGTGTTGCGCGAGGTGCGAACCCAGGGTGAGAGCCATACGCGACCGGGGGTCATCAACCGCGCGCTGCGGCTTCGCGTCGGCGAGCCAGTCAACCTCGCCGATTGGTCGCAGGCGCGGAAGCGGTTGTATGACACCAACGTCTTCCGTCAGGTCGATCTCGAACCGGTGCCGCTCGAGCCGACCACCGAGGAGTCGGCGGCTGGTATTCAACCGGTGCGCGCGGCGGTGCGGGTCAGCGAATATCCAACCTGGCGCTTCCGCTACGGTGCGCAGTTCAATAATGAAACCTCCGAATCGGGACCCGATCCGGATGGCGATGCGCGCTTGCAGAATTTCGGCGTCCTCGCGGACCTGCAGAATCAGAACGTCTTCGGCCGCGCGATTACCGGTGGCATCGCCGTGCGCTACGAGCGCAACCGCCAGGCCGGGAGCCTGTTCACCTCGAACAGTTCATTCTTCGGTCTGCCGATCCGCTCCAACGCATTTCTCTTTACCTCCCGGCAGCGGTTCTTTTTCGACGACGACCTGAACAACATCGATCAGCGTGTCGGGGTCAGCGCCGAGCAACGGTGGCGTCCGTTCCGGTTTTCCGAAGTGATCTGGAGCTATCGCTTCGAACGCAGTCATGTGTTCGATCCGGACGCCACGCCGCAACAAGACATCATTCCGCTGGACACGGTGGTCAACGTCTCGCGATTGAATGCGGCGATGGTTCTCGACCGCCGCGACGATCCGTCCGATCCGACGACCGGGTGGTTTACGGCTGCGAACTGGGAGCAAGCGGTGCGGGCGTTGGGCTCGGACTACAGCAATGGCAAGATGCTGGTCCAGCATTCGATGTACCGCGGCCTCGGTAACATCGTGTTCGCTGGCCGCGCGCAACTAGGCACGTCGTTCGGCGAGCAAGCGTTGATTTTCTCGGAGCGTTTCCTGTTGGGCGGGGCGACGACAGTGCGTGGCTATGCGGAGAACAGCCTCGGGCCGCGGATCATGGGCTTGCCCGGCGGCGACGCGCTCTTAGCGCTTAACGGTGAGGTGCGCTTCCCGGTCCGCGGCTGGGTCCAGGGCGTGACGTTTGTCGATGCCGGCAACGTCTTCGCGACGCGCGGCGAGTTGTCATTCAAGGACCTTGCAGTCGGTTACGGAATCGGCCTGCGGCTGGCGTCACCGTTTGCAATGATTCGTGTTGATTATGGTGTGCCGACCCGGAGAGGGGACGCCGCGAGCGAGAATCGGCGCGGCCGCTGGTATTTCGGGATCGGCCACATCTTCTGATGGTGTAGACCCGGCTTCGCCGGGCAGGACTCGCGGCGCTTCGCGCGCGAGCGGGACCGGCATCGCTTCGCTTGCCGGCAGGAAGCTCGCCGTTCGGCTCGCTCCCCTCAGTTTCACATCATCAAAAAGCTGAATTCCACCCAAATGTGGCGAGCCGAACGGCGAACCTCCTGCCGGCGCGCGAGAGCGCCGCCGGTCCCGCTCGCCCGCGAAGCGTGGCGAGTCCTGCCCGGCGAAGCCGGGTCTACACCATCACCGTCGCAGAGTGCGCAAAATCGCCGCGACGGCAGCCCGCTCCGGAGCATCCGGCGCAAGCTGGAGAAACAACTCCAGGTGTTGCGACATCTTTGCGGTTTGCTTGAGCCGCTGATTGGCGAGGCCAGCGTAGTAGTGCCCATAGGCGAGGTCCGGCTTCAGTTCGACGCTGCGGGCAAAGGCCGCAGCGGCGCGCGCGAAGTTGTTCTGGCGGCTTGCCACGACACCGACCTGATAGTGCGCGTAGGCGTTATCGCCGTTCGCAGCTACCGCGCGCTCGGCATCCGCCATCGCGCCAGGCATGTTGCCGCTCAGCAGCGCCGAGCCTGATGCACCGATCGCCTGCCACGCGTCATCGCCAGTCTCGCGCAGCCGGCCGTATTCCTCGTCCGCGCGACCCTGGTTCGCCATCTTGGTAAACGCCTGCGCGGCGAGGTATGTCGACTCGGCGTTGCCGCGTTCGCCTTCGGCGCGCTCCACCGCTTCCTGCAGTGCACCGCGTTCAAGTAACTTCTGGACCGAAGTGTCCTGCGTGGCTGCGGCGGCGATGCCGACTGCGCCGAGCGCCATCGTTGCGGCGATAATCAGTGACCCCTGAATGTGACGTCTGGCGCGCATAGGTCTCTCCATCCCCATACTGTGCAACGAATGTACCTGCATGGAAACAACAGATATCGCTGACCTCATCGAGCGCGTCATGACCGGCGATCCGTGGCACGCATCGAACGTCGCGGACTTGCTGAGCGCCCTTTCGGCAGAGCAAGCCGGCCGGCGGCCAGTCGCGGGCGCGCACACGGTATGGGAACTCGTCCTTCACATGACCGGGTGGACGCGCGAAGTCACCGCCCGCCTGAGCGGGCGTGCCGCACAGGAACCGGCGGCCGGCGACTGGCCTTCTGTCCGAGTGGCGACACCAGCGGCGTGGGCGGCGGCGCAGGCAGACTTGTTTGACGCGCATCACGATCTCGTCACAGCGATTCGTGCCCTTGACCCACCGCAACTCGCGCGGCCAGTGGTCGACTTTCGCAATAATGCCTTGGGTACCGGTCTGTCACATTACGTGACCGCGCACGGTGTCCTGCACCACACCGTGTATCACGCCGGTCAGATCGCGCTGCTTACCCGCGCTCTCGGATGAAGAAGCCCCTGCCGACACGTGGCGGCCAGTGCCACGGTTGGCCGCAGTAGCGTTTGAGATTAGCGGGCTGTTAACCCTGATCCGGGCGCTTAATAGCCGTATTTCCTCTGATTTCATCTATTTCCAGTTCTAGAGGTACAATGCTGGTCTATCCACAGGGTGAATGAGTCCCCTGTAGCGGCCGGTTCGCCTTCGCGAAGCGAAGACGAGAACCTAGCCGATCGAGATACCGACTAATCCCATCCGAAAGCAGAGAGCCGTAAGCTGATCGCTGATAGCCACCACTACATGTCCGACCAACGTTTGAAAATTGCTGTCTTCATTGATTTCGACAACGTCGAAATTGGTGTAAAAACCACCCTCGGCCGCCAATTCGATGTTGGCGCCGTCCTCGAAGCCGTCAAGGAACGCGGCGAAATCATCACCAAGATTGCCTACGGCGACTGGAAGCGCGCCGGAGACCATGGCCGGGCCATGGCCCAGCACGCCGTCCGTCTCGTACAGCGCGTCATGACGCCCGGCGGCGACAAGAACGGCGCGGATATCAATCTGGCCCTCGACGCGCTGGAAATGGCCTTTACCCACGACCACATCAATGCCTTCGTCATCGTCGGCGGCGACAGCGACTTCATCACCCTGGTGGAGAAGCTGAAGCAGTACGACAAGAAGGTGTTCGTGATCGGCGGGCGCGCGTTCACCAGTCAGGTGATGCAGAAGAACTGCACCGAGTTCATCGCCTACGAGAACGTGGCCAATAGCGGCGGTCACGATCATCGTCAGCGCACGGCGTCGCGTTCCGATCGCCCGGGCTCGTCCCGTGCCCACGGTGCGTCGTCGTCTCTTGATCAGGCGTTGCCGCTGGTCCAGCGCGCGCTGAAAGTGCTCAACGATCGCGAAGTCTCGCCGCAGCTTGGCTTGCTCAAAAGCACGCTGCTGCAACTCGACTCTTCGTTCTCTGAGCGCGATTACGGCGCCAGTACGTTCCGTGACTTTGCTGACAAGCTCGAACAGCGCGGACTGGTCACGCTGAAGCATTCGGGACGAACGACCGTCGTCGAGTTGTCCGAAGCGGGTGCGCGCGAGCAGATCCTGCCCGAACCGATTGCCGACAATGGCGATGGCGTCATGGCGGTGCAGGCACCACGGACCGGTGAGGAAGAGGAACCGCTCGCGGAGCCCGCCGTCAGCAGCGGCCCCCCCGAGTTGGTGGCCAATCTGGAAGACGGCGTCGCCCTGGTGCGCGCCATTCTTGCTGAAGCGACGACGCCGCCCCGGTGGCCGATGTACCTGCGTCAGATGAAGCAGTTCATCCGCAACGCGCGGCCTGATTTCGACGAGCGGCGTTACGGATCACTGCCTGATCTGATGCGTGCGTGCCAGAAGGAAGGCCTCCTGCGTCTCGAACGCGATCGCCAGGGCGGCCTGCGGGCCTTCTCCGCGACCGGCGGATTCAAGCCGGCGTCACAATCGCAATCGTGGCAGCCACCCACCCAGCATGCCGACGACGAGTCGATGCCGGGCAACGTCGCGCCGCCGGCGTCCAGCCAAGCCGCTGGAGACGACCAGCCGTCGGTGCAAGTGGATCCCGACCGCGACCCGTCGCTGCTGGAACCCGACGACGACCAACTCGCGATGTTCGGCAAACTTTCGCCGACTGACCCGGAACCGGCTGCGGTCAAACGCGGCGCGCGGGCACGCAAGATTGGCGTTTCCCCGTCGTCACGCATTCCGGCGATCGATAAGGTGAAGCGCGCCCGCAAAGTCGCAGCCCCATCGCTGGCCGCAGCGCCCCGTCCGCGGCGCGCTGCGAAGAAACGCTAGTCGTAGACCGTTTCCACATATCCCTGCGCTGGCGTCCACTGGACGCGGCGCGGGGGTAGCGTGTCGGGCCGGCCGGGCCGGTGAAAATAGACCAGGACCTCGACGAACTTGGTTTTGCGCGGTTCGGCGATCGCGTGCGCGATGCGCAGCGATTCATCGAGGTGGGTGGTTTCGACGTGCGCGATCAAGACGTGATGGGCCGTGAGATGCTCGGTCAGCGTCCAACGCGTGGCCGGGTTGTACGGCCGTCGCGGCGGCAGATGCTCGAGCGCCCAGGCCTCCTCCGGCGTGCGCCCGTTGGCCGCCCGCTCGACCGCGAGAAACACCATGACACCGACCCCTGCCGCGAGTGATAACGCGATGATTGCGACGCGCCCGCGCATGCGGCATCTTACCAATGGGTCGTCGGTCATTCCGCTGATCCGCGAAGCTGGTCTCGGCGGTCCGATCGTCGCGTGGGACGACGTGTTGCACGAGGGGCCGGTGCCGGCTGGGCTCGGCACAGCGGCGCTACGCGAGCGTCGTGCCGAATTTCTGGCCAGTTGCGGATGGGGATCACGCGACTCGATTGCGCGCGATCTGGCGACCCGCGACGCGGCCATCGAGGATCTCGGCAACGTCGACGAGGTGGTGCTGTGGTTCGAACATGATCTCTACGATCAGCTACAGCTGTTACAGATTCTCGATCGCCTGCCGCTCGACGGTGCGCCGCGGCTGACCGCCGTCCCAGACGACACCTATTTGGGCACGCTCCCGGCGAGCCACTATCAAGGACTCTTTGCCGCGCGTCGTGACGTCACCACCGCTGAGCGTCTCGCGGCCCGCGACGCCTGGCTCGTGTTCCGGTCACCCGATCCACGCGTCATCATCGCGGCGCTGCCGCGTTTGACCGTGTTGCCTCATCTCGGGCCGGCGTTGCGACGGCACGCCGAGCAGTTCCCGTCAATGCGCAATGGGTTGTCTCGGACCGAGCAACAGGCGCTCGAAGTGCTGGCCGCCGGCAGTTCGACCGCCGGCGACCTGTATGTCAAAGCGCATCACGGACGTGAGCCTGCGGTATTCATGGGCGACGCGGCGTTTCTCATGCATCTCGGCGCGCTGCTGCAGAGCTCACGGCCCCTGATTCGGACTGCGCGCGCGTCAAAGACGCTCGCGCTCGATGATCATCTGGGCCTCACCGACGACGGACGACGCGTGCTCGACGGACAACTCGATCGCGTGGTCACTTCCGGAATCGATCGCTGGCTCGGTGGCGTGCATCTCACCGGCCATGGGCCGATGTGGCGATGGGACGACGCCACTGAGGCCCTGCGTTTCCTTTGACGGCGACCGGCCACCGACGACCGACGACCGACGACCGACGACCGACGACCGACGACCGACGACCTTCTATAATCAGGAGCCCGTGGCCACTTCGTATACCGCTAAAGACATTACCGTCCTCGAAGGTTTGGAACCGGTTCGCAAGCGTCCGGGCATGTACATCGGCGGTGTCGGCTCGACCGGCCTGCACCATCTGGTCTGGGAAACACTCGACAACGCGATCGACGAGGCGATGAACGGATATGCGTCCAATATCCGCGTCACCCTCCACCAGGAGGGCACCTCGATTACGGTTGAGGACGATGGGCGCGGCATCCCGGTCGACGTCCATCCCAAAACCAGGAAGACTGCGCTGGAGGTGATTTTTACCGTCCTCCATGCCGGCGGAAAGTTTGAATCCGGCAACTACAAGACTGCCGGGGGCCTGCATGGGGTCGGCGCCAGCGTCGTCAACGCGCTCTCCCGCGATCTAGTGGCGACCGTCAAACGCGACGGCCAGCAGTGGGAAATGCGATTCAAGCAGGGCAAGCCGACCGGTCCGCTCAAAAAGATCGGCCCCGCCCGAGGTACTGGCACTACCGTCTTCTTTCATCCCGACCCGAGCATTTTTCCCAAGATTGAATTCGACGCGGCGGTGATTGCGACCCGGCTCGAGGTCGCCAGTTATTTGCATCGCGGTCTGCGGATCACGTTCGAGGATGAGAACACCGGGACCAAGACCACGTTTCAACATGAAGAAGGCCTGGTCGATTACCTGAAAACCATCGTCGGTGAGCGCAATGCCAAGGCGGTGCACGACGTTCCATTCGTGCTGCAGAAAGACAACGGCATGAAAGCCGAATTGGTGCTGCAGTGGACCGAAGCGACCGACGAACACTTGCGGAGCTACGTCAACGGCATCCCCACCGCGTCGGGCGGCACGCACGAAAATGGCTTTCGCGCCGGGCTGGGCAAGGCGGTGCGCAACTACATCGAGACGCACAACCTCTCGCCCAAGTCGGTCACGCTCAGCGCTGAAGACATCCGTGAGGGCATGACCGGCGTGTTGTCGATCTTCATTCAGGAGCCGCAGTTTCAGGGACAGACCAAGGACCGCCTGAATAACCCCGAGATGCTCTCGGCCGTCGACGGTATGGTGCGGCCCGGGCTGGAGCACTGGCTCAATAACAATCAATCGATCGCCGAATCGATCGTGGCGCGGATTATTCTTGCCGCGCGCGCCCGCGAAGCGAGTCGCGCCGCGCAGCAGGAAGTCGTGCGCAAGGGCCCGACATCGGGGCGGGTCACGTTACCAGGGAAGCTGTCCGACTGCACCAATCCCGGCTCGATCACCAGCGAACTGTTTGTCGTCGAAGGCGATTCGGCGGGTGGGTCGGCGAAGCAAGGCCGCGACCGCGCGCGTCAGGCGATCCTGCCGCTGCGCGGCAAGGTGATGAATACCGAGGGGATGACTACCGGCAAGGTGCTCGAGAACAAAGAGCTGTCCGACCTGGTGACCGCGCTCGGCTGCGGCGTTGGCAAGAGCTTCGACGCGTCGCGCCTGCGTTATGGCAAGGTGATCATCCTGGCGGATGCCGACTCCGACGGTCACCACATCGCCACTCTGCTGCTGACCTTTCTCTACCGTCATCTGCCGCAACTGATCACCAGCGGCAAGGTCTACCTGGCGCAACCGCCGCTCTATCGCATCGACATCGGGAAGGAAACGTTCTGGGCGCTGGACGACGCGCAGAAGGTTCAAATCCTCAGGCAGAAGACCGGACGCGCCAATCCCGAGATCACACGATTCAAAGGCCTCGGCGAGATGATGCCGAAAGTGTTGTGGGAGACGACGCTCAACCCGCGCACCCGGCGGCTGCTGCGGGTCGAGATTTCCGATCAACTGATTACCGACCGTGTGATCAACGAGTTGATGGGTAAGGATGCGTCGGCACGCTTCCGGTTCATCATGGACCGCGCTGAAGACGCGCAGGAGCTGGACGTCTGAGAGCCCCGGCGTCGTTACCCAAGCCAACCCACTTCGATCGCTCGCTGATCGAAGGTCCGATCAGCCCGGCCGTCTGGAAACTGGCCTGGCCGACGATGGTCCAGAACCTGGTCGCCGGGCTGCAGGGGATGGTCGATCAGGTGCTGGTTGGCCAGCTGCTTGGCTACACCGCGAATGCCGCCATCGGCGTCAGCTGGCAAATCTTCCTCGTGGTGATCGTGTTCATGGCGTCGCTATTCACCGGGCAGGCGGTGTTGGTGGCGCGTTATGCCGGCGCTGGCGATTCCGAACGCGTCAATAAAATCGTGCAACAGGCGTTCATCACCGCGATCGGCATGTTCCTGGTGATGGGGCCGATAGGCTATTTCCTCTCGCCGTCGCTGCTCGACCTGGTCAATGCCGCGCCGGAGGTGAAGGCGCAGGCACTGCCGTTCCTGCGGATCAATTTCCTCTGCAGCATCGGCATGCTGATGTTCTTCATGTTGTCGGCGGCACTGCGTGCCGCGGGTGATGCCAAGACGCCGCTGCGCCTGGGCGTCACGATGACGGTGTTGAACATCATCTTCAACGTCATTCTGATTCCTGGCTTAGGGCCGATTCCGGCGCTGGGTACCGCGGGCTCGGCGCTCGGATCGGCGATTGCGTCGTTTGCGGTCAGCGCCTACGCGGTGTATCACCTGTTCCGCGGCGACTGCGTGATCCGGTTTTCGCGCGAGATGAGTTGGCGCCCGGACTGGACGATCATCCGATCGCTGTTCCGGTTCGGCCTGCCGACCGGGGTGCAGGGCATTGCCATGAACGTCGCCGGCGTCACGCTGCTGCGATTTATCGGCGCGCTCGACAAGAGTGCGGCGGCGCAAGCGGCGTATGCGATTGGTTACACGCAGTTGTTCTCGTTGATCTCGTGGACGTCGGTCGGCCTGATGGGTGCGGCCGCGACAATCGCGGGGCAGAACATCGGCGCCGGCCAAGCCGATCGCGCAGTCGCCGGTGTGAACACCGCGGCGCGCATCGGCCTGACCGTCGCCGGCATCGTCGCGTTCCTGTTCGTCGCGTTCCCGCACGCGCTGCTCGGGATCTTTGGCGCCAACGAACCAGACGTCGCGACCATCGGCGAACAGCTCCTGCAGTATCTCGCGCTGTCCGGATTCTTCATCACCGTCGCACTGGTCTATACCGGCGGGTTGCAGGGTACCGGAGACACGCGCAGTCCGCTCTACATCACGCTGGCCTCACAGATCGCGGTGCCGATCGGGTTATGCACGGCGATCCAGATGGTCCGGCCGTTAGAGGCCACTGATATCTGGATGGCCATCGTGTTCGGCCACTTCACGCGGGCGTTACTGAGCGTGCTGCGATTCCGTCAGGGAAAATGGCGCGAGATACGTGTCGAAATTGGTCGAAATTGACGGCCGGCCGGGCCAAGACCGAAGGGCAGCGTGCTGGAGATCTGTCGAGAGAAACGGGAGGATGGCCAGGCGACCATCCTCCCGGAAGGGTTAGAAGCCGCTGACGTTCAGCCGGCCCCCGGTGACGGTTTTCCCGTCCAGTGACGCGGTCGGCGCTGTGCTGGCGAGGAGTGCATTTTTCAACGCCGCGCCACGATCGGTGTGGGTCGCGGCGTAGAGCGCGGCGCCGCCACTGACGTGCGGGGTCGCCATCGAGGTGCCGCTGTAAGAAGAGTAAGTGTTGTAGGCGGTCGTCGAGTAGACGCCCGAGCCGGGCGCACCCAGATCGACCGTCTTCAGACCGTAGTTTGAAAACGACGACCTGGCGCCGCTGCTGGTGATGGCGGCAACGGCAATCACGCAATCCCAGCCACGCGAGCCGCCGTTGGTGCATTCGTAATTGGAGGGATAGTTCGCCGTCGTATCGTTGTTGTCGCCGACACCGTCGGATCCGCCATTGCCGGCTGCGGCAATGAACAGAATGTCTTTATTGCCACCTCGATTGATCGCATCGAGCAGGGCTTGTGAGAACCCGCCGCCGCCCCAGGAATTGCTGGTGGCGACAATATCCAGGCCATGGCGCGTTTTGAGGTCGGTGAAATAATCGACCGCCTTGATGGCGTTGGCGGTCGTGCCGCCGCGGCGCCCGAGGAACTTGCCGGGAATGTAGGTGACGTTCCAGTTCACGCCGACGACGCCAATGCCGTTACCGCCTTCAGCGCCGATGGTGCCGGCGACGTGCGTGCCGTGGTCGTCGAGACTCCCGCGGGTACCGCCGTCATAGATCGTGTTGTTGTTGCCGTCGAAGTCCCAGCCGTGGAAGTCGTCGACATAGCCGTTGCCATCGTTGTCAACGCCGTCGGCCGGGTCGAAGGGGTTGTCCCAGACATTGGCGTCCAAGTCGGGATGGGTAAACTGAATGCCTTCGTCGATCACGCCGACGTAGACCGTTTTGGAGCCGGTCTTGTTTGCGGCCCACGCTTCGCCGGCCTGGCTGCCATACTGATTGGTCGGGGTCGTTCCGTCACCGTACATGCCCCAGAGGGAACCGTTGGTGTAGTACAGATCGTTGGATGTCGCCTGATGGTAGACGACCCAGTTCGGCTCGGCGAATTCGACCGCAGGATCGGCTTGCAGGTCTCGGACAGCCGCTGCGATCGCCAAGCCCGGAGGGAGGCGGACCAGTTCAAGGTCGCCTTTGCCGTCGTCGCGGTTCGACTCGGCCACGACGGTTTCATCGAACTCTGCACCGACGCGACCACGCGCGCGCGCCTTGGCGGGTTCGCCCTGGCCGGCCCGGAACTGCACCAACAGTTCGCTTGGGACACTCTCGGCGGCCGCAGCGGACGCCGCAGGACCGCGGCCTTGTGCGCCTGGGACCGACGGGGTCGTTGTTCCGACCAGATAAATCAACGCGCTGACGCCCGCGACCTGTCCAAGAAATCCGAGTCTCGACATCACTTTCATTGTGGCCCCTTCGAACTTGCCAATGGCGTAAGAGTGGGAAACACCGCACCCGCCTGAGGTCGGAGGAGTGGTGTTTTTGGGCGAGCCGGATTATGGCCCTCTGTTGAGCCGCAGTCAATATCAGCCGCGGGAGTTCCGTGCAGCTTGGCCCTGGAACGCGCCGATCCTGAGCCGCCCGGCTCGATCGGCGACGTTGCTGAGTTCGCCTAGAATCACACCATGTCTTTTTTCTCAGGCGCCCGCAACGTCCCGCCGCCTACCAACGACCCCAACCTGACCTACGCCCCTGGCTCGCCTGAGCGCGTCGCGATCAAAGCGCGACTTGCATCGATGGCTGAGGAGCGGCTCGACATCCCATTGGTCATCGACGGCAAAGAAATTCGCACCGGCAAAACCGCGCAGTCGGTGATGCCACACAAGCACGCGCACGTGCTCGCCGATTGGCACAAAGCCGGGGCAAAGGAAGTGCGCCAGGCGATCGATGCCGCGGTCGCGGCACGGACCGAGTGGGCCAACTGGCCATGGGAGGAGCGCGCGGCCGTATTTCTGCGCGCCGCCGAGTTGCTCACGACCACCTGGCGCCAGACGATGAATGCGGCGACGATGCTCGGTCAGTCAAAAACGGTCTACCAGGCCGAGATTGACGCGGCCTCCGAGCTGGTTGATTTCTGGCGGTTCAATATCGCGTTTGCCCAGGAGCTCTACCAGGAGCAGCCGATCAGTACGCACTCCACCTGGAACCAATCCGACTACAGGGGTCTTGAAGGATTCGTCTATGCGGTGACGCCGTTCAACTTCACCGCCATCGCCGGTAACTTGCCGACGGCGCCCGCGCTGATGGGCTGCACGGTGGTGTGGAAGCCGGCGTCGAGCGCGATGGTGAGCGCGCACTACATCATGAAGCTGCTCGAGGCGTCAGGGTTGCCGCCCGGTGTGATCAACTTTGTTCCTGGCGATGCCGCCGAGGTTTCGGACATCGTCCTCGACCATCCAGAGTTTGCCGGCATTCACTTCACCGGTTCGACCGGCGTGTTCAATAACATCTGGCAACGCGTTGGCCAGAACCTTGGCAAATATCGGACCTATCCGCGCATCGTCGGAGAAACTGGCGGTAAGGATTTCGTGGTGGTGCATGCCTCTGCCGATCCGCAAGAGGTGGCCGTGGCCCTCGTGCGCGGCGCGTTCGAGTACCAAGGTCAGAAATGTTCCGCCGCGAGCCGCGCCTACATCCCCAAGTCGCTGTGGCCGCAGATCAAGGACCGTATGCTCGGCATGATCGCCGAGATCAAAATGGGCGACGTCCGTGATTTCCGTAATTTCATGGGCGCGGTGATCGATGAGAAGTCGTTCAAGAAGATTGGCGAGTACGTGGCCGATGCGAAGAAGAATGCGACGATCATTGTCGGCGGCGGCTGCCACGGCGACCAAGGCTACTTTGTCGAACCGACGATCGTCGAAGCCAGGAAGCCGGATTACCGGTTGATGTGCGAGGAGATTTTCGGCCCGGTGCTGACAACCTACGTCTACAACGACAGCGAGTGGTCGGAGATCCTGAAGACCGTCGACGCGACTTCGCCGTACGCGCTGACTGGTGCCGTCTTCGCTAACGATCGTCGTGCGGTGATCGAAGCGTCCAACGCCTTACGTAACGCCGCGGGTAACTTCTATATCAATGACAAACCAACCGGGGCCGTGGTCGGACAGCAACCGTTCGGCGGGGCGAGAGCGTCAGGGACCAACGACAAGGCCGGCTCGAAGATGAATCTGCTGCGGTGGGTCAGCGCCCGCAGCATCAAAGAGACCTTCGCGCCGCCGCGCGACTTCAAATACCCATTCATGGAAGGTGAATAGAGCCGGACAGAAGGCAGGCCCTTTTCATGCGGCGCGTCGGTGTGACGTCTTACTTCGAAAATTCGCGCTTGCCGAGCGTGCGAGGCGCAGCCGGCCGGATGCGGGCCGCGAGACGCGTCAGCAGCGCCTTCGTGGTATTGCACACGTGCAGCGCCTCGTGTTCCTCGAACGAGGATGCCCCCAGCGCTAGTTTGTAAGACGCGTCCTGAAGGGTGCGAACCTCGGCCACTGCCCCACTGAAAAATGTCAGCGCATTGGTCCTGTCGACTCCAGACGGCCAGCGCTCAATGGTAGCGACGCGTGCCTCCACGATCGTCATCAACGTCTTCCAGTCGGCTGCTGGATTGGCGCCCTTCTTCACATCGGCGGCCGTTGCTAAGGCGCGCACGCCGGCATCCGCGGCGCGCAAGAGATGGAACACGGCTGCGGTATATCGCCCAAAACCAAAACAGCGGCCGCCTTCTTCGAGTTCAATCCGAGCGACCGGAAACGCTGCGGCGGTCGTCTCACCAAGCGAGAGACCGAACGACCACACACGATTGCGCGCGATCGGCCAGATCGAGCACGACTGCAGATCGTGTCGAATGTGGCGCACCAGTTCTGATACGTCCTGGCCGAGCGTGGCCAACGTTTCGTCCTCGAGCGCGGCGACGGCAAAGTCGACGCGGACGCGCGCGGTTTCCAACTCGAATTCGCAGCACAGCTCACGCACTTCCGCGAACACGCTGGCAATGGATTCGCGGTTAAGACGTTCGGTGCCGCGTGCGCCGCGGTTATTAATCCCGTCCTGGATGATCGAGAGGTTCTGGAGCGTACCAAACAATCGCTCGAGCGGCGTACCGCCGGCGTCGCGCTGCCGCCAGTTGGTTGCGGCGACAGGGTGGGAAGAAATAAGTGCCGGCGCCGGCGCCGGCGTCGCTGTCGCTGCTGTAGTCGCCGGTTCGGGATTGGCGATTTCCGCGGCCTTCTCTCCACGGCTCGCGATCACGCCGGAGCGGAGAAGTTCAGGAGCACCCTCAGCAATCTGGTGGTGTGCCGCCTGATTGCCGCGCACCACGCCCGGGGTGTACTGCGCCAACTGCGCATCCAGTTGGTCGAACGCGTCGACATATTCGTCAAGATTCGGCTGTGCCTGCGTCGAGCCATGGCTGGCCGCGGTGCCTTGCGGCCGGACCAAGGTGAGGATCGGCGTCGCGGCCGTCGTCGGCGTCACGCGATCGTTGCGCCAGGCCCCATCACCGTTTGGCGGCGGGACATTATCGAGCTCGGCTTCCAACGACGCGAACGCTTCGTCGAATTGCGCGAAGCAATCATCCTTCGAAGTGTTCTTCGAACCCATCACGTCACTCCTCGGAAAAAAATCAAAGTCAAAAAAAAGGCCCGAACGCCAAACCACCGATTTCGGTGTCATCGGCGATTGGCGCGCGGGCTAACGGTGACGTGAGCTAGTTGATAGTGGGTGAGGCGCCGACGTGCATCGCCTGCCAGTCACTATCGAGGATTGAGTAGAGGTGCTGGTCGAGATACTCGCCGTTACGGAGGAACGACCGCCGCAACACCCCTTCGCAGGTCGCGCCCATCTTGCGGAGCGCGCCATTGCCGCGGCCATTACGGACCGCCGCGCGGGCTTCGAGTCGGTGCACACCAATGACACCGAACGCGAAGTCCAACACCATCTGCGCGCTGGCGGTAAAGATGCCGGTGCCCCAGAAAGCCGAACCCAATGCGAAACCCCATTCAGCCGAGCCGAAGCCGGGCTCGAGTTGCCGCACCTGGAAGATGCCGACTGCCGTGTCCATGCCCTTCGGCACCACTGCGAAGCATGCGTATCGGCCAGCCTGACGTTCGGCATTGGCCCACACGATGAAGCGCTCGAACCCGGTGACCGTTGTCGGTGGCGGCGAAATGAATCGCGACACTTCTTCGGTGGTCAACATCGCGAGCAGCGATGGCGCGTCTTCGAGCCGCAGCTCGCGGAGCGTCACGTCGTTGGCTGCCAGGACCGGAAGACCCTTCTTCCAATCCGTGCTGACCACCGGCGCGGGCATGTTCAACATGGAGGTCTCGGCCATCATCGATTCCTGAAATGGCATCTTTTCCATTAGAAGATCCCTCCGATCAGGCTGGTGGTGGACGTCGTGGTCACGGTGGAGGTGCCCACCAGCGGCGGGTCGGGAACGGCCGCTTCGAACAGGCTGTCCCACAGGGCCGAATCGAACGATTGGACCTGCGCGGTGTCGTCGCCAAAGGTGACGTCTGCCGCGGAGTTGCCCCAGGAGATGTTCTGAACCGCGGAGTTCCCCCACACGACGTTGTCAAGGGCGTTGCCCCAGACGATGTTCTCGATGCCTTCGGCGTTGCCCCAGACGATGTTGTCGACACCGACTTGGCCCCAGATGATGTTGTCGCAGTTGGCGCCTGCGCAGTCGTTGCCCCAGACGATGTTGTCACCGTCGTTGTTGCCCCACACGATGTTGGTCACCGTGCTGTTGCCCCAGACGATGTTGCCGACGCTGCTGTTACCCCACACGATGTTGTCGCCATCGGTGGTGCCCCAGACAATGTTGTTGAGGGCGGTGTCGCCCCAGACAATGTTGTTGCCCCAGACGATGTTGCTGCAGTCGGCGGTGTCGCAGTTGTCGCCCCAGACGATGTTCTGCCCGCCTGACGTGCGTGAGTCGCCCCACACGATGTTGTTGGCCCATGCAGTGCCGTTGGGCGTCAAGACGCCGCCGCGGACACGGGAGTTGCCCCAGAAGATGTGCTTGCTCCAGCCCTTCATGCGCGGGTACGGCGAGCCGGGCCGTCCGTTCTTGAAGAACTCGGCCAACACCACCGCGCCACGCGCGTTGAGGAAGCCGGCGCCCTGCGTCAGGAAGTCGTAACTCGGATACACCTGCGCGGTGTACTGCAGGATCGCCTTGACCATGTTCGGGGTCAGGTTCGGATTCGCATGCAGCATCAACGCGACGGTGCCGGCCACCACCGGAGCCGACATGCTGGTGCCGCTCATTGTCAGATAAGGCTTGCTCAGGAGACCGGTCACCGTGCCGTCAACCTGGTTGAGCGGTTTGTCGGTATACAGCTTGCTGCCTGGTGCTCCGAGTGACACCGTGCCGCTGCCCGGCGCGACCAGGTCCGGCTTGGCCGCGAAGTCCACCATCGTCGGACCGCGCGAGCTGTACGACGCCATGGTGTCGTTGCGCCGATCGGCATCGCCCATCGTGCTCGATGCGCCAACCGTCAAGACCCAAGGGGCGTTGCCTGGTGCGCCGATCGCACCGTATTGCGGTGCACCGTTGGTCGCTTTGCCCATGTTGCCGGCCGAGGCGACGACGACGATGCCGGCGTCAACGGCCTTCTTGGCGGCGAGAGTCAGCGGGTCAGTGTTGTAGGACTCGAACACCCCGGCACCGAGCGACATGTTGATGACGCGGATGTTGTAGGTGGTCTTGACCGCGATGGCGTATTCGATGGCCGCGATGATGTCGCTGATCCGGCCGCTGCCGTTGCCATCGAGAGCCTTGAGCACGACCAGATGCGCACCGGGGGCAATCGCTTCGCGTAAACCTTTCGAGTCGTAGCCGTTCCCGGCGATGATCCCGCCGACGTGCGTGCCATGCCCCCAGTCGTCATAGGCGGTCAGGTGGCCGCCGACGAAATCCTTGAAGTGCCGTACGCGCTGGCCGTCGTTGCCCAGCAGGGCGCCGAAGCCTTTCGGGCGCATGTCGTCGTGGAAGGTGGCGATGCCTGAGTCAATCACCGCAACGCCGACGCCGGCGCCCGTGTACCCCATCAGATCGACCACCGCGCGCGAGCCGATGGTGACCGCGGTGCGGGCGACATCGCCGGTCACCGCGCGGTCGTGACTGATTCTTTTCACGCGCGGCTCCCCAGCTAACGCGAGAATCACCGCATTCGGCAACCGAAGGCCGTGGCTCTTCAGCAGACCCAGTTTGCGGCCGAGTTGGCCGAACTGCTTCACTACCGCTTCGGCGTCGGCGTCGTTATTGAATTCAACAATGACGTCGGTCTCTTCGCGGTCGCCTTTGCGCGACCGTTCGCGCATGGCGCCGTCCAGCTTCTTTTCAAGTTGTTCGAGCTGGCGCTGTTGCGCCGCATCTAGTCGCTTTTGCTGCTTGGCGGTTGCTTTCGCATTCGCCGGCGCGGCGTTGACAGCGGGAACACCTCCAACAAGGGTGAACAGAACTAACAAGGCCGGCAGAAAAGTCGACCTGGAACCCCAAGTCGCCTTCCGCCGGATAGAGGGAACAACAAACAAACGTCTACGCATGCCCAACCGCAGAGCAATCGGGGGACCAATTCGGTGTTAGATGCGCTCGATGTCATAAAGAGTCATAAATAACGAGGATCCTTAGCGTTTTTGGCGACTTTTGCTACATTCGGCCTGTATCCTTTTTTTTCGGCCGGATATACAAAAATGTCGGTCTGTTCCGTCTGATTGGAATGGCCTCTTTTTGCCAGCAAATACTCTTTTCAAATAACTGAATATAAACGACTTAACAAAATATGTTCCCTTTCAGGACACGTTTATTCAATTCAGGACACAATATGACACGAGTTATAAAGAGGGTGGCAAGAAGGTCGCCGGGCGGGGCAAATGTGCGCGGGCCCGGATCGGTATAATTTGGCGTCGATGACCAATCCGAGTGAACAAGCGCGCGAAGCGCTCCGTCGTGAACACGGCGTAAGCCTGGTCGACCGCTCGCAGGAAGGATTCGCCGCCGATCAGCTCCCGGCCGGCGTCTACGGTTTCACCAGCTCGCCGGCGCTAGCCTCGCCGCTCTTCGCAGTTCGGCACTATCGCAATTTTGAAGTGCACCGGCTCGCAAATGGCACCACCGCCGTGGTCGGCTTCGTCACGGCGGCGGAAGCAGCGCATCTGACGCGGCGCCAGAATGCGTCGGTCAATGTGACCATCTACCCGGATCTGGACGGCGACGCCACCGCGATCGTCTCGTTGCCGTATGACTGGGTCGTCCAGCATCGCCAGTACTCGGTGCGGAATGCGGCGGCGATCACGCTGCAGGTGAGTCCAACGGGTCCGCACGTCGGTGCGTAGGCGAACAACGGGAATGGCGCTTGCAGCCCTCGGCATCCATGGCTAAAGCGAGCCCCGCAATTGACACACCTTTACGCAATCAGCTGGAAAAACTGGCAGCGTTCGAACCACTCGACGTGCCAGTGCTTAGTCTCTATCTCAACCTTGCTCTCGACCAGCACGGCCGTGACAACTACGACGTGTTTCTGCGCAAGGCGTTTGCTGAGCATTTGAAGGCCTACAAAGAAGACTCCGCAGAACGCGCCAGCCTCGAGCGCGACATCGAACGCGTCAATGCCTACCTGGCAGACGAGGTCAACCGTTCTGCGAAAGGTCTGGCCATCTTCGCCTCCGCCGGTGGCGGCGAATTCTTCGAAGCGCTACCGCTCGACGTGCCGATGGAAGAGCACTGGCTGTTTCTCGGATCGGTGCCGCATCTGTATCCGTTGGCCCGCGTCATCGACCAAAACCCCCGCTACGCGTCTGTCATTCTCGACACGCATCACGCACGCATCTTTGTCTTCGGCATGGGCTCGGTCGAAAAGCGCGAGCAGGTCACCGGTGTCAAGACACGACGCAGTTCAATGGGCGGCTGGTCGCAGGCGCGCTATCAGCGCCGCGCTGATAACTTTCACCTGCATCACGTCAAAGAAGTCGTCGAGACGCTCGATCGCATCGTGACCAACGACCGCATCCAACACATCATCGTGGCTGGAGACGATGTCGTGGTGCCGTTGCTGAAAGACCAGATGCCGAAACACCTGACCGAGAAACTGGTCGACGTGCTGAAGCTCGATAAGCATGCCGCTGAAGACGACATCATTCAGGCCACCCTCGGTGTGTTGCGCCAGAAGGACGCCGAGTCGGACGTCGAACGCGTCAATGAGCTGATTGGCGCCTGGCGCAGCAACGGCTTGGGCGTGGTCGGTCCTGAAGCCGTCCTCAGCGCGTTTCAACTCGGGCAGGTCGACGAGATGCTGATCACCGGTGCGGCTCACGACCTCAAGGCCGTGCAGCTGCCCGATGACGCCTCACCGGGTAGCGTCGTCGCCGAAACATCAGGCGCCGCCCCCGGCACTGAACAACAGATCAAGTTATCCGATGAACTCGTCACCCGCGCCCAGCAAACTGGGGCGCGTGTGCGTATCATTGAAGACCCTGCGCTGATGAAAGAGTTCGGTGGCGTGGGCGCGTTACTTCGGTTCCGGATCTGACCCTATGAGCAGACACAACAAAGTCAACCCCGATCACTACACGACGCAAGGCCGCTTGTCGCAGGACGACCTGGCGCGCGAGCGGCGCAAGCAGAGCGAGTCACATTTCGGCGCCGGCCGCGCCAAGTCGCGGAAGGCGACGCCGCCGTGGATGGCCAACGACACGGCGACCGACAACGACGGTGAACAGCGCGGTGCTGGGGCCGACCCCAGCGAATTCGAAGACGGGCGTGACACCGGCGACGAGGACAACGCGGACGAGGCGCAGGCGCCGCAAGGTAAGCCACGTGCGAATGCGCGAGGCATGTCGGGCACGTCCGCCTCACGGGCGTCGACCGGCAACAAGAGTAAGGCCGAGAAAAAGCCTGAGGCCCGCAAGATGAACGCCGGCAAGCAACAGACCGGTGCGTCGTCGCGCGGCACGGCACGCAAAGCCGCCAAGTCGACACCGAGTCGGCCATCCGCCGCCAAGCGGGGAAGTAAACAAGCCGCCGGTTCGCCGAAGCGCAAGTCGACGGCGAAGACCGGGGCGACCCGGGCCGCGGCCAGCCGCGGTGGCGCTGCGAAGAAAGGTGCTCGCAAGAGCGCCGCAAAGAAGAGCGGCGTCAAGAAGACCGGCGTGAAGAAGACCGGCAACAAGACCCGCTCACGATAGCTCGTGCTAAGGTCGCGCCCATGACCGCAGAGACCGTTGGTTTTATCGGCCTCGGCGTCATGGGCCGGCCCATGGCGCGCAATCTCCTCAAACACGGCCTCCGGGTCGTCGCTCATAGCCGCAGTGCTCCTCCCGTGGACGAACTCGTCGCGGCCGGTGCGATCGCCGCGGCGTCACCAGCGGATGTCGCACGGCAGACGACCCGGATCATCACCATGCTTCCGGATGGCCCCGACGTCGAGCGCGTGCTCGCCGGCGACGACGGCGTGTTTGCCGCTGTTCAGCGTGGCACGGTGATCGTCGACATGAGCACCATCGCACCGGCCACCGCGCGGCAGCTCGCCGAACGGGCGTCCAGCCACGGCGCCGCCATGCTCGATGCACCGGTCAGTGGCGGTGAGATCGGCGCGATCGACGGGACGTTGTCGATCATGGTCGGCGGGGATGCTGGCACACTCGACAGCGTCCGGCCCATTCTCGCGGCGATGGGGAATCCCGAGCGGATCATCCACATCGGGCCGTCTGGCGCTGGGCAGATCTGCAAAGCCTGTAATCAGTTGGTGATCGGTGGCACCCTGGCAGCCGTCGGTGAAGCGTTCGCGCTGGCCCGCAAATCGGGTGTCGAGCCCGAGCGCGTGCGCGCCGCCTTACTCGGCGGGTTTGCCGCAAGCCGCGTGCTCGAAGTGCACGGCGAACGCTTGCTCAACAGAAACTTCAAGCCGGGATTTCCGGCGCGCTTGTACCGTAAGGATTTACGGATCGTGATCGAGGCTCTCAACGATGCGCAGGCGCCCGCGCCGGTGACGGCGATTGTTCAGCAGTTGCTGGTGGCGTTAATCGCGAAAGACCAGGCTGATCTCGATTACTCGGCGCTGGCGACCGTGCTATTCGATATGGCCGGTCTCGACTAACAACTGTTCCATGTCGGCGGGGAGCGGTGCCGTGACGTCGATGCGTGCGGCTGTCAAGGGATGGGTGAAGGCCAGGCGCCACGCGTGCAAGGCCTGTCGGCCCAAGGTCGGCCGTGCCGGCGATTGCCCCTTGTAGATCGGATCGCCGACGATCGGCCACCCCTTCGCGAGCAGGTGCACGCGAATTTGGTGGGTGCGCCCGGTCACCAGTCGGCATTTCACCAGTGATACGAAGGTGCCGTTGTCACTGGGGATCACTCGCATGCGTTGAAACTTCGTCACGCTGCGTGCGCCGCCGCGGTCGCGCACCGTGACGCGTCGCCGGTCCCATGGGTCGCGGTCGAGGGCGAGATCGATGGTGCCTTTCCCCGGCGGCTTGCCAAAGACCACTGCGAGGTAGTCCTTCTCGATCCCGTTACGGTCGCCGATCTTCTGGAGAGCCGCCTGCACCGCGCCGCCCTTGGCCACCAGCAACAGCCCCGAGGTGTCCTTATCAAGACGGCTGACCAGCGCCGGTTGCCAGGTGCCGCCCGCGTGGGCGAGCAAGGCGTTGAGCAGCGTGCCGCTGGTATTTCGGAATGCCGGATGAGCGACCTGGCCAGCGGGTTTGTTGACGATCAGCAGGGAGTCGTCTTCGTAGACGACATCGATCGGCAGCGATTCAGCGGCTGGTTTGACGCGCGGCGGTCGCGCCGGCAGGGCGACAGTCAGGGTGTCGGCCAGAGCCAGCCGCATCGACGATCGGGTAATGACTCGGCCATTGATCTCGACCGCGCCATCGGCGATCAGCCGCTGCAGACGATTGCGGGTGACGCCCGGAACATGTCGCAGGTGACGAAGCAGCACGAGATCGACGCGCAACCCGACATCACCGCGATCAATCACCACCGCCTGCACAGGCGCCTCCTACCGCGAAGCGGTCCCACCCGAAGCGGTCCCACCCGAAGGGTCCTACTGAGCCCGGTGCGAGATCAGCTCAATGTCAAACACCAGCATGCCCGCCGGGGCGCCAGGTTTGCCCTCATAGGCGAGACGCTGGGGAATCCAGAAGCGGGTCTTCTCGCCGTCGACCATCAGCTGCACACCTTCGGTCCACCCGGCAATCACTTGGTCGAGACCAAACGACGCCGCTGTGCCGCGCGCCACAGAACTGTCAAACATTTTTCCGTCGGTCGTCCACCCCGTGTAATGCACGGTGACGCGGCTTCGCTTATCGGGACGTGAACTGCCTTTGCCTTCGCGTAAGACCTTGTAAGCAATGCCCGACGAAGTCCGCTTGGCGTCGGCGGGGGGCGCCGCGACGTCGGGCGGCGCGACCGACGGGTTTGGCGCGATGCCTAGCAGTTCCACGTCAAAGACGAGCAATCCGCGCGGATCGCGTTTGCCTTGATAGGCGAGCGGTTCGGGGATCCAGAAGCGGCGCTTTTCGCCGACGACCATCATCTGGACGCCTTCGCCCCACCCCTTGATCACACGGTTGACGCCAAAGGTGCTTGGCGCGTTACGGGCATGCGAGCTATCGAACATCTTGCCGTCGGTGGTCCAACCCGTGTAGTGCACGGTGACCATATCTTCGGCGCCCGGTTTCTTGTCGCCAGTCCCCTTCTGCAGCACTTTCGAGGCCAGGCCCGACGCGGTCTTGGCGGCATCGGCTGGCGCCGCCGCGACATCAGCCGGGGCCGGAATCGGTTCGGTTTTGACCGCCGGCCGCGGCGCCTGGGCGCTGATGGCTGCCACGACGATCACCGCCAAGGCGGATACGAAGAATGACTGAACCCGTGTATGAGTCATTCGCTAATCCTATAACGCCCGCCCTACCCGCCCACCTGCCCACCTGCCTACCCGCCTACCCGCCTACCCGCCCACCTGCTAATATCCGACGCGATGCCGAGCTTGCTGCCGCAACGCCCCGACGCCCGCGAACTTGTGCTCTCGCCGCAGGAGCATCTGGTCGCCGGGGGCCCGGCCGAACAGCTCGAACAACTCATCCAAACCAGTTTCCGCGGCGGTGCGCATCGCATCTTCGTCGACCTGCGCGCCGTGCCGTTGATTGACAGCGCCGGCGTCCGTGCGCTGGTCCGCGGGCACACCTCAGCGCAGCGTCTCGGCCGGCACTTTTGCCTGGTCGCGCCGAATGCGTCGGTGCTGGAAGTCCTGCGCGTTGCGAATCTCGAAAAAATCTTCACCATCTGCGACTCGGTCACGACCGCCCGTGCACGGCCGTGGCCGTGGAAACGGATTCTCACCACGGTCGGCGTGGTCGTCGTCGGCGTGGGTCTGGTGGTGACCGGGCATTGGTGGCCGCTGGCCGGCGGCGCCGAGGTGGTGGGACAGAATCCGCTGGCTCCGGGCGCATCGGTCACTGGCAGTTGGGACGCGCCGTTGTTCGAGCTCGCCAAACTGATTGTCGCCGCGATCGTCGGCATGCTGGTCACGATTGTTCAGCGGCACTATCGATCTGACCGTACCGCTAACCCGACCCTGGAGCAGGCGCAAGTGCTGCTGTGCATCTCGGGCGCGCTGATGATGATCATTATTGGCAGTTCACTGGCGCGCGCCTTCGGTATCGCCGGCGCTGCCAGCATCATTCGCTTTCGCACTCCGGTCGAGGATGCGCGCGACATCACCGTGCTGTTCATTCTGATGGGACTGGGTATGGCCGCCGGCCTCGGTGGTTTTGCGGTCGCCGGGTTGGGCACGTTGTTCTTGTGTGCGATGTTTCCGATTCTCAACGTGTTTGCCGCGGATCGACCGCGCACGATGATGGTCGAGATCGCGGCCGAGGGCCGCGAATTTCCAATGGATCACGTGCAAAAAGTGTTTGCCCGGAACCAGGTCGTGTTCGAGCCCCGCGAAGTGGAGCAGGGCGATGAAGCGACGGTCCGCTACCTCACCGCATTGGCGCCGCACGACTCGCTGGAAGATCTCAGTAACCAGTTGATGGATGGTGGCAAAGCCGGCATTAAAAATGTCTCCTGGTCGCCGCCCAAACGCTTCTGACGCCGCCGGCGTCGAGCGCATTTTCATTTCGCCGGCCGACCGCCAGAAAGCGATGCTCGACGTCATCGGCGGCGCGCAGCAGCGGCTGGTGTTATCGCTGTTCCGCTGTAACGAGTTCAGCGTGCTCGATGCGCTCGCCGCCGCGCTGGATCGCGGTGTCAAGGTTGAAGCGATCCTGACCAATCGCGCCAAAGGCGGCAAGAAACGCCTGCGCAAATTATGGGAAGCGCTGGAAGAGATGGGTGCGGTCGTGCATCGCTACGCCGACCCGGTGGTGAAATACCACGCCAAGTATCTGGTCGCCGACGGCAAGACGGCGTTAGTCGCGACGCTGAACCCGACCCGCAAGTGCTTTCTCAACACCTGGGACTTCGTGTTGACGACCCAGGAGCGCAATGTGGTGCGGTCGTTGTCGACGCTCTTTGCGCTAGACGCGGCGGGCGAACGGGTCCTGCCGCGGCATCGCATCAGTCCGCGCCTGATCATCGGGCCGGAAGGCGCCCGCGCCAAGATCAGCGCGCTGCTGAAGAGCGCTCGTCACAGCATTCGCATCCTCGATCACAAGCTCTCCGATCCGGATTTAGTGGCGCTGTTGCGTGAGCGGCGGGTCAGAGGCATTGCGGTCTCAGTGATCGGCCGTCAACCGATCCCCGGGACCGTGCCGCACGGCAAGCTGCTGATCATCGACGAAAAGCAGGCCCTGCTTGGCAGTATGGCGATGTCGGCACTCAGTCTCGATTTCCGCCGCGAAGTGTCGATCCTGGTCGAGACCCCAGCCGCTGTCCGCGCGTTGAATACCTACTACCTGGACCTGAGTGCGCGTGCGGGTGAGTCGATTACGGTGCTGCCGGGGGATCGTGCGGCCTAATCAGGCCCTGTGGATTACGCCCTGCGGATAACTATTCGGCGTAATCCCGCTGCGCAGACCGCGCCGGCTTCTTCCGTGTAATCTCTTCGGCCAAATCCGTCAAATCTTTCAGCCGGTACTGCCCGCCGTGCTTCTCTGCGGCGGTCGACAGCGCGCCAATCATCCGGCCGCGCGTTTTACGCCGCGCGAAGCCTTCGGGCGTGTCTTCCAGCAGTGTCGTGCAACATTCACCGAAGCCGCGATCGGAGCGGCGTTTCCACGGCTGGTCCCTCTGGCCTTCGCGCAGGACCGCGGTGCGCGCCGGCACCGGCGCGAAGCGGAGGAGGGTCAGCAGCCATTCGCGCGATAAGCCGCTTGCCAACCCGAACGTGACGGCGGTGCTGATATACGGTGCCGCGATGACGATGGCGCCGCGTTCGAGTGCTGGCTCGATCTCCCACCGCAGCCGAAAGGCCAGATCGGCCGCGTAGAGCAAAAGCAGTGTCCGTGGCGACAGATCGCGGTGTGCAATCGGCGCCGAATGAACATCGTTGAACAGACCGGACGCGTCCCAGTGACTCACGCCGCTGGTGATCTGGCGGTCGTTGAGTTCGCGCTGCAGTGCGACCGCCGCTTCGCTGACTGCCCGGCCGTCCGATCCATCGATGGCGATCAGTCGGGGCTGTGGGTCAGCCATGCAGACCAGCCTTGTATGCGACCGGATCGTTACGCAGCCACTCAGCGACCGCTTCGGCGCTGTAATCTGGCCACGGTCGGCGCGTTGCGGCCTCGACTAGTTCGCGAACCTTCTGATGCTGGTGATACACCGCCTCTTCGGCATTGACCGTGACGAACTGAAAGATCGTCGAGAGGTTGTCGTACTCGCGAATTACCCGATCGATAAAGCGACGATAGCTGGTGAGCGGGTCGTCGATGCCGGTGACATCCTGTCCCGATTCATAAAACCGCGGCTGCCGCGTCGCCGCGACGCGTCGGCTCGACACCTGGGCCGGCATCGCGAAATACACCACCAGGTCGGGCCACAGCAGCGGCGCGTAGGCGTGCAGCAGCCAGTCGAGCTCGAGGCCGCGTGCCGCATCCCGTGCGAGCGCCGCAAACAGATAGCGATCGGCGAGCACAGTCTGGCCGGCCCACAAGGCGGGGAGCACTTCGGTTTCGATCCGGTGTCGAAAATCAATCGCATGCAGCAGCGAGTATTCGAGCGGAGAAAAGACGCGAATGCGCTTGCGCGTGGCAATCAGCGGCTTAACCAGTGGCGACGAGGCCCAGCGAGTCGAGACGACGGTCTGCCCACGACTTTCCAGCCAGGTCTTGAGTAGTTTGCGCTGGGTGGTTTTCCCGGCGCCGTCGGCGCCTTCCAACGCAATCAGCAACCCGCGCGTCTTGTCGCGACGGGCGATCATCTGCTCCAGTGCCTGGCGCTTGATCTTCAGTGACAGCCGTCCCCGCCAACGTCTGCGACGCGACCGGCGGTATCGATAAAGGCCCACTCGTAGTGGTTGGTATGCAGCGTCATGCGCATCACCCCGTGGGCACTGATGCGGGCCTGTGAGTTCGGCTCCTGCCGCTGGGTCTGGTACAGCACGGCGCCGCCGGTGCCGACCGTGAACTGCCGCAGGCCTCGTGGGTCGGATCGCCCGTCGACGTCCTGTTTACCGAAGCGCTCGTACAGATGGTCGTGGCCAACGACAATCACGTCGGCATTGTTTTCATAGAGCAGGCCCCACATGTCGCGCATGAAGGGGTTCGGCCCGTTTGGTCCGGACGAGAACAGGGGGTGATGCCAGACCGCCATCGTGCAAGGTGTCGGCTGACTGCGCATTTCCTGTCGCACGAACTCGAACTGTTCGGACCCCCGGCCAGTCGGAATATTCGAGTTGAGCATCAGCACCAGCCAGTCGCCGGCGCGGAATGAATAGAACGGCCGGCCACCCATGCCGGAGGCGGCGGCGCCAAAGTACTGGAAATATCCAGCTGCGTCGCGCGTCTCGTATTCGTGATTGCCTGGCACCGGACGCCATCGCCGGCGGAACTGACCCCAACTGGGATCAAAGCAGCGGATGAAATCGGTTGGTGAGCCCTGCATGTATGCGAGGTCACCCGCAAGCAGCACCTGCCCCTCAATGCCTTCGACGAGCCGCGCGGTTTCAGCGACCGCGGTTGCTCGATCGCACATCCCGATGTCGCCCACTGCAACGATGGTCACCGTTCGACCGGGCGGGCCTGATGGCGGAGCAGTCGGCGGCGGCGTGGGGGCAGGTACGGTCGGCGGAACTACCGCCGACGGAGGTGTCGGACTGGTCGGCGCGCGTGGCGGCTCGCTGCACGCCATGGCGAGCGCCAAGGTCCCAGCGGCTACGACACCGGCAAGAGTGGAACGGTTCACGACAACTAATATCCTACGCCGTTACAATGCCGACATGCGAAGACGGCTCAGCTTACTTTCGCTCGGCTTGGTCATGATAAGTGGGTTGCCGGTCGCCGCCCAAACCAGCCAGGACAAAGATGACGGTCCCCGAACAGGCGTTTATTGGCGTAATCGGCCGTCGATTCAGCTTGGGGAACACGTCCGACTGGACCTCCAGCTAAAGCTGCAGGGCGACTGGCGCTGGTTCGACCCCGGTCTTGACGAAGACCAGTTCGACTTTCGCGTGCGCCGGGGCGGTGTGAACGGCGAAATTGGCGACCATGTCGACTTTCAGATTGAACGTGATCTGCAGAGTGACGGCCGGTGGCGCGACGTCTTTGTCAATTGGAGCACCTTCCGTCAGGCCGAAATCACCGGCGGCCGCTTCAAAGTGCCTTTTGGATACGAAGAGCTGACTGGCATTGCCGACGTCGATTTTGCCTTTCGCACCCTGGCCTCGACGACCATTCCTCCCGCACGGGACGAGGGCGTCATGCTCCACGGACGCTTTTTGCAACGCAGCTTGACCTACCAGGTGGGCGTATTTCAAGGCGACGGCGACAACGGTCGTCTGCAGGAACCGCAGTTTGTCCGCAGCGGCGAGGCCCAGGACGTCGGTCCCTCCTTTGCCGGTCGCATCACTGCCACGCCGCTGCGTCCACTGGGGGAGACATTCGAAAAACTTCGACTGGGGGTGGCCTACGGCGCGGCCGATGTGCCCGAAGGCCTCAACAGTCTGCGCGGTGAGACGGTCTATGGAACCGAGGAGTTCTTCGAACCCGTCTATGTGAAAGGAAGGCGGAGTCGGCTCGGGACCGAGGTGGTCTACATGCCCGGCCCCGTCGGTCTGAGCGCGGAATGGATGCAGGCCCGGGAAGAGCGGCGGGATCAAGGCCTCGGGGACGTCGATTTATCCGACGTGGTGACGACCGGCTGGTACGCGAGTGCGACCTGGTTGGTCACCGGCGAAGATAAAGAGGATTTCAACAAACCGCGTCGTCCTTTATGGGGGGGTGGCCTCGGCGCGATCGAGTTGGGCGCGCGGTATGAAGAGCTCAGGTTCGAGAGCGCCGAGAAGACAGGGACCGCGTTTCGTAATCCGCGGGCCGAACATATTCTGGCGAACAGCGACAAAGTGCTGACGCTGGGAGTGAACTGGTTTCCGATTCGTTGGGTACGGGTTACGGCAAACGGCATCCGCGAGCGATTTGAAGATGCGCCGCGCACGCCGGAGCCGGGGACGACTGAGTTCTGGTCGGGTGTGTTGCGACTGCAGGTCGTGTTTTAGTCGCTGTGGCGACGCCAGAGAGGGCAGCGTATGAGCGCGAAATTATCCGTCCGTCGATTGGTGAGTGTGGTCGGCGCGCTGGTCGTCAGTGTGACGACCTTGACGGTCGCCCAGCAGCCGCCCCCGGCTCCGCCCCCCGCCCCACTGCCGTCGGCGGCGTTGTTCAACGACGCGGTGGTCCAGCGGATCGATCTACGAATGCATTCGTCGGATTGGGAAAAGCTCAAAGAGAACTTCCAGGAAAACACTTACTACCCGGCCGACCTGGTGTGGAATGGCCAGACTGTTGCCAACAGCGGCATTCGCTCGCGGGGTCTCGGGTCGCGCAGCGGCACCAAGCCGGGCTTGCGCGTCGACTTCGATCGCTACGCCACCGATCGCACGTTCCTTGGACTGAAGTCGATCATCCTCGACAACCTGGCGCAGGATGCGTCGGCGATCCACGAAACGGTGACGATGAAGTTGTTTGCGCGGCTGGGAATTCCCGCGCCCCGCGAGGCGCACGCGCGCCTGTATGTGGACAATAAGTACGTCGGTCTCTACGCGATCGTCGAATCGATCGATAAGCAGTTCCTCGCGCGCGCCTTTGGATCGATCGGTGGCGACACGCAGAACGATGGCTATCTCTACGAGTTCGATTACATCGATCCGTGGACTTTCAGCTACCTGGGCTCAAAGCTCGAAGCCTACGCGGCGCGCTTCAAATCCAAGACGCACGACAAGAAGAGCATGGCCGAGAGGTTCGGCCCGATTGAGAATCTCGTCCGTCTGGTCAACGAATTGCCGGCGGAGCAGTTTCTCTCGGGCCTTGACCAACATCTCGATCTGACCGCGTTGATGCGCTACGTCGCGGCACAGACCTTCGTCGCCCAGAATGACGGCTTCCTCGGCTATGCCGGGATGAATAACTTTTACTTCTATCGCCTCGAGAATTCGACCCGTCACGTGTTCCTGGCGTGGGACGAAGACAACGCGTTCTGGGGTCACGACTACGCGATCGACACGCGTCACGAAGAGAACGTGCTGATGCGCAAGGCGATGCAGGTCAGCGAGCTGCGTGGCACGTATTACGGCATGCTCAACGAGGCGATGGCATCCGCGGACGAGCCTACGGGCCCGGCCAAAATCTCGTGGCTGGAGCTCGAGATCCGCCGCCAGTCCGAGCTGATCTACGACGCACTGCGCGAGGATCCGTTCAAGCCGTACAGCCTCGAGGCGCACGACAACGCGCGCACCGCGATGATCGAGTTCGCGCAGCAGCGTTCACGCCATTTGCGCGAGCAACTCACCGTGCGCTGATCAGGCAATCGCCATCAACGCCGGGTCCTCGATAAAGTCTTTGATCTTCACCAGGAACTGCACCGCCTCGCGTCCATCGACGATGCGGTGGTCATAGCTCAGCGCGAGATACATCATCGGCCGGATGACCACCTGGCCGTTGACGGCAATCGGGCGGTCGGCAATCTTGTGCAGGCCGAGGATTCCGACTTGTGGCGGATTGAGGATCGGCGTGCTCATCAACGACCCGAACACCCCGCCGTTGGTGATCGTGAACGTGCCACCCTTCAAATCCTCGAGCGTCAATGAGCCGTCCTGCGCCCGTTTGGCGAAGTCGCGGATCGATTGCTCGATCTCCACGAAGCTCAGGGTGTTGGCATCGCGGATCACCGGCACCACCAGGCCGCCCTCTGCGCCCACCGCCATGCCGATGTCGTAGTAATGCTTGGTGACGATTTCGTCGCCTTGAATCTCGGAGTTGATCTGCGGGAACTGCTTGAGCGCGCCCACTGCGGCCTTGACAAAAAACGACGCGATGCCGAGGCCGACGCCGTGCTGCTTGAGGAACGCCTCTTTGCGGCGCTCGCGAAGGCTCATGATCGCGGTCATGTCGACTTCGTTGAAGGTGGTCAGCATCGCCGCGTTGTGCTGCGCTTCAACCAGGCGGCGGGCAATCGTGGCGCGGCGTTTGGTCATCCGCGCGCGGTCTTCGGTCCGATCACTCAGCGCGCCCTTGCCGCGTGACACGGGGGAGGTGCCAGACCCGGCGCCGGTCGCCGGAATGCCAGGTGCTTCCGGTCCAGGAGCTGAGGCCGGTGTTTTGGCGCGAAGCACGTCGCCCTTCATCACCCGGCCGCCGGCGCCGCTCGCGGCAACCGATTCCAGCTTGACGCCCTCTTCGCGCGCGACGTTGCGGGCGGTTGGCGTCGCCTTGACCTCGGATGACCCTGTCGTTGGACCTGGTGCTGCAGTCGCTGTTGCCGGTGGTGTCGAGGCCTTCGCTGGAGTGGCCGGCGCCGGCACTGCGGCGGCTCCGGCTTCGAGAATCGCCAGCACTTCGCCGACTTTGACATCCGCGCCTTCGGCATGTTTAATCGACCGCAACACACCGGCGCGATCCGCGCTGACCTCGAGATCGATCTTCTCGGTCTCGAGTTCCACCAGCGCCTCGCCGATCCCGACGTGGTCGCCTTCTTTCTTCAACCACTTCGCGACGCGTGCTTCAACTACCGACTCGCCCAGTTCGGGCACCACGATATTGGTCATCGATCCTCTGATCCTCGATCCTCTGATCCCTGATCCCTGATCCCTGATCCCTGATCCCTGATCCCTGTCCTAGACCTGTTTGGACAACACGCGGTCGGCGTCCTTGGTCGCCGACTTGTCCTCGAAGGTCTGCTCGACAATGGCGCGCTGATTGAGTGCGTGCCAGGCGGCCGAACCCTCTGACGGACTGGAATTGCGGACCCGGCCGATGTAGCGCAGCGGCCACCGGCCATCAATGATTTGTTCGAGTAAGGGGCGTACGAATTCCCACGCGCCCATATTTTCCGGTTCTTCCTGGACCCAGCAGACGTCACGCAGCTTTGGATAGCCCTCGAGCAGTTCGCGGATCTGATCGTCGGGGAAGGGATACAGCTGCTCGACACGGACCAGCGCGATGCCAGTGCCGGCCTTGCGCTGCTCGCTGGCGACGAGGTCGACGTAGACCTTGCCGCTGCACAACACCAGTCGACGGACCTTGCTGGCCTGCTGGCGCGCCTGGTCGTCGTCGATCACCAGTTGAAAGCGGCCTTCGGCGAGGTCGCGGGGCGTTGATGCAGTAAGCGGGTGGCGCAGCAGGCTTTTCGGGGTCAACACCACGAGCGGCAGGGGGTCGGTGTCGAGCAGTGCCGCCTGGCGGCGGAGTAGGTGGAAATACTGTGCGGCAGTGGTGCAATTGGCGACACGGATATTGGTGTCGGCAGCCGCCTGAAGAAAGCGTTCGACCCGCGCGCTGGAATGGTCCGGCCCCTGGCCCTCGTAACCATGTGGCAGCAAGAACACCAGCGACGGCCGGAGACCCCATTTCGCTCGGCCCGAAGTCACATACTCGTCGAGCACGATTTGCGCGCCGTTGATGAAGTCGCCGTACTGCGCTTCCCACACCACCAGCCGCCGCGGCTCCTGCATGTTGTAGCCGGCTTCGAAACCAATCGCCGCATTCTCGGACAGCGGGCTGTTGTGAATCTCGAACGACGCGCGGGCCTGCGCAATGGTGCCGAGCGGCACATGTTCTTCACCGGTCACCGCGTCGTGCAGCACGGCGTGACGCTGGCTGAACGTCCCGCGTTCGACGTCTTCGCCGGTCAGCCGGATTGGGATCCCGTCCTCGAGGATCGACGCGTAGGCCAGTTCCTCGGCGCTGGCCCAATCGATCGACCGCTCATCGGCGGTGTCGAACATGCCGTTGCGGCGCTCGCGCCCACGTTCGAGTTTGCGGTGAACCGCAAAACCCTCGGGGACTTTCAGCAACTCGCGATTGAGCGCGGCGAGGCGATCCAACGCCACCGCTGTCTGGGCGCGTCGCGCCGCGCCGGTCGGCGGCACCTCAGGCAGCGGCGGACTGTAATGCTCCTCCGGCTTGAGATTGGCGTAGGCCTGCTCCAACGTGGTCATGTGACGCTTGACCGACGCTTCGGCCTGCTCGGCAGGGACGACGCCTTCGCTGGCGAGGCGCCTGGCATAACCATCGCGCACCGTCGGGTGGGCCGCGACGATCTGATAGATCTCCGGCTGGGTGAAGGCCGGCTCGTCACCTTCGTTATGGCCGTAACGGCGATAGCCGACGAGATCGATCAGGAAGTCGAGACGGAAGCGGTGACGATAGGCCCAGGCCAGCCGTGCGCTCTCCATGCACGCGACCGGATCGTCCGCGTTGACGTGGATGATCGGGATCTTGAAGCCACGCGCCAGGCCACTGGCGTAGCTGGTGCTGTACGACTCCTTCGGCGTCGCCGTAAACCCTAATTGGTTATTGGCGATCACATGGATGATGCCACCGACGTTGTAGCCATCGAGCCGCGACAGATTCAGGGTTTCAGCGACCACGCCCTGGCCGGGGAATGCCGCATCGCCGTGGATCAAGATTGCCAGCACCCGATCGGTGCGGAGGTCCGGCTGGCCGGGCTTGTCGGTAGTGCTCGCAGCGGCCCGCGCCATTCCGGCGAGAACCGGGTCGACCGCCTCCAAATGGCTTGGATTGGGCGGCATCGACACGATCAGCGACTCGTTCTGCGAACGGCCGGTTTCGTGCCTGGCGCCGGCGTGATATTTCACGTCGCCCATCCAGCCGAGATCGATCCGTCCCGATCGCGCGAATAACGGATCCTTGAATTCGGCCAACAGCTGCGCATACGGCTTCTGCATGATGTGCGCAAGCACATTAAGCCGGCCGCGATGGGCCATCGCGATCATCACGTGCTTGACGCCGGCCGCGGCGGCGTCGCTGATAATCTCGTCGAGGATCGGGATCATCATGTCGAGACCCTCGATCGAGAATCGCGTTTTGCCTGGGAAGGTGCGATGCAGGAATCGCTCGAAGGTTTCGACCTGGGTGATCCGATCCAACAGTTCGGACGCGTTGAGCGGATCCCGTGGCGGACGAAATTGATTCGACTCGACGGCCTGCCGCAACCAGACGCGCTCTTCCGGCACGAAGACATGGTTGTAGTCGTGACCGGTGGTGCTGCAATAGATTCGGCGCAGCTTCTCGACTGCCTGCAACGCGTTCTCGGACCCCTCGGCGGCGGGGCCGCCGACGATCGAGGCCGGCAGGCGCGCGAGCGTATCGGTGGTCAGGCCATGCGACTGCGGATGCAGGGATGGATCGCCGATCGGTTCGGTGACACCGAGCGGATCAAGTCGAGCCGCGAGATGGCCGAAACGCCGGATCGATTCTGCGAGATTGAACGCGGCGATCGCGGCCCCGGTATCCGAGGCGCGCACCGCGTCCGCGGACGTCGATTCGCCTTCGAGTTCCGGTGACCAGGTCGCGAACATCGTCCGCGTCGCTTCATCGACCGAATGCGGATCACGTTGAAAGCGTTCGAAGACCTCGTAGACATACCCGGCATTAACACCGGTAAACTGGTCCCACGGGTTCATAACCGTACTAGTCTAGCAGCCCCCGACCTTGATCAAACTCATTGGCATCGACGTTGACGGCACCCTGCTGAACAGTCGCGGACAAATCCCCGCGGCGAATCTCGAAGCGCTGGACCTGGCCGCGGCACGCGGCATTCAAATCGCCATCGTGACCGGCCGCAGTTTCTCTTTTGCGTTGCCGGCGGTCGAGTCACTGCCCGAGCCGTTAATCCTGATTGTGCACAACGGTGCACTGGCCCGCCGGCGCACCGGAGAAACGCTGATTCGACGGCTGATGCCGCGCGACCTGGCGCTCGAGATGCTGGTCGCCACGATGGCGTGGCGTGATTGTGCCGCGTTGCTGTTCGATCGGCCGCTGCGCGGCCAGATGGTTTACGACCGGATGGACTGGCAGCATCCCAATCGCCGCAAGTTTCGCGATCGCAACGCCGCGATCCTCGAAGAGGTTGCGGCGCTCGAAGATGCGCTGACCGAGGATCCGATTCAATTGGCCTACAACGGTGGCGTTGACGCGATGCGCGCGGTGATCGCTGCCGTGCGAGCCCATCGGTCGGCGCCTCGGGTGGCCGTCTCACTGACCGAATACGCCGATCGAGATTTTTCGCTGGTCGACGTGTTGTCGCAATCGACAACCAAGGGCACCACGCTTGCCGAGCTCGCGTCCGTGCTCGGGATCGCCGCACCCGAGGTGATGGCAGTCGGCGATAACTACAACGATCGCGAGATGCTGGAATGGGCCGGGACCGGTGTGATCATGGGAAACGCCTCGGCCGACCTGCGTGACGCCGGGTTCGAAGTGACCGGCACCAACGACGAGGCCGGTCTGGCGCAGGCGATTCGCCGTCACGCCTTGTAAATCCACAGATTTCGACGACCAACCGAACCGAGCTCGACACTTTGCACTAGAAAGAGAGGCCGAGTCCGAAATGCCAGCGTGGCTTTCGCTCGCCGGTTTGTGGCCACGCGACGTCAAGGTTCGCGTGCAGAACTGTCGCGGTCAGAAAGATCCCTCCCCCGACGCCGCGGTCGAACGTCTGGTCTTTCAGCGCCGCTGCATATACCGTCCCCGCATCGATAAAGGCTTTGACCCCGAAGCGGCCGACGCTCACCGGCGAAGTCACTGGTATTCGTAATTCAGCAGACAGCGCCGCCAGGTTGTCACCGGCGCGATAACCAAACTCGTAGCCGCGCAGGATCGCGCTGCCGCCGAGCAGCGCCTGTTCGTAGGGCGGGAGCGAATGATTGGCGCGAATGGAGGTGGCGCGGAGCGCCACGACGCTCGCACCGACAAGCCCGAGATACCCACGCGCGTCGGCCGACAGCCGACGGATGTTCTCACCACCGGCGAAGCGCAGCTGTTCGGCGCCTCCGGTGAGGTGAACCGCGTTCCGAGGGAATCCGGGATCGGTCCGCGTGTCGACGATGACGTCAACGCCTGGGGCCAGATGACGCTGCCTGGTCTCGCCGAACGTGACGTCGCTGATCCGCGCGCCACCGCCGACGCGCAACCATGAGGTGACGGTGCGCTCAGCGCGAACACTGGCCTCGCGTCGGCTGTCGGCAATCTCGAAGTGCGGATTCTCGCGCCGCGCGAGCGACACCGACCCATGCAGGCGCGACACGGGACCGCTCCTGAATGCCCGCTCGATTTCCACGCCGGCCCGGCCCTCGCCGCCCCAGGTCAACGGCATCGAGATGCGACTGCGCGGCCCAAGCACATCGACGAAGCTGACCCGAGCCCCATAGGTGAACCCGTAGCCATCGGCGAAGTCGACCACCGGCAACCACATGCCGGCACTGCGAAAGCGCTTCAGCGCGCCGGGTGTCAGGTCAATGTTGCTGACCGCCGCATGCTCATCGACCAACAGAATGACCAGGATGTCCGCGGGGTTGTCGATCGAGCGAAAGCGCTTGCGCAAATCGATATCGGCAAAGCGTCCGCTGTCGCGGAGTTTATCGGCCGCCTGGGTCAGCACGGCATCGCTGGCCGGGCCGCCAACGGTGAGGCCGGCCAAAGCGAGAATGTCGGCATCGGGGGTCGTGTGGTTGCCGTGCACACGCACTTCGCCGATCACTTCCACCGGCGCCGCTTGAGTGGACAAGGCCGTCGCGAGCAACACCGACAGAAACGTGTTCACGGCTTGATCTTGGTGGTCACTTCGGCCAGCCGGTAGTCGCGATACTCGACGTCATACTTGGCGTCAACCGAACCAATGGCCATGGTCATACCAAATCTCATTTCAATCGAACCGGGCAACCACACCTGCGGGAACGGCTGCAGCATCTTCATCGAAGCCTTGAGTTGGTCGAGACGGACCAGGCTGCGTCCCAGCAGAAAATCCATGTCCATGTTGTCGAAGGTGTACTGAAGAATCTGGTGCTCCCTGGGATCAATCCACATGGTCACCAGCGACACCTTGTTCATCTTTCCTTCAACTTCGTCATCGCGCTTGCGTACTTCTTTATTCGGCCGCGTCCGCCCTTCGGTGAACAGTTTGGATGGGTAGTACTCGACGCGCAAGACCTCGCGCTCGTTGATCCGCTCGCGGCCGGCGAGGGCGTAGTGCCCGGGATCAAACTTGAATCGCAAAAAGTAGGCAGCCGAGACAAAGCGCGGTTCGAGGCCCTGCTTGAGCACATCCTCGACGGAGCCGGGCGTCTCACCTTGCGGCGCGGGATCGGTGCTCCGCTCGACCTGAATGCCGCCGCTGCCAATCGTAATGGAGCTGTCGGTCTTCTGCCGTTCAGCGGCGCGCTTCTCGCGTCGCTGTTCGCGACGGATCCACTCCTGTTCGGCCACCGCACGCTGGTTCTCGCCGATCCTGACGCCATCGACACGCAGTGGGCTGCGGATGAAATAGCCCTGCCGGATGAACCAGGTGTAATCGCGAGTGAACCCGTAAAGACGGTCGCCGGCCGGGCCAGTCAGCTGGAATCGTTCTTGTTCCTCGAGGACGTATTGCTGAAGTTTTTTCCAGTTCTCGTCGCGGCGTTCGAGCACGCGGCTCATGAAGGCGTCGAGATCAGATTGTGCGGCCTGGCCAGGCAGGGCGGCCAACGCCGCGGCGAGGACAGAAAGGGCGAGAATCGCTCGTGGCTTACTCACTGTGGTTCAGACGAGTGCGGGGCGTCCGAAGTTTAATTGGTCTCGGTGGCCCGCTGGTAGACGACTTTTCCGTCGAAAATTGTCACTGCGACCTCGGCTTCGGCCATGCGGGCCGAGGGCAGGGCAAAGATGTCTCGCGTCAGAACGACCAGGTCGGCCAACATGTCGCGTTCGAGGGTGCCTTTGCGGTGTTCGTCGAACGAAAGCCACGCGGCGTTGCGTGTATAGGCATCGATCGCCTGCCGCAACGTCAGGCGTTCGCCGGGCGCCGGAGCAGTGATCAGCGGCTCGGTCTCAGGGCTGTGGCCGTTGACGGCGACAAAAATCCCGAGCAGCGGATCGCCGGCACGCGCTGGCCCCTCGCTGCCCAATGTGACCACGTCGCCGCTGCGAATCATCATGCCGTGCAGCCATGACTGTTCGATGCGATGACGGCGGTCACGTGCCGGCACGGGATTGGTGCGCGCCGCGTAGGCAATCGCGTCGCGCGCCGCCTCACCCGCGCCCTCGCCACTGGCGTGAATCGTCACTTGCCATCCGCGCCTATCAAGCTCACCGACAACACGGTTCAGCGTCTCGACATTCATCGTGTGCGATTCAGTCACACCGTCCATGCTGATCGCGACCCGCACCGCGCCGGCCTTGAACAACGGGTCGTCGCCGTATTGGACCTTCAGCGGAGCGAGAATGTCGAGATCGGAGCCGCCGACATCTGGCGGGGCAGCCAGCGTCGCATAAATGCGAATGCCGAGGTCCTGCGCTCGTCGCAGTTCGTCATACAGCTCCAGTTCGGCCGGCGAATCGACCACGCTCTGCACACTGGTGACGCCTCGGCGGTGCGCGTCGGTCATCGCGGCGCGAATCGCCGCTTTCTTGTCGTCACGCGTCGGCTTGGGCAAGACGGCGGAGACCAGCGTCATGGCCGCCTGCGTGAGCACGCCGGTCGGTTCGCCACTGCGCGCATCTTTGACAATGACTCCATGCGCAGGATTCGCGCTACGGCGCGCGATGCCAGCAGCGCGAAGCGCGTGCGTATTTGCCCACCCCGTTTGGCCGTCCTCTGAGATCAGATAGGCCGGCCGGTCGGCCACGACCGCGTCAAGGAGTTGCTTGGTTGGCAGCAGGCCATCGAAGGCGTCGACAGACCAGCCACGTCCGATGATCCACTCGCGGTCGGGATGCTGCAGCGCCCATGCGCGAACCGTCCGCTCGATCTCCGCCACCGTCTCCGCGCCGCGTAAATCAATCTCGCTCAGGGTCAGGCCGGCGCTGAGAAAGTTCAGGCTGGCGTCGTTGAATCCCGGCATTACGGCGCCGCCCTTGGCATCGACGACAACTGTTTGCGGGCGGCGCATGCGTTGCACTTCGCGCGTGGTGCCGACGCGGAGAATCTTGTTGCCCTGCACTGCGACGGCTTCGGCCATGGTCCCGTCGCCGTCAGGCGTGTAGACACGGCCGTTGATGACGATTAAATCGACCGGCCCGTCATCGTCGCGTTGTGCGCCGACGATCAGTCCGGCGATCAGCGTCAAGCCAACGATCAACGCCACCGCGTAGGCTGTAATGCGCGCCGCCATGCGGCGATTCTATCAGTGGTAGGCTCAAGCGCTATGCGTTTTGCGATCGTCGGTTCGGGTGCGGTGGGCGGGTATTTCGGCGCGAAACTGGCACGAAATGGTCATGACGTCACGTTCATCGCGCGTGGCGCGCACCTCGCCGCGATCCGCGAGCGGGGGCTGCGGGTGGAGAGCGCCAAGCTCGGCGATTTCGTCGTCCGCGCGCCGGCGGAGGACGACGCCCGCCAGGTCGGACCGGTCGATGTGGTGCTGTTCACGGTCAAGGCCTACGACAATCAGGAGGCACTCAAGCTGCTGCCGCCGCTGATCGGCCCCGACTCTGTGGTCCTGACGCTGCAGAACGGGGTTGATAGCGTTGACGAAGTAGCCGCCACCGTCGGCCAGGATCACACGCTCGGCGGTACGACCTATGTCGCCACCGCGCTCGAAGCGCCGGGTCTGATCGTGCAGACGGGGATTCACCGCTCGATTATTTTCGGCGAGGTGTTCCAGGGCCGCGACAAGATCACCCCACGCGTTCAGGCAATTGCCGATGTGATGGGCCCGGCCGACATCACGGTCACCCCGGTCGCCGACGGCCGGGTGCCGATCTGGGACAAATTTGTCTACCTCGCGCCGTTCTCGGGATTTACCGGCGCGGCACGGCTGCCGATCGGCGGGATTTGGCAGGACGACCATGTGCGCGCGATGTTCTACGCCGCCGCGCGCGAGATCGCGGCCCTTGCGGCTGCCGAAGGCGTCGTCATTTCGAGCGATCGCTTCGAGCGGTTGGAGGAATACATGAATAGCATCCAGCCCTCAACCCGATCCTCGTTGTTGATCGATCTGGAGATGGGGAAGCGGATTGAGGTCGAGGCGCTCCAGGGCGCCGCGGTCCGTCGCGCCGAGAAACATGGATTGGCGATTCCGATTATCTCGACGCTCTACGCCATCCTGAGGCCGTGGGCGCACGGGCCGGCGGCGAGGCCCCTCTGAGATCATATTTACCTTCTGTGCTGCTGTGGTTCCGTGCCTCGTCCGTTTCTTGGTGTGGCCCGTAGGTAGGCAGCAAGACATGCCTGTCGCAACTCCTGCGAGAGCAGTGGAAACGTGCTCACCACGTGCGCGTATTGCTCGCGCGTGAGGTGATAGAGATGCGCGGTGATGGTGTTGATCCGCGCGAATGAGGGCAGGTCCGCCTCCACTCCACTCTTCTCGAGCGAGCGGGCGAGGCGCGCGAGCTCGCCGAAGGCCCTTCCCGCCGGCTTTGGCACCGGCAGGCGCGCCATCAGTGCGGTGGTGACGTGGGTCGTCACCTGCAAGCGCACCAGGTAATTCACAACCAGGCTGTTCAGCAGCGCGAGCAGGCAGTACTGTGCCGTCTCGGCGAGCGCAGTCTTGAGGCAGAACACGGTGTGGGTCGAGATGGTGCCGGCCGGCAGCAGGGCGGCAATCAGCGTGACGCGGTTGGTGGCGCTGGCGACGTCGCGGTAAGCGAGTCGCTGCCGCGCGAAGGTTCGAGCCGGCGGCACCAGCGATGCGGCGGCGTCGCGGGCGATCGCGCGCTCGCTCTGTTCAATCCGCGCGCGGAACGGCTCGAGGTGCTTGCCGTCGATGACCTGGAGCAGATCGGCACTGGCGCGCTTCTTCGCGACGAAGTGGGCACGATCCTCGGTCGCGTTCAATTCGCGCCCAAATGCCGCGCCCCAGCCGTGCGCGCTCCTGAGCGCCGGCGCCTGCGCGCTGGCGGCGGCAAGTATGTCGAGGTCGATTCGTTGTGGCAGCAGTGGCACGGCGAGCTGCTCGCGATCCCATTGCTCGATCAGCGCGCGACTGATGACAATCGGCCGCGCCTCGGCCGGATCGTCGGCAGCGGCATCAGGCAGTTGATCGAGCCAGTCAGCCCGCGTTCGCCCGAACGCGCATGACAGGCGGTCGGTCGGCTGGCCGATGGTGCCGGTCATCAGCAAGAATTTCATGTCGCGGTGGATCGGAAAAATCGTCTCGCGATTGTCGAAGCCGAGCAGCCGGTCGATCTGAAGGTTGTCGAAGAGCGCCCGCCGCAATGGTCCGCTGCCGTGATCACTGGCCAGCCCCGACGGCACGATCAACGCCAGCCGCCCCCCTGGCCGGACGATCTGCATCGCGCGTTCGACGAATAGCTGGTAACGGTTGGCATGTCCGGCCCCTTGATGCCGGTAGATCCCCGCGTCGCGAAAGAACCGCAGTCGCGCCAGCCGATCCTGTTTACCGCGATCGCGCGTATCTTGATCGCCCGAGTCACTGCGAAGCATGTCCCACGGCGGGTTGCCGATGACGGCGTCAAAGCCGCCGTCGGGGTTGCGGCGTCCGTGCTGATCGAAAAAGACTTCCGGGAACTCGAGCTCCCAATGAAAGAAGCGGTGCGCCGCGGCGATCGCGTGCACCTCGCGCGTCACCACCTCACGATGCCGATCGATCAACGCCGGCTGGCGGTTCATGAATGACGCCACGACATCGGCGTAGACGCGGGGATCCAGCCGTCCGTCACGCCAAAACCACGCCGCGCACCAGAGGTCGGCCGCTTGCTTCCATCGAGCTAACGGCGCTCCAGGGTAGACCAGCGCGGCCAGTGCGGTTTCTTTGTCGCGCACCGCCTGAGGCGTATCGCCGGCTTCGAGTGCCAGCCGGTAGCGATCGGGTAGCACATCGCCCGCCATCCGTTCGGTTACTTCATCGTCGAAGAGCCACCGCGTCTCGGGCCGGCGCTGCGATCGTTTCGTCGCCCCCGGCAGATGCCGTGCGAGGTCGTGCAGGCTCGCGCCAAGCAGGCTGTCACCGGCGGCCAGATGATGATCGAGGAACGTCAATGGACGATTCCCGGCGAGCGTGGTCAACCATAGCGAGAGCCGCGCCAGCTGCACCGCCATCGGATTGAGGTCGACGCCGTAAACGCAGCGTTGCGCAACAATGCGACGGAATTCGGCGCGGCGCATCCGCGCGTCGGCCGGCGATACCCATGGGCCTTCGGCAGCGCCGGCGCGATCTGCTGCGGCTGCCAAATAACGACACGCGGCGACAAGAAACGCACCGCTACCCATCGCTGGGTCGAGCACACGAAGACTGAGGATCTGCTCCACGGAACGTCCAACGACCAACGGATGCAGCGCGCGCCGCACGAGAAACTCGGTCATCGCGCGCGGCGTATAGAAGCTACCCGTGGCCTTGCGCTCGCCGGAGGTGCGCGTCAGCACTGTCAGCCCCGCTCCAGCGACAGGCTCGTACTCGAGCACGCGTTCGTAGACGGCGCCCAGCTGCTCGACACCTAAGTCGGCGTAGGAGATGCGTTGCCGTCCGCCAGCCCCTGGCGCGGTGGCGAGCGCCAGGACGACGCGGCCGACCACTGCGTCGGGCACGCGCGCGTCTTCGGCAAGCGGCGTGTGCCGCGGTGAGAACAGCCGGCCGTTAAATGGTGTGACGGTGAGATCGCCGGCCCGGCATCCTGCATGCGCCAAGCGAGAGATCGCTTGCAGCGCATCCCATAAACCGCGCGCATTCGGACGTATCGCGCTGCGCCGGCATAGCGACTCGATGGTGTAGGCCTCGCGATACACCCGATGCCACGTCGGCACGAGGTCCCGCGCCTCGGCAAACAACAGGAACAGCACCCGGTAAACGATGGTGACGGCCTGCTGGTATGTCTCGATCACGTCAGTCGGCCGCTGGCGCTGTGCGCGCGCATCAGTGCGTAGGCTGCCGAGCAGACCGCCAAGGGCATCGAGGACGCCGTCCCCCAGCGACGAACAGACCCGTACACCGAACACATCGGATCGTTGAGCGATGGCCGTCAGCCCTTCTGGCCCGAGACTCCCGGCCGCGTCACAGGCGGCCACCAGGACGGTCGCGCTCCGCTCGCTATTGATCGCCGCAGCCAGATCGAATTCCAGGAATCGTCGCGACCAGGTTCGTGAGGCGTCGACAATCCGCACGCTGCGCCCACCGCAGATCAGCGCCCACGGCGATCCGCCGACACGGCCTGCGCGCACCACGTCCTGCCACGCCGCGTCTGCATCGGTCGACCAAGCTGTGGCGACGATAATGAGCGGTCTGCCGCCGTCGGACTCGACCGACCCGACGAAACCACCCCGGTGCGGTTCCATTCGCGTCACCTTGGCGCGCAAGAGTGTGATCAGCGGCAGCACCGCGATATCGAGCACGGCGCGGGCACCTGACGCTGGACCGAGGTGCCGTTCGACTGTTCTCCACCAGCGATGCAGTTGCCTGATGCTCTTCGGATTCACAGCGCCAGCCGCTGTCACCTCAGGAAGCCAGACCTGTTCGATAAACGAACCGGCCAGCAGAGAACCGGTGATTCCAGGCAACACCTGCTTAGTCCGCCAACCACGCGGCAACAAGGTGAACGGGGCGCGCGCTGAGTGCGCGCATCGCATCAGCCCGCGCGCGTCTGCGCGACAGGTGCGTCCGCTGGATCAGTCGTGCGTCGGCTTGCGCCGCGGCAGCCTGCACCTGACGACGGTCGAATAATGACGTCTGGACGAGCGGGCCTTGGCGGCGGTCAATGGCCGCGACCATGTCGGCACAGCGCCGGCTCAGACCTTCTGCCATGCCGGCCGCACCACGGTGCGCGTCCTCGAGGCAATCAGCCAGCGCTCTGTCCATTGCCTGCGCGATTGCGGCATCGCCGATCAACTGCCGAACGGCGCTTTTGGTGAGGCATCGACGCGGCGTGATCAATGCGACATGCAGCGGGATCAGTGCCCGCTCGATCAGTCGGCTGTCACCGTCAACGATCTCCGCACAGAACAACGCGACAACAGCGGCTGCCGGGCCTCGCCGCCGTGACTGCCGCGCCACCAGATGCGTGGTGGCAGTATCTGTGGTCCTCGGACGCGCCACCGTTAACACTGAGTGGTTCGCGGCTGGACTCGCCGACGCGCGCCCGCTAACGGTCATCCGGGACAGAGCGGCCAAGGCGAGCGATCGACGACGCTCATGACGCGCGATCACGACACCTTCGTACGAGCCGCGATGCACCAGGTGGATGACATGCACCACGCGTGTCTGTCCGATGCGATCGACGCGCCCGACGCGCTGTTCGGTGCGCTGCGGATTCCACGGCAGCTCCACATTCACCACCAGGCGACAGCGCTGGTGAAGATTGAGTCCTTCCCCGGCGGCATCGGTGGCGGCCAGTACTCGCACCCGGCCGGTGGTGAAGGCATCGATGGCGTCGGTGCGTGCCTGCGCGGTCATTCCGCCGTGCAGCGTGGCCACGGGGACGGCCAGGCCGGAAGCGATCGAGTGGACGACATCGCGGTATTCGCTGAACAGAATCATCGGCTCGCGCGTCCGGCGAAGCAGACGGGACACCACTCGCGCTTTGGATGACGCGGTGACGTCGTGCGCGAGTTCAATCAGCCGTTCCAGGCAACGCCGTTCGTCGTCGCGGTCCGACAGACCGGGCACTGCCAGCAACGCGTCAGGGAGATCGCCATCCGTATCGCCTTCATCCCACGGCAAGACCGGTTCTGGCTCGGGCGTCGCTGCAGCGGTCAACAACTGCAGTCGTCGCGTCAGCGTCATCCGCGCTGCGGTTGCCGACGATGCCGCACGGCGTGCGATCACCGCAGCCACCAAACCAACAGCGCCCGCGTGATCATTGCGCTGGATCCGCCGCACGTAGTTCATGGTGGCGTCGAGCAAACGTCGTTCACTTGCGGTCGGCCGTACCGCGACAATCGTTGTGCGGCGGCGCGCCCGCGTCACGACCTCGGCGGCGGCGCGGCGGAAGATCACCAGGTCGTTGCGGGCGGCAACATCACCGAGTTGACGAAGGAAGATGTGCGCCGCTTCGTCACCCGAGTGCGGGGTCGCAGTCGCCAGAACGACCCAGGGCGTGCGCGCCGCCAGATCGGCGACGACCGCACCGCGGTCGCTACCCGGCGCGAGGTGATGCGCTTCGTCGACGACGATGACGTCGAAGGCGACGCTGTCGAGCGCGCTGCGGACCTCGGGTCGCTTGACCAGGTCGATCGACGAAATGATCACCGCTGCGACAGACCAGGGATTGACGCCGAGTGGCAACGCCGCGGTCATCGCCGCCAGCGCCGCATGATCGAACACAGTGGCGCTGATGTGGAACTTGTCAGAGAGCTCGCGCGCCCATTGCTCGCGCAGCGAGGCCGGCGCGAGGATCAGCACGCGATCGGCGAAGCCGCGTGCAGTCAACTCGGCAATGATCAGCGCGGCTTGAATGGTCTTGCCGAGGCCGACGGCGTCGGCCAATAGGACGCGAGTGGCTCCGCGCAAGACTGCGGCCGCGGGTTGCCATTGCCAATCGCGCCAGTCGATGCGCGCCTCAGACGTCCACGGTTCGAGCCAGCGCGGCGCGGCGGTGAGTGCGCGCAGTGCGACCCGCAACACAGGTTGCCGTGACGCGACAACAATCCGGGTGCGCCGGGGCCGCGGCTGGACGTGATCGAACGGTGCGAGCAGGCGGTGTGTTTCGCCGTGATTGGTCTCGCCCACACCGCGAAGCGTCAGCAGCGTGACGTGCGCAAAACGCTCGGCGTCAACCACCAGCCATGCCTCGCCGCGCGCGTCGACCAGCCGTCCGGAATGGTGCGAGTGGAAATCCTGCAAGGGTGCCCCCCGGTGGAGCGCGCAGGAATTGCAATTTCAGGCCTGTTTGCCGCGCTCTCGGCCGCTACGAGGCAAGCGGCGTGCCGGGCTGTGCTGAGTGCACTGCGCTATCCTGAGCGTTCACGCAACACTCACACAAGGAGGTGCGGAATGAGTCTTAAAATCGGCGATACCGCCCCGGATTTCGAAGCAGATACCACGCAGGGTCGGATTCGTTTTCACCAATGGCTCGGCGATTCGTGGGGCGTGATTTTTTCGCACCCGAAAGATTTCACGCCGGTGTGCACCACCGAGCTTGGCTACATGGCTCGCCTCAAGCCGGAGTTCGACAAGCGCAACGTCAAGGTGGTCGGACTGAGTGTTGACCCCGTCGACAAGCATGGGTTGTGGGCCAAGGACATCGAGGAGACGCAGGGCTACGCGCCAAACTACCCGATGATCGGCGATCCCGAATTAAAGGTCTCGAAGGCGTACGGCATGTTGCCGGCAGATCTCGAAGGCGGCTGCGACGGCCGCACGGCAGCTGACAACATGACCGTCCGCACCGTCTTCGTCGTCGGGCCGGATAAGAAGATCAAGTTGATGCTGGCCTATCCGATGACCACCGGGCGCAACTTCGACGAGGTGCTCCGCGTCATCGACTCGATGCAACTGACGGCGAAGCACAAAGTCGCGACGCCGGTGAACTGGCGTAACGGCGATGACGTGATCATCGCCGGTTCGGTGTCGGATGAAGAGGCGAAGCAGCAGTATCCGGACGGCTGGAAATCACCCAAGCCCTATCTCCGGATCGTACCGCAGCCCAAAGCGTAGCGGTCGCTACGCTTTGTCGGTGGCAATCAACGCGTTGGCCTCGCGCATCGACTTGGCGATGGCCTGCGCGTCGGCGCGGGTGTGGGGAACGGCGCGCGACTCGATGCGATCGAACACGGCCGAGAGTCCGGCCTGGTCGGGATCGTAAATACCCCACTCGTCGACAGCGGGGCGCGGGAGATAGGCACTGCTCTTATTCGATGAAGTTAGTGGCATGGCGCACTCCGGGGTACTCGCACCACAGCAAGGTCCGTACCCCTGCGCGGTGATGTCTCTTCGTCCCCAGAACCCTCACCGGCTCCGTTAGTTATGGCCGTTCGGTCGGGTTTCGGCTATTGCCAAATCGCTCTCGCCACCAACCAAACGAGCAGTCACCCTTACAAATGCGTTAGGTAACAGGCGGCCGAAATCGCCACTTTCGTCGGAATTGCACACTAGCAGGGCAAGGTCTCACGATGGCACACGGGTTGCTGCGATGCGGGCCGACCGATGATCGTGGCCTTCTTCGGCACCAAGGGCGGGACAGGAACTACAACCCTGGCGGTCAATTGCGCCGCCGACATGCGCCGCCTCTCACAGCGCGCGACGCTGATCGTCGACGTCAAGCAGGGCCCCGGCGATGTCGCGGTATTCCTGGGGCTGCGTCCTCGCTACACGATCATCGAGCTGATCGATCAAATGGGTTGGAGCGACCGCGGCCTGGCCACGCGTTTTGTCGCCGAACACGATTGCGGACTTCATGTGCTGGCCGCGTCCGAAGCCTTCGGCCGGCCGAACTCGCGCGACGCAGAAGGCGTGGACCAGACGCTGCGCTGCCTCTCCGGGCTGTACGACTTTGTGGTCGTCGACGCCGGCAGCACCCTGACCTCCTCCGCAGTGGCGGCGCTGGCCTTGGCAGATGTCGTGATGCTGGTTGCCAACCCTGATGTGCCATGCCTGCGCAACCTGCAACGGCTCTCGGATGCGATGCGGCTCGCCGGCGTGGCCTCCGAACGTGTGCACATCGTGCTGAATCGCACGTCCGAGAACGGTGTCCTGCCGGTGTCGCAGATTGAGAAAGTGCTGAGCCGGTCGATCGACTTCCAGATCCCCAGCGACTATCGGACGGTCGCGGCGGCGGTCAACACCGGCGTGCCGGTGTCGTGTCTGCGTCCCAGCGATCTGCAACTACAACTGGATTCTCTGGCCCGGACGCTGATCGGCGGGAGGCAGGCCGCTAACGCGTCCTAAAAATCACCGGTCACCTTGCACTCGCAGGGCGACGACCGTCGCGCCAAGATGGCTCTCCGGGGCGTCCCAGAATCGTTCGACCAGCGCATGAGCGCGGAGCAGCCGCTGCACGGCGGCGCGTTGGACACCTTTCCCGCGACCGTGAATCAGTCGCACTTCTGAGAAGCCTGCCGCCCCCGCCGCATGCAGGTATTCATCGACCACTGAGACAACCTCGGCTGGCGCGAAGTAGTGCAGGTCAATCGCCTCTTCGATCGGGATGCGAACGACCTCCTCATCCATGCTTGACGAATTCTGTAGTCACCGCCGTCGTGATGCCGCCGCGTGCGGTGAAGTTGCCGACCACGGTCATCCGCCTCGGCTGGCAGGCAGTGACGAGGTCGTCAAGAATTTTGTTGGTCGCCGCTTCGTAGAAGATGCCCTGGCTCCGGTAGTTGAGCAGGTAGTACTTCAGCGCCTTCAGTTCCAAGCACAGCTGATCGGGGGTGTAACGGATGCGTATCGTGCCGAAGTCTGGCAGGCCGGTCTTGGGACACATCGACGTGAACTCTGGGCACTCGATGGCGATTTCATAGTCGCGCTCGGGCCGGGGATTGGCAAAGGTTTCGAGCGCGTGATCGGTTGACATCTGAAAATTCTACCAGTCGGCGTGATGCGGATTGATTGACAGTCCCGCACGTGCGCGCTAATATTCGGCGTTTTTCGCCATTTTCCGTGAACGGCCGCAGAGCGCGCGCGGCCGCCATCGCGGCGTTCACAATCGATTGCGCGCAGCACTTACCAGGGGGACCACATGGCAGAAGCCCGCAGGATGGGCAAGTCGGAGTTGTTTTCGCATTTCGCAGAACGGTTCGAAATGAAGCGCACGCAGTCGCGTGAATACTTCGACGAGCTCGCGACGCTGTGCGAAAAAGAATTGAAGCGTTCGGGTGAATTCGTTCTCCCGGGCATGGTCAAGCTGGTCGTGCAGAAGCGCAAGGCGCGGATGGGACGCAATCCGGCGACCGGCGAGCCGATCGAAATTCCCGCCAAGACCGTCGTCAAAGCGCGGATCGTGAAACAGCTGAAGGACGCCGTTCTGCCGCGCGCCGCAGCGAAGAAGGCGGCGCCGGCGCCGGCCACGAAGTAGGTAAGTCCTTCCGTCACTCCCTGGTTCAGAGAACGGAGACGCCCTCCCCGGCGTCTTCCTTCTTTGGCCAGTCGCGTTCAGTGCCGTCAGCTTACCGGCCATGGCGAACTGGTATGTTCAGGGCTCGCCCTATTGGCCCTTGAGTTTCCTCGCCAGCTCTCGAATTTCTAATCGATCAATCTTGAACTTGAGCGTCGACAGCGGCACCCCGAGATAACGTGCTGTCTGCGTCACGTTCCACGCGTTGCGGTCGAGGGCGCGGACGATGAAGTTACGCTCGAAGGTGGCCGAGGCGCGGTCGAGCAGACTGCCTTCGCCGTCCTGATGGTCGAGTTCGGTCACCTGGAAATCGAACGGCAGGTCGTGATCGGTGATCCACTCGCCATCGCACGTGGCGACCGTACGTTCGATCAGGTTCTCGAGTTCCCGAATATTTCCCGGCCAGCGGTGATGACCCAACATCCGCATCGTTGAGTCAGCGATGCCCTGGATGCGTTTGTGAAACCGGGCGTTGTAGCGGCGCAGAAAGAAGTTCGCAAGATCCGGCAAATCTTCGCTGCGCTCGCGCAGCGGCGGGAGCTTCAGCGGAATCACGTTGAGGCGATAGAACAGATCACCGCGGAAGCTGCCTTCCTTCACCGCCCGTTCGAGGTCGACGTTGGTCGCGGCGATCAACCGGAACGTGGTCCTGATTGGCTTGCTGCCTCCGACGCGTTCGACCTCGCCCTCCTGGATCGCGCGCAGCAGCTTCGACTGGAGCTCCAGCTTCAAATCGCCAATCTCGTCGAGAAACAACGTGCCGCCGCTGGCCAGCTCGAACTTGCCGATGCGCTGCTGCAGCGCGCCGGTGAACGCGCCGCGCTCGTGACCAAAGAGCGTGCTCTCGACCAGGTCGCGCGGGATCGCCGCGAGGTTGACCGCGATGAAGGGTCGATCGGCCACCTGTCCCGACGCACCGTCGAGTGACGATTCTCGATGAATCATCCGCGCCAGCAGCTCTTTGCCGGTGCCGCTCTCGCCGAGGATCAACACCGTCGCCGACAGTCGCCCGACCTTGTGCACGACGTCGAGGACCTCCTTCATGGCGCGGCTCGGCCCGGCCACAAAGTCGCGTTCCCCGAGTTCCTGCACTTCGGCGCGCAGTGTCAGGACCCGGCGATTCAAATCCTGACGTTCCGAGGCATGGGCGACCGTCGTACGCAGCGCCTCGGGGTCGGCATGTTTGGAGAGGTAGTGATACGCACCGAGTTTGATCGCCTGGACCGCGCCCTCGAGATCAGAGCCGCCATCAACCAGGATGCTTTCGACCAGCGGATAGTTCGCCCGCACGATCCGCAACAGATCGAAGCCGCTGATGCCCGGGAGGGCGACGTCGGCAAGCACCACGTCGACTTCTTCGCGCTCCATGGCCGCCAGTCCGGCCTCCCCTGAGGCGGCACGGATCACCCGGTAGTCGCGCTTGAGCGGCGTGGCCAGGCGCTCACGGGTATCCTCGCCAGCATCGACGATCAGGATGGCCTTGCGGCGAACGGTCATTGGTCGGGGAGTATAGTCGTTGAGATATGCAATGGCTGTGGTGGGTAAGCGGCGTGAGCCTTCTTCTTGCCGGCATGGCGTGGGCGGCGTCGCGAAGCCATGCGCGCCAACTGGCGCAGTTGTCCGAGCAGTACTGGGCACTCAAGTTTGAGCACGGCGAGCTGAAGGCACGGCTGAAGGCGCTGGCGCCGACGCCTGAAGAACAGGCCGCCGCGCAGCCGCCGGTTCAGCAAACCTTCGTCCCGCTCTCGAGCATGAAACGTCCGGTCTCTTGACGCCTTCACGACTTCCAAGCGAGAGTGAGGGGTTAGGAGCAATGTTGGCAAACGAGTATGACGTTGTCGTCGTCGGCGCGGGCACAGGCGGCTATGTCGCTGCCATTCGCGCGGCGCAGTTGGGTCTCAAGGTCGCAGTCGTCGAGAAGCAGAAGGCGCTGGGCGGCACCTGTTTGATCTGGGGTTGCATCCCGACCAAGGCCTTACTCGAACACGCTCACGCCCTCAAGGTCGCGCAAAGCGGCAAGGAGTGGGGCCTGACCGGTTTCGATCCGGCCGCGGTCCGAATCGACATGCCGGCGGTACACGCGCGCAAGGACAAGATGATCACCGGGCTGACCGGCGGCATCGAGATGTTGTTCAAGAAGAACAAGATTGACTGGATCAAGGGCTCGGCGCGCCTGACCGGCGGCAAAGCCGTCGAGGTGACGCTGCACGACGGCGGCAAGCAGGTGCTGACCGCCACGAAAGAGGTCATCGTCGCGACCGGTTCGGCACCGCGCAGCGTGCCGGGTATCGAGCCTGACCGCAAGAAGATCATGTTCAGCGACGAAGCCATTCATCTCGGCGAAGTGCCGAAGACGATGGCGATCATGGGCAGCGGCGCGGTCGGAGTCGAATTCGCCTCGATCTTCAAGAGTTTTGGTAGCGAAGTGACGGTCATCGAGTTGTTGCCGCGCCTGGTGCCCGGCGAAGATGAAGCGGTCTCCGCAGAACTCGAGAAGACCTTCAAGCGCAAGGGCATCAAGTCACTGACCGGCACCAAGGTGACCTCGGCCAAGGCGGGCGCCAAAGGCGTTGATCTGGAACTCGCATCGACCGACCAGAAGACGCAGAAGATGACCGTTGATGTGCTGCTCGTGGCGACCGGGCGCGGCCCCGTCACCGACGGACTTGGCGCAGAAGCGGTCGGCCTCAAGATGGACCGCGGTTACATCGTCGTCGATCAACAGTTCCGGACCAGCGTCGCCGGGATCTCGGCGATTGGCGATGTCATCACCATGGGCGGCCCGCATTATCAACTCGCCCACGTCTCGTCGATGGAAGGCGTGGTGCTGGCCGAACGCATCGCCGGACATACTGTGACGCCGATCAATTATGACCATGTGCCACGCTGTACCTACTGCGATCCGGAAATCGGCAGTGTCGGGTTCACCGAGGCGCAGGCCAGGGAAAAAGGTTACGACGTCCGCGTCGGCGTCTTCCCGTTCAAGGCGCTGGCGCGCGCGCGGATGGCTGGTGAGACGGACGGGTTCGTCAAGATCGTCGCCGATAAAAAATACGACGAAGTGCTCGGTGTGCACATCATCGGACCACGCGCGACCGAGTTGATCGCCGAAGCGGTGTTGGCGCTGCGTCTCGAATGCACGGTCGAAGAACTCGTCAAGACGATTCATGCCCATCCGACGATGTCGGAGGCGGTCGGCGAAGCTTCGCACGCGGCACATGGCGCCGCCATTCACATGTAATGCCGATCCCAGATCCCCGATCCCTGTGAAAGCCGAGAGCTGAAAGATGGCCACACCCGTAGTGATGCCCCAGATGGGCGAGTCGATTGCCGAGGGCACGATCGTCCGCTGGATCAAAAAAGTCGGCGACGCTGTCGATCGCGACGAACCCTTGTTTGAAATTTCAACCGACAAGGTTGACGCCGAGATCCCATCGCCGGTTGCTGGGACGCTGATCGACATTGCCGTCAAAGAGGGCGAGACGGTCGCGGTCAACAGCGTCGTGGCGACAATCGGCGCGGCCGGCGAGAAGGCAAATGAGCAAGGCGCCGCTGCCCTTGCTGACGCTGCGCCTGCGAATAGTCCGCCGCCATCGGGCGAGTCGCAGCCGCAGGCCGCGCAGGGCGACGGCACGCCGACCAAGACCGTGTCAAATCCTTCAGCCGCGACCTCGGCGCCTGCGCCGGCGGCGACCGAAGTGAAAGATGACGACCAGGAGACGGCTGGCAGTGACGACGGCCGGCGGCAGAAATCTTCGCCATTGGTGCGGCGCATTGCCAAGGAACACGGCGTCGACATCCGGCAGATTACCGGCACCGGCATCTCGGGCCGGGTCACCAAGCACGACATCCTCGGCTATCTCGACGCACCCGCCGCCGCTCGGGAGCCATCCCGCGCGGGTTCCGGCGAGGCCTCGCCACAGCGGCCTGACAGCCGCGACGGCGGGACGCCACCATCCGCACCGACGTGGTCTGGTGGGGGTGACGAAGTGGCGCCGATGTCGGTGATGCGCAAGAAAATCGCCGAGCACATGATCGTCAGCCGCCGCACCTCTGCGCACGTCTATTCGGTGTTCGAGGTGAACTACAGCAAAGTCGATGACATCCGCAAGGCGCGCCGAAGCGATTACGAACAACGCGGCGTCAAACTGACGTTCACGTCGTTCATCGCCAAAGTCGCCGTCGACTGCCTGCGTCGTCACAAGATCATCAACGCGTCAATCGATGGCGACAACGTCGTCTACCGCCGTGAGATCAATCTCGGCATCGCCGTCGCGCTCGAGAATGGCCTGATCGTTCCGGTCGTCAAGCGCGCCGATGACCTGAACATCCTCGGCCTGTCGCGATCGATCGCCGATGTCGCAGACCGCGCGCGAGCCAAGAAGCTCAGTCCCGATGAAGTGCACGGCGGCACCTTCACGATCACCAATCCGGGTAATTTTGGCGCGCAGTTCGGTTTGCCGATCATCAATCAGCCGCAGGTGGCGATCCTCGGCGTCGGCGCGATCGAGAAGCGAGCAGTGGTGATTGACGACATGATCGGTATTCGCTTGATGGGCTATCTGACCCTCGGCTACGACCATCGTCTGGTTGATGGCGCGGTTGCCGATCAGTTCATGGCCGACGTCAAGAAGGGCATCGAGACGTTCGACGCGAGCCAGGTCTAAAATGCGCACGTTGCAGGTTCGCCGCCTTGGCCGGGTCCCGTACGGCGAAGCGCTGGAGATGCAGCGCGCTCTGGTCGAAGAACGTCGCGCCGATCGCATTCCTGACACGGTGCTGCTGCTCGAACACCCGCATGTGCTGACCCTCGGCGTGCGACAGGGGGGCGGCCGCGTCAACATCCTCGCGGCGCCGGCGCGGCTCGACGAACTGGGCATCGAGGTCTGTGAGACGGGGCGCGGCGGCGACGTGACTTACCACGGTCCCGGACAGGTCGTCGGATACCCGATTTTCGATTTGCGTCCCGATCGTCAGGATGTGCATCGCTACGTTCGGGATCTCGAAGACGTGATGATTCGCGTCTGCAGTGATTTTCGCGTCGACGCGGAACGCTTGCCCGGCCTGACCGGCGCGTGGGTCAATCACGCCACGCACGGACTGGAGAAAGTGGCGGCGATCGGCGTCCGCATTTCGCGATGGATCACCAGCCACGGCTTCGCCCTCAACGTCAATACCGATCTCGATTTCTTCCGCTTGATTGTCCCGTGCGGCATCAGCGATCGCGGCGTCACGTCGCTGCAGCGTCTGACCGGCGCGCCGATCGATCAAACACTCGTCGAGGATCGGCTGATCACCCACTTCGAAGCGGTGTTTGCGTCATGAGCCAGCGCTGGGCGGTGCCAACGACGACGACCTGGGTGGCGATCGGTTGTGCGGTGGCGACCACACTGGCGACCGCTGGTTACCTGTCGTCGATCTATCCGACGCTGCCGGTCGGCCTGCCGGTGCAATACGTGCGTGGGCTGCCCGAGATCTATCAGGTCAAATCGCCGGCGATGGTGCTGCTCCCGGCGATGGTCCAGTCGGCGCTGCTGGCCATCTTCGGGTCGCTGGTGCTGGTGCTGCTCTGGCGCGCCGGGAGCGCCGGCGGCACGGCCCACGACGCCGACAGCGCACGCATGGGCCGGGCAGCGGAAGGCATCGCCTTGCTCGCCGCGTTGTGGATCGGCGTACAGGCCGTCGGCGCCATTCGCCTGGTCATGCTATGGCGGCGCGGGGCGGGCGGTTTCGGTGGGCTCTATTCAGTCGTAATCGTGATCGCGATCGGCGTGTCGGTAGTCATCGCGTTGCGCACGATCAAATTAGTCGGACGCGAACGTCGAGTCGAGCGCCCGACCAACGCCGCTGATTGGCGCTTACGACATCTTTACTTCAACCCAGCTGATCCGGCCCTGTTTGTCCCGAGACGGCACGGCGTCGGGTTTACGTTGAACTTCGGCCGACCCCTGGCCATAGTTGTGCTGGTCGCCACCCTGCTCGTCGGTATCGGGGCGCCGTTCTACCTCGCGCGCCTCGTGCTGAGATAAGCGAATACCGGCCCATTTTTTCCGCATGGAATATCCCTGCCGGCGGCGGGGTTCTGTCCACTGTGAGTGCTACGCCGTCCTTTCGATCAACCGCCGACCGCGACCTTGTCGCCCGTCTGCTCGCAGGCGAGCAAAGTGCGGTGGCCGATCTCGCGACCGCCTACGGCTCTCGCATTCATCAGCTGGCCTTGCGGTATCTGAAGAGTCCGGAAGACGCCGAGGAGGTCACCCAGGACGTCCTGTACAAGGCGGTTGAGAAGATCGCCGATTTTCGCGGCGACGCCGCTTTGTCGTCGTGGCTCTATCGGATCACGTTCAACACGGCAATGTCTCGCCTGCGCCACCTGCGCGCCTCGCGTGGCGCCGAAGTGCCCGCAGAGGCCACTGGGTCAGATGGCGGTGACGGCCAGTGGGTATCCGAGATACCTGACTGGTCGGACATGGCGGACGAAGCCGTGCTGCGTGGTCAGTTGCGGCGGCGGCTCGCGGATGCGGTCAAGAGCCTGCCTGCGATTTACCGTGCGCCGGTCATTCTCAGAGACCTGCGTGGTCTGTCTACCGAAGAAGCCAGTAGCGCGCTGCAACTCAACGATCAGACGCTGAAGTCCCGCCTGCATCGCGGCCGCCTGTTGCTGCGTCGCGAACTCTCCGACTTCGCCGACGGCATCAGCTTGCACCGCGCACTTAGCACTTAGCACCTAGCACTCAATCCTATCTCTGCACCGCCGTCTCCAGCCGCACGCGATCCCGCGCGGACAGGCTCGGGACGATCACGCTGATTACGCCAGACGGGCCGACGGTGATCGGCAGCATCCCCGTCCGCTCGCGCTCGCCCTCCCCGCCCTCCGTCACCACGAAGGCACTGACGATGTCGCGTCCTCGCGTGGCGGCAGCGGTCAGCATGCGAGTGGCCGCCGACGCTAAAGCCAGTGGGCCAGGCGGCCACAGCCTGGCCAGCCGCCCGTCCAGTCGGGTCAATGCCGGTGGCGAAAGGACGTCGATCGCCCGCCGTCCCGCGATCGCCGCATCGTCCCACGGGACGATGATCTGGTGCGGTGGGCGTCCGACGACCGTCAGGCTGACGTCCTTTGGCGAGCAACCAGCCTCGAGCGCGGTCATCGAGACAATGGCGGATCGCAACGCGTCGGGCGCCGACCCGACGATGCGCTGACGGGGCACACCGAGCTCGCGCACACTACGCGCAATCATCTCGAGCTGCCGCGCGCCCGCACAGACGACCACCACCTGCTCGTTGAGTTGTCGAATGGTGCGCACCAGACCGACGCCAGCGTCATCGTGCCACTCGATTGCGGCGGCAAATCGATCGGCAATGACGATGGCGTCTGCCCCGACCAGGACGGCGTGATCGGCCGTGCCGTCAACGGCTGTGACATACCCATCGACTGGCGCCGCCTGCCGGATGTCGAGCGCTTTTCCGGCGGCGACCGATCCTGCTTCGTCCACGAGGATGATCCGGGTGCTGATGTCGGCGGCTGCCAGCTGGCGCGCCAGCGCACCGCCGAGTTCACCAGCGCCGAGGATGACGATCGACCGCACGGAGCTATTGTATAAGGGCATGGCACGGGTCTCTGTCGTCACGGGTGGGTCGCGCGGGATTGGTTTTGCAGTCGCCGAAGCGCTGTTGAAGGGCGGCGATCACGTGGCGGTCACCGGGACGTCGGCGGACGGTGTCGCGACAGCCGCGACAGCGCTGGCTGAACGCGCCGGGGCCTCGGCTCGCGTCCTTGGCGTGACCTGCGACGTGCGGAGCGCGACGTCGGTCGACCAGGCGTTTGCGCGAATCGAGTCGGAGTTCGGGGGCGTCGACGTCCTCATCAACAATGCCGGCGTCGGCGTCGGGGTGCCGATCGCAGAGATGCCAGCGGACGAGTGGCATCGCATTCTCGACACCAACCTGACCGGCGTCTTTCACTGCACCAAGGCGGCCATTCCCCGGCTGCAGCGGCGCGGCGGAGGCTGGATCATTAATGTCAGCAGTCTGGCCAGCAAGAATGCCTTCGTCGGCGGTGCCGCGTACTGCGCCTCGAAGGCCGGTCTCAATGCCTTCAGCGAAGCACTGATGCAGGAGCTGCGGCACGACAACATCAAAGTCAGCTACGTCTTGCCGGGATCGGTCGCGACCGGGTTTTCCGGGCGCGAGTCGTCGACCGGTGCCGACTGGAAACTTCTCCCGGAGGACGTCGCCCAGGTGATTGTCGATCTGCTGGCGCATCCCGGACGCAGCCTGCCGAGTCGGGTCGAGATTCGTCCATCGCGGCCGAACAAATCGTGAGCACGATCGCGGGACGGTATCAACCGCTCGACGCGGCACGGCCCGGTACGCCGCAGCGGGCCCGCGATCTCCAGACGGCGCAGACCGTGTTGCTGCGCGAGCTGCGCTTGCCGAAAGACGACGGCGGGGTGGCCATGGCGCGAGTGCAGTCGGCCAAAGGCATTTTCCATCCGTCGCTGGTGACGTTGTTCGAGGCGACGCCGCTACCGGAGGGACGGGTCCTGCTGGCCTACGAGTTTGTCCCGGCGCAATCGATCGCGCAGGTCAGCGGCGGGCATCCCTTCAACGTCAAGCGGGCCAGCGAGATCGCGATCGAGATTGCCGACGCGGTGGCCGAATTGCATGCGCGCGGCGTGGCGCACGGCGGCATTTCGCAGAGTACGGTGCTGATCACGATGAAGGGCAAGGCCAAACTCGATCGGGTCGGCGACCCGTCGTTGCACATCATGCTCGACCCGGAGCAGTCGCGAGATCTGGTCGCGCTCGGCGACCTGCTGGCGGAGCTGGTCGGCAAGCCGGTCGCGGGCGGCCAGACCGGGATGCAGGCGGTCGAGATGGTGATTGAGCGTGCGCGCAGCGGGCAGTTCGACTCAGCGGCGATGTTTGCGGCGCTGCTGCGGCGTGGCCAAGAATAATGAGACTGACCTTTTCAGTCGGCCCGGACCACTAGCTACAGATCACTTTTGCAAACTTCTCCAGGTCGATGTTGCCCCCGGTCAGCATCACCACTGCCTTCTGGCCGGGCTCGACCGCGCGACCCGCGATCACGGCGGCGGTGGCCGTTGCGCCGGCGCCCTCGGCGATCAAGTGATCCTCCGCGGCCAGCCCTCGCATCGCGCGCTCGAGATCGCTTTCGCTGACCGAGACGAATGCGTCGACGTGAGCGCGCACGATGTCGAAGGTCATCGAGCCGCGTTCCAGGTTGCCGGTCAAGCCGTCTGCGAGCGAGGTTCGCGGCGCGATCTCAGTGATCGCGCCACGCGCGATGCCGGTGGCAAATGGCGTCGATGCCTCGACCTCGACCCCAATCACCCGCACGCCTGGCGCGATGTTCTTCAGCGCCAGCGCCAGACCACTGGCTAATCCGCCGCCACCCAGCGGCACCACCAGGACATCGAGCTGAGGCAGGATCTCGAGAATCTCGAGGGCGATGGTGCCGGCACCAGCGATCACGTCCGCGTCGTTGTAGGGCGACACGTACAGGGCGCCTTCAGACGCCGCGTAGGCGCGGGCCTCGCGTTCTGCCGCGTCGTAGTCCGGCGGATCGTCGCGGAGCTCGGCGCCATGCCGACGGATCGCCACCTTCTTGGTTTCCGGCGCCGTCTGTGGCGTGAAAACCACGACGCGCAGGCCCAGCATCTCACCGGCGAGCGCCAGGGCGCGGCCATGGTTTCCGGCAGATGCAGTCACGATCGTCGGGATGCGGGCCGCGCCCGCCCGATCGCTGATCGTCAGCAGGGCATTGAGCGCGCCGCGGATCTTGAACGAGCGCGACAGCTGCAGCGACTCAATCTTCAGACAGACCTCGGCATCGGCCACTGAGGACAACCACTCGGACCGGATCAGCGGCGTGCGGGTGAGATAGCGGCGCAGACGGCGATGCGCCGCGTAGATATCGAGCAGCACCGGTGTGCCACTCATGGCTCGGCGGCAGGAGGGGTGGCGTGCGGCGCCAGGATCTCCGGCAGCGCGGCGGCAAAGGCGCCGCGCGCCATCACCGAGCCGATGCCGAGCGCGCGCGCCTGCTGGACGAGATCGGCGTGCACGTGCGACACGAAGCCCAGCGTCGGCAACGCGCGCAACTCGGGATCCGCCGCCATCTGCCGCAGCACTTCGAACGGTTGCGGCCGTCCGGCGTCGAGGTCGACCAGCACCAGCGTCGGGCGATCGGCACGGGCCCGTTCAATCGCCGCCTCTGGCGTGGTCGCCGCTTTGACGACCACGCCGGCGGCCTTAGCCGCGGTTGAAATTTTCGAGCGGAACAACAAGTCGTCGGCGACGACCAGAATCATGACGGTATCCTACCCTGATGATCATCGAAACAGCGGCGGTCGCGCCGTTCTTCAAAAATGGTTTTGTCGTCGCCTGCGAGCGGACGCGCGGTGCGGTGTTGATCGACCCGGGCGATGAAGTCGAGCAACTGCTGACCGTGATCGAGCGCGATCGGCTGACCGTGCGCGCCATTCTACTGACCCATGCCCATGTCGATCACATCTCGGGCGTCGCCGCCGCCAAACGCCGGCTGCAGGTGCCGATTCACCTCCATCGCGATGATCTGTTCCTGTACGATCAGGCGGTCAGTCACGGCGCGATGTTCGGCCTTCAGGTGGAACAGCCGCCGCCAGTCGATACCTTTTATGACGGCCCGGGACCCTTCTCGTTTGGCGATCTCGACGCGTTCATCCATCACACGCCCGGCCATTGCCCCGGCGGGGTGTGCCTGCAGATTGGCCCGCGCGGCACCGCCGGCCAGGATCTGTTTGTCGGGGACACGCTCTTTGCGGGGTCGATCGGCCGCACCGACTTGCCCGGGGGCGACTACCAGACCCTGCTGACGTCGATCACCGCGGTGTTGTTCGCATTGGGTGATGAGTCGCGGGTCTATTCCGGCCACGGACCTGACACGACCATCGGTCAGGAGCGCCGCAGCAATCCCTTCGTGCTGGAATGGCAGCGGACGCGGTGAGGTCAGGCGTGTTCGCTGCGCACCGCGAATTCGATGCGACCGACCTTGATTTTGTCGCCCGCCATCAGCGGGGCGCGCTCCACCCGGCGGCCATTGACCCACGTGCCGTTGGTGCTGCCGAGGTCTTCGACATCGAGGCGGTTCCGGTCATCGAGACTGAACCGGCAATGCAGCCGCGAGACCAGTGCGACATCGACGATGAAGTCGGCCCGCGGTGCGCGGCCCAGTGTTTTGAGACAGCCAGGAAGAAGACGAAACAGAAGTGAATGTTCAGGGTCAGTTGATTCCAAAATCCACATTCAGCACCCAGTGTAACCGCGTCGGCATAAGATTCCGCACGTGACTGTGTGGCAGGCCTTTGAGTCTGCAGCGCTGCGCTTCGCGGACCGCACCGCCGTGGAGGTCCAACGCGCTGACCGGATCGAGTCGTGGACGTATCGCCGGCTCCATGCGAACGCCGTCGCGCAATCGCAGTTGCTGGCCGCTCACGGTGTGGAGCGGGGCGATCGCTGCGCGATTCTCGCCGACAACGATGCGCCGTGGTGCGCCGCCTATCTCGGCACGCTTCGCCTCGGCGCCGTGGTGGTGCCGCTCGACACCAATTACTCGGCCGAGCAAGTCGCCGCGATCATTCACGACGCCGCCCCCGATGTGCTGTTGGTCGATCAACGGCATCAGGATGTAGCGGGAGTCGCGCTGGCCGGTTCGCCCGACACCAAGCTCGTGACCCTCGAGGCCGCGGTTGTCGCGGCGGGCGCCCCGACGCTCCCGGCGGCTGGCGGCAGCGCCGTTGATGTGGCAGTGATCAGCTACACCTCGGGCACGACCGCGGATCCGAAAGGCGTGGTGTTGACGCACGCCAACTTGCTCGCCGAGCGCGACGCCGCCTTGACCATTGTCACAGTCAGTGAACACGACAGCGTGCTCGGGGTGTTGCCGCTGTTCCATTCACTCGCGCAGACCGCGAACCTGCTGCTGCCGTTCTTGGTGGGCGCGCGGGTGGTCTTCCTCGAGACGGTGAATTCGACGGAGTTGATTCGCGCGCTCGGCGACCGGCAGATCACCATCTTTTGCTGCGTGCCACAGTTCTTCTACTTGATTCATCAGCGCGTGCTCGACGAAGTCGCGAAGGGCAACGTGCTCAAACGGGTGCTGTTTCGGAAATTGATGGCGGCCAACTTTGCGTTGCGGCGCAACGGCCTCAATCTGGGGCCGCGCGTCTTCGGCCGGGTGCACGCACTGACGGGCCGGCAGATGCGCTTCTTCCTCACCGGCGGATCCAAGTTCGATCCACGCGTCGGTCGCGACCTCTACTCCCTCGGCTTCACCATCCTGCAGGCCTATGGACTGACCGAGACATCGGGCGCTGCGACGCTGACCAGTCCAGACGAAGCGCACCTCGACACCGTCGGCCGGCCCTTGCCTGGCCATCAGATTCGCATCGTGCCGTCGGAGGACCCCGGCCTCGACGGCGAGATCGCGATCGCCGGGCCGATCGTGATGCAGGGCTATTACAACAAACCCGATGCCACCGCGGCGGTGTTACGCGACGGCTGGTTGTTGACCGGTGACCTGGGCCACGTCGACAGCGACGGCCGGCTGACGATCACCGGTCGCAAGAAGGAGGTGATTGTGCTCGCCTCCGGCAAGAATATTTATCCGGAGGAGATCGAGCGCTACTACCTGAAATCTTCCTTCGTAAAGGAGGTCTGCGTGCTCGGCATCGCCACACCAGACGATCCGACGACCGAGCGGTTATTCGCCGTGGTTGTACCTGACATGGATCTCATTCGCACCCGCCGCGTCGTCAATACCGGCGACCTGATGCGGTTCGAGATGGAAGGGCAGTCGATTCATCTGCCGCCGCACAAGCGGGTCCTCGGCTATGACCTGTGGTTCGAACCGCTGCCGCGCACGACCACCGGCAAACTCAGACGTCATGAGATCGCGCGGCGAGTACGAGTCAGGCACACCGAACAGATCCACCGCGCTGCCGAGCAGCGGTTGCCGTTCGATTGGGGCGACGACACGCATGCCGCGGTGGCCGCCGCGCTGATTGCTCGTCGAGCGAAAGGTGCGGTCCCGCGGCCCGAGTCCAGTCTCGAACTCGACCTCGGCCTCGATTCCATCGAGCGCGTTGAACTGTTCACTGAACTCGAGAGTCGTTTCGGCGTGCGGATTGCCGACGAGGATGCCGTTCAGATTCTCACCGTTCAGCACGTGATCGACGCGGTCCGGCCGGGCGCCGGTCAGGCCGACGCGCCGGTCGCCGAAGACTCATGGGACGTCATCCTGCGCGACCTGCCGCCGATCGACGACCCCGAGTTGAAACGTCTCATCCGTCCGCGCCCGTTCGCCGGACCGCTGTGGTTTGTGGTGCTGCGGACGTTGCGCCTGCTGCTGCCGGGCCTCAAGGTAACCAACGTGGGAAACCTGCCCACCACCGGGCCGATCATCATCAGCCCGAATCATCAGGGCTTCCTCGACCCGTTTCTGGTCTGCGCGTCATTGCCGTACCCGGTGTTTCGCCGGCTGTTTTTTGTCGGTGCGGCAGATTTCTTCGAGAGCCGCTTGATGCTGTGGGTCGGCTGGCAGTTCAACCTGGTGCCGGTCGATCCAGATGCGCACCTGATCCCGGCGATGAAAGCCGCCGCGTTCGGTCTCGCCCACGGCAAAGCACTAATGTTGTTTCCCGAAGGCGAGCGCTCGATCGACGGGACGGTCAAGCGTTTCAAAAAAGGAGCGGTCATCCTCTCGCGCCAGCTGCAGGTGCCGATCGTGCCGGTCGCCATCCGCGGCGCGTTTGAGTTGTGGCCACGTAATCGCGGCATCAACTGGAAGATGCTGATGCCGTGGAGCGGTCACCGGATCCATTTGTCTTACGGGAGGCCGGTCGCGCCGGACCGCGCGATCAGCTACGACGCGGCGGCATCAACGCTTCGCGAGGACGTCGACGGCATGTGGCAACGACTCCAGTAAGAGTGGCCGGTTCAACGCCCCGGCAACCCGAATTTCAATCGGCCGGTAGCTTATCCCAGGATCCTGGCGAGCCAGGTTGCAATGGCGGAGGTGGCGACCGGCGAGACTTTCTTTTCTGTCAGCACCGGGTATTCATCGACATCACCGGTTCTGGCCGGCACCAAGAGATGGTTGACGCTAGGGACTTTCACGACATCGACCGACGGCTGGCGCTTGCGCGCACGGGCGAGATCGGCGAGACGATCGGCGTGGTCGATAGTGATCTGCCGGTCGAGCTCGCCGTGCACCAGCAGCACGGGTTGGCGCATATCTTTGATCACGCGCGCCGGATCGTAGCGGAGGAAGCTCTGGAACCACGGAGTGTCGGCTGAGCGGCGGAGATCGTCCGGGACGCCTTCCCATCCGGAGCCTTTCACCGCCGCGGCGTTGATCTGTCGCTGCAGGGTGACTTTGGCTTGTTTGTCCGCCTCACCCATCGTCAGTCGTGCCAAGGCGCGCTGTTGCTGCTCCAGAACGAGATCGCCGCCGCTACTCGAAGCCGCGGCCACCAGCGCGAGTGCGGCGACGCGCTTGTCTCGCGCGGCGACGCTCATCGCGATCCACGCGCCCTCGCCATACCCGACCAGGGCGATGCGTTTCTTGTCGACATCTTTGCGCTGCTTCTCCAGCCACGTCACGACCGCGCGCACGTCTTCGGCGTAATCGTTGAGCGTGGAGGTCTCCGCGCGCCCGCCGCTCTGACCGATGCCGCGCTTGTCATAACGGACAACCAGGAACCCGGCGTGGACCAGGTCACCTGCGATCTGGCCGAGGACCGGGGTTCCAGCGACCAATCCATCACGATCGCCGGCGCCGGCATCGCCCACCAGGATCACGGCGGGCAGCAGAGTAGTCGCGGCCACCGGCTTGGTTACTGTCGCGCCGAGGCCGAAACCGGACGCCGGTATACGCACCGTCTCGTCGCCGGGGAGGGAAAACGCCGATGTGCGGGTGGCGGCCGACGCGATGTCCTCGCGCGCCAGTTCCAACATCTGTGACGGCACGCTCATCCGCAGCAGTGCACCATTGGCATCGGCCCAGACGTTGACCGGCACGTCGCCGACCGGCGGCGGGTTGGTCACGGTCAAGGCGAAACGTGTCGCGGCGATCGCTTGCCGCGGCGTGTCAATGCGTTCGGCGAACTGGCCATCGATGCGGATCGGGATCTCCCCCTGCGGCGCGATATAGCCGCGCAGGACGGTTCCCGTCTTTTGTCCGACCAACCGCCGGGCGAGGACCGCGTACGACCCGAGGAACGCGTTGGGCAGGACCACCGTGTCGGCGGCAACGGCATCAATCTTTTCGGTCGTCATGCCGGCGACGATGATCTGATTGCTGGCTTGTCCGTTCACGAACGTTGTTCGCAGCACCACCTCCTGGCCGCGCGACGTGCCCTCGATGACCATCCGCGCCGGTCGCCACGTCGCTGAGTAGTGAATCTCCGCGTTTCTGGTGACGACATCCAGCGGCGCGGCCAGTCGATTGCTGCCCTTGACGAGCCAGCCCTCACCCTGTCTGCTGATCGCGACGGTTTCCTGGCCAATCGCCCGCGACTGGAGCAACACCGTGTAGATCTGCGGGCCGTCCGCAGGGGCAGGCGGCTGCTGTGCGTGCGCCGAGATGCCCGCCAGCACCACCGCCAGCGTCAGGGCCGGACGCATAGAATGGAACCGATTCATCAGCAACCTCATCAAACCGTCAGCTTACCTATGTTTTCATCAGAGGGCTATCAAGCTCTACGAAACGGGATCGCGCTGGTTCGACGTGTGGACCTTGGTGTCCTTGGCGTAAACGGCAGGGATCGTCTGACCTGGCTCCAAGGCCTGCTCACCAACGACGTCGCAGCGCTCCCAATTGGCGGCACCTGCGAAGCCGCGTATCTGACCCCGCAGGGGCGAATGATCACCGACATGCGCGTGACGCAGTTTGCCAATCGGACGCTCCTCGAGGTTCCGGCCTCCCTGGCGGCTGCGTTACAGCGCAAGCTGGACGGCCTGCTGTTCTCTGAAGACGCGCAGGTTGAGGACTTATCCGACAGCCTGACCGTCGTTGATTTTTTCGGGCCGTATCGACCCACGCCGCACCCGCACGTCAGCGCCACCCGCTACGGCCGACCCTCGACCACCACCTTCGTCGCCAGCCACGCGGTAGACGCTGTCGTCAGTGAGTGGACAGCGACTGGCGTCACCGAAACCACGCTCGACACCCTCGACGCCGTCCGGGTCGAAGCGGGCGTGCCGAAGTTTCTCGTTGACATGGGCGAACACACCATTCCGCTCGAGGCGGGACTCGAGCAGCGCGCGATCTCATTCACCAAGGGGTGTTACGTCGGTCAGGAAGTCGTGATCCGGGTCATGCATCGCGGGCAAGGACGAGTCGCGAAAAAGCTTGTCGGCTTGTCGCTGGGGTCGCCCGAACTTTCCCGGCTGCCGATTGATGTGACGGTGGCGGGGAAAGTGATCGGCGCCCTTTCCAGTGCCGTGTGGTCGCCTACGCTGGGGCAGTCAGTCGGGCTGGCAACGCTGCAGCGCGACTACGTGCGGCCGGGTACTAAAGTGGACATAGTGGCGGTGGCCGGGATCATTACAGCTGAGGTGGCGACCCTCCCATTCCTCTGAAACGAGCGGTCATGCGTTGGCCGGTTCCTTGCAGTCAGGACGGGTATGGCTATTCGTAATCTCGTACTGTCTCTCGGGCTGGTGGCAATCGTTCTCCCCAGCCTGACCCTCGCAAACCATGAGCATCGGGTCACCGTGCTCCTGCGCAACGGCGAGCGTGTCGCGGGCCTTCTCGAAGACGTCGAGAATGGTGCCGTCTACGTTCGCCGCGGCGAAAATGACCAGGCCAAGCTTGGCGTGGGGAATGTTGCGCTGATCGATTTCGTTGGTGGCGCATCCGGTCTCCCCGAGACCGAACTCAGCGTCGCCCGCGGCGGCAACCATGTTGTCCTCCTCCGCGACGGGTCGAGCTGGAGCGGACAGTTCATCGACGTCCGCGGCGGCGAAGAGACTGCTGCCCAGGGCGAAACGCACATGCTTCACTTCCGCACCACCAATGGTGAGGAACGTCGCATTCCGCTCGACAGTGTGGCGCGCATCTATCTCGGGAACTTCCCGGGTGGATCGACGACCGTCAACAACAATAACAACAACAACAACCCGCCGCCGACCAGCAATGAGCCGATCCCTGCGGGTGCGATTCGCGTCCCCGGCAACTCCACTTGGGTGGCGACGGCCCTATCGGTTCGCCGAGGCGATGTCGTGCGCTTCAATGCCACCGGCCGGGTCCAGTTGTCTGACGACGGCGAAGATGTCGCGCATGCGGCTGGCTCGCTTCGTCAGCGCCGCGCCAATGGCTCGCCGCTGCCGGCCAACTTTGCTGGCGCGTTGATCGGCAAAGTCGGCAACTCAGCGCCCTTCGCGATTGGTGATCAGAGTAACGCAGTGACGATGCCTGCGGACGGCCAGCTCTTTCTCGGGGTCAACGACGACGAAGTCGGCGACAACCGCGGTGAGTTCGTCGTGACGTTGCAGCACACGCCCAACCGCCGCCGCCGCTAAGCGTTCGTAGCGGGAACACAACAGCCACGGAGGCAGCACGCTTCCGTGGCTTTCTTCGTTTGGGTGGTTTGGCCGTCCCAGACTAGTCTCTGCCAGTGCCCACCATCGTCGTTGTCGCCGCGGTCATCGAGCGCGACGATCAGTTTCTTCTCACCTTACGAGCCCCCAATACGCATCTCGCCGGTCTCTGGGAGTTTCCCGGCGGCAAGTGCATGCCCGCGGAGACGAACACCGAGGCGCTGCGACGCGAACTCTTTGAAGAACTCGACATTGTTGGCCAGGTCGGCGAGTGCTTACTGAGCGTGACGCACGACTACCCGGATCGCAGTGTGGAATTGCATTTCTACGCGTGCGATTTCGCAGGCGTTCCGAAACCGATGATGGGGCAGGAAATGCAATGGGTCAGCCGCGCGCGGCTTCAGGAGTTGCCGTTTCCCGAGGCCGACGCCGAACTCATCGCGCTTCTGACGAGTGGTCCGAGCTAATGCGGATCGGGCCACTAGCGCGCTTTGACAACGCGCGAGGTCTTGCGGGTCCGGCCGTGGGTCGGGGCAAAGCCCGCGAGCATCGATTCGAGCGTGCGCTGAATCTCGCGGTCGGCGAAGCCGCGCGAGCCGCCGGACTTGGCGATGATCCGGTCGCGGATCATGCCTTCGGTGGCGCCGATGATCGCCGAGGTGACGGCTGCTCCATCCAAACGCGGGTCGAACTCTCGTGCGGCCTGTCCTTTCCGCACCAGACTGCGCGCCACTTCTGCGAACGCGATGAAGCCGCCTGACATGCGAACCTGCGCGCCGTGGCCACGGACGCGGCGGCCTTCAAAAAGAAACAGTGTGGCGAGATTGGGATCGCGCGCCAGCACGCTGGTGATGGTCTGGAGAAGGTTGGTGATGGCCTCCCGCGGCGAGCCCGCCGCGTCGACCACGCGGGTGACCCGACCGTTCAAGTCGTGCCATGCCTCATCGAAGAGCGCCTCGAGCAGTCCTGATTTGCCGCCGAAGTACCGCATCAGTTGCGACTCAGAGGTGCCGGCATCCCTGGCGATGGCTGAGGTGGAGGTATATTCGTAGCCGTTGGCGGCGAACAGACGTTTGGCCGCTTGTAACAGTCGGTTGCGGGACGACGCGGTGAGCGCGGCTTGCTGTGTTGGCATACTCATCCGATCCGGTGAGTCGGATCTGATGGTAGTAATACTACCATTGCACGCTGCTAATTCAGCTCGACGGCGCGTCTCGCGCTACTGCCGCGCTTCTAGGTCTGCTTTTGCCGACCGGATCGTTTCACCGCCGCGCGCGCCGTCCGCTTCACGACCGCCGTGCGCGTTTCGTTATCCGGGCTCCACGGGAACGCCGCGCAGATCCGTTGCATCGGGCAGATCATGCAGGCCGGTTTGCGCGCCACACACACCGTCGCCCCGAAATCCATCAACGCCTGGTTGAAGTCGAAGACGTGCCGGTGCGGCACCATCACTTCAGAGAGTCGCCACAGCCGGCGACGCATTGCGTGTTGCTTGACGTCACCACGACCAATAAAAATTCGCAACAGGACGCGGGCGACGTTGGTGTCGAGAATGGCGGCGCGCTCGCCGAAAGCGAAGCTGCGAATCGCGCCCGCGGTGTAGGCGCCGATGCCCTTGAAGGACAACAGGGTTTCTTGATCCGACGGCAGCTCGCCGCCGAACCGCTCGACCGCCTCACGGGCGATCGATTGCAGGCGTTTGGGTCTGACGTTATAGCCGAGCGGATACCACGTCTTCGTGACGTCGTCGCTCGGCGCATCGGCCAGCGCCTCGAACGACGGGTACTTGTCCAGCCACTCGCGATACTTCGGCAGGACGCGGTCGACCTGCGTCTGCTGCAGCATGATCTCGGAGACCAGGATGTGGTACGGATCATCGGTTTTTCGCCACGGCAGATCGCGACCATTCTTGCGATACCAGGAAAGCAGTTGGCGGCGAAAACGTTGTCTGGCCGCAGGTGCAGGCAGATCGTGCAAGTGTGTTGACGGTGGCACGGGGTGCTTATAATCGAAAGAATCAACGTGAAGATTTACACAAAAACAGGCGACAGCGGGGAAACCAGCCTGTTTGACGGCACGCGCGTCGCCAAAAACGACCCGCGCGTGACTGCGTATGGCGACGTCGATGAATTGCAAGCCGCGCTGGGGGTGGCCGCTGCGGCCGGGCTTGATCCTGAACTCACCACCGTGATCGTCGCGCTGCAACGCGACCTGTTTGCGCTGGGCGCCCGCCTTGCCGATCCGTCGCAGCGCATCGCCCCGCGCGTCAGCAAGGTGATGATTGACGAGGCGAGCGTGGCACGACTCGAGGCGTGGATCGATCAGCTCGAAACCGGGCTGCCGCCTCTTCGCCACTTTATTCTCTCCGGTGGCTGCACCGGTGGCGCGGCCTTGCACCTGGCGCGCACCGTCTGCCGCCGGGCCGAGCGGGCCGTCCTATCGCTCGGCGGAGGCGCGGTCGACCCCATCCTGTTGGTCTATCTCAATCGCATTTCGGATCTGCTGTTTGTCATGGCGCGCGCGGCCAACCATCGCGCCGGCGCCGCCGAAACCGAGTGGTGAGCGACGCCTACCGCACGTGTCTGCGAATCGCTGCCTCGCATTACGAGAATTTTCCTGTGGCGTCGCGTTTGGTGCCAGCTGCGATGCGGCCGCACGTGGCTGCCGTCTACGCTTTCGCCCGCGGCGCCGATGACATCGCCGACGAGCCGGGCCGGGCCCCCGAGGAACGATTGACGCTGCTCGATCAATGGCAGCGGCATTTGCGGGAGACGCCGCGAGACGACGTGTTCGAAGCGCTGGCCGATACCCGGGCGCGCTTCAATCTGCCGATTGAGCTGTTCGACGATCTGTTGAGCGCGTTCCGTCAGGACGTCACCCAAACGCGTTATGACACGTGGGCGGAGTTGTTGGACTATTGCCGGCGCTCCGCCAATCCGATCGGTCGGCTGGTGCTGCGCCTTGCCGGCCGCGACGACGCGGCGGCCGATCGCTGGTCCGATGCCGTGTGTTCCGCATTGCAACTGACCAACTTCTGGCAGGACCTGGCAATCGACTGGCAGCGCGGTCGCCTCTACCTGCCGGCAGAGTTATGGCGTCCCTACCAAGCCAGCGCCGAGGACCTCGATCACGGCGTGATGTCAGAGCCGTGGCGATCAGGCTTGACCGAGGCGGCGCACCGCACACGCCAGCTGTTTATCGACGGCCGCCCCGTCTGTGACACCGTGTCGGGCCGCCTGCGCTACGAATTGCGCGCCACCTGGCTCGGTGGGGTCCGGGTTTTGGACGAGGTGGAGCGCGTCGGATTCAACGTCTTTGCCGATCGCCCGAAGCTGACCAGCAGCGACGCATTGGTGATAGGTTGGAAGGCTCTAATCACGTGGCCCGCGACACCTCGTTCTATTACGCGTTTTTGATGCTTCCGCCGGCGAAGCGCAACGCCATCGTGGCGGTGTGGGACGTCTGTCGCGCGGTCGACGATGCGGTCGATGAAGTGGCGCCGGAGGGTGAATGGCCGCTGGATGCGGCGTCGCACGCCAAGGCGGAAGCGGAGCTCGCCGGCTGGCGAGACGAGATCGCGCGCTGCTTCGACGAGCGGCTCGGTGCCCCCCAAACCAGGCAAGGGCTAGCGCTCAAGCCGCTGGTCAGTGCCTTCAACCTGCCACGCGAGCCATTCGACGATCTCATCGACGGCGTCGCGATGGACCTCCAGCGCGATCGCTACGAAACGATCGAGGAGCTGCTGGAATATTGCCGGCGAGTCGCGTCTGCTGTCGGACTGGTGTGCATCGAGATCTTCGGCTGCCGCGATCCGCGCGCCAAGGAATACGCGATCAATCTCGGCCTGGCGCTGCAACTGACCAACATCGTGCGCGATGTCGGTGTCGACTTGAAGCGTGGCCGGGTCTATCTGCCGCAAGAGGATCTGCGCCGATTCAATTGCACCGAAGACGCGCTACGGGCCGGCATTGTGACCGAACCGGTGCGCGCGTTGCTGACCTTCGAGATTGCCCGAGCGCGCAGTTACTTTGTCCGCGCCGCGCAGGCGTTGCCGCGCAGCGATGCACGGCGGCTGATCGCGGCCGAGATCATGGGCGCGATCTATCAGGAGATCCTGCGACGCATCGAACGCAATCGCTACGACGTGTTCTCGCAGTTGATTCGGGTGCCCCGTCCAGCCCGGGCGGTGGTGGCGGCGGTGACGTGGGCGCGCACCCTGTCCGGGTTACGCGCGATTCCACTGCCGTGGATGCGCTCCGCCTGATCGGCCCTGCTTGACCCAGCCCCCGTCGTCGCAACCCGCGCAGGTTATTGTCATTGGCGCCGGCTTCGCCGGCTTGGCCGCTGCCACGGCGCTCGCGGAGCATGGCGTCACGGTGACAGTGGTTGAAGCCCGTCCCGGCCTGGGCGGTCGCGCCACGGCATTCCGCGATCCGGCGACGGGTGAGCGCATCGATAACGGTCAGCATGTCCTGGCCGGTTGTTACACCGAGTCACTCAGGTTTCTCCGCCGTATCGGCAGCGAGCGCTTGCTGCACCGCCCCTCGACGCTGCGGGTCGCAATGATCGACGAGCGCGGGGCAAAAAGCGTCTTCACGTTGCCACCGTTACCGGCGCCGTTTCATCTACTCGGCGGCGTGCTCGCCTGGGAGGCCCTGACGTGGCGTGACCGGGTGTCGATGTTGCGCGTCGGCGGCGCATTACGTGCGGCGGGCCTCAAAGCCGGTGCGCCAGCCTCGACTGATCGCGCGTCACGGGTCAGCCACGCGCCCGCCCCTCATGTCAGCGTCCGCGACTGGCTGTCGCAGCATCATCAAACCCCGCGACTGTGCGCCCTGCTCTGGGAGCCGCTGGCCCTGGCCGCCCTCAACCAGTCGATCGATGACGCTTCGGCAGCGGCGTTCGTGGCGGTGTTAGGGCGGATGTTCGGACCCGACCCTGAGGCCGCGACGCTGCTGCTGCCGTCGGTTCATCTCGACGAGCTGTATGCGTTTCCGGCGCGGGACTTCCTCGCCGCGCGCGGCTCGTCGGTGGTCACCCACTCGCCTGCACAAGTCGCGCTCGATGGCGACCGCATCGCCGGCGTCCATCTGCGCGACGAATTGATTCGCGCGCCAATCGTGATTTCGTCGGTGCCGTGGTTTGCATTGAGCGATCTATTCGCCACTGTGCCGGCCGCACTGACCGCGACCGTCGACGCCGCATCGGCACTGGGCAGCGCGCCGATTGTCACCGTCAACCTGTGGCTCGAGGGGTTCGATCTGGGCGACTCCCTGCTTGGCTTGCCGGGTCGATCCTTTCAGTGGGTCTTCGATCGCCGCCGGCTGGTCGGTGCGGCACAGTCGCACCTGTCACTGGTGTCGAGTGGCGCCGACGCGATTTGCGCGCTGCCGAATCAAGCCCTGGTCGACATGGCGATAGGGGAGTTGCAGTCGGCACTGCCACGCGTGAGGTCCGCGACCTTGCGTCACGCGTCGGTGGTGCGCGAACGGCGCGCGACCTTCTCGTTGAAGCCGGGGCCGCCGCGCCCGTCGACCGACACCGGGCTTCCGGGATTCTTCCTTGCCGGCGACTGGATTGACACCGGATTGCCCGCGACGATCGAAAGCGCCGTGATGTCCGGACATGCTGCGGCACGCGCCGCGTTGTCGTTGGTCCAGTGACGTCGGCATGATTTCGGTCATCGCGCACTACCAGGAGATCGCCCTCAAGGGGAAGAACCGGAAGTGGTTCCTGCAGCAATTGCTGTCGAATCTCCGCCAGGTGCTGACCGGGATCGAAATCACCCAGATCCGCACGCCGATGGGCCGGGTGGAAATTGTGCTGGCGCACGAAAGCGACTGGCCTGAGGTCCGGGAGCGTCTGGGCTATACCGTCGGCTTAGCGAATTTTTCTCTGGCCCGGCGCGCCACGCTCGATCTCGATGCCTTGACCGAGGCGGTCATCGAGCACCTGCCCACAGCGCATGTTGACAGTTTCCGTGTCACCGTCCGGCGCGCGGATAAGACCTTCCCGATTCCCTCGCCGGTGATCGAACGCAAGATTGGGAGTCGCGTGCAGGCGGTGCGCGGGTGGCACGTCAATCTGTCGAATCCCGCGTTGGTGATTGGCGTGGAGCTGGTGCCGGACGAAGCGTTCTTCTATTACCACAGGCTGCCGGGTCAGGGTGGGTTGCCGATGGGCACCAGCGGTCGCGTCGCGGTGCTGCTCTCGGGCGGCATCGATTCGCCGGTCGCCGCCTGGCGGATGATGCGACGCGGATGCCATGCGACCCTGATTCACTTTCACGCCTATCCGTTCGTGACGCGCGCGTCGCAGGAAAAGGCCATCGAACTGGCTCGAATCCTGACCAGATATCAGTTGCATTCGCGGTTGTATCTGGTCCCGTTCGGCGAATTGCAGCGCCAGATCACCCAGACCGTGCCGGGCCCGCTGCGGGTGGTCGTCTATCGCCGGATGATGATGCGCATTGCCGAACGTCTCGCACGCGCCGTGAAGGCACACGCGCTGGTGACCGGCGAGGTGGTTGGACAAGTCGCGTCGCAGACCGTCGAGAACATGTCGGTGATTGAGAACGTCACGGCAATGCCGGTGTTTCGTCCGCTGATCGGCATGGACAAAGAGGAGATCACCGCGGCCGCGCAGCGCCTTGGCACTTTTGCGATTTCGATACTGCCCGACGAGGACTGTTGCAGCCTGTTCACGCCGCGACACCCGGCGACGCGGGCACGCATGCCGTATGTGGAAGGCGCCGAGCGTGATCTTGCCATTGCCGAGATGGTCGACAGTGCCATTGCCAATGCCGTGGTCGAAGAGTTTTACTACCCGCGCAGGATGGTAAAATCCCCCGCAACTATGGTGTTTTCCTCTGTTCGTGCGCTGACCGACGCGCTTCAGGACGTCGCCCAGATTCTCCCCGATCGCGTCGCGGTGTCCGGCACCGCGCCACCGGAACTGATCGATCGCCTGGCCCACACCGCGGCGTTCGGCGCTGACGATGTGCTCAAAGGCACGGCGCGTTGGGTGCTGTTGCATCTCGGCGCCAAGGCCGGGATTCGCTTCGCGTCGATTCACGACCTCTACATGGCCATCGGTCGCGGGGAAGCCGGCGGCTTCACGGTGCCGGCCATCAATATCCGAGCGATGGCCTACGACACCGGGCGCGCGGTCTTTCGCGCCGCGAGGAAACTCGATGCCGGCGCCTTCATCCTCGAGATCGCCCGATCCGAAATTGGCTACACCGAACAGCGGCCGCACGAGTACGCCGCGATCATGATGGCGGCTGCGCTCCGCGAAGGATTTACCGGCCCCCTGTTCCTGCAAGGCGACCACGTCCAGGTCGCATTGAAAAAATACATCAGCCCGGACCGCGACGCCGAGCTCGATACGCTGCGTGCCCTGATCCGCGAGGAGATGGCCGCTGGATTCTTCAATCTCGACATCGACACTTCGACCCTGGTCGATCTCGAGAAAGGCACGCTGGACGAACAGCAGGCCGTGAACTGCGACCTTGCCGCAGACTTCACCGCATTCATCCGGCAGCACCAACCCGACGGCGTCACGGTGTCGGTCGGTGGCGAAATTGGCGAAGTGGGCGGGAAAAATTCCGACGTGCACGAACTGCACGCGTTCATGCGGGGCTACGAATCGGCGCTGTCGCGCCGCGGCGGCGCGCACATCGGGATCAGCAAGATCAGCGTGCAGACCGGCACGGCACATGGCGGATTCATCGGGCCTGACGGCAAGCTGCTGACCGACGTCAAAATTGACTTGCAGGCCCTCGAGGAGCTATCCCGCGTCGCACGCGAGGAATATGGTCTGGCCGGCGCAGTGCAACACGGCGCGTCGACGCTGCCGCCCGACGCCTTCGACGCGTTCCCGCGCGTCGGCGCATGTGAGATTCATCTCGCCACCAACTTTCAGAACATCGTCTATGACCACCCGGCCTTTCCCGGCTCCTTGCGCGACGAGATGTATGCCTGGGTTCGCGAGAACGCCAAGGAAGAAAAGAAAGACAAGGACACCGAGGAGCAGTTCCTCTACAAGGCACGCAAGAAGGCGATCGGCCCGTTCAAGAGCCAGCTGTGGCAACTACCGGAGGCGACCCGGCGGACCATCAGCACCACGCTCGAGGAACAGTTTTCCTACCTGATGTCGAAGCTCAAGATTCAGAACACCTGCGCCGTCGTCACGAAATTCGTCAAACCGGTCGATACCCTGCCGTCGCGGGAGAACGCGGTGCTGGCGGCTGGCGGAAAAATCACGGCGGCGGAGCGGAAGGCAGAGGGTCTGGCGGATTGAGATATTCCGCCAGCGCTTCGTGCGTGCTGCGGAAGGCCAACTGGTCCCACGGGATCTCCGTGGGGTCGAAGGCCTTGGCCTCGAGACCTTCGTCATCAACCGCCAGATCGCCACCGGAGTAGGTCGCCGCGTAGACGACGATGATCGGCGCCCGTCCGGCGTACGAATAGATGTTGATGAGATAATCGAGGCGCACCTCCAACCCCGACTCTTCGCGCGCCTCACGCACCGCCGCTAGTTTGATCTCTTCGCCGCGATCGACATAGCCACCTGGGAACACCCATTTGCCGTAACCGGGCTCGATCGCACGGCGCACCAGCACGATGCGCTGATCCGGCATGCGAATGACGGTGCCCACTGCGATCTTCGGGTCGAGATAAAACACAAACCCGCACATGTTGCTGGTGCACACCAGGCGCTTCGGTTCGCTGGCTTTCAACACGCGCGACTCGAGCCGCTGTCCACAGACCGGGCAGTAGCGATAGGGCGGAGTCAGATCGTGAGAGTGCATGGCAGGCTATCACCGACAGTATAAAATCCTTTTTGAATGTCGATTCTAAAGGTCGCCCGCATGGGCCACCCCGTGCTGCGGCAAAAAGCGCGCCGCGTCGAGAAACACGAACTGAAGCTCGCCCCCATGCAACAGTTCATCGACGACCTGATCGACACCATGCGCGAATACGCCGGTGTCGGACTCGCCGCGCCGCAAGTGCATCACAGCGTGCGCATCTTCGTGGCCTACCTCGACCCCGACGGCCGCGGCGACAGCGAGCCCTTGGTGCTGGTCAATCCGGAGATCGAATTCGTCGGCGACGACATGGTCGAGGGATGGGAAGGCTGCCTGAGCATTCCGGATATCCGCGGCCGCGTGCCGCGCGCCGCGAACATCAAGGTGACCGCGATGGATCGCTACGGCAAGCGCATCGAGATTGCCGCCAAGGAGTTTCCTGCGCGGGTCATCCAGCACGAAGCCGATCATCTCGATGGGGTGATCTTCATCGACCGCATGCGGTCGTTCGAAACCCTGTCGTTCATGGATGAATTTTCTCGCCATCACGCCCGCAACGATGATGACGAGGAGGATGATGACCAGGAGTAGACGCGCGATCGCCCTCGCCCTTGCCGCACCAGCGGTGCAGGTCGGCTAATGGGCGGCTACCTGCCTTGGCTCGCCCATCTCTACACCGGCCTGGGCGCGGTGTGTGCGCTGCTTGCAGCGCTCGACGTCATTGCCGGCGATTATCGTGGCGCGTTCCTGTGGCTCGGCCTGCAGATCGCCATCGACGCCACCGATGGTCTGCTGGCGCGCGCGCTTCGGGTCAAAGAGCGGCTGCCGCAATTCGATGGCGCGCGGCTCGATGACATCATTGATTACCTGACCTATGTCTTCGTGCCGGTTCTCCTCCTGCTGCACGCCGAACTGCTGCCCCCGTCGTGGGGGATCGCGGTGGCGGTGCTGGTGGTCCTCGCCAGCGCCTACGGGTTCAGCCAAAGCGCAGCGAAGATCGCGACGACGGAGTATTTCTTCACCGGGTTTCCCTCGTATTGGAATCTGATCGCGCTCTATCTCTACGTGTGGCGCTTGCCACAAGTGGTCAACGCGGTGATCGTCATGGTCTTTGCGATTCTGGTGTTTGTGCCGACGCGCTATGTCTATCCCTCGCGGACCGTCACGCTGAGCACGGTCACCAATGTGCTGGGCGCAACCTGGGCAGTGCTCCTCATGTGGGTGGTCTGGCGGCTGCCGGCCACCGACGGTCCGTGGCTGCTCTTGTCCCTGATCTTTCCGATTTATTACATGCTGTTGTCGTTCTGGCTCGACCGTCGGTCACGCCGTTAACGTGTCGCCGCTGGTCATCATCTTCATCACGGTCTTCATTGACCTGCTCGGCTTCGGAATCATCATTCCGCTGCTGCCGTTCTACGCCGAGTCGTTCGGCGCGACGGCGTTCACCATTGGTTTGCTCGGCAGCGTCTTTTCGTTGATGCAATTTATCGTCGCGCCGTTTTGCGGACGGTGGTCTGACCGCATCGGGCGGCGGCCGATCATCCTGGGCGGACTCCTCGCGTCATGCATCGCCTATGTCGCGCTGGCGCTGGCCGATTCGCTGATGCTGCTGTTTGCGGCGCGCGTCCTGGGCGGCATTGCCGGTGGCAACATTCCGACCGCGCAGGCCTACATCGCCGACATCACGACGCCCGAGAATCGCGCCAAAGGGATGGGGCTGGTCGGCGCTGCGTTTGGTCTCGGCTTCATTTTCGGCCCGGCGCTGGGCGGCATCCTGACAAGGTTTGGACCATCGACGCCAATGTGGTTTGCCGCCGCCTTGTGCCTCGCCAATTTCATCGCGGCGTGGTTTCTCCTGCCGGAGTCGCGCGTCGGACAGGCCGAGACCCGCTCGTTGGGCCGCTTGGACCTGTTCCGACGCGCCCGTCGTCATGCGGGATTGTTTCCGTTGCTGTTCGTGTTTTTCCTGGTGTCGATGGCGTTCTCCGGATTCGAGGCGACTTTTGCGTTGTTCAGCGAGCGGCGCTTCGGCTTTACCGCCGAAACGATCGGCTACATCTTCGCCTTCATCGGTGTCGTGCTGGCCATCGTCAACGGCTTGATCGTCAGCCGTGCCGTGCCGCGCTTCGGCGAAAAGCGGATCGTCCCGTTTGCGATTGCGACCATTGCGCTCGGGATTGTGCTGGTGCCGGCCGCGCACTCGGTGCCGGTGCTGTTTGCGGTGTGCGGCATCCTCGCAGTTGGGATGGGGTTCAACAATCCCGCGTTGACCTCCGCGATCTCACGACTGTCCGATCCGACCGAGCAGGGCGGCATGCTCGGCCTCGCGCAATCACTTGCCGCGTTAGGCCGCATCGTCGGGCCGGCGTGGGGCGGCTACCTGTTCGATCATGCCGGGATGACGACGCCCTATTTCAGCGGCGCCGCAGTCATGACCGCGGCGCTCATCCTGGCGATCATCGCACTGCGCAGGGCTGAGCTCTCCCGGTCGCCAGCGGTGCTAGTGTAGAGAGATGGCCGACGAAGTGCTGATCTACGGAAAAGACGGATGCCCGTATACCCTTGCGGCGCGCGAAGACTGCGAACAGCGCAAGGTCCCGTTCCGGTACATCAACGTCAAGAAAGACGCGGCCGAACTGCAGCGCATGCTCAGTCTGACCGGCGGCCGTCGCCAGGTGCCGGTGATCGTGGAGAACGGGCGTGTGTCGGTCGGCTTCGGCGGCACTTGAGGCGTCTAGATCGTGACGCCCGGTCCGGGCGTTGAACCATCGGTGGTCTTGATCCGGCGAACGTCGTCCCTGTGATTCGTCCCGAAAGACATCAGGCGTGGCCCACCCGGCTCGTCGTCGCAACGGCCGCGGCCCCGACCGGTGGTGGAGCAGGACGCCGCTCCCCGATCTGCTGCCGCCACATCGCGTAGTACAAGCCTTTCCGCTCGATCAACTCGTCGTGCCGTCCGGACTCGACGATCCGGCCCTGCTCCAGCACGATGATCCGATCGGCATGGAACACCGTCGACAGCCGGTGCGCAATGATCAAGGTGATCGCGTCACGGCGCGTAGCGACGGAGCGAATCGTCTCGGTGATCCCTTCCTCGGTCAACGAGTCGAGCGACGAAGTCGCTTCGTCAAAGACCAGCAGCTCGGGCCGCCGCAACAGGGCTCGCGCGATCGACAGCCGCTGCTTCTCGCCGCCCGAGACCTTGACTCCGCCCTCGCCAATCACCGTGTCGAGGCCGTTGTCGGCACGCGCTAACAGGCTGTCGCACGCGGCCTGATGCAACACCGCGAGGCAGTCGGCGTCGGATGCATCGGGACGAACAAACAGCAGGTTCTCCCGGATCGTGCCTGAAAAAAGCTGGGTGTCTTGAGTAACAAAGCCAATCCGCTCGCGCAGCCGTTCGAGATCCACCACCGTGCTCGGCTGGCCGTTGTAGAGAATGCGACCGGTTTGCGGCGTGTAGAGTCCGACCAGGAGTTTGACCAGCGTGGTCTTGCCGGCGCCCGACGGACCGACAAACGCCACCGTCTCGCCGCGTGCCGCCTCGAACGAAATGTCGCTCAGCGCCGGCGCGGATGCGCTCTGATGCTGAAAGCCGACCCCGTCGAACGCCAGATGCATCAACGGGCCGATCGACACCGGATGAAGCGGGCGAGGCTCTTTGGGAATGGCCAGAATCGCCTCGAAGTTGGCCAGTGATGCTTCGGTCTCGCGGTAGGTGTTGATGACGTTGCCAAGCTCCTGCAGCGGCCCAAAGATGAAGAACGAATAAATGAACAGCGAAAAGAACTGACCGACAGTGATCTGCTGCGCGAAAATCAGATACAGCATCAGGAACAGAATGCTCGTGCGAAGGAAGTTGACGGCCGTCCCCTGGATAAAGCTCAGACTGCGGAGATAGCGCACCTTGCGCAATTCGAGCTTCAGAATCTTGTCGGTCGTCGCATTCAGCCGCCCGATCTCCTGCTGTGCCAGCCCAAGGCTTTTGACCAGCTCGATATTGCGCAGCGATTCGGTGGTCGATCCGGCCAGCGCCGTGGTTTCGGCGACGATGACCTTTTGGATTACTTTGATTCGGCGGCTCAAGATCGCGCTGAGGATGCCGAGCAGCGGGACGGTCATGAAGTAGACCGGCGCGATCAGCCAATGCACGCTGAAGGCATAGACCATCACGAAGATAATCCCGACCAGCGACGTGAACAGGATGTTGATCGACACGGCGATCAACTTTTCGACGTCGGTCCTGACCTTCTGGAGCTTGCCGAGGGTCTCCCCGCTCCGCTGATCTTCAAACGTCGAATACGGCAGGTCGAGGGAATGCCGAATGCCGTCGGAATACAGCTGCGCGCCCAATCGCTGCGTGATCACGCTGATCACATAGTCCTGAAAGTTCTTGGCGACGCGCGAGACGAACGCCACGCCCACCGCCGCCCCAAGCAGCAGACTGACGCCGCGGAAGAACTCGCCGGTCGAGTATTGCTGGAACTTCGTCGCGTACTCGTCGATGACGTAGCGGAAGATCAGGGGATCGAGCAGGGAGAACACCTGATTAATGGTCGCAAGCACCAGTGCCAGCGCCACCAGCGGCTTGTAATTGCGGAGATACACAAACAGGATCTTCATCGCGTTGACGTCATCTTCTCACTGACCGGTGCGAGTCGCGCCTCTGCCACTCCCTGGCTGAAGATCGAGATCGGAGCGATTGCCGTGGTGCCCAGAAGGATCGCGTCAGCCGTTCAGGAACACGCGCATCCGATCCACTTCTGCTTCCAGCGCCCGGGTGAACCCGCGGTCGCGTGGCGGTCGTCCGGCGACATAGCCTAGTTGAACCTGCATCGCCCCGCCGGTCATCGACACGTTGCCCCACCCGATCACGTGCTCCCGCCACAGGAGCGGTAACGCGTAGTAACCAAGCTTGCGTTTGACGGCCGGCGTGTAAGCCTCGAAGCGATACGGCCAGCCCCACAGCAGTTCGAAGCGCCGCCGGTCCCAGACCACGGGATCGAAGGGCGCCAGCAGACGAACCATCTCCGAGGGCGCCGGGCCTACCCGGCGCTCATCGAGCGGCCAGTACCAGTCGACGCCGTCGATCCTGATCTGCGAGAGTCGCATCTTTACGCGCTGCAGCGCGGCCTTCAACTCTCCGTGCCACTGAGGCACGGCGTAGCGCAGGCGGGCGACCGCGGATGACAGGCTCGCCGCCGGCAGCGGTGCGTAGTTGTGCACCAGGATGTCAACGATGGCGTCGAGCCGCGCCTGGCGGGCCGCCGAACCGATCGGCCCCGGCGGGTGCTCGTGCACCGCGTAGATGCGAACTCCGGCCTCGCGTCGCGCGACGCGCAACAGGCCCTTGTAGTGCATCGCCTCGAGCAGATGAGTGGTGGCGCTGGACGATCCACCCCAGTAATTGGTGACGCGGCCATGCAGGAAATGCGCATCGACCTGGCGCGGGTGCACGGCGCCCCGCTCTCGCACGAATGCCAGAACCGCCTGCGCACGCTTGGTGCGCGTCGCCGGGCGAATCGAAGCCAGTGCGCGGGGATGCATCAGCGACTCCAGGGCGCGGGTCACGAACCCGTAGTTGATGAAGACGTCTTCTTCGATCGGCAGCGACGGGTAGAGGCGCTCGAGATCGCCGGCACGATACCCGTGGACGCGAGGTCGCAGCGTCAGGTCCTGCGCGCGGGCCGGGGCGCGGATCGGGTCGGCTTGCACGAAGCCCAGCCTGGCAATGGCCTGCGCCAGCGTGGTTGGCGTGAACAGGCTGCGGTGAACGGTGTAGACACGAAGGTCGTCGAGTGTCTTCATGCGCGGCGTGACGCGGTCACTGGCGCAGATTTGTCGCGCGCCTCTGCCGCCACCACCGCAAACGACCCGCGGCGCCAGATCACATCGACCGCGAAGCCCGCGGACTGCAGGAGCCGTAGTTCAGCCTCCAACGGCGTATAGAAATCTTCCTTCGCCCAGGCGCGTAGAAAGGCCTCCGCCTTGGCCGGGCCATAGGTGCGCGCGAGATGGTCGCGCCAAGCCAGCCGACCATCGGCCGCGAGCCGGATCACGGCCGAGGGATGGCAGTCGGCGCTCACCAGGCAGCCGCCCTCGCGCAGCGCCTGTCGCGCGCGGGCATACAGCGCCCGCTTGCGACGCGGGGCGCGATATGATGCAGTGCGAACGAGGCAGTCATGGCATCGCACGAGGGCAGCGACGCTGTGAGAAAATTCTCATGCACCAACGACGCGCGCCGCCGGCCCAGGCGCCGCGCGGCGACCGCCAGCATTGCCGCATCTTCGTCGATCCCGACAATCGCCGCGCGCGGTGCCAGCCGCGCCACGGTTGCAGCCAGCGCCCCGGTGCCGGTGCCCAGATCGACGACCGTTGTGAGCGGGCGCCTGGTGGCGACCACGCGCGCGGCCACATCGAGCATCTCGGTGTAGTCGGGAATGAACGTCCGGATCATGGCGTCGTAGTCATCGACGACGATGGCGAGATGAGTGGCGACCGACACCGGCGACAGCCTAGCAGAAGCTCCTGCGTTGCTGGGAGTTGCGCTCTTGTGAAACATTTCACATAATCGGGGCGAGGTCCCCATCATGCACGCGCTGGCGTTAGTCGCCGTTGTCGTCGCCCTCTCCTCAATCGCCGTTCACCAGAAACCCGAGGCCGTCGCCGAGACCGCCGATTGGCTCGCTCGCCAGATCGACCAACGCGACACCGGCCGCGATTCGCGTCTCGACATGGTGATGCGCGTGTTCGACCGTCACGGCCGGGTCCGGCAACGCGCGCTGACCGTCACCGGCCTGAAAGAGACGGGGACACGCGGCGACCGCGTGTTGGTTCGCTTCACCGCGCCCAACGACATCAAGGGCACAGGGCTTCTGGTCTGGGAACATCCAGCGGCCGAAGACGAACGCTTCTTGTATCTGCCGGCGCTCGGGCGCGTCCGGCGGATCGCCGGCACAGAGAAGCAGGAAAGTTTTGTCGGCAGCGACCTGTCGTACGAAGACATCGGTGGCCGCGATCTCGCCGATTACAGCTACGCCTTGGCACAGCGCGATGCGACGTGGACAGGTCCCGACGGCCGCGCCTATCCGGCCTGGCATCTCGAGTCGACAGTGATCGATAAGAGTGCGACACACCCGCGCACCGTGTCCGTGGTCCGCAAAGACAACTTCATGATCGTGTCGGCAGAAGTGTTCAACCGCCGCAACGAACGTGACAAGCGACTCGATGTTCGACGCATCGAGCGCATCGAGGGTATCTGGACGGCGATGGATGTGGTGATGGTCAACGATGCGCAAAAGACCCGCACCGAACTCGCTGTCATCAGCGCTCGCTACAACACTGGTCTGTCCGAGGCAGACTTCAGCCGTCGAGCGCTCGAACAAGGCGACAAGTGAGCCGTTTCCCCGCGCGGCTGGCCGATTTTCTCTATCGCTTTCGCCTGGCGATCGCTTCGCTCGTGGTGGTCGGTGCCGTCGGCTTTGCGCCATCTGCCGATCTGACCAAGATCGACAACGACCTGACCGCGTGGGTATCCGAAGACGACCCGGCCTATATCGATTACGAGCGCTTCCGGAACGAGTTTGGCGGCACCCGCAGCTTGATCATTGCACTGCGCGGCGAGGCCATCTTCACCGCGCAAGGTTTGAGCTACATCGACCGCATCTCGAGCGAGCTACAGCGCGTCGATCGCGTGGAGCGGGTGCAGAGCCTCGCCACCGCGAACATCGTTCGTCCTCTCGCTGCGACGCCTGATGACGACGGCGGTGTCGAGGTCCGACCGATTCTCGAGGGGCGGATGGGCACTGACGCCGGCGCCGTCGCGGTACGCGAGGAGGCGCTCGATGATCCGTTGATGCGCGGTGACCTTGTTTCGGAGAACGGGCAGGTCACTGCGGTGGTGGTGACCTTCGACGAAGATCGCATTGACGAGGTGCGCGGCCAGGTCCTGACTGACATCCGCGCGATCGTCGAGCGCGATAAACCGGCGGCGATCGAAGCCCACTACAACGGCAGCCTCGAGATCAGCGAAGAGTACAACCGCGTCACCATCGCCAACACGCAAAACCTCACCGCGCCAATCCTGCTGATCACCCTTGCAGCGCTCTACTGGCTGTTCCGTTCGGTGCGGAAGACGCTGCTGATCGCATTAGCGATCGGCGTCAGCGTCCTCTGGACGCTCGGGCTCTACGCCGCGATGGGCTTTTCGCTCAACGTCCTGACCAGCATGCTCACGCCGCTCGTCGTCGTTTTGGCGATCGCCGACGACGTGCATATCGTCCAGCACTTCGATCACGAGCTTCGCCTGACCGGCAGCAAAGAGCACGCCTTCAAGTCCTCAATCACCATCTTGTTTGCGCCGCTGCTAGCTGCCAGTGGGACGACGGCGCTAGGGATGCTCTCGCTCGCGACCAGCGACGTCGTCGCCGTCCGTACGTTCGGGATTGGCGCGGCTACCGGCGTGATGGTCGACTTCGCCATGTCGCTGGTACTGGTGCCGACCTTGCTCACGCTGGTCCGGCCCGATCCCAACCCACCGCCGCAGGAACGCTGGTTGATGCAGCCACTGCAAGCGGTCGGGCGGTTCTCGTTCACCCACGCCAAGGCGGTCATCGCAGTGGTCGGTGTCACGACTCTCCTTGCCGCCGTCGGGATCAGCCGCCTCCGGGTCGACACCAACCACATTAACTTTTTTGCTGAAGATCACCCTCTCTCACGATCGGCGGCCGTGGTCGATCAGGAGTTGTCGGGCATTTACAGCTTCAATGTGCTGCTCGAGGGACCCGCTGATTCGATCAACACTCCCGACACACTCAGAAGAATCGACCAGCTCTCCGCGCGCCTCTCGCAATTGCCGTATGTGCGGAAAGTCCTGTCGGTCAGCGATTATGTGAAACGCGTCAATCAGCAGCTCGCCGCCGGCGCAGCCGAGGCGTACCGCCTTCCTGACACGCCGGAAGCCATCGCCCAGGAATTATTCGTATTCGGGTTGTCCGATGAAGGACGCGCCGAGCTGTCGCGAATGGTGTCGAGTGACTATTCACGCGCGCACATCGCGGTGAAGCTGGCGTCGATGAGTTCGGACCTGGTGTTCGAGCAGATTCAGCAGGCCGAACAGCTGGCAGCGACCGCATTTACCGGCACGCCAATCAAACCGACCGTCACCGGATCAGGACGGATTTTCTCCACGCTCGATCACTACCTCGTCGTCTCGCAGATCAGCAGCTTCGCGACCGCCTTCGTCACCGTGTTCGCGGTGATCTTCCTGGTCTTTCGTTCAGCCCGGTTTGGTGTGCTGGGCATTGTCGCCAACGCCTTTCCGGTCCTCGCCGTGCTCGGGTTGATGGGATGGTTGAACATTTCGTTGAACGTCGCCACCGTCATGGTAGCGAGCGTCGCGCTCGGCATCGTCGACGACGACACGATTCATTTCATCGGCCGCTACCGGCGCGAGATGAAGACCGGCATCGGATCGCAGCAGGCGGTCGAGCTCGCCTCGATGCACGAAGGGCGCGCCGCACTGACGACGACGGTCATCAACGCCTTGTCGTACACGGTCCTGATGGTGTCGGACTATCGCCCGACGGCGTGGTTTGGTTCGCTGCTGGCCGTGACAATGGTCCTCGCCTTTATCGCCGAAGTCTTCCTGGTGCCGGCGATCATCGCGCTGTTCCAGAGACACTTTGGCCCAGCGGCGTTCATGCCGCGCAAGGTTGCGTGACCGTGCGGCGCCTGCTCACCCGACTCGCGATCGCCTCCGCGACGCTGACCCTGCCGACGACCGCGGCAGCGCAAGGCGTCGACGGATATGCCTCGATTGCGATTGACCGCCTCCCCGCGGTCGACTTTTCGCCGGATCGCAGCGCTGCGGTCAGTGAGCTGCGGGCCCGGTTGTTCATCGAGCGACGAATCGTCTTCGGGCCGCATCTGAAGATCACCGCCGCGGGCTTTATCGACGGCCTGCTCGCCGACCGCGGCCAGCCGGTTGCCAGCCGCGCTGCGATCGTGCGTCCTCAAGAACTGCACCTTGAGGCCGCCTGGGCGCACGCCGACCTGCGCGTCGGCATGAGCCGCGTGACCTGGGGGCGTCTCGATGAGTTTCTGCCGACCGACGTCGTCAATCCGCTCGACCTGGCGCGGTTCTTTCTCGAAGGACGTGCCGAAGCCCGCCTCCCGGTCGCGATGGTGCGGGCGCGCTGGCTACCGTCGGATCGACTCACCGTCGAGGGTGTCTACGCGCCGCTGTTTCGCCGCGGCACCTTCGATCAGCTCGACGAAGCGACATCGCCATTTACGATCGCGCCGCCGCTGCCGCGTGCGCTCGAACCCCGTCGCGGCTGGCGCAGCGCGCAAGGCGGCGTGCGGGCAAGTGTCACCAGCGGTCGCGTCGATTGGTCCGCGACCGCGTATCGAGGCTTTGACCCAGGCCCGGCCGTGTTGCCGGAGCGATACACCATGATTGGCGGCGATTTCGAAACGGTGCGCGGCCCGTGGGGCGTCCGTGGCGAGATGGCCGTCTTTGACGGCCGCGAGACGGCCGAAGCGGGCATCGGTGTGGATCGCCGCGCCGGCGAGTACCGGATCAGCGGGTCGGTGCTCGTTGCCGAGCGCTGGGCCGCAAGCGCCGCGCGCGACCGGCGCGATCTGACCGTTGTCGCTTCACTGGATCGCTCCTTTGCCCGAGAGACCCGAACACTCCGCGTCTTCACCGTATACAATCCGGGCGAAGCGAGTGCCTTTGCCCGCGTGGTCTCAATCTTCAATCTCCTTGATAACCTCTCGGTCGAAGCATCCGCCGGCCTCTTCACTGGTGACGGGAGTGATGTGTTGAGCCGATTCGCGACGCGTGACTTCTTGTCCGCGCGCTGCAAGGTGTATTTCTGATACAGCCGCTGCACGCGGGCAACCCAGGGCCGATCACCGGCGGGGGTAACTGGACCTATTTTCTGCCCGGCGCCCACCCCGTGTTGATCGACGCCGGTGTCGGTGAGAGGTCGCACCTCGACGCCATCGCCGCGGTCTGCCCCGGCGGACCCGAGCATGTGATCGTGACCCATGGTCACAGCGACCACGTGCTTGGCGTTACGGCCATTGCCGCGCGTTGGCCGCACACGACCTTCTCGAAGTTCCCGTGGACACCTGAGCGCGACGAGCGGCACGGAGTGCCCTTTGCCAGGCTCACTGACGGCCAATCGGTCCCGGCCGGTGATCGCGTGCTGGAAGTGGTCCATACGCCTGGCCATGCGCCGGATCACGTCGCCCTGTGGGACGCCGAAGCCGGGGTCCTGTTCACCGGTGACCTCGTCGTGCACGGTTCGACTGTCGTCATCCTCGCCAGCAGTGGTGGCAGCGTCGCGGCGTATCTGCATTCATTACATCGCGTCCTGCAACTCGCGCCGACCCGCCTGTGGCCCGCCCACGGGCCGGCGATCGACCAGCCCGCTGCTGTGCTGCGCAAATACATCGAGCATCGGCGTCAGCGCGAAGTGCAAGTGCTCCGTGCGCTCGAGCACGGGTGCCGCACCGTCGACGCGATTGTCAGCAAGGTCTACACCGGTCTCGCCGATCCCTTGATTCCGATGGCCCGTGAGAGTGTCCTCGCGCATTTGATCAAGCTGCAAGACGACTGCTTGGCGCGGCGGCGGGGTGACGACGACTGGATGGCCGGCGATTGACGGCGATGACACGCACGGTCGCGATCGCCAGCGCTGTGTATCTCGCCGGCTATAGCGTCGTCTCGCTGGTCACCGGCCAGAGCAACGTCTGGGTCGGCGATCTGGCGCAGCTCGTTCCGCCCTTGGCCTTCGCCGGATTGAGTATCGCGTTAGCGCGTCGCTCCACCGGTCAGGTGCGGCTGTTCTGGAATCTGAACGCCGCGCACGCGGTGGTGTGGGCGGTGGGTCAATCGGTGTGGACCTATTACGACGTCAACGCCGGCCGCGTTCCGGTTATTTCGCCGACCGATCCTATTTTCTTTCTCTCCAGCTTGCCGCTGGCGGCGGCCTTGTACGGCCGTCCGGAACAAGAGAAGCCGCGCTGGCTGTTCGACATCATCGTGCTCGACATCGTGTTGATTGGACTGTTCGCGGCGTTTGCCTACGTCTACTTCGTTGTCTCACTGGTGGTCACCGGCGGATCTGAGGATGTCTACCACACCAACCTGACGCAGTTATTGAACGCGCGGAATTTTATTCTCGCCGCATGGGCAGCGTGGTTGTGGCGAACAGCACGAACCGAGCCGTGGCGCCGCATGCTGGCGATCTACTGCGGCGGGCTGACTCTCACATTTGTTGGGGGCATCCTGTCCGACGTACTCGACGCCGCCGGCAACCATGGCTCGGGCAGCTTGTGGGACCTGGCCTGGATGATGCCCTACGCGGTGCTGTCGCTCGCCGCGGCCCGCGCCTACGACGAGCGGCTGTTCGCGCCCGCCGAACACGCCCCACCGTTGTCGCGCCTGCCGGTCGTCTCGCTGATCGCCGTCGCGCTGCTGATCCTGATTCCAACCACTGACGAGATCGCCCGGCGGGTGCTTGACGTGTCGCCGCTGACTGAATCGCTCCGCACCCGGCTGGCGCTGACCATGATGATCCCATTCGGCGTAGTGGTCGTGGTGCGCGAATTCTTATCGCGCCGTGCATTGCTGCGCGCCGGCCAGCAGTTGGTGTCGACCCGTGAGGAGCTCGCGCAGAAGGAGAAACTTGCCGCCGTGGGGCAATTGGTTTCTGGCGTCGCCCACGAATTGAACAACCCGCTACAGGGGGTGCTCGGTTACGCCGAACTGCTGGCCCTGTCGCAGAAAGACCAGCCGGAGTCCGAAGAGCTCAGGGCGATTCGCGACAACGCGAATCGCGCCGCGGGCATCGTCCGTAACCTTCTCACCTTTGCCGGTCGCGCCACGCCGGCCCGCAGCTGGCAACAGATCAACGGCGTGGTCAGGGAAGCGGCGCAGCGCCGGGTGCCTTTCCTGCAGTTGGCGGGAACGCGACTTGATTTTCGTCTCGCCGAGCGGTTGCCGCTGGTCTATCTCGACGCGGCGCGCTTCCAGCAGGTCTTAATCAATCTGATTGAGAATGCCGAAGCGGCGATCGATACCAGCGGTGCGATCCTGATCGCGACTCGCCGCGAGCCGGATCCCGATCGCATCGTCATCGAGATCAGCGATAACGGCAGTGGCGTGCGCGTCGAAGACCTGAGCAAAATATTTGACCCATTCTTCACCACTCGCGGCGTCGGCGAAGGCACCGGGCTCGGCTTGTCAGTGTGTTACGGCATCGTCCGCGAGCACGGCGGGCTGATTCGCGGCGAGAATCGCGATGTCGGCGGCGCCATCTTCACGATCGAGTTGCCGGTCACCGCCGACTCCCAGGAACAGCGCGACGTGTTCGATCAGGCGCTGCCGGCCGGGACCGCGCGGAACGAAAACCCCGCCGACAGCCTGCTAGAACCGGTAGCAGCCAACCGCAAAGCACGCATCCTGGTCGTGGACGACGAAGATTCGAATGCCACGCTGGTGCGCCGGGCGCTGGATCAGGCCGGTTACGATGTCGAGAGCACCACCCTTTCGCGTCGCGCCTTGGTGATGATCGAGCGCACTGCCTACGATGTGGTGATTGCCGACGTCCGCATGCCGGAGCTGAACGGCCAGGAACTGTATTCGCGCGTCTGTCAGATCCGGCCGGAGATGTCGCGCCGTTTCATCTTCATTACCGGCGATATCGACAGCGAAGACACGCTCGACTTCCTCGACCGCAGCCGCTGCGGCTATTTCATGAAACCGTTCAATCTAGAGCGGCTCACCTCGGCCGTAACCACGCTGGTCGGGGGACCGGGTGACGATCGCATCGGGTAACCACAGAGTGACGTCACCACAGATTTCACAGATTACACACCAACCAAGTTCACAGGAACCGGTGGGGTTAGGAGCCAACCCGTAATTCTGTGTAATCTGTGTCATCTGTGGTTCTGAATTCCGATAAATCGGTGGTGAGGTAGCTCGGTGGACAAAATTGTCGATTTCATCAACGTCAATCGCGATCGCTACGTTGACGAACTAAAGAAATATCTCGCGATTCCCAGCGTCAGTGCGCTGCCAGAGCACGCGGCCGATGTGCGCGCCTGCGCCGAGTGGACCGCCGCGGAGATGACCCGCATTGGCCTCAATAACGTGCGGGTTGAAGAGACCCCGGGCCACCCAGTGGTCTACGGCGAGTGGCTCGGCGCCGAAGGCGCGCCGACGATCTTGTTTTACGGTCACTACGACGTCCAGCCTGTCGATCCGCTGAATCTCTGGACCTCGCCGCCCTTCGAGGCGACCGTGCGAGACGGTGAGATCTACGCGCGCGGGTCGGTTGACGATAAGGGGCAGGTGTTCATGCACTTCAAGGCGGTGGAAGCCCATATCAAGCAGCACGGGCGGCTACCGGTCAACATGAAGTTCCTGATCGAAGGCGAAGAAGAGGTCGGCAGCGCCAACCTCGATAACTTTATCAAGGCACACAAAGATCTGCTCAAGGCCGACGTTGTGGTGATCAGCGACTCGCCGATGTTCGACCGCGGCATCCCGTCGATCTGCTACGGCCTGCGCGGCCTCGCCTACTTCCAGATCGATTTGCGTGGCAGCAAGTCGGATCTTCACTCCGGGTCCTTTGGCGGCGCGGTCGCCAATCCAGCGATGGTGCTGGCGCAGGTGCTGGCGCAAATGAAAGACCGCGGCGGCCGCATCAAGATTCCGGGGTTTTACGACGATGTCGTCGAGTTGCGACCAGAGGAGCGTGAAGAGTTCGCCAAGCTGCCGTTCAACGAACGCAAGTACCGGCAGGAGCTCGGTGCACCAAAGTTATTCGGTGAAACCGGCTACACGACGCTCGAGCGGGTCTGGGCGCGGCCGACCTTTGAGGTCAACGGCCTGCTGTCCGGATTTACCGGCGAAGGCGCGAAGACGGTGTTACCGGCCATCGCGATGGCCAAGGTCAGCATGCGCCTGGTGCCGAATCAGGACCCCAAGAAGATCGGCGATCTGTTCGAGGCCTACATGGCCAAGGTGGCGCCGAAGACGGTCGACCTCAAATTGACGCGAATGCACGGCGGCAAGCCGTGGATGACGGCGTTCGATAACCCGTTTGTGCAGGCGGCCGGGCGCGCGATCGAGAAAGGCTTCGGCAAGCGGCCGGTCTTCAATCGCGAGGGTGGTTCGATCCCCGTCGTCGCGACCTTCCAGGAGGAACTCGGTCTGCCGTGCGTGTTGTTTGGCGTCGGCCTGCCCGACGAGAACGCCCACGCGCCAGACGAAAAGCTTGACCTCGGCAACTTCCATAACGGCATCATTGCGTCGGCGTTTCTCTACGGAGAAATAGGTTCCCTGCCACGCAGCTGACGCCGCCGCTACGCGAGTTCTACGGGCTGCAACCGACGCCGCCGGCGAATCTCTTTCAGTTCATGCTGTGGGAGATTCTGTCGGACGGCTCGTTGCCAGCCCGTCGCGATCTGGCGTGGCTGGCCTTCAAGCGGATTCCCGCGCTCACGCCTGACGCCGTGTTTCGCGCGCCGGCCAAGGCGCTCCTCGACGCCGTCGGACTCACCGGACCGTACCGCGAGGAAAAAATCGACCGCATCCGCGCCACGGTCGGTGAGTTCAAACGACATCGCGTGGTCCTCGACGCGCCCGCGTTACGCGCCGCCGGCCTCCTTCGCGCACTCCGCACGTTGCGCCGTCTCGCCCATCTCGATAACCAGATGCGACAGCGCGCGCTGTTGTTCAGCGCGGAGTTCGCGGTGTTGCCGGTGGACGACGATATGGCGCGCGTCGCGACGCGGCTGTCAGGCGAGACCAGCGAGGGCTATGTCGTGCCGGCGGCAATGAACAAGCGCGAAGCGGCTCGCACCAGACGTCTTGCCAAGCGGTGGTTACGCGCGCAGCTCGCCGCGGATCTGGAGACGTATCAGGATGCCGTGATCTATGTGCGGCATCACGCGCAGCACACCTGCATTGCGATCGGCCCACACTGTGGCGTCTGTCCCCTGAGGGAGGCGTGCGCGTTTGCCGGCTCGCGGCGGTCGTGACAGCACTGCCGACGAACATCTCGACGTGAATCGGTCACGGTGTGCGCAGCGCCGCGCGATCGACTTTCGCGCCGCGGATGTAGACGTCGCTGATCCGTCGCGTGTGCTTGATGTCGTCGAGCGGATTCGCGTCGAGGACGATGAAGTCGGCGATCTTGCCAGCGGCGATGGTGCCGTGGTCGGGTAGCCGCAGCAACTCGGCGCCATTGCGTGTGGCGGCGACGATCACCTGATGCGGCGTCATCCCGGAGGCGACCATGTCTTCCATTTCAACGTGCTGGCTCCACGCGACGTTGCCGTCGGTGCCTAGCGCGATCTTGACGCCGGCGGCGTTGAACCTGGCCAGATTCCGAGCCTGAATGCCGAACGCTGGTTGCGCGTTCGGGCGATCGGTGGCGCCCGCCTGCAGCTTCTTCAAAACGTCCTCAGGCACGCTGCCGCTCAACCAGCTCAGATCCGACGCGACACCGCGGTCTGGCATATTTGGCACGAGGAAGAAAGTCGGCCGTTGCTTCACCAGCGTCATGAACTCTTCGTCGACATCTTTGTCACGTACACCGTGTGCGAATGCATCGACACCAGCCCTCAGTAGACCCTTGGCGTCCTCGAGGTAGTAAACGTGCACCGTTACCCGGACGCCCTGTTTGTGGGCTTCGTCAATCACCGCACCGTACAGTTCCGGTGTCAGCTTCTTGTACTTGCCGTCACGATCGTCGACCCAGATTTTGACGAAATCGACTTTCTTCGCGGCGAGCTCCTGCACCGCCTTGCGCGCCTCCGCTCCGGTGGTGATCCAGTAGGGGACATCACTGCGCCCGGGTTCAGGCATGGTGATCCCACGCCCCGCAGTGAGCAGCCGTGCAGCGCCAGGAATCCGCTCCTCGCGGACCTGAAAGGCGAGGTCACCGGGGTCGCTGCCCAGACTCATCACCACGCTGACCCCGTGGTAGGCCTTACGGCGCAGCGCATCGATCAGCGCCTCACGCGTCTCGGGCATGTGCACGTGCGTGTCGATGATGCCCGGCATCACCGTCTTGCCGGCCAGGTCGACGCGCCTGGCGCCCGCGGGCGCCTTCAAGTCGCTGGTCGTCCGACCGACGCGGGTGATCCGGTCACCATCGACGATAAAGGCGCCATTCTCGATGGGCGCGCTGCCGTCGCCGACGATGATTCGGGCATTGGCGAAGACGGTGACGCCCGCCGCTGGCGTTTGGCCGGACATGACAGCCGAGCCCGCCGCGAACGCCATCACGACTAGTGCAATCGAAGTTCTGGTCATCATTCTCCTCATCAGGGCCAATCAGTTCAGCGACGCGACGCGCCGCCGTAACGCCTTGACATGCTCCCACACCTGCTCGTTGTCCTTCCGCTGCTCCTCGTCGATATCCTGCAGCTTGGCGATCTTCAGGTAGTGCTCGAGATCCTTGAGCGCGGCAGGAAAGTCGTTCATGTGATACGCCAGCAGCCCACGGTCGCGCAGCTCGGTGACTGCGGTCGGCGTCAAGACCAGGAGGATGTTGGCCACGGCCCGCGCTTGCGGGAACGAGCGCCAGCTGACATAGAGCCGCTTCAGATTGAGCAGCATCCGGACCAGGATCTGGCGCCGCGTCGCCGGCGCCAGGAGCTGCGGATCCCAGGCGGTCTCTTCACCAACATGGCGATTGAGCAGCGTGCGGCAGTCGTGTTCGTTGAGGATCGCCCCCGCATGAAACGGGTCGACGATGATCCCGTCATCCTGATCGTCGGTCTGAAAGTCTGGAAGCACGCGCACCAGAAAATGACCGGGGAAATTGATCCCTTCGGCACGTAATCCTGCGCGCCGCGCAATTTCGATATAGACCAGCGCCAGCGCGATCGGCAGGCCGGTGCGCCGGTCGATCACGTCATTGAGACAGCTGTTGCGCGGGTCGTCGTACTGGCTGCGGTTGCCAAAGAAGCCGAGCTCGTCGAACAGGTAGCGATGCAGCCCCGCAATTCGTGCCATCAGTGGCGCGTCAGGACCGGGGTCGGCGGCGATACGATGCGACGCCGCCTCGCCCATCAGGTCGAGTTGATCGAGGTACGGTTCCGGGTCGAGAGAGGGATACTCGATGCGCGCGATCAGAAAAGCGGGCGCGGCGAGATCCGGGCCCGGGCGATCGGCAGCGTCGGCGAGCTGGTCGGCGAGCGAGCGAACACCGAGTGGCGTCATGTGCGGCACAGCGCATCCAGCGCTTCGAGGGTCAGCGTGTCGAGGCCGGAGACGACCAGCTCGGCGTGTGGTTCAAGTTCGGCCGCGGCGTAGGTGTTGGTGACGCCGACGCATCGCAATCGCGCGCCAAGCGCCGAGACCAGCCCCCAGCGTGAGTCCTCGATTGCAACAGTCTGCGACGGTTCGATCGGAGTCATGGTCGCCCGGGCAAGCCGATCAAATGCCTCGAGATACGGATCCGGCGACGGCTTGCTGCGTGCGGTCTGGTCTGCGCCGACCACGGTGACGAAGAGCGGACGCAACTGCGCGCGATCGAGAACCTCTTCGATCTCGTGGGTCTGCGCACCGGAGGCAATGGCGATCGGCACCCGGCGTGCGGCCTCGCGAATGAAGTTGGCCGCTCCAGGGAAGAGCATCTCGCCGCGCGCCGTCAATTCGTCGTAGCACGTCGACTTGGCGGCGATCAGCCGTTCGATGGTGCCGTCATCCCATCCCAGACCGTTGTCGCGCGAATAGGTCCGGAACGCGCCGCGGTCGTCGTAGCCGAGGTAGTGGGCATAGTAGGTGTCGTGTTCCAGCTGCAAATTCAACGGCGCGAGTACCTGTTGATACGCGAGCAAATGCAGGCGCTCGCTGTCGGCAATTACCCCGTCAAAATCAAAAATGATGGCCTGCAGTCCAGCGCTCATCGGGTCACCGTCGCATCCGCTTTGCGCAATCGTTCGCCGGCCCGGATCGGCACCGTGAGACGGTTCTGAGTCGGCGGCAACGGGCAATCGTACTCGGCGTTGTAATAGCAGTACGGGTGGTAGGCGATATTGAAATCGACGATGTAGATCCCGGTGGCGGTCGGATTGAGATTCATGTATCGACCCGCCTGATACGTCTCAGTGCCGCTCGTCAGATCAGAGAACGGGACAAACAGCTGCCGCGAGCCGTCTTCGAGAAACGCGGCAAGCTTGTAGGACTGACCCTTAATCGAAAAGGCCAGGCTCCCGATCAGTTGGGTGTCACGGAGCCGTCCGGTCGAGGTCGGCATTTGCAGCCGCACTGGCTGCGCCGCCGGCTCGAGTTGGGCCGGCACGGCGTAGGACTCGTCGATCGGGAAGTAGGCGAGTGGCACGAACGAATCGAGATCTTTCGCCAGCACCGGGGAGTCACCGCCGGTGCTGCGAAACATTTCGTCCTTGCGAGCCCGCTCCGCGGCAATGCGCGTTAAATAATCCTGCGCCGGATTAGCGGAACAGGCGACCACAGAAAAAATCAACAACCACAGATGACACAGATGACACAGATCGGAAAAAGTACGGCGCTCGATCCACCACGACCGTCCGGGCCGTTTGTGCTCTGTGTAATCTGTGGTCATGTCTCGGTGTAATCCAGCTTAGTAAAAGAGGTAAGCCCCTTTGGCCACTGACGCGTCCGCCAAGTTGCGGCGCAGCGTGACCAGGTCAATCGGCGTTACCTTCAACAACCGGCGCAATGCGGCCAACTGGGTGCGCAGGACGTCACCGTCGCCCATCGCTGCGAGGCAATAGCGTGCCGCCAGCTCGATGCGTCCAGCCGCTTCGTGTATGTAGACTCGTGCCGCATCGGCCTGCAGGTCCGCGGTGCCGAGCGATTGGCCGGCCGAACGCTGCGCGCGGAGCAAGGCGCTCTCGCTGGCATAGGTGTCAATCAGCACGTCGGCCAGGTAGGTCAGGACCTCTTGCTGATCCTGCAGCTTCTCTCCGTACCGTTGCATCGCCGTACCGGCGAGCAACAACACTACCTTCTTGAATGCCGTCACGGCGCGCGCCTCGTCCGCCAACACCGCGCCGTCGTCATCGGGCATCGCCATCGACGGGCTCAGAATCTCGTCTTGCAGCTTCATCGCTGCGGGAATCAGCGGCAGATCTCCCTTGAGCGCCTTTTTGATCAGCATGCCCGGGATCAGCAGCCGATTGATCTCGTTGGTGCCTTCGAAGATGCGGTTGACGCGCGCATCGCGGTAGTGCCCTTCGGCCGGGTAGTCGCGCACGTAGCCATTGCCGCCATGAATCTGCAGATTCTCGTCGAGGATGTAGTCGATCACCTCGCTGCCCAGCACTTTGGCGATTGAGGCCTCGACCGCAAACTCCTCGAGCGCCTGCAACATCGTGGTGACATGGGAGCCATCAGTCGCCGTGGCACCGATGCGCTGATCGATCAGCCCGGCGGTGCGATACATCATGCTCTCGAGGGCGAACTGCCGTGCGGTCATTTCGCCCAGCTTGTATTTAATCGCGCCGAAGTTGGCGATCGCCGTGCCGAATTGCTTGCGGCTGGCGGCGTACTTCGTCGCTTCGCCGATCACCGCACGCGAGCCGCCAGAGCACATCGCACCCAACTTGAAGCGGCCGAAATTGAGGACATTGAACGCGACCTTGTGGCCGCGGCCGATTTCGCCCAGGACCGCGTCGGCCGGCACCTTGACCTCCTGCAGAATGACCGGGGTCGTCGAGGACCCGTGCAGACCCAGCTTGTGTTCTTCTTTACCGCTCGACACGCCGGGCCACGCCCGTTCCACGATAAACGCTGTGAATTGGTCGCCATCGACTTTGGCGAAGATGACGTAGACGTCGGCGAAGCCGCCGTTGGTGATCCACATCTTTTCGCCCGACAACACGAAGCTGCCGTCGGCTTGTCGCATCGCCTTGGTTTTGGCGCCGAGTGAATCCGAACCAGAACCTGACTCGCTCAGGCAGTAGGCACCAACCGTGTGCCCGGACACCAATCCCGGTAGATAGTTCTGCTTCTGTGCTTCGGTGCCGAACATGTAGATCGGCAGGATAGTCAGGTTGGCCTGCGCGCCGAACGTCGCGCCGAACGACGAGTAGCGCGCCATCTGTTCTGAGACGATCAGGGTCGCAATCTTATCGAGGTCGACGCCCCCGTAGGCCTCAGAGACATTGGTGCCGAGCAGGCCGAGCGCGCCGCACTTGGCGACGAGTTCGCGATTAAGCGCCCAGTCTTTCTGTTCTAGACGCTCCTTGGCCGGCAGCACCTCGTTGGTGATGAACTCTTCGGCCGTCTGGCCAATCAGGCGGTGCTCGTCGCTCAACTGCTCCGGAGTCATCACCGTTGACGGGTCGGTTTCTTCGATCAGCCACGCGCCGCCTTTGATTACCTGTTCGGTCACAGTTGCCATGTCAGTTCTCCATCACCCGTGGTTACAGCCGCTCGAAGATTCCCGCCGCGCCCATCCCGCCACCGACGCACATCGTGACCAGTCCATAGCGACTGCCGCGGCGATGCATCTCGTAGATCAATGAGGTCGTCAGCTTCGCACCAGTGCATCCCAACGGATGCCCCAACGCGATGGCGCCACCATTGACGTTCAGTCGCTGCTGATCGATCGGCAGCTCTTTGAGGCAGGCCAGTACCTGCGCCGCAAAGGCTTCGTTCAGCTCAACGAGATCCATTTGATCGATCGTCAGGCCGGCGATCTTCAGAACCTTCCTGATCGCCGGCACCGGTCCAATTCCGAACAGCTCGGGCGCGACGCCCGCGGTCGCGTAGGCGACAAACCGTGCCAGCGGCTTGAGCCCATGCTCCCTGGCGTAGTCGGCCGAGGTGACGAGCACCGCCGCGGCGCCATCGCTGGTCTGCGAGGAATTGCCGGCGGTAACCGTGCCAGCGGCATGAAAGGCCGGTCGAAGTTTGGCGAGCGCCTCGCGCGACGTATCGCGGCGCGGGCCTTCGTCGGTGTCGAAGGTCAACTGGCGCGTCGGCAGATGCACGCCACGACCATTCTTCGCTGCCTGGGCCGATCGATCCACGGTTGAAACCGTGACCGGCACGATCTCGTCTGTGAAACGGCCCGCCTCAATCGCGGCAAATGCGCGCTGGTGACTCTGCAGCGCGAACGCGTCCTGTTCCTCGCGCGAAATGCCCGACAGCCGGGCGTGGTTTTCGGCGACTAACCCGGTGCTGAGGTAAACGTCCGGATAGGTGTCCACCAACCCGGGGTTCGGCGACACCTTGTTGCCGCCCATCGGGACCATGCTCATCGACTCGGTGCCGCCCGCGATTGCCACGTGGGCATGGCCGAGCATGATCCGCTCGGCGCCGTAGGCAATCGCCTGGAGCCCCGACGAGCAAAACCGGTTGACGGTGACTGCCGAGGCCTCGATCGGCACGCCGGCGCGCAAACTGGCGATGCGCGCGACATTCAAGCCTTGCTCGCCCTCCGGCATCGCACAGCCGAGAATCACGTCTTCGACATCGGCGGCCCTCGCGCCTGGCGCGCGCTCGAGGACCTCGCGAATCACCACCGAGGCCAAGTCATCGGGCCGCATGACGCTTAGCGTGCCGCGTGGCGCTTTACCGATTGCGGTGCGAGTCGCCGAGACGATTACTGCTTCAGCCATAACTGAAATCCTTCAAGAGATCTTCAACAGCGGCGGAAAGCTCGAGTGTCTTGCCGGTGAACAGGTGATCGGCCGCGTCGATAACCACCAGATCCTTGGGCTCGGCAAGCTGGGCGTAGAATTTCTTGACGTCCTTCACCGAAATAAGTTCGTCGAACTCGCCGTGGACCACGAACTTATGCTTGTCGCTGCTCTTGACCGCGGTGTAGTCGTAGCGATCGATCGCGGTGCCGACCCCAATCAACGCCTGCACTCGCGCATCGGCGGCGCCGGCATTCATGGCGATATAGGACCCAAACGAAAAACCGGCTGCCCAGAGCGGCAGGCCGGGAAAGCGGCCCGACAGGTAATCAAGTGCCGCCGCGAAGTCGGCCATTTCGCCGGGGCCCCCGTCGTGCACGCCAAAGCTGCGGCCAACGCCACGAAAGTTAAAGCGCAGCACCGCCGCGCCGGCGCGAGCCAACGCTTTGGCCGACTGGTAGACCGCCTTGGTATGCATCGTCCCGCCATGCAGCGGATGGGGATGGGCAAAGACCGCGGCGGCCTTCGCGACCCCGTCGGGCAGGTCGAGGACGATTTCCAGCGGCCCCGCTGGGCCGCTGATTTCACGCACTGACTCTTCGGGCATTACTCCACACTTGGTCTGCGAACTGCATCACCGCGTCGGCGAACAGCTCCGGACGCGTTAAAAACCCCAGATGACCGGTGTCGCGAAGAACCACTGCCTGCGCATTTGGCAGCATCGCCAGGTAACGGCGGGTGAGTGGCGGGGCCACGACGCGGTCGAGATCGTCTTCGCCGGTGATCACCAGGGTCGGGGTCGAGACCAGCCGCGGGTCGGCGAACTGGTGGCGTTGCATCCATTCAATCCGTCGCGCCATTCGGGTCGGCGACAGGAATGCACTGAACACCCGCATCGCGCTCGCGACGCTGAAACGGATACGCGTGGCGAGAGTTGGAAAGGCCCGGCGGATTTCCGGGAACAAGCGAAACGGAGAAGCCGCGACAAATAGCGGACTCAGCACTCGCGGTGCGCGCAGGTAAAAGCGGACGCGTGGATCCAGTTGCCAGCCGACGGGTAAAGCGGACGCCAGGATCAAGCCGTTGACCCGTTCGGGATAGCGCGCCGCAAACTCGGTGGCAATGAGGCCGCCGAATGACAGGCCGAGGATGACCGCCCGTTCGACGCCGGCGCGAGTCATCGCCTGATCAATCTGGTCGAGATAGCTGGTGAATCCGCGGCGCGGGTCACACTCGAAGCCGCTGGTCGGTTCGTCACAGAGCGAGAACGTCAGCACCCGGCACCGGGTCGCCAGCGCGTCGATCGCGGGCGCCATCCACTCCCAGCGGCCCTGGATGCCGGGGATGAAGACGACGGGAATGCCACGGCCGCGATCGATCACCGGCTAATTCCTCAGCGGCTTGCCGGTCTTGAGGGTGTGCTGGATACGCTCGAGCGTCTTGCGCTCGCCGAGCAGGCTCATAAACGCCTCCCGCTCGAGGTCGAGCAGATACTGCTCGGTCACCGTGGTGGCATGCGGCGCGTCGCCGCCGGCAAAGATATGCGCGACCTTGCGCGCGACCAATGCGTCGTGGTCCGACGCATGACCGGCACGCCAGGCGAGATGGACGCCGAGCTTCAGCGCGGCACCGAGTGACGCACCGCCAACCGGAATCGCCAGGCGCGGTGCCGGTTTCACGTAGCCGTCACGCACGCGCGCGAGCGCTGTCGCCTTGGCGTCAGCGATCAACCGTTCCCGGTTCATCGTGAACCCGTCGGTCGCGGTCAGGTAGCCAGTGCGGCGCGCGTCAGGTCCGCTCGTCGATACCTTCGCGAGCGCGATCGTCTCGAACGCTTTCTGTGCGTATGGCAGCGGGTCGCTCTGCGGTGTGGGTAAGGCGCTCATCGCGCGGACCAGCATCTCCTTGGTACCGCCGCCAGCAGGCACCAGGCCAACGCCGACTTCGACCAGCCCCATGTAGGTTTCAGCGGAGGCCTGGACACGATCGCCATGCAGCGAAATCTCGCAGCCACCCCCCAGCGTGAGGCCCGCAGGCGCCACCACCACTGGCACATCGCTGTAGCGCAGCGCCATTGTCGTCTGCTGGAACGTCCGGATCATCAGATCGAGATCATCCCAATTGCCTTCTTGCGCTTCGAGCAAGACCAACATCAGGTTGGCGCCGGCCGAGAAGTTCGGTGCGTCATTGCCGACCACCAGTGCGCGGCCACTCTTGGTGGCTTCCTTGACGCCCGCCTGGAGCATCTGCACGGTATCGCCGCCGATGGCGTTCATCTTGGAGTGGAACTCGACGCAGAACACGCCGTCGCCGAGATCGACCAGGCTGGCCCCGGCATTCTTGCGGATGATCCGATTCTGCTCGCGCGCAGTTCTCAGGACGAGGAGGTCGGCTGCCGATGGCGGAAGCGGCGCATCGCGGAACGTGTTGCGGCCGGCGTCGAGTAAGGTTTGAATCAGCGGCGGGACACCATCAGCGACGGAATGGCCGCCGACTGCCTGAGCTGCTTCGAGGACTTCACGGACGCCAATCGCATCGAACAGCTCGAATGGGCCGAGGTCCCACGCAAAGCCCCATTTCATCACCCGGTCGACGTCGTCGATCGAATGGGCAATGGCTGGCGTCACGCGGGCCGTATACACCAGCGAGGGCGCCAGCGTCTCGCGAAGGAACTGCCCGGCCTTGTCCTTCGCGTTAAACAGCGTCTTGACGCGCTGCCGCACGTCATCGATAGACTTGCCCGCTTCAATGGAAGCGATCTTCGCGGATTTCTTCGGACGATAGTCCAGCGTCGCCAGGTCGAGCGTCCAGATCTCGCTTTCGCCGCTCGCACCCTTGCGGCGCTCGTAGAATCCACGGCCGGACTTCTCGCCGAGTGACTTGCTCTCGAGCATCTGCTGTAAAAACGGCGGTGCGACAAACGCGGCGCGATCCGCTGCGGTCTCGAGTCGATCGTTCAGATTGCGCATCACGTGCGCGAGCACGTCGAGCCCAGCGATGTCCATGGTGCGAAAGGTGGCGCTGCCGGGCCGGCCAAGCGCGGGTCCAGTGATCGCATCAACTTCTTCGATCGTGTAGTTACCGCCGGCGACGACATCAAGCGTGCGCGCCACGCCGTAGAGCGCGATGTGATTGCCGATGAAATTCGGCGTGTCCTTGGCGACGACGACACCCTTGCCAAGGTGGTGGTCACCAAACTCGCGCACGGCCTCGATGACGGCCGGGTCGGTTTCCGCCGTCGGAATAAGCTCGAGCAACCGCAGGTAACGCGGCGGATTGAAAAAGTGCGCACCGATCCAATGGCGTCGGAAATCGTCGCTGCGACCCTCAGCGAGCACACTGATCGGGATGCCGGAGGTATTTGAACTGACGATCGAGCCCGGCCGCCGCGCCGCGTCGACGCGCGCGAGCAGCTGTTGCTTGATGTCCAGTCGCTCGACGACGGCCTCGATGATCCAGTCGAAGTTCTTCAACACCGCCATGCCGTCGTCAAAACTGGCAGTGCTCACCAGGCGATGCGCGTCGAATGTGAATTGCGGATCGGGTTTGAGTTTCTTCGCCTTCTCGAATCCGTCGCGCGCGGCTTCCGGCGTCAGGTCGAGGAGTAATGCGGGGATGCCGGCGTTGGCGCAGTGCAAAGCGATCTGCGCGCCCATGGTACCGGCGCCGAGGACAGCGACCGAGGTAATCATCGCTTTGCTCCGACCCCACGGACAAAGAGGTCAACGACCGCGTCGGCTTCAGCGATCAGTGAATAGCGGCGGCGGCTGAGGACCCAGTTGGTCGCCATCTCGTCGAGCGCGCCAAAGAACACCTTGGCGGCGATGGTCGGGTTGAACGTGGTACGAAAGACGCCACTGGCTTGCCCGTCGGCAATTGTTTCGCGAATCAACCCAAGGTAATCGCGCAGATACGTGGAGGAGAACTGTTCCATGAATTTGGTCGACTGGCGCAGTTCGACCTGAAAGACGACTGCGAGATCGCGATCGCGACCCAACCGCTCGAGATGCAGTCGCGCAATCTTGGTCAGTCGCGAAGCCGGATCGGTCAATCCGTCGAGCGCCGCGCGGCCCTCGGCAATGGCCTCTTGCATCGTGCGCTCGAATAACGACACCAGCAGGTCGTCTTTACTGCGGAAGTAGAGATACACCGTCCCCGCGGCCACCCCCGCGGCGCGGGCGATGTCGGCGACCTGTGACTGAAAGAAGCCGTTGCGCGCGAAGACCTGCGTCGCGGCCTTGAGAATGGCATCGCGCTTATCGACCGGCGCTGCGGCAGATCGTGCTGGGGAGAGTCGTCGAGCAGTTGCTGGCATGCAGGGGCAATGAATGAACGTTCATTCATTTTGTGCTGCGGGCACGGTGCATGTCAACCGGCGTTTCGCCGCGTGGCTGACTACCTGATTTCCAGATTCGCGCGCACTGCGTTTGCGAAAATTTCCGCCATCTTGCGGTAGCCCTCTTCGGTCGGATGAAGTCCATCGGCGCTAATGTAACGATTGATGTCGGCACTCATCGCCGCGTAGAGGTCAACCAGCACGGCCCCTTCACCGGCGGCGGTCCGCCGAATCTGGTCGTTGAGCGAGGACACGAGAACGGCCGGGATCAAATTCTTGCCGGTCGTTCGTGGTGGCGGCAGCGTCGCAATGAACACCCGCGCGTTGCGGAGGCGGGCTTCCTTGGCCATCGTGTCCAGCCCCGCCGTCGCGCGCGCGACGCCGAGTTGTCCCAGCGCGCCCAGCTCGTTGTACCCCTCGAGCAGGAACACCGCCTCCGGGCGCAGCGTCACCATCAGGGCCGGGAACCGCTTGGCGCCATCCTCGGCCCATTCCCCAGGGACTCCGGCATTGGTGACCTGGATGCTCGACGCTTGCGTCGTGTAGCGCGCGCGCAACAGACTGGTCAATTGCGTCGGATACGACGCTGACGGGATCACCACCAAGCGGAACACCGGTGACCCGTCACTGAGACGACCCGATGTCGGGATGCTGACTTCGCCGGCAGTCATGCTGTCGCCGAAGGCGAGGAACTTCGTCCGCGACAATTGCGGAATGGCGGCGGTGATGGTCACCGGAAACGTGCAGCTGGCGGTCTGCGCGGCGTTATCGGTGGCTCGGCACGTCACGGTCGTGGTACCGACGGGAAACAGCGTGCCCGATGCCGGTGAACAGGTGACGCTGGCCGGGGCTACTCCACCCGTTGCGGTCGGCGTCGTAAACGTCGCGGCTACTGGCGCCCCGGTTGTCGTGATCCCGGCGACGGCTGCCGGACAGGCGATGGTCAGCGCCGGCCGCTGATCGGCAGGCGGCGTCGGTGTCGGCGCCGGAGGTGTCACCACGATCGGTGTCGGCGGGGGCGGCGCCGGCGCCGTCGGCGCCGTCGGCGACGAGCAGGCCGCAGCCAGCAGGACAACACAGAGGAGTGGGAGGAGCCGTGGCATGGATAGAACCTTCCATTTTACTCGCGGAAGGCGAATTCGTAACAGCCCGGTGTGACCAGTGCCCGATCATTCCTGGTAAAGAACACGCTGCTCGGCGTCACCACCCCGGCTGCACGGAATTGCACGGTCCGCACCTTTTCGCCATCACTATCGAAGACGTAGGTATACGGCGTCAGAAACGAGATCCACAGATGGCCGGTGCGATCAGCGGCAGCTGTTCGCACGGTCGGCACCACGAGCGGCACTTCGGTACCATCGACGGTGCGGCGCGGCCACCTCTTCGGCATCTGCTCGATCACCGGATCCAGCTCACGCCCCTGGATCACGCGTTCGTAGAGCAGCGCGCCGCGCGCATCGTAACGGCGGAATGCCGGCGCACCGGCATAGAAGACAAAGTAGTATCCGCCGCCGGGATGAGGAACAGGAATCCCGGTATTCATCGCCAGATGCAGTTGCCGATCGCCTTCGTGACCGGACGGGCGCAACACGCCGATACTGCGCACCGGTGTGCCAGCCAGGCCGTACTCGGTAATCAGCGATCCCGTTTCGGGTTGATTCAGCGCCACGCCGTTGCCGAGAAAGGCAAGCGTGCTGACGCCACCGAGCCCGAGTCCACCAATGCCAATGCGCGTTTGCGCCCGACCGGGCAAAGTGAAACCGGTTTTCCACACGCCTGCGAAATCGAACACCTGCAGGCGCTCCCGCCCATTGGGTGCGTCAGCGACGATGAATGTGCCATCGGGGGCGACGTCAAACGCCGTGGGCTGGAGCAGGCGACCTTCTTCGCCGCCGATCTCGACAACCTTCCGAGTCGCTGTGCCGTTCGGGTCGATGCTGTAGACCGCGTGGCCGCGGCGATCGAACACGTAATACACACCAGTGGCGGTCTGCTGGAGCCCGATCGGGTCGCGAAACTGGTTGCAGATATTCGGAGGGAGTCCACCGACGGCGCGGAGGGTTTCAACGCGACCGGGACTGGGCGCGGGTGTCTGCGTCGCCGCGAGCCGCGGCAAAGACGAAAGAAAAAAGACGAAAAGAAAAAAGGCGAGAAGAAAACCCAACTGCTTGCGAGCCACAGCGTTACCCCCGGTTCTCTGTGTCTCTGTGGCGACGTTTCGTCTTTCGTCTTCGTCGTCAGTACTTCGCCGTGTCCCGAATCGCCTGCAGCACGTCAGCCGACTGCGGCAGGATGACTTCCTCGAGGGCCGGGCAATAGGCGACCGGGCAGTCCATTGCCGCCACCCGCTTGATCGGCGCGTCGAGGTGTTCGAACAACTCGTCGCTGATTCGCGCGGCGATCTCAGCGCCGAACCCGCAGGTCAGCTGGTCCTCGTGCGCGATGATCACGCGATTGGTTTTCTTGACCAGGTCGGCAATGCCGTCCCAGTCATACGGCATGATCGTGCGCAGGTCGAACACCGCGGCGCTGATCCCGTCTTTCTCGGCCTGCTGGGCCGCCAGGATCGAGCGTTGCGTTAATGCCCCCCACGTCAGTACCACGACGTCGCTGCCTTCACGGCGCAGCGCGCCTTTGCCAAACGGAATCATGTACTCCGAACCCGGGTACACGCCCTTGTTGTAGGTCTGCCGATACAGATGTTTGTGTTCGAGGAACAGCACTGGGTCGGCGCAGCGGATCGAAGTGCGCAGCAGTCCGGCGGCGTCGAGCGCATTGGACGGGAACACGATCCTGATCCCGGGGCAGTGCGCGAAAATGCTGACGCCCGATTGGCTATGATACGGCGCGCCGCCGCGCAGGTAGCCGCCGATCGGCACGCGCACCACCATCGGACACGAGAAGTTGTTTGCTGAGCGGTAGCGCAGCATCGACATCTCATCTTTGAGCTGCATCATCGCCGGCCAGATGTAATCGAAGAACTGGATCTCGACGACCGGCTTCAGCCCCCGGGTAGCCATCCCGACCGCGCGGCCGATGATGTTGGCTTCGGCGAGTGGCGAGTTGAACACCCGCTCCGCACCAAACTGTCGCTGCAGGCCATGCGTCACCTTGAACACGCCGCCCTTGCCCGACACGTGCTGCAGGGCGCTGACCTTGCTGGCGTCGGCGACATCCTCGCCAAAGACCACAATGCGCGCATCGCGCGCCATTTCGTCCTTGAGCGTGCGATTGATCGCCGAGACCATGGTGTCCGGTTTCCCCTCGGTCTGCGCCGGCGTGTCGAACGCGGACGAAGTGGGATCGACGTCCGGCGAGTAGACATACCAGTCGGCGGTCTCCACGCCGGGCTTCGGAGCGGCGAGCGCGGCATTGGTCGCTTCGGCGATTTCACGATCGACATCAGCGGCAATTGACGCCAGTTCGGCGTCCGTGATCGCACCTTCGCTCAACAGGAACTGCTTCATCCGGGTGATCGGATCGCGCCGCGATTCCTGTTCGCGTTCCTCCGGCGTCTTGTATAACCGTTCGTCGTCCGACAACGAGTGCGAGTAGGGGCGAATGACTTTGGCGTGGACGAATGCCGGCTTGCGTTCGCGACGGACCCATGCCACCGCTTCGCCGAGCGTGCGATAGCTGTCGAGGAAATCCGTGCCGTCGCAACGGAGCACCTTCAGATTGGGAAACGATTCGACCAGCTTGCTGACGTCACCGCCGGGCGTCTGCACTTCGACGGGCACTGAAATCGCGTAGCCGTTGTCTTCGATCAGGTAAAGGGCAGGGACGCAGCGGGTGCAGGCGGTGTTGAGCGACTCCCAGAATTCGCCTTCACTGGTGGCGCCTTCACCGATCGAGACGTAGGTGATTTCATCCGCGTGGAATCGCTCGGCGCGGTCCGGGATGTCGGTAATGCGATCGTAGAGGAATGCCGCCTCAGCACAGCCAATGGCCTGCAAACACTGCGTGCCGGTCGGGCTGCCTTGCGACGGAATGTTCAATTTGGCATGACCCCAGTGCGACGGCATCTGCCGGCCACCCGAGTTGGGATCGTCTTTGGCGCCCACCGCCGCCAACAGCATTTCCAGCGGCGTCATGCCCAGCGTCAGGCAGAGCGCCCGATCGCGGTAATAGGGATAGAACCAGTCATAGCCGGCGCGCAGGTGCATACCAGCCGCAGTCAGGACCGCTTCGTGGCCGGCGCCGCTGATTTGAAAAAAAATCAGACTCTGGTTCTTGAGTTGGATCTCTTTGTCGTCGAGGCGCCGCGACAGCAGCATCGTACGATACGAGCGCACCAGATCGTCGCGCGTCAGGCCCTGCCACGCGTGCTCAGGCGAGGTCACCGCCGTGGCCGATGAGCGGCGCGTTTCGGAGCCGTTTGCGAGCGTCGATCCCTTCATAGCAGCGGAATTATAGCATTCGGGGTGGGTGCTATAATCCGCGCCAACTCATTCACGATCGGCAGTTACCTATGAACAAAATGGCAGTTCGCCTGCATCGATGGGACGAGATCGCGCTCGACAAAGTGACCGAGATGATCTCGCGAAAGGTGGTCACCGGTGAACGAGAAATGCTCGCGCAGATCTATCTCAAGCGCGGGGCACTGGTGCCGATGCATTCGCACGAGAGCGAGCAGATGACCTACATCCTGCAGGGCGCGCTCAAGTTCCTGATCAACGGCGAGGAAATTACCGTGCGCGAGGGCGAAGTGCTGCACATCCCATCCTGGGTGCCCCATCAGGCGGAAGCCCTCGAAGACACCTTCGAGCTCGATCTCTTCAGCCCGATCCGCCAGGACTGGCTCGACGGCACCGATTCGTACTTCCAGGAAAAAACCAAAGTTGATTAGCGTCCTTGTCACCTTCGCGATCGTTGTCGGGATGGCGTTGTCGGCGATCGGGATTTACAACCGCCTGGTCCGGTTACGCAACCAGGTGCAGAACGGCTGGCGCCAGATCGACGTGCAACTGAAGCGGCGTCACGATCTGATTCCCAATCTGGTGTCAACCGTCCGCGGGGCAATGGACTTTGAACGAGACACGCTCGAAGCGGTGGTCAGCGCGCGCAATCGCGCCACAACGGCCACCGGTCCGGCCGACGCGGCGGTGAAGGAAAGCGAAGTGTCACAAACGCTCGGCCGGCTCTTCGCGGTGGTCGAGAACTATCCGCAGCTGACCGCGAACCAAAACGTGCGCGGGTTACAGGAGGAACTGACCACGACCGAAAACAAGGTCAGCTTCGCGCGGCAGTTCTACAACGATGTCGTGACCAAGTACAACACCGCGACCCAAGTGATCCCGGGCAACCTCGTCGCCGGCTTCGGCAATTTTCCACCGGCCGAATTGTTCGAGATCAAGAACGAGGAAGAGCGCGCACTCCCGAAGGTGGATCTCGACCGAAGGTGATTGGGGTCTGATCCCTGGGGCCTGATGCCCGGCGCCTAATGAATGTGCTTCTTCCAGTCGCTCTTCCAACTGTCGTCGTCTTTGCCGCCTGAGTAGACTCCGAATTTTCCTCGCGCGCGGTTCATCCTCCACCGCAGATATCGATACTTGAGCTCGTCGAGCGGACGCCCGCCCAGTCCCTTCAGATAGAGATAGCCAACCACCAGGCCGCCAAGATGCGCGGTGTGTGCCACGCCACCACTGCCGCTGCCGACTGAAGAGAAGAAGGCGATCGCTCCGACGATCATCACGAAGTACTTCGCCGGCACAGGGAAGACGAAATACAGATAGATCGGCCGATGCGGAAACGACAACGCGTAGGCGAGCAGAATGCCGTAGACCGCCCCGGACGCGCCGATCATCGCGCTGTAGTACAGCTCCTCGGCAAACGGCAGCGCGCTGATCGACCACAGTAGGGTAATCAGGGCCGCGCCGATCCCGGTGACGAAGTAATACTTTGTAAAAAACCGCGTACCCCACTTGCGCTCGAGCTCGGTGCCGAACATCCACAGCGACAACATGTTGATCAACAGGTGGCCCAGGCCACCGTGCAGGAACATATAGGTGACCGTTTGCCAGATCGTGAATTGCTCGAACACGCTGGCCGGCACCACCGCCAGACGCAAGACGATGGCCGGCACGATCAGGGAAAGAAGAAACCCGACGACATTGCTGATGATGAGGATCTTGATCGCCGGCGACAGCGGACCTGGTCCGAAGGAATACGACATGTCGCTGTAGCGTGGAGGCCGGGCCATCGGCAGGATCGTACTACACGGGATCGGTCGTCGGTCGTCGGTCGTCGGTCGCCAAACGTCAGGCTTCGGGTCCGAGCGCACTCGGTAGGCCACCTGGGACCGGGCCGACGGCACCCGGCACTGTTCGAGGCAGCGGGAGGGCGAACAGCGCCGCGAGGAGCGGCACGACTGCGGTGATCGAGAGGGCCACATTCAGCCCGAGCGCGTCACCGATCACGCCGACGACCGGGGCGAGCAGCGATCCGACACCCCAGGCAAAGCCCATCATCAACGACGAAACGGTCGCCGCGCTGACCGGGGCAATCTGCTGCCCGAAGGTCACATTCACTGGCAGCGTTGACTGCAGCAGAAAGCCGCCGACGGAAGTCAGGACGGCCAGCGTCCAACCGGAAGTCATCTGCCCAGCCAGTAAAAACGGGACCGACGCGCTCAGTGTCCAGATCATCACGCGGCGCGCGCCGTAGGAATCGGATAACGGACCGCCGAGAAATCCGCCGACCGTGCTGATGAACAAATAGAACGAGACCGCCGCACTCGCTTCGCCAACCCCCATGCCCTGCCGCGTCAACAGCACCGGCAGGAACACCGACAGGCTGTTCGCGGTGAGCGTCCGCAGCACGACAATGATGTAAAGGAGTCCGAGTGGTTTGGCGTAGGGACGCAGGTCGCTCCAGCTCTGGCCCTGGCTGCGCGTTGGAATCGGCACGCGACGAATCAGCCGCAGTGTATAGGTCAACGCGAACAGACCGGGGATCGCGACCAGCCAGGCGCGAGACGGGCCAAGCATCAGGATCGCCGGCGCGAACACCAGCGGCGCCAGCGCAAAGCCGAGCGACCCGCCGGAGATGTGCGTCGACATTGCCAGGCCCTTGCGTTCGCCGGCTACTGAATGGACCAGCGCCGCAGCCGGAGGGTGGAATGCCGCACCGCCGAGGCCGCCGATCAGCAATAGCGCGGCGAGCATCGGGACGCTGCTTGCCGTGCCGATGGCACTCAGCACGACCACTGACAGAATCGGCCCGGCCATCAACAGCACCCGGGGCCGCCACCGGTCCGCGAGCGTACCGAATCCGAGTTGTGAGACCGAACTGGCCAGCTGATAGCACATCGCCAGCACCCCGACCGTCTTCAACGACAGGCCGAGTTGCGGAATCAGCAGCGGCAGCAACGGCGCGTACATGTTGCCGTAGGCGTCGACGACGAAGTGCGTCGATGCGGTCGCCCATACCGTGGAGTGCAAGCCAAACCGTTTCATCGCCGCAACCGTCCTAGCCGGCGTCCAACCACGTCATATGCGTCTTGAAACTCGCGGACGCGCAGGACCCATGCACTCGCGCTCAGCACCGCGAGCGCAATGACGATCGAGGCGAGCACCCGCAATGCGCGAAGAGCAATCGCATCGCCCGGAAAGAAGCCGAGCAGCCACATTTGTGAAAACCAGGCGGCCGCGGCCATCGGGATCGCGGCGGCGAGCACTTTAGCAAACGTCACAGCGACTTGTCCCGCTTGAATGCCACCCAGTTCGCGCCGCAGCCAGACAAACTGAATCGTGGCGTTGAGGATCGCCGCGAGCGACGTACCAAGCGCGAGTCCGGCGTAGCCCATCACCTTGACCAGGATCAGATTGAGCAGCACATTGGCGATCACCGACGAAATGCTGGCGATCACCGGGATGCGGCTTTTGTGCAGCGCGTAGAACGCCGGGGACACGATCCGGACAATCGAATATCCAACCAGGCCGATCGCGTAATACTGCAGCGCCAGTGCGGTCGCCGCGGTGTCGCGACTGGTGAAACGTCCATGCTCGAAAATCAACGCGATGATCGGCTCGGCGAGCACAATTAATCCCAGCGTCGCCGGGATGTTGAGTGCCAGCATCAGCCCCATTGCTGACGCGATCGTTGAGCGCATCTGCACCGTGTCCGACGCGGCCGCAAGGCGCGACAATGCGGGTGTCGATGCCGCGGCGATCGACACACCGAACAATCCGATCGGCAGATACATCAGACGGAAGGCGTAATCGAGCCAGGAAATCGCCCCGGTGCCTTCGCCGGCGGCAAACTGGGTGTTGACCAGCACATTGATCTGCGTCGCCGCCATGCCGATCGTGCCAGGCCCCATCAGCATCAGGACGCGGCCGAGTGCCGGATCTTTCAGGTTGAGCGACGGGCGATAGTGAAAGGCTTCGCGGCGGAGCGGAAACCACTGGATCAGCAACTGGCCCAGGCCTCCCACGATGGTCGCCACCGCGACCAGCACGATCGGTTGGACCGCGAACCAACGCTGGGACAGCGGCATCAAGCCGACGGTAATCACGATGGTGGCAACGTTGAACATCGCCGGCGACAGGGCCGGGATAAAGAAGTGCCCCATCGAGTTGAGCATGCCCATGAACACCGCCGCGACCGCGACGAGCATCAGGAACGGGATCATGATCCGCGCGAGATAGACGGTCAGTTCGAGCTTCCCCGGGACGTCCGCGAAATCCTCTGCGTAGGACCGCACCAGGGGCTCGGCGAACACGATGCCGAGGACGACCAGCAGGCCGGTGATCAGCAGCAGGGCGGTGATCACCGAGTTGGCCAGCGCAAAGGCGCGGCCCTTGCCGCCGGTGGTCAGTTCTCTGGTGAAGGTGGGAACAAACGCCGCACTCATCGCGCCTTCGGCGAACAGGTCACGAACGAGATTGGGGATGCGGAATGCGACGCGGAACGCGTCCATCGCGTCGCCGGCACCAAAGTAATAGGCCAGCACCTGGTCGCGGGCAAGGCCCAGAACGCGGCTGGCCATCGTCGCCAAGCCAAACAACCCCGCGGATCGGGCCAGGCGGGGAGCAGCGTCGGACATCGGGTGCCCGTCAGGGTAACACGCGGCTATCAGATCGCCCGGCGATGAATCTGCGCGGTCTGCCCAATCTGCGAATCCGCGTAATCTGCGTAATCTGCGGATAAAAGTAGGGCTTCTGCCGAGTGACAGAAGCCCTAAAGGAGGATGGTGAGAGGCTGACTAGGCCTTTCAAAGTTATAGACGGTGGAACTAGCCGAAATGTTTGACGTCCTTTTTCACAAAATAAAGCAGCCGTGATGGACTCGGTGACGAAGATCAGGACAGCTTGGCCCGGACCAGTTCATTGACCTTCTTCCCGTCCACGGTTTTGCCGGCCAAAATCACCATCACCGCCTTCATCACTTTGCCCATGTCCTTCTGGGTCGTCGCCGCGGTCTCGATCACCGCCTGCGCGACCGCGCGTTGGAGGTCGTCGGCGCTGACTGACGGTGGCAGATATGTTTCGAGGATGACGATTTCGGACTGTTCCTTGTCGGCCAAATCCTGACGCCCGCCGGCGGTGAACTGTTCAATCGAATCGCGACGCTGCTTGACCAGGCTCGACAAGACCTGCAGCTCCTCGGCGCCTTCGAGCGCACGATTCTTCTCGACGCCTTTATTCATCAACGCCGCCTTGAGCATCCGCAACGTTGTCAAACGCGTCGCATCTTTGGCCTTCATGGCGGTGCCGATATCGGCGGTGATCTGCTGTTCTAGTGACATATGTCCTTATTGTCGTCGGTCGTCGGTCGTCGGTCGTCGGTCGTCGGTCGTCGGTGGTCGGTCGTCGGGGGCCTGCTTTCTAATGATCCAGCTCCCCATCACCCCAGGTGAAATGCCACCCATCGGCGCGCTCGTAGAAATCCGGCGGCACCTGCACGGCGTTGACCTTGGCGCTCAACACCACGTTTGATTTGACCACGAAGTATCCCGAGCGGCGCAGCACGCGCCGGAACTTCGCATGTTGCACGTAGCAGCGAATCTTGTCGGAATCCTCGGCGCGCGCTTCACGATCGACCCAGCGCAGGAGCGTTTTCAGTCCGCGCTCATCCGACGGGTCGACCATAAAGTCGACGATCTGCGTGACCCGCCCCTGCGGCTCGCGCAGATGCCGATAGACGGCGTAGCCGTGCAGCTCCTCGTCGCGGCGTAGCACGGCGACCGAATAGCGTACGTGCGGCGGCTCAATGAACTTCCAATTGAGATAGGCCGCGTCTCGCCGCACCGCGAGGTCAAGTTGCGGGGCAATCCGTTCCCACAGGCGATCGACGTCGCGATCAAACCGGCGCACGGTTTCCACCTGTTCGCGCAGCGGCCGCGCTCGCGCGACCACCAGCACCATTGGCAGCGCCAGGACCGACACGAGGCGGTTGACCGCCAGTGGCCACGTCGCAATGCGCAGCGCGCGCCGGCTGAGTGGCTTGACCAGGCAGGGCACGGTGACCGGCTTGGGCCAGCGAATCTTGTTGAGAAGAAAGCGGGTGCCTTCCGACAGGTTGACGCCAAGCGCGACGCCCGACTGACGATCCCAGGCGCGCAACAGTTCCTCGCCCAGGCCTTGTCGTTGCCGTTCGGTCACGACCAGCGGGTCGGTCGACCACGCTCCTTCGGAATCCAATCCGCGGATGCTGACGCGCACGGGTGTCACCGGCGCTGCGGCAATGACAGTCGGTCCTTCGCGGACGATCAAGTACGGCGGCTCAGAGGCAGGATTGGCGGGATTGCGCCGCAGCCAATCCCAGCGAAGGCGAACCGCGTCAGCGGCCTGCGTGCCGAAGGTGCGGCGATAGAGTTGTTCGACGCCCCGGCGATCGTCGGGGCGGTAGTGGTCGATGTCCGGCATCACTGGCCACGGCGATGCGTGGTGATGGTGATTCTAGCAGGGCGACGATTGCCGCCTCGCGCCGGTCAGACTGACGCTGCTTGTAGCGGTGAGCGACTATTCGCCGGGTGGGCGGGGCGAGGTTTGACCAGGCTGCTGAATCATGCCGGGCGTTGGCGAGCCAATCACCTGGAAGGGTCCGGTCGTTTGCGGCGGGGGCGCCGTGCCGTCGGTCGTCGGAACGAAGTTGTAGATGGTCGGCTGGCCATTGGGATTAGGCTGCAGCGTAATCATCGGCGCGGTGACCTGACCGGGCTGGCCATTGCGACCAATGCCGCCGGCCCCGTTCACCGGCACGAACACCGGGTTGGCCGGACCTGCGCCGGGTGGTGCCGGGAAGGTGAAAACTGGTTGCGTTGACGGTGCGGCCGCCACTTCCTCTTCCTGTTGCGGTTCGTCGTTGACCGTGTCTTCAGCGGGCGACGGCGGCAGGTTGGGCGGACGTGCAGGTACCCGTCGCTGGGTCCCGGCCATCGATCCAGGCATCCCGGCGGATGGATTACCCGGTGTATTCGGACGTGCCGGAGCGGCGGCCGCATTGGCTGGCGCCGCCGCACTCGTCGCGAGAATCAAAATCCTGTCGTAGGTCGACGCCCCCGGCGCGGCCGATGCCTGACGCGGCGCCGCCATGAATCCCGCGACATTTCGCAGGATGATGTCGAGCGCCTGGCGTTCCGGCATGTCGACCAGCTTGAGAGTCAACGGCGTCCCGCTGATGCGGTCACCGCCGACCACCTTGGTACCGCCCACTCGGGCCCACTCCGCCAGAATCTGGCGTGCTGGGACACCAGCCGCGTCGAGGGTCACTCGACCGTCTTTGATCTGGAGTTTCAGTTGCTGCGCGTCAGAAACCGACCCAACGCCCAACACCAAAGCCAAGGCTACAAACAGGCGGCGGTTAATCATCAAATTGTCAGGCGAACCCCGATTATACCATTCAGACGCTGGCGCGCGACCGGCAGTCGGCCACTACCCGGGCGATGATCTCATCCAGGTCCACCCTGGTCTCGTAGCCGATTAATTGGTGGATTTTGCCGAGATCCGGCACCCGTCGCGGCATGTCTTCAAAGCCTTCTTCGTAGGCTTTATCGTAAGGAATTTTGACCACCTCGGCCGTGGTGCCGGTGTGCGCCTTGATCTTGGCGGCCAGGGTATTAATCGAGACCTCTTCGGTATTACCGATGTTGAACACCTGGCCGATGGCGCGCGGTTCCACCATCAGCTTGAGCAGGGCCCCGACCACGTCGCCAACGTAGGTGAAGCTGCGCGATTGATTACCATCGCCGAAGACGGTGATGCTTTCGCCGGCCAACGCCTGGCGCACAAACGTCGGCACGACCATTCCGTACTGGCCGGTCTGCCGCTCACCGACCGTATTGAAGAAGCGCAGAATGATCACCGGCAGCTTCTTTTCTTTCCAGTAGGCGAGCGCGAGGAATTCGTCGAGTGCTTTGCTGCAGGCATACGCCCAGCGATGCCGCGTCGTCGCCCCCATCACCAGGTCGGCGTCTTCGCGAAACGGCACTGCGGTGCTCTTGCCGTAGACCTCGGAGGTCGAGGCGATAAACACCAACTTCTTCTTCTTGGCGGCGTGGCGAAGGATGACCTCGGTGCCATGCACGTTGGTTTCGATCGTGTGCACCGGCTCCTGGACAATCAATTTCACACCGACCGCCGCTGCGAAATGAAAAATCACGTCCGCACGATCGACCATCTCGGCGACCAGCGGATCGTTGAACACCGTGTCGATCGTGTAATGGAAACCTTTGCGGCCCTTGAGATGCGCGATGTTGTCAATCGAGCCGGTCGACAGATCATCGAGGACGTAGACCTCGTGCTTGGCGTCGAGCAGTGCCTCGGATAAATGGGAACCGATGAAGCCCGCGCCGCCAGTAATCAAGATTCGCATGAAGGTCCGATCAGGAGGGGAATGCACGCGCCGCGTCGATCACCTGGGTGACGGCGGCATCCGACAGTGAAGGATACATCGGCAGCGACAGCACTTGGCTGCAGACGCGGTTGGCGACGGGGCATTCGGCCGCGTCCGCCGCGGCGAGCGCCGGCTGCTGCGGGAGCGCCACCGGGTAGTGAATCAACGTCTCAATCCCCTTGCCCGCTAAATGTTGTTGCAGCGCGTCGCGTTGCGAGCTCAACACCGGAAACAGGTGATACACGTGGCCGGGGTCATGCTCGGCAGGCAGCTGAAACGCGGCCTCACTGAGCGCCGTGCGATAGCGGTGTCCAATGGCGCGCCGCCGTTCGGTCCAGGCGCGCAAAAAGGGGAGGCGAGCGCTGAGAATCGCCGCCTGCATCTCGTCGAGCCGGCTGTTAGCGCCCGGTTCGATGTGGTGATAGCGCGAAGTCTGGCCGCCGTTTCTCAAACGCTTGATCCGGGCCGCCAGTGACGCGTCACTGGTGATCACCGCGCCACCATCGCCCATCGCACCAAGGTTTTTGGTCGGATAAAAACTGAACGCGCCGGCGACGCCGATGGTGCCGACCGGGCGTCCGTCAGCCGTCGCGAAGTGGGCCTGGCAGGCGTCCTCGACGATCGCCAGACTGTGTCGCGAGGCGATCGCTTCGATCGCGCCCATCTCGGCCGCCTGGCCATACAAATGCACCGGCAAGATCGCCCGCGTGCGCGAGGTCACCGCGGCACTGATCGCGTCGGGATCGATCGTCATTCGGTCGGGATCGATGTCGGCGAAGACCGGTCTCGCCCCGGCCATCATGATCGCCAGCGCGGAGTACGCCGCGGACAGCGGCGAGGTAATCACTTCGTCGCCGGGGCCGATGTCCAGCGCGCGAAGAATCAGCGTGATCGCATCGGTGCCGGTGCCGACGCCGACACTGTGCGTCGCGCCGCACTCGCGGGCGAAAGCCGTCTCGAACGCTTCGACCTCTGGCCCGAGCACAAACCAGCCGCTGGCGACGACTCGCGCAATCGCCGCATTCACGGCAGCGGCGTCGTCGCCTGGAACCAATGCGTTGAAGCGGACAGTCATGCGGATGCGTCAGGTGCGGATCGATCGGTAAGGTACTTGTCGCTATGGGCGCGGTAGTAATCGAGCGTCCGGGCCAGGCCTTCGCGCAGCGTCACTTCTGCCGTCCACCCGGTCGCGCGCTTGAAGCGGCTCGAGTCGGCGTAGAAGCTGCCGATGTCGATCGCCTTCTTGTCCGCCGGCCATTCGACAAAGCGATAGCTGCCACTGCCGGCGAGTTCGACCAGGAGCTGGACCAGTTCGCGATGCGCGATGTGCTCATCGCCGCCGACATTGAAGACCTCGCCGTTGCAGTCATCGCAGACGCCTGCGGCGAGAAAGGCGTTGACCGCATCGTCGACGTAGACGAAGTCACGGATCTGCGAGCCGTCGCCGAAGACCTGCAGCTCTTTGTTTTCGAGGACCAGGCGCAGGAACCAGGCAATGAAGCCCTGCCGGTTGTGACGAATCAACTGCCGCGGCCCGTAGACATTGGTCAACCGCAACGACACCGCGCGGACGCCGAAGACGTTGTTGTAAACCAGATGGTAGTACTCGCCGGCAGCCTTATTGATGCCGTTGACGTCGGTGGGCCGCACCAGGTGTTGCTCGGTCACCGGCAGAAACTCCGGCTTGCCGTAGATCTGCCGGGTACTGGCGTAGATCACCTTGGCGTCGGGATTGTTGTGGCGACACGCCTCGAGCAAGGTCAGCTGGCTGCGGCAGTTGATATCGAGATCGGTGTGTGGGTCGCGCATGCTGTCGATGTGGCTGACCTGGCCGGCGAGATTGAAAATGATCTCGCGGTCGCGCACCAGATAATTCATCGTCGTCGCCTGCCGCACGTCGGCGACGTTGACCCGCACGCGATCTTCGATACCGGCAATGTTGAACAGGTTGCCGCCGTAATCGGGAATCAACGAGTCGACCAGCAGCACGTTGGCGCCAAGGTCAACGAGGCGGTGCGCGAGATTGCTGCCAATGAAGCCGAGCCCGCCGGTGATCATCACTCGCCGGCCGCGGTAGAAATCGCCGATCGTCACGCCGTGACGGTCTCCCGGCGGCCCTTAAGGTGCTCCTTGCGCACAACCAGGCTCCACCACAAACGCAACACGTCAACACCGGTCCGGAAAATTCTCGGAAAATTGAAGAACTGCGACTTGCCGTGCGCGCGGTGATAGTGATGGACCGGCACTTCCGCGACACGGAACCCGGCGTCGTGAAACTTCTTCATCATCTCGAGACAGATGACGCCGCTGTTCTTCTCGAGCCGGACCACATCGAAGACGCGCCGTCGGATCAGCCGGAAGTCGCAATCGACATCGCGCACCTTGAAGCCAAACAGCAGCTTGACGATGTGGTGATAGATCCGGCCGATGACGATGCGATGAGCGGGATCAGAACGGCTGATCTTGTAGCCGTTGACCCAGTCGACTGCCGGCGACATTTGCGCCCACAACAGCGTCATTTCTGCTGGGTCATACTGCGCATCGCCGTCGGTGTAGAACACCAGGTCCTTCGACGCGGTCGAAAACCCGCTGCGCAGCGCGCCGCCGTAGCCGCGATTCTGCGGATGATGAACAACGCGGACGACACCCGGATAAATGCCGGCGAGCTCGTCGAGGATTTGCGGGGTTGAATCACTGCTGCCGTCGTTGATCACGATCACTTCGAAGTTCGGCGTCAGTGTCTCGGCGATCTGGACCGAGCGGATCACCAGGCTGGCGATCGTGCCGGCGTCGTTGTAGGCCGGAAAAAACACACTCAGCCCAACCGGGACCGTGGGAGCCGCCGGTGTGCCCTGGTCGGAGGACTTCATCAACGTCGAATTGTACTCGGACGCACGCGTCCGTGGCCGAGCGCCAGCCGCCACGGCGTCAGCAGCGATTCGACCAAGACCGAGCTGGACAGCTTCGACGCGCCTTGCCGCCGTTCGACGAACACGATCGGCACTTCGGCGATCTGTAAACCAGCTGCCGCCGCTTGAAACGTGACTTCCACGAGAAAGGAATATCCGTCCGAGGCAATCTTCTCGAGCGGGATCCGCGCCAGCGCGTCGCGACGCCAGCAGCGGAAGCCGCTGGTGCAATCGCGCACGCCAAGTCCGGTGACGGTGCGGATGTAGGCGTTGGCGAAGCCGCTCAGCATCACCCGCCGCAGCGGCCAGTTCTCGACCCTGCCGCCGGCGAGATACCGCGAGCCAATCACCATGTCGGCGCCAGCGGTGACCGCCGCGATCAGTGCCGGCAGGAACTTCGGGTCGTGCGACAGGTCGGCATCCATCTGGCCGATCAGGTCCGCGTCCGAGGCGACCGCCGCGCGGAAGCCGTCGAGATACGAACGACCCAGGCCTCGTGGGCCGGTCCGATGCAGCACCGACACGCGTCCGGCGTGCTCGACCGCCAGTTGGTCGGCCACCGCGCCGGTCCCGTCCGGCGAACCATCGTCGATGACCATTACGCGCGTGTTGGGATGGCCCAGCACGCCACGCACGATCAAGGGTAGATTCTCGCGCTCGTTATAGGTCGGGATCAGGATCAGCGCGGTCATCGGTTGAGGCCGGTGTCGTCACTGTCGCGGCCGTGGCTTTCAAAGCGCAGCGCAGAAATCTGCTCGGAGACCAGGCCGACCAGGAACACCACCACCGCGAACATCATCAACAGTACCGCGCCGTTCGGGATGCGCGAGAATTGAATGACATTCCAGACGCCGTAGATCACGCCAATCAGGAACGCCGAGGCACTGATCGGCGCGAAAATCTTCAGCGGGCTAAAGATGGTGATGACTTTGAGAAGAATTAGGAAGAAGCGCGCGCCGTCACTCGCCACGCGAATTTTGGAATGACCCACCCGTTGGCGTGCCTCGACTGGCACAAAGTGCACGTTGTAGCCGGCGCGCAGAAACGCCAGCGTGGTCGTCGTTGGCGTCGAAAACTTATTCGGGAGTAAGTGAATGAATTCGAGGAGATGGGCGCGCCGCGCGGCGCGAAAGCCCGAGGTCAGGTCCGGGATGCGACGGTCGGCGAGATAACTGGCCAACCGGTTCAGCATTTCATTACCGATCCGCCGGACGGCGCTTGCCTGCGTCGCCGCCGAGCGCGCGCCGACGACCAGATCGTAATCGCCGAGCAGCGCCACCAGTCGCAAGGCATCTGCGGGTTGGTGCTGGCCATCGCCGTCGACGATCAGAATCCATTCACCGGCGGCGTGACGGATCCCGGTCTTGACTGACGCGCCATTGCCCTTGTTATACGGATGGCGGATGACCCGCGCGCCAGCCTGCGTGGCGTGCGCCGCCGTGTCGTCGCTCGAACCGTCATCGACCACGATGATCTCGCGCCACGGTGCCGCCGCGGCGAGCGCCGCCACCACCGCGGCAACCGCTGCACCTTCCTCGAACGCCGGCACGATGACTGACGTCGCAGCCGCGTCAGCCATGACTCAGTAGTTGGTCGATGACCGCATCCCATGAGATGGTCCGCGCCATGGCGCGGCCGTCTTCGCCAAGTGAACGTGCCAGTGAGCGATCGGCGTCAACGCGGGCGATGGCGTCGGCGATCGCCAACGCCTCGGGCTCGACCACGAAGCCGTTGACGCCGTCGCGCACGAACTCGAGCGTGCCGCCGGAGTCACGTGCGGTAATCACCGGCTTTGCCGCGAGAAACGCCTCCAGCGTCGCGAGTCCATAGTCTTCATCAAACGGCACATAGACCAGGCACAGAGCGTCACGATACAGCCCGACCAACTCCTCGTCGCTGACCGGGCCGGCAAACGTGACGCGATCGCTGACCCCGACTTCCTCCGCCGCCTGTTCAATGAAACGACGATGACTGCCTTCGCCGACGACGACGAGGCGCAGTTGGGACGGGAGATGGGCCATCGCGCGTACGGCGAGGTCGACGCGCTTGTTTTTTTCCAGCCGCGCCACCGACAAGACGTACGAACCGTAGTCCCCTGGGGAGAGGTGTGGCGCAATCAGAGGCGGATGATAAAGCGGCGTTGACGCCAGCCCGTTGTACATCTGCAGCCGGTTGGTGACGGTGTGCGAGATGGTGTACAGGCCGCGGCACTCGCCGAGCATTTGTTCGTCCAGTGCCATTAATCGATCGCGGAGCCCGACATCGACTTCTTCGTTGCCGAAGTCACTGTAGTCGGTGCCGCACAGCTCGTATGCCGCGCGATGCTGATGAACCAGCCAACACACTTTCTTGGGATGACGGGCAAAGTAGGTTGGAAACTTCGTCGCAATGATGAGGTCGATCGGCCGTCCGTTACTTTCGCTGAGATCGAGCAGCCGCCAGGCTGCGGCGTGCGGAAGGATCTCGTCTTTCGGATACCACTTGAATGGCAGCGACACGCGATCGGTGGCGATGTCTCGTGCGCGTAACTCACTGACCAGTTGTTGGACCAGCAACTCGGCACCACCACGAACCAGCGGCACCTGCGTTTCGCAGACAAGGACGGTACGCACCGACACGAACCCGCCATCCTAGCACGCGGCTCGGTGACGGGGCGTCGACAGTGCTGAAACGAGACGTCAATATGTTGGCACCAGAGCGGAGAAAGAGCGAAACAAAGGCGTAACTCCTGAGAGCTGAACGCTTTCCAAGCGTTTCGCATTGACAAGCTTCGCCACGTCTTCTACTATCCGGTGGACTTTTGTGGAGCGAAGTGGAGTAGCAGGGTGGTTCGCGGCAATGCGCCGGCAAAAATCGACGATCGGGGCCGACTCAAGGTGCCGTCGGCGTTCCGGGCTGTGATTCAGCAGGAACACGGTCGCGATCTGTTCGTGACGAGCCTGACTGGCGAGTCGGTACGGATCTACCCGATGCCGGTGTGGCTCGAAATTGAGGGCCGCATTGCACAGATGCCCTCGACCCATCCGGCGCGAATGAAGTTGCTCGACCGGGTGAATTTTTACGGCCAGGTCACCGAGCTCGACCCTCAGGGTCGGGTGCTGATCCAGCCCCGTTTGCGTGACAGCGCGCAGATGAGCGGTGAAGTCGATGTCCTGGGCCAGCAGAACTTTCTCGAGGTGTGGAACCACGACCGGTTCATTGCGAAGTTGACGCGCGATCCGTTTACGGATGAGGACGCGAAGGCGCTGTCGGAATTTGGCATCTGAAGGAGATCACGAAAGTTTCGTCTTTCGGCTTTCGTTTTAAGTCAGGACCCCGTGCATGTGCCTGTCCTCGTCGAAGAAGTGGTCGCGCTGGTGGCTCCAGAGCGGGGCGGTGTCTTCGTTGATTGCACGGTCGGCCTTGGCGGACATGCGCGGGTGTTGCTCGAGCGTGGCGCGTCGCGGCTGATTGGTTTCGATCGCGACCCGGCGGCGCTGGCCATCGCCGCCACGACGCTGAGCAGCTACGGCGACCGCGTCGAGTTGGTCCATACCGACTATCGCGGTCTCGGCGACGCGCTGGTGCGGCGAGGCGTCGACAAGGTTGACGGCATTCTGGCCGACCTGGGCGTGTCGTCACTACAGCTGGACGCCGAAGGGCGCGGATTTAGTTTTCGTCGTGACGACCCGCTTGATATGCGGATGGACACGACGCAGGGCGAGACAGCGGCGGATTTGTTGGCGCGGGTCGAAGAAAGCGATCTCGCCGACGTGATTTATCAGTTCGGCGAAGAGCGCGACTCGCGCCGGATCGCGCGGTTGCTGATCAAGGCGCGCGAGGAAGCGCCGCTCACCACCACCGGTCGGGTCGCCGACCTGGTGCGACGGGCGAGCCGCTCGAAGCGTGGCCGCGACTGGCAGCGGATCGACCCGGCGACGCGGACCTTTCAGGCGCTGCGCATCTGGGTCAATCGCGAGCTCGAGGGCTTGGACACGTTTTTGACGGCAGCGGTCACCAGGCTGGCGACCGGCGGACGGTTAGCGGTGATTACCTTTCACTCGCTGGAGGATCGGATCGTGAAGCACACGTTTCGAGCGCTGGCAACTCCCGGCGGCGGCGATTTCGGGCCGCTTATTCCGGCGCCGGTCCGGGTGCTGACCAAACGTCCGGTGACCCCGGGCGATGTCGAACTTGCGGTGAACCCGCGGGCGCGCAGCGCCAAGCTGCGCGCGGTGGAGCGGGTGTGATGGAAAAAGTAGAAACGTTCGAATACGCGATTCGTAAAGACATTCGCAACAACCCGATCGTTCGTGAAGTCGACCAACGCCGTCAGCGTGAACTCTGGCAATCGATCGGCATCGGTTCGCTGTTGGTGCTCGTGCTTCTGTTCTCGGCGTGGCAGCACTTCGAATTGCTTCGTCACGGTTATCGGCTGGAACAGATGCAACGTGAGCGCGCAGCAGAAGAAGAGATTAACCGGCACCTCCGGCTCGAGATCGAGACGCTTCGCTCCCCTCAGCGAATCGAAAAACTCGCCATCGAGCGGATGGGCATGGTCGCACCGGGGCCGGATGAAGCCATCGTGCTGGAGCGCGTCACGCCAGCCGATCCTCCGGCGAAGTCACTCGTAGCCGTGCGATAGCACGCTGGGCAAGGTGAGGGGTGTGGCTGAACAAGCCTTTGATTGGCGACCGACGGTCAAGCGGCGGCTCATGGTGGCTGCTGTGGTTCTGGTTGTCTGGACGATCAGCATCGAAGCCCGGCTGATTTTCCTCCAGGTCTACAGTCACCAGGAACTATCACAGCGCGCCGAGCGGCAGCAGATGCGGACGGCGCCGTTGCCGGCCAAGCGCGGCGAGATCGTCGATCGTCGCGGCCGACTGCTCGCCTACAGCGTCGACGCCGAGACGATTTACGCGGTTCCCTACGAGATCAAAGACGCCGCCAGGAGCGCGGCGGCCTTGTGCGGCGCGCTCAACGACTGTGGGAATAAAGAGCAGGCGACGATTGCCGCGCGCCTTGCACGCGACAACGCCTTCGTCTACGTGCGACGCCGCGTCAGCCCGGACGAAGCGCGCAAGGTCGCCGAGCTCAAGCTCGATGGCATCGGCTTCGTCAAAGAAAGCCGCCGTTTCTACCCGAACAAAGAGCTGGCCGCCCACCTGCTCGGGTACGTCGGCCTGGATAACGTTGGTTTGAGCGGCCTTGAAGCGGCCTACGACAAATCGGTTCGCGGCCGCGAAGGCACGTTAATCGTGCAGACCGATGCGCGCCATCAAGCCTTTGGCCGTCTCGAGCGCACCCCGACCAGCGGCGGCTCGCTCGAACTGACCATCGACCAGCAGTTGCAACATATCGTCGAACGCGAGCTGCACGCCGGCGTCGAGGAAACCAACGCGGACGGCGGCACCGCAGTGATGCTTGACCCGCGCACCGGCGAGATTCTGGCGATGGCCAATTGGCCGACGTTCAATCCCAACGCCTACAGCGCTTCGCCAGAGGGGGCTCGACGCAATCGCGCGGTGCAGGACATCTACGAGCCGGGGTCGACCTTCAAGATTGTCACGATGTCGGCGGCGTTAGAAGAAAACGTGATGCCGGTCGACGCGATGATCGACACCAGCCCCGGCATGATCCGGTTCGGGTCGCGCGTGATCGATGAGTTCGCCAGTCACAACTACGGCTCGCTGTCCTTCGCCGACGTGATCATCAAGTCGAGCAACGTCGGGGCGATCAAGATCGGTCTGAAGGTTGGCGCCGAGCGGCTCGGCATGTATATCAACCGCTTTGGCTTCGGCAAGCGCACCTCACCAGATTTCCCCAGTGAAAGTTCCGGCATCGTCTGGAACCCGTCCAAGCTCAATGACAGTGCGCTGGCATCGGTGTCGATGGGCTATCAAGTCGGCGTCACCCCGCTGCAAGTTGCCGCCGCGGTCAATGCCATCGCCAATGGCGGGACCTGGATCGAGCCGCGCATTGTGCGCGCCACCATCAACGGCAGTGTCCGCACCAAGGTCACGTCGAAAGTCACCCGTCGCGCGATCAGCGCGGAAACGGTCGCCGAGATCCTTCCGATCATGGAAGCGGTGGTTGAAAGCGACATCGGGACCGCGAGTAAGGCGCGGGTCCTCGGCTTCACCGTCGCTGGGAAAACCGGCACTGCCGACAAACTGATCAACGGCCGCTACTCGCAGTCGCAGCAGAACGTGTCGTTTGTCGGGTTCGTGCCGTCGCGCGATCCGGCGTTCACATTGATCGTGATGATCGATTCGCCGCGCAATGGCCGCGCCGCCGGCGGCAAGTTCGCGGCGCCGATTTTCGGCCGGATCGCCGAGGCGTCACTGCGCCACCTTGGCATAGCGCCGACGGTGAATGCCCCACCGCCAGTCGTCATCGCGCGTCACCACCACCAGCCGGTCACGCCGACGTCGTCCAATTCGATTCCGGCAATTGTCACGCTCGCCACCGGCGGTGGTCAGACATCACTGGTGCCGGACCTTCGCGGGCTGAGCGCCCGCGATGCGCTGCGCACATTGGCCAAGCTGGGGCTCAGCGCTCGCCTCGAAGGCAAAGGCGTCGTCGTCGAACAAACGCCGGCACCGGGATCGCCGCTCGAGCGCGGTGTCACCTGCACGCTGATCCTCGACCGCGATATGACGAGGCTCGCCGCGCCCGTCGGAGCGCAGCCGTGACGCTGGCTGATGTTGTCGTCACGTTGCGCGAGATCACGACCGACGCAGGCACGGTTGGTGCTGCGCAAGGTGGACGCGTGGCGGCGGTGACTTATGACTCGCGACGTGCGGTATCAGGCTCGGTGTTCGTCGCCTTGCGCGGACTCAAAGCGGATGGTGCGGAGTTCGCGGCGCAAGCGGTGTCGCGTGGCGCCAGCCTGATCGTTGCTGAGACCCCGCGGCCCGAGGGCGAGGCCTCGCCCTGGCTGACCGTCACTGATGCGCGTCTGGCGCTGGCGATGCTTGCCGACGCGTTTTACAAGCAGCCCAGTCGGCGGCTGCGGGTCGTCGGTGTCACCGGCACCAACGGCAAGACGACCACCGCATATCTGCTCGCCGCGATGCTCGACGCCGCCGATCTCAAAGCCGGCCTGCTCGGCACGGTGACCTACCGCCTCGGCGGTGAAGAGCGCGAAGCCTCGCGCACGACGCCGGAAGCGCCCGACGTGCAGCAGTTGCTCGACGAAATGATTCGCCAGGGCTGCAAGTCGGCGGTGATGGAAGTGTCGTCGCATGCACTGGCACTGAAACGCGTCGACGGGATGCGCTTCTCTGCGGGAATCTTCACCAACCTGACGCGGGACCATCTCGATTTCCACGAGGACATGGAGACCTACTTTCAGGCCAAGCGTCGTCTTTTCGAGATGCTGCCCGCGGATGCACCGGGCGTCATCAACCTTGATGATCCACGCGGCGCGTCGTTGCTCGACGTCTGTCAGCGGCCGGTCACCTTCGCCATCAATCGTCCAGCTGACGTCACCCCCGGCCCGCTCGAGTTCACGCTGAGCGGATTGACATTCGACATCCGGACGCCCCGCGGCACGGTCACCGTGCAATCGCGCCTGGTCGGCCGGCCCAACGTCTACAACATCCTCGCTGCCGCCGCGACATTTCAGGCGATGGATCTGCCGCTCGACGCTATCGCCAGCGGCATCCGCGAGCTCCCCGGGGTGCCGGGTCGTTTCGAAGTCGTCTCGGCGCCGGACGACGATGTCACGGTCGTCGTTGATTACGCGCACACCGATGACGCGTTGCGCAACCTGCTCGAGACGGCCCGCCCGTTGTCACCCAAGCGATTGATCACAGTCTTCGGATGCGGCGGCGATCGCGACCGTAGCAAGCGACCGCTGATGGGCGTCGTCGCGGCGCGGCTCAGCGACGTCGTCGTGATTACCTCCGACAACCCGCGCAGCGAAGAGCCGCAGCGGATCATCGACGAGATCAAACGCGGCATCCCTGCCGGCAGCCCGTCGCAGGGCCGCGCCCCGGACATTCGCAGCAATGTCGATCGGCGCGAAGCGATTGAACTGACCGTCGAGCAGGGTGAACCCGGCGATGTCGTCCTGATTGCCGGCAAAGGCCACGAGAAATATCAGCAGATTGGCGACCGCGTGCTGCCGTTCGACGACGGCGAGATCGCCCGCGGAGCGTTGGCGCGGCGTCGCCGGCGATCCAATGGAGCGCGCTCGTGAGCAGCGCACCGATCGTGTTGACCGCAGCGATGATCGCCACGGCCACAGGCGGCGATCTGCTGTCCGGATCGCCGGCGCGCGTGATCGACGGCTTCGCTATTGATTCACGGACGCTGCAGTCCGGCGATCTGTTCTTTGCGATTGTCGCCGCGCGCGACGGTCACGCCTACGTCGCTGACGCGATTGCTCGGGGCGCTGCCGGGGCGATGGTCAGTGACGCGGTTGCCGACGTCGAAGCCGGCGATGGCGAGGACGACCCGGTCCTCATCCGCGTCCATGACACGACGATCGCCCTGCACGATCTCGGGCGTTTCGTCCGTCAACAGTCGTCGGCCACAGTCGTCGCGTTGACTGGAAGCGCCGGTAAAACGACGACCAAGGAAACGATCGCGACGCTGCTCGGTGGTCGTTTCAAGGTGGCGAAGAACAAAGGCAACCTCAACAACCATTTGGGTCTGCCGCTCTCGTTGCTCGAGCTCCGTCACGGCGCCGACGTTGCCGTCATGGAGCTCGGAATGAATCATGCCGGCGAGATCCGCGTCCTGGTTGGCATTGCCGAACCGGAGATCCGGGTCTGGACCAACGTCGGCGATGCGCACATGGGGCACTTTACGTCGCAGGACGCGATTGCCGATGCCAAGGCTGAGATCCTCGACGGCGCGCGCCCAACCGACCGGTTGATCGTCAACGCAGACGATCCGCGGGTGATGGCTCGCGCCGGCAGTTTCGTTGGCCGCCGCATCACGTTTGGCATCGCCGCTGACGCGGACGTTGGTGCCGAAGAGGTCGACGATCGCGGGCTCGACGGGACGCACCTGAAGCTTCGCATTGGTGACCGCGTGGCGGATGTCCAGACCCCGTTATTGGGTCGCGGCAATCTGTCGAATCTGCTGGCGGCGGCTGCCGTGGCGACTGAACTGGGGGTCATGTTGCCTGAGATTGCGGAGCGGGCGGCGCATCTCAAACCGGCGGCGCATCGTGGCGCGGTCGTCCGCTTGCCAGGCGGCGTGACCGTCGTCGACGATTCGTACAACTCCAGTCCGACGGCGCTGCAGCGCGCGCTCGAGGTGATCGGTCGAGACCGCAGCGCCAGGCGCAAGGCGGCCGTCCTCGGCGAGATGCTTGAACTTGGCGATCACGCGTTGCGATTGCATCAGGACTGCGGCCGCGCGGCTGCGGCAGTGGGGCTCGATCGCTTGATTGCGGTGGGCGGCGATGCCGCCAAAGCGCTCGCCGATGCCGCCGTGGCGGCCGGCATGCGGCGCGACGCCGTCACCTGGACCTCGTCGAGCGGTGCCGCCTCCGACCTGATTCTTCCGTGGCTGAGTGACGGCGATTTAATTCTCGTCAAAGGTTCCCGCGGCATCAAGACCGACGCGGTCGTGGACCGCATCACGGTGGAGTTCTCCTGATGCTGTATCACCTCCTGCTTTGGTTTTATCCGGCAGTGCCGCTCTTCAACGTCGCGCGCTACATCACCTTTCGGACGGCGGCCGCCAGCATCACCGCGTTGATCATCAGCCTGGTCCTCGGGCCGTGGCTGATTCGGCGTCTGCGCGAATTCCAGATCGGTCAAGTGATCCGCCAAGAGGGACCACAGAGCCATCACGCCAAGGCCGGCACTCCGACGATGGGCGGGTTGCTGATCCTGGCGGCGGCTCTGGTGCCCACCTTGTTGTGGGCCGACCTGACCAATGTTTATGTGTGGATCGCGGTCTTGTCGACCGCAGCATTTGGCGCGATCGGGTTTCTTGACGACTACCTGAAAGTCACACGCCGCTCGTCGGGCGGTCTCTCTGCGCGCCAGAAAATGGGCTTGCAGATTGTCGTTGGCTTCCTCGTCGGCTTGTCGCTGATGTGGCTGGCGTCACAGAACCTGTACAACACACGCGTCATCTTTCCGTTCTTCAAGCAGTGGATTCCCGACCTCGGCTGGGGCTACCTGCCATTTGCGATGTTCGTGCTGGTCGCGTGGAGTAACGCGGTCAACCTGACCGACGGACTAGACGGGCTGGCGATCAGCACCTTCGCCGTAGCGGCGACGGCGTTGACTGGGCTGGCGTATGTCACCGGCCACGCCGTGTTCGCGTCGTATCTGCTGCTCGTGCACTTTGTGCCGGCGGGCGAGTTGACCATCTTCTGTGGCGCGCTGGTCGGCGCCAGTCTCGGCTTCCTGTGGTACAACGCGCACCCCGCCGAGATCTTCATGGGCGACGTCGGGTCGCTGGCCCTGGGTGGCGCCTTGGCGACGGTCGCCATTCTGATCAAACAGGAAATTCTTCTGGCGATTGTCGGCGGCGTCTTCGTGCTCGAAGCGGCGTCGGTCGTGATCCAGGTCGTGTCCTTCAAGCTGACCGGCAAGCGTGTCTTTCGGATGTCGCCGCTGCATCACCACTTCGAGTTAATCGGATGGGCGGAGCCCAAGGTGATCGCGCGCTTCGTGATCATGGCGATCATCTTCGCCCTGTTCAGTCTCACCTCATTGAAACTGCGGTGACGACATGGACTCGTTCAAGGTCGGCGGGGCACGTGTGGTGGTGGTCGGCGCTGCCCGCAGCGGCATTGCCGCGGCACAGTTGCTGGTTCGGCGAGGTGCGCAAGTGACGCTCACCGACATGAAAAGCACGATTGCCGACGCCCAGGGGCTGCGCGACGCGGGCGTGCTGCTGAGTCTCGGATCGAACGATGCGTCGATCGTTGCCGAAGCCGACCTGGTCGTTCTCAGCCCCGGCGTCCCACTTGAATCGCCTCTGGTCGTGGCCGCCCGCGCGCGTGGCGCTCAGGTCATCGGCGAACTCGAACTGGCATCGCGCTGGCTTCGCGGCTCGATTGTCGCGATCACCGGTACCAAGGGCAAATCGACGACCACCACACTGGTCGGGCGCATGCTCGAAGCGGCGGGCCGTCATGTGCTGGTTGGCGGAAACATTGGCGTGGCGCTCAGCGCGCAGGTTGACGCGTCGACGCCGGACACCATTCACGTCATCGAAGCGAGCAGTTTCCAGCTCGAATCGACCCAGACCTTTCACCCGCGGGTTGCGGCGTTGCTCAATTTCTCGCCGGATCATCTCGATCATCACCCGAGCGAGGCGGCCTACGGTGCTGCGAAAGCGCGCGTCTTCGCGAATCAAAACGCCGACGACTGGGCCGTGGTCAACGCCGACAGTGACGCTGCACAAGCACTGGCGGTGGGCATCGCCGCGCGCCGGCTGCCCTATGCGGTCGACAACGCGACAGAGGCCGCCGTGTTTGTCAGTGGCGACTTTGTCTGGCAGCGGACGGCCGACGGCCAGACACCGCTGGTGCCGCTCGGATCGATCGAACTGACCGGCCGTCACATGTTGAGCAATGTCACTGCGGCAGCGGCAATCAGTCTCGCCGCCGGCGCGTCAAGCGACGCGATGACCCGCGCGCTCGAGGGGTTCACCGGTCTCGAGCACGTCATGGAGCCGGTTGCGACGATCGGACAGGTGCGTTTCGTCAACGACTCGAAAGCGACCAACGTCGATGCCGCCGGCCGGTCGATTGAAACGTTCGATCGGGTCGTCGCGATCATCGGCGGCCGCTACAAAGCGGGCGCGTTTGAAGACTTAGCCGAACCGCTGAAGCGGCATGGCCGCGGCGTGGTGGCGTTCGGTGAATCGCGGGCGATGGTGCGGCGCGCGCTCGAAGGCGTCGTGCCACTGGTCGACGCCGAGTCGATGGGTGACGCGGTACGAAAAGCCTACGCGATGGCGCAGCCCGATGGCGTGGTGCTGCTGGCGCCGGCGTGCTCGAGTTTTGACATGTTCGCGGACTATGCGGACCGCGGGCGTGCGTTCAAGCGCGAGGTCGCAGCACTCGTGCGGTAGGAGCCGTGAGCAGTCGTCAGTTCGAGAGGGAGCGAATGGGAGCCGGTCGCTGGGAGCCCAAGCCACCCCGGCTTGGGAGACAGGTGTCCCAGTCCCCTAATCGACTGACGACTGCTGACGGTTCGACCGCCGAGTGTAGTTTCGGTTTGGCCGGGTAGAACTTTATATGGCGCGCAAGCTTCAATTCGATAAGTGGCTGTTCCTGGCGACCCTGGCGCTGGTCTGCGTCAGTGTGGTCATGGTCTACAGCGCTTCAGCATTGGTCGCGCTCGAGCGTTACCAGCAGCCGTATCTGTTCGTGACCAAACAGGTGATGTGGGCGCTGCTCGGCATCGCGGTGATGTCGATCGTGATGCGCATCGACTACCGCACCTACCGTAACGAGACGTTGATTTGGTCGCTGCTCGGGATCGTCATTCTGCTGCTGATCGTGGTGTTGTTCTCGAGGCCGATCAACGGCTCGCGGCGATGGTTTGCGATCGCCGGCTTCGGTATTCAGCCGTCCGAGCTCGCCAAACTGGTGGCGATTGTCTTTACCGCCGCCATGCTCGAGCGGCGAATGCACCGGGTCAACGACATTGGCTACTCGCTGCTGCCAATCGGCATCATCCTGTCGGTCGTCGTCGGCCTGATCTTGATCGAGCCCGATTTGGGCACGGCGGTGTCTCTACTGGCGGTAACCGGTCTGATGATCTTCGCCGCCGGTCTCAGCTACCGCTACATCGTCGGGGCGGTCCTGCTGTCGCTGCCGGTGCTCTACGTGCTGGTGTGGAGCGCCGAGTATCGCCGACGGCGGCTGTTTGCGTTTCTGGATCCGTGGGCCGACCCGCTCGGTGACGGCTTCCAGATGATCCAGTCGATGATTGCCATCGGCACCGGCGGTGTGTTCGGCCGCGGGTTGATGGCTGGCGTGCAGAAGTTGTTTTATCTGCCCGAGCCGCATACCGATTTCATTTTCGCGGTGATCGGTGAAGAGCTGGGGCTGATTGGCGCAACGGTGCTGGTCGCATGCTTCTGCGTGATCGCGTGGCGCGGCATGCGCGCGTCGCTGAATGCCCCTGACGGCTTTGGCGCCTTCCTGGCGCTGGGTCTAACGATGATGATCGTCGTCCAGGCCTTCGTGAATATGAGCGTTGTCCTGGGATTGCTCCCGACTAAAGGGATCACCCTGCCGCTGGTCAGTTCCGGCGGATCGTCACTCCTCATCAATCTGCTTGCGCTTGGCGTGTTGCTGAACATTTCTCAGCACGCCCGCCCCGAGACCGGAGCCGCGTGACTCGTGCGAGTGCTGATCGCAGGCGGCGGCACCGGAGGTCATCTCTATCCGGGCATTGCGCTGGCCCGGGAGATCAAGCGACGCGACGCCGACGTCGAGATCGTCTTCGTCGGAACGGCGGCCGGCGTCGAAGTGCGGGTGGTCCCGCGCGAAGGATTTCCGCTGGCGTTGATCCGGGTGGCCGGACTCAAAGGCAAGTCGCGCGTCGATCGCGTGCGCGGATTTGCCTTGCTGCCGCTCGCCGCGCTCGACGCGTGGCGGGTGGTGTCCCGTTATCGCCCCGACGTGGTCGTCGGGGTGGGCGGCTTCGCCTCGGGGCCGGTGTTGATGCTGGCATCGCTGCGCGGCTATCCGACGATGTTGCTGGAGCAGAACGCCGTGCCCGGCATCACCAACCGGCTGCTGGCGCGTGTGGTGCGTGCCGCGGCGGTGACGTTTGAAGAGGCGTTGCGATTCTTTCCGGGAACAGGTTTCGTGACGGGCAATCCGGTTCGTCCCGAATTCTTTGCTGACGTGAAGGAGGCCGATGACCGAGTCCAATCGCCGCACGATGCGGTACGGGTCCTGATTTTTGGCGGCTCTCAGGGCGCGCACGCGATCAACGTGGCCATGGTGGAGGCAGCGGCGCGGTTGGCAGCCGCAGGCGCTCGCCTGGCGATCACGCACCAAACAGGAGAACGAGACGTGCAGCTGGTCCGCGATGCGTACCAACGCGCCGGGATTGAAGCCCGGGTCGAGGCCTTCCTGTACGAGATGGACCGGGAGATGACCCACACCGACGTCGTGGTCGCACGTGCCGGTGCGACCACGCTGTCGGAATTGGCAGCGGCGGGAAAACCCGCGGTGCTGATCCCATTGCCGACCGCGACTGACAATCACCAGCGCAAGAACGCTGACGTGATTGCGCGCGTCGGTGGGGCGGATGTAATCGAAGAGAAAGACCTGACCGGCGAACGACTTGCCGCGGCAATTACTGCCATTGCCAGCGACCCGGACCGTCGCGCGCGTATGTCCGCCGCGATTGGCGGCTTGGCTCGCCCCGATGCCGCCGCACGGATCGCCGACCGCGTGTGGCAATTGGCGGAAGGAACCGCGTGAACGTGCTCGGCAAGACGCAGCGTATTCACTTTGTCGGTGTCGGTGGCATTGGCATGAGCGGCATTGCGGAGCTGCTCGCCAATCTCGGCTACCAGGTGAGTGGCTCCGATAGCCGGCGCTCGGATACCACCGATCGGCTGGCCACGCTCGGCGTGACGATTGACATCGGTCATCGCGGCGCGAACGTCGGCGATGTCGACGTCGTGGTGTTCTCGTCGGCGGTGCGTCCGGACAATCCCGAGCTGGCAGCGGCTCAGACGCGGAGAATTGCGGTGATCCCGCGCGCTGAGTTGCTCGGCGAATTGATGCGCCTGAAGTTCGGGATCGCGGTGGCTGGTGCACATGGCAAGACCAGCACGACGTCGATGATTGCTTTGGTCCTCGAGCGCGCCGGACTTGATCCAACCGCGGTGATCGGCGGGCGGCTACGAGCCTTCGGTAGTAACGCGCGGCTCGGTCGCGGCGAGTGCATGGTCGTCGAGGCCGATGAAAGCGATCGCTCGTTTTTAAAGCTGTTTCCGGCGATCGCGGTCATGACCAACATTGATCGCGAGCACATGGAGGCCTACGGCGGGTTCGAGGACCTGTTGCAGGCGTTTGTCGACTTCGCGAACAAGGTGCCGTTTTACGGTGCGGTGGTCGCCTGCGCCGATGATGCCGAACTGATGTCGCTGCGTCCACGTCTGACGCGACGGCTGATCACCTACGGCTTGACTCGCGACGATGTCGATGTGACCGCGACCGATGTGGTGCTGGAGGGGTTTGGCAGTCAATGCACCGTGGTGCGGCGTCACGGCACCGGGCAGCACTCGGAAACGCTCGGTAGATTACGGCTGCAGGTGCCGGGGCGCCATTCGGTACAGAACGCGCTCGCCGCCGTGGCGGTGGCGCTCGAACTGGACGTGGCGTTTGAACACATTGCCGCGGCGCTGGCCGTCTTCCAGGGTGCCGAACGACGCTTCGAGCACCGTGGCGTGATTGGCGGCATCACCGTCGTCGATGACTACGGTCACCACCCGACAGAAATCGCCGCCGTGCTCGCGGCGGCACGCGCCGCCAAGCCGTCCCGCGTCATTGTCGCCTTTCAGCCGCACCGTTACACGCGCACCCGCGACCTGATGCGTGAATTCGGACTGGCACTGGCCGGCGCCGACGAAGTCGTGTTGACCGATATCTACGCCGCGAGCGAGGACCCGATTCCCGGAATCACGGTCGAATCGTTCGCCGCCTCGGTCAACACCAGCCGCGCGGTCCCCGTGCGCGTCGTGCCGAACGTCGACGACGTCGCCAAGGCCATCGCTGATTTCGCGCGCAGCGGCGATCTGGTGATCACGCTCGGTGCGGGCTCAATCGGCAACGTCGCTTCGGCCGTGGTTCGTGAACTCGAACAGCGGCAACTCCGTGCAGGTAGCGCGTAGCCATGGCGACGGTTGCCGCTCCCGCCGACAAGCGCTTTCGCCGCGCCCAGGTCAAACCGACGCGCAAGCGGCACGTCGGGGCCAAGCAGGTCTGGGTGATCGCGAAGCTGACGATGGTACTGGCGGTGGCGCTCTATGGCGGATGGCGCGGCACCGCGTTGGTGTTGGGCGCGCCGGCGCTGCAGGTGTCACGGATTACGGTGCGAGGCAACCACCGGCTGTCGACCGGAGAAGTGCTGGCGATTGTGGACGGCTTGCACGGGCGAAACATCCTCACCGTGAGCCTTGGCGAATGGCAGCAGCGTCTGCTCGCGTCACCGTGGGTGGAAGCCGCGGTGTTGCGGCGGGTGTTGCCGTCTCGGGTCGATGTGGTGGTTCGGGAACGACGGCCGATCGGCATCGGCCGCCTCGGTTCGACGCTGTATCTGGTCGATGCCGCCGGGGTCGTGATCGACGAGTACGGCCCGAACTATGCGGAGTTCGACCTGCCGATCATCGACGGGCTGACCGGGAGGCCAAGCGACACGTCGAGTGCGATCGACGAGGGACGCGCGCGGCTCGCGTCGCGCGTGCTCGCGGCCCTCGAGGCGCGGCCGGACATCGCGAAGCGGGTGTCGCAGATCGACGTCACCGACTCTCACGACGCGGTGGTGCTGCTCGAAGGCGATACCGCGATGCTGCGGCTCGGCAGCGAAGAGTTTGTCGAGCGGATTCAGGAATACCTCGACTTGGGCGCGGCCCTGCGTGAGCGGGTCGCCGATATCGATTACGTCGATTTGCGATTTGACGATCGGCTGTACGTCCGACCGGTGAAGAAGTAGGAGAGACATGGCGCGACACGAACGCTACGTAGTGGGACTCGACATTGGCACCTCCAAGGTGTGCACCGTCGTCGGCGAAATGCTCGATGACGGAGGCGTCGATGTCATCGGCCTTGGCGTGGCCGAATCCAAGGGCCTCAAGCGCGGCGTGGTGGTCAATCTCGACGCCGCGGTCGAATCGATCAAACGATCAATCGAGGAAGCGGAGCTGATGGCCGGCGTCGAGGTCGGCACCGTGCACCTCGGGATCAGCGGCCCGCACATCAAGGGCTTCAACAGTCGCGGGGTCGTCGCCGTCGCCGGCAAGAATCGCGAGGTCACGCGCGACGATGTGCGGCGGGCGATCGAGGCGGCCCGCGCGGTGTCGCTGCCGGCCGGGCGCGAAATCCTGCACGTGCTGCCGCAAGACTTCGTGGTCGATGAGCAGGAGGGGATCGGCGCACCGGTCGGCCTGACCGGCGCCCGCCTCGAGGTCAACGTCCACATCATTACCGGTAGCGGCACCGGGACCCAGAATCTGGTCGCCTGCGTCAATCGGGCCGGCGTCGAAGTCGTCGACACGGTGATTAGCCAGTTGTCGGCCGCCGAGTCGGTGCTGACTGCGGACGAAAAGGAACTCGGTGTCGCCATTCTCGATATTGGCGGCGGCACCGCCGACCTGGCCATCTTCGAGCGCGGCAGCCTGTGGCACACGGCGGTGATCGCCGTCGGCGGCGACCACTTCACCAATGACATCGCAGTCGGCCTGCGCACCCCGATTCCCGAGGCGGAAAAAATCAAGCGTCGCAGCGGCTGTGCGTTGTCCTCGATGGTGGCCGAAGACGAAACCATCGAAGTGGCCAGCGTCGGCGGCCGGCGGCCGCGGGTGATGGCGCGGCGGATCCTGAGCGACATCCTGCAACCGCGGGCGGAAGAGATTTTTCATCTGGTCTGGGACGAGATCAGCAAAGCCGGTTACGAGAAATCACTCAACTCGGGACTGGTCCTGACTGGCGGCGGCGCGATGCTCGAAGGCATGTCCGAGATCGCCGAACAGATTTTCGATTTGCCGATTCGCCGCGGCTCCCCGAGCGGTGTCGGCGGCTTGGCCGATCACGTGGCAAACCCGGCGTATGCCACGGCGGTCGGCCTGGTGCGATATGCGGAACGTCACCGGACCGGCCTCGATCTCCGGACCGGCGGCGGCGCCTTGACGCGCATGGTGGGACGGTTGCGAACGGTCTTCAAAGAATTTTTCTGAGACCCGAATAAGGAGGCTCAATGGCGGATCTGCACGACGGCACGGCGGACGGTCAGCTCGAACGGCTGCGTCTGACAATCGATGAAGAAGCGCGCACCGGGGCGCGGATCAAAGTGATCGGCGTCGGCGGCGGCGGCGGCAACGCCGTGGCGCGAATGGTTCAGGCCGGGCTCAGCGGCGTCGAGTTCATGGTGGCCAACACCGACGCGCAGGCGCTGAAGAACAGCCCGGCGACGATGAAGATTCAGATTGGCAGCAAGCTGACCAAGGGGCTCGGCGCCGGCGCCGATCCCAACGTCGGCCGCCAGGCAGCGCTCGAAGACACCGAAGGGCTGATTCAGGCGTTGTCAGGGGCGGACATGGTGTTTGTGACCACCGGTCTGGGCGGCGGCACCGGCACCGGCGCCGCTCCGGTGATCGCGAGCCTCGCCACTGAGTTGGGCGCGCTGACCATCGCCGTGGTCACTCGCCCGTTCAAGTTCGAGGGGAAGAAGCGCGGCAAACAAGCTGAACTCGGCCTTGATGTGCTCCGCGAGTGCGTCGACACGGTGATCACTATCCCCAATGAGCGCCTGCTCTCGGTCATCGATCGCAACACCTCGATGCTCGACGCGTTCTCGACGGCGGACGACGTCCTGCGGCAGGCGATCCAGGGCATCTCGGATCTGATTCTCGTACCCGGGTTGATCAATCTCGATTTCGCCGACGTCAAGACGATCATGTCGGGGATGGGTGTGGCGATGATGGGCACGGCCACCTCCGAAGGCACGTCGCGTGCCCTGGAAGCTGCGCAACGGGCGATCTCCAGCCCACTACTCGAAGACGCCTCGGTCAATGGCGCGCGCGGCGTCATCATCAACGTCACCGGCGGCCCCGATATGTCGTTGATGGAAGTCAACGAGGCGCTGACGGTCATTCAGGAAGCGGCGCACGAGGACGCCAACATCATCTTCGGCGCGGTGGTCGATCCGGCACTCAGCGGCCGGATCAAGATCACCGTCATTGCCACCGGCTTCGATCATGCCCGCGCGATGCGGAGCGCTCCTGCCCAGGTGCCGATGCAGACGCCGGTTGATCTGCACAGCTACACCAGCCACTCGTCGAGCCGGAGCATGGGATCATTGGCGCCGCTGCCGATGGCCGCAGCCTCCGAGCCGGCGCCATCGCGCTTGACGATCACCCGGCGCGCCCCGCTCGACCTGTTCAGCGCCCCGCGAATGGCCGCAGCCAGCCCGAGCAGCGAGTCCGAACCGTCGCTGGATGCGGCCGATCTCGACCTGGATTCGGAATTGGACGTGCCGGCGTTCCTCCGCCGGAACGAGGGCTGACCGAGGGGGCGGTGGTAAACTAGATAGATCCCGGGAGTGCGCGAGCGGCGCCGATGCAGGCGTAGCTCGCGGACATCGCCCGCCTGTCTGGTTAGCTGTTCGTCCATGAAGTCCAAGTCATCTCGCCTCGACGTTCAGCGTGAACTGGCGCGCGCCACCCTCGCCAAGGAAGTTGGCTACGTGCGCAAGCCGCACGAGGGCAAGCTGCGCGTCGCCCTGGCGTTCCCGAACACCTACTTCGTCGGGATGTCCAACCTCGGCTTCCAGACGGTGTATCGCCTCTTCAACGCGCAAGCCGATATCGTCTGCGAGCGCGTCTTCCTGCCCCCGAAGCAAGAACTCGCCGCCCTGGTCAGCTCTGGTGCGCGTATCGTCACCATCGAATCGCAGACCCCGGTCAGCGACTTTGACGTCTTCGCGTTTTCGGTGTCGTTCGAATGGGACTACACCAATGTCCTCACCTTGCTGCGCCTCGCGGGCCTGCCACTGCGCGCCGCCGACCGTGACGAAACACATCCGCTGATCGTGATCGGTGGGGCCGTCACCTTCGTCAACCCAGAGCCCCTCGCGCTGTTTGCCGACGTGATCGCCGCGGGCGAAGGCGAATCGCTGATCCCGTCGCTGATCGAGGCGCGCAAGCACGTGACGACGCGGGCGGAACTGCTCCGCGAACTGGCGACCAAACGCGGCTATTACATCCCGTCCTTCTACGACGTGGACTACGCCGCCGATGGCACCATCGAGCGCTACGTTCCGAAACCGGAGACCGGTGCGCCGGCGATTGTTCGTAAGGCCGCTTTGAAATCGACCGACGCGGTTGATCCGCCGTCAACGACGATCTTTACGCCGGACACCGAGTTCGGCTCGCGCTTCCTGATTGAAGTCGTGCGCGGCTGCGCGAACCTCTGTCGCTTCTGTTGGGCCGGCTACAACTACCTGCCGGTGCGCGCGTTTCCGACCGAGCGGATCCTCAGCCTGGCCCGCACGGCACGAGCCCATTCGGCGAAGGCCGGGCTGGTCTCAATCGCGCTCTGCGATCACCCCGATATCGAACACATCCTGCGCAGCCTCAAGGACATGGGCTATTCGATCAGCCCGGCGTCGCTGCGCCTCGATGACCTGACGCCGACGATTGTTTCGCTGCTCAAAGACAGCGGCGAACGGACATTGACCATCGCCCCGGAGACCGGGTCGGATCGTCTCCGCCGGGTCATCAACAAAACGGTGACCAACGAAGAGATCCTCGACCGCGCCGAACTGATCTTCTCCAGCGGCATCGAGAACCTCAAGCTCTACTTCATGATCGGCTTGCCGTCCGAGCAAGACGAAGATCTCGTCGCCATTCGCGATCTCACCCTGCAACTACGCGAGATCATGTTGCGCCACGCCCGCGCCCGCGGCCGGATTGGCCGCATCATCGGTAGCGTCAACCCGCTCATCCCCAAGCCTGGTACGACCTACCAGTGGATGGCGATGGAGCAGTCCGCCATCATCGAACAGAAGATGAAGCGGCTACGCAGCCTGGTGTCTGACATCGACAACGTCTACTTCAACATCAAGAGCGAACGGCACTCGTACTACCAGGCCCTACTCTCGCTTGGCGATCGACGCGTCGCACCCGCGATCGAAGAAGCCGAACGTAACGGCGGCCAGTGGCGGCGCGCCGTCGCCGACACCGGCGTCGATGGCGACTTCTACATCTTCCGCGACCGTTCGCACGACAAGATGCTGCCCTGGGACATCATCGACGGCGGCATGAAAGACGCTTTTTTCCGTGGCGAGCTCGAAAAAAGCACGCGGGCGGAATGGACGCTGCCGCCCAAGCGTGCGAAAGAGAACGCCAAGTTGCTGCCGGTCCTCGAGTCAGCGAACGGATAGCCGGCGCTTGCCGGATCGCGTCCGCAGCAGTCAGCTGGCGATCGCCACTTGCGACGAGAACTCCGCGTAGGCCTGCAGAATCAGGTCTCGCACCTTGTCCTGTGAATGTGCATCGCCCGCCGGCCGCAGCAGCGCAAAACTGCGTCGCTCACCGTTGACGGAATAGTTGCGCGCCGGAAAGGTGACGTTGCGGCCAGTGCCGGTGCGCCGCTCCCAGATCGCAAAGCCGACGAGTTTGAGCCCTTGCAGCTCGCCTTCGGTAAATTCCAGTTCCGCGTCGGCCAACTTGCCCTGCGGGTTTCCCTTGTCGTTGGGCAGGATCTTGATCACCATGTGTACCGTCTCCCGTGTTCTTGTTGTTCCCTTCTTCATCAAGGGCAATGCCAACTCGAATCCGGCGGAAATCGTCGTGATCGAAGGGACGCAGAGAGGGAAACGGTAACTGTGGTTGCGAGCGACGAGAGGCGAGTGCAATGACCCTTCCTGAACCGGATCCCGCATTTCGTTGGAGCGTCGAGCCTTGGGGGCACGCGCTGCGCTGCCGGCCGCTCGAATCGGTCGCGCAACATTTGTTTACGACCAGGCAACTGCAGTTGTCATCGCGAAGCTCCGCTTGGACACAGGCTGCCGCGTCGCTCGGCGCTGGCGTCGAACAGGTCCTTCGGGTCAAACAGGTCCACGGCAACACCGCGCGGACCATCCGGGCCGGCGAGATGAGCGCCGACGTTCTGGCTGCCCGGCCCGACGCCGATGCCCTCGTCTCGAACGAGCCCGATGTCGTCCTGGCGGTTCAGGTCGCGGACTGCGTGCCTCTATTGATGGCCGACCCGCGGAGCGGTGCGGCGGCGGCCGTGCATGCCGGATGGCGCGGTACCGCCGCCGGCATCGTCCGCGTCGCCATCGAAACGATGGCGCGCGAATTCGGCACCCGCGCCGAAGATCTCATCGTTGCGGTCGGGCCGAGCATCGGCATGTGTTGCTACGAAGTCGGCGCCGATTTGCGTGACGCCTTCCGGGGCGCCGGGTGGTCAGAGGCCGACCTGATGCCGTGGTTTTCAGACGATGGCGGGGCGGTGCGGCTTGATTTGTGGGCGGCTAACCGCGATCAGGTGCGGAGCGCCGGCGTCCCTGCGCATCACATCCACCTGTCCGCGCTATGCACCAAGTCCAATCTCGAGGTCTTCGACTCCTATCGGGCAGAAGGCGCTCAGGCCGGCCGCCTCGCCGCCCTGATTCGCACGCCGTCGCGCTGACCCGTCCGCTTCTGTGTAATCTGTGAAATCTGTGGTGCTGATTTTTCCGATACGGTGGTTCTAATTTCTCCGATATCTGTGGTTCTGATTTCAAGTAGTCTTCCGCTCTGTGGTTGTCCCGCTCACCCCACTCGATTTCCTGCGCCGCGCGCGCAAGCTGCACGGCGACCGCGAGGCCGTCGTCGATGGCGACGCTCGATTCACCTACACCCAGTTTGCTGACCGGATCGATCGGTGGACGGCGGGGTTGCGCGCCCTTGGTGTCACCCGCGGGGATCGCGTCGCCTACATCGCGCCGAATACGCACGCCAACCTCGAGGGCTACTATGCCGTGCCGCTGGCCGGGGCCGCCATCGTCCCCATCAACTTTCGCCTGACCGCAGATGACTTCGCCTATTTGATCACGCACAGTGGCGCCAAGGTCGTCTGCGCGCACGCCGATCAGATGGCGGCGGTCGACCAGGTGCGCGAGCGACTGCCGGCGTCGACCCGCTTCGTGGCGCTCGAAGGCGGTGCGGCGGGCTGGCTGGATTACGAGGCATTGCTGGCCGGGCAGGCCGCGGTGCCAACGGCAAGCGGGTGCGATGAAGGAGACTTGATCTCGATCAATTACACCAGCGGTACGACGTCGCGACCGAAGGGTGTGATGATCACCCACCGCAACGCCTACATGAACGCCGTCGGCATCCTGGCCCATCTGCCGATGCGGGTCGGTGACCGCTATCTGTGGACGTTACCGATGTTTCACGCCAACGGTTGGACGTTTACGTGGATCGTCACGGCGATCGGCGGCACTCACGTGTGCCTGCGCAAGGTGGAGCCGGCGCAGGTGTTTGCGCTGATCCGACGCGAGCGGATCAGTATGTTGTGTGCCGCGCCGACGGTGTTGATCAGCCTGGCCCACGCCGATCCGGCGCTGCGCGTCGATGTGCCGCGCGGCGTCCGCGTGGTGACCGCGGGTGCGCCACCAGCCGCGGCGACGATTGCCGCGATCGAGGACGGACTCGGCTGGGACGTGACGCATATGTATGGCCTGACCGAGACCTCGCCGTTCATCACGGTGTGTGATCGGCGTCCCGAAGACATCGCGCTCGGGCCGGCGGAGCGGGCGCGGATCAAGTCCCGTCAGGGGGTGGAGTTGATCACGTCCGGCGAGTTGAAGGTGGTGACACCCGAGGGTGACGAAGTGCCTCGCGATGGCCAGTCGCTCGGCGAGATCGTTGCCCGCGGCAACGTGGTGATGGCGGGTTATTACAACGATCCAGACGCGACCGCTGCGGTAATGCGTGATGGCTGGTTTCACAGCGGCGACGCCGCGGTGGTGCATCCCGACGGATATGTCGAAATTCGCGACCGCATCAAGGACGTGATCATCAGCGGCGGCGAAAACATCTCCTCGGTCGAAGTGGAGGCTACGTTGATCGCGCATCCGGCGGTCATGGAGGTTGCCGTGGTCGGCATGCCGCACGAAAAGTGGGGAGAGGCCCCGTATGCGTTTGTCGTCCTCAAGCCCGGCGGGGCAGCGACCGCCGATGCGCTGCGGACCTTCTGCCGGGCGCGGCTCGCGCATTTCAAAGTGCCGCACGACTTTACGTTCGTCACTGAGTTGCCGCGAACCGCGACGGGCAAGGTTCAGAAATTTGTGTTGCGAAAGAACCAGCCGGGCATCACCGCGCAGTGATCACCCCCCGGTGGCCGGATTGATGACCGTCTTCACTTCCTGCACGCTATCGGCAGGGAAGCCGCCACGCTTGGCGTGCTCGCGGATCATCTCGGCGTTCGGCGCGCTATAGACACAATAAATTTTGTCGCCAGTGACGTAGCTGTGTTCCCAGACAATCGACGGTCCAAGCTCTTTCAACACCCCGTTCGATTTTTGCGCGACGCCTCTCAACTGGTCGGCGTCAAGGCTGCCTGCGCCCGGTAGCGTGCGTTCAATCACGAATTGCGGCATCGGAACCTCCTCGAAAGGGCGGATCTTACTCCACCCGCTCGCCGGTCATGCGCTGATTACAGTCAGGTGGTCGGCGCTGGCGCCGACCACCGAGGCCAAGGCGATCGAGGTATCGAAAGTGGCGAGGGTGCCGTTGTTGGCGCACGCGAGGGCCAATAAATAGGTGTCGGTCACTTGACGCGCGCTGGCTGGAAACGTGGCCGGGAACCGCTGGCGATCGCGCACCGACAGCGTGTCGCCCCAGAACACATGATCGCCGCTGCCGCAGAAGCGGCGCAGCCGTTTGACGAGTGCTGCTGGTGATTCGGCGCCAGGAACATAGGTGGGATTAGCAAGAATCCTCACCAGCGCATTCTCGGTCAGTGGGCAGGTAGCCCAGCCATTCGCGCGATGGTCTTCGAACCAATCGTGGGCCGGATCGTGATGCAGGTGATCTGGATTGAACATCGCGATCAGGACGTTGACGTCGAGCAGCGCGATGCGGCTCATTCGTCTCGTAGGCGGTTAACGAAATCCAGCGTCATCTTGGGGGCGCCAATCGGGCCTCGCGGTAACACCGGCACGCCGTTGCGGACTGGCCCAATGGTCTGCGGTTCGAGTGCTTTTCTAACCAGATCTGATAGGACTCGGCCAGCTGTTGTGCCGCGATTTGCCGCGATTTCCTTGACCGCCAAGAGGATGTCATCATCCAGATCCAGGGTGGTGCGCATGCATCTGATGATACTGCATCACTAGGGACCGCTCACTCCGTTCGTGGCGGAACTCCGCGCCGACGCGGAGCCTAAACCTGCCTCACCCGACAAGCTGAATTTTTGTCCGAATGTGCCGAGCCGGACGGCGAGGCTCGCGCTGGCGCGCGAAGCGCCGCCGGTCCTGCTCCGAGCGTAGTGAGGAGTCGTGCCGCGAACGGAGTGAGCGGTCCCCTCAGAGGCCGTTCTGGTCCATTCCGAGATTGGAGAGCCGGTCCGCGTCCTTGTTCAACTCGCGCCGAATGTGCTCGAACGTCACCGTGCCGACCTTGGCCATCAGGTGACGGGCTTGGCGGTACAGGGGAATCAGCCCTTGGTGTTTGACCCGGTACTTGCCGAGCATCTGTTGAACGATCAGCAGCGAGTCGGATCGGACATGCAGGCGAGTGTGGCCATTGTTGGCGGCCCATTCGAGCGCGGCGAGCAGGCCGCGGTACTCCGCCACGTTGTTGGTTGACGTGCCGATGCCTTCATAGAGTTCGGCAAGGACCTGGCCGGTCTGATCGGTAATGACGGCACCATATCCCGCCGGCCCCGGATTGCCTCGTGCGCCGCCGTCGACGTGCGCCGTGATCACGGCGCGGTGTCGGAGTCGATCTGGCGCGTGTTCGCGGCATCGAGCGCCGCTTGACCGGCCGCCGACCGTTGATGGACGCCGGCGAAGTAGAGGACGCGCTGGCAGTGATCGCACTGAATGATCTGGTCGTTGCGCAGCACCGTGTTGTAGACCTGCGGGCGCAGGCCGACGCGGCACACCGTGCACATCCCGCCCTGCGCTTCGGCGAGTGCGATACCCTGACGCGCCTTCAGCACTCGCTCGAACATGTCGAGCGTGTTGCGCGGGATATCCGGAACCAACGCCGCGCGCTCGCTCTCACTCTCGTCGAGGACGCGCTGTTGCTCGGTCGCGTCCGCTTGAATCGCCGCGCGTTCTTTGGCGAGCGCTTGCTCATCGTTTTTCAGCTTGGCCTCGGCGGATTTGACCTGGCTGGCGGCGTCATCGGCTTCGAGCATGTTGACGAGAATCTGTTCCTCGACACGCGCGACGTCGGCGGTGACCGATTCAATCTGGTGCTGCATCGCGTGGTATTCGTGGTTGGTCTTGACCGCCATTAGTTGCTCTTTGTATTTACTGAGCTTCTGTTGGGCCGCGGCGAGGTCCTTTTCGATCAACCCGCGCGCCGTTTTGTTGTCGGCGACACGCTGCTTGGCCGCGGTCACGGCGTCGCGAGAGGCGGACAGCCGCGCGTCGAGGGTCGCGATCTCGGTCGGTGCGGACGCAATACGTCTGCGCGCACCGGCGGCACGCGTCTCCAGCGCCTGAAGTCGGATCAGTCGGTCTAGGTCGGGATGCATAGCTTGTTGTCGATGGACAGTTTCCAGTTGCCAGTGATCAGTTCGAAATAACTGAGCGGCCACTTTGAACTGGCAACTGTGAACTGGAAACTTTGTTGAGTGGGCCCACCTGGATTCGAACCAGGGACCAACCGATTATGAGCCGGCCGCTCTAACCGCTGAGCTATGGGCCCGCAGGGAGGACGAACGCTGCATGGCGACGACGAGACAGGAATGGGTACGTTGAATGAGAACGGGTACGGGGTGGACACCGTACCCGGGGCCATTAAGAGCGGCCCTCGAGGAAGGCGCGCAGCTTGCGGCTCCGCGACGGATGGCGCAGCTTGCGTAGCGCCTTGGCTTCGATCTGGCGGATCCGCTCGCGGGTCACCGCGAAGTTCTGGCCAACTTCTTCGAGCGTGTGTTCGCTGCCATCGCCCACGCCGAAGCGCATCTTGATGACCTTCTCTTCGCGCGGGGTCAGCGTCTTGAGCACCGACTCGGTCTGTTCCTTGAGGTCGAGATTGATCACCGCTTCTGACGGCGAGACCGCCGAGCGATCCTCGATGAAGTCGCCGAGATGCGAATCTTCCTCTTCGCCGATCGGCGTCTCGAGCGAAATCGGTTCCTGCGCGATCTTCAGCACCTTGCGGACCTTGGCGACAGGAATATCCATGCGCCGGGCGATTTCTTCCGAGGTCGGCTCGCGGCCGAGTTCCTGGACCAGCGCCCGTGACGTGCGGATCAATTTGTTGATCGTCTCGATCATGTGGACCGGGATGCGGATGGTCCGTGCCTGGTCGGCAATCGCGCGGGTGATCGCCTGACGGATCCACCAGGTCGCGTAGGTCGAGAACTTGTAGCCGCGGCGGTACTCGAACTTGTCGACCGCCTTCATCAGGCCGATATTGCCTTCCTGAATCAGGTCGAGGAACTGCAGACCGCGGTTGGTGTACTTCTTGGCGATTGAGACGACCAGCCGCAGGTTGGCCTCGACCAGTTCCTTCTTCGCCTGCTCGGCCTTCGCCTCGCCGGTATAGATCGTTTCGAGCGTGTGGCGGAGATGCTCCGGGCTTTCTTCGAGATCCTCGGTGCGGCGCTTGATCTCGGCGCGTAGATCCTTCTGGCGCTTGAGGAAGTTCTTGCGTTCTTCTTCTTTGAGCTTTGGTCGCTTGGTCTTGAGCGACACCGTCAACGCCTTGTTGACCGATTCCAGCTCGCGTTGCACCCGCAACACGTCGTCGACGATGTCCTTCACTTCGTCGATCAGCTTGCGCTTGACCACTTCGGTGAACTCGATCTTGCGAATCAGTTTGGAAACTTCGACTTGCGAGCGCATCACCTTCCACAGGCCGCGACGGAACTTGCGCTTGTCTTTCTTCGGAATCGTCTCGAGCTTTTCGTCGAACTTCTCAACGTTGAGACGGGCCTTGCGGACCCCGTCGACCTGCTTGAGGAACTGTTGGGCGCGTTCTTCGATGCGGTCTTCGGTGATTTCTTCGTCGTTGAAGATGACCAGTTCGCGAATCGTACGGTCGCCGGCCTTAAGGTTATCGCCCATGCGAATGACCGCTTTGGTGATTGCGGGCATGCGCGAGATCGACTTGATCACCGACAACTTGCCTTGCTCGATGCGTTTGGCAATGGAAACCTCGCCCTCGCGCGTCAGCAGCGGCACGGTGCCCATCTCGCGCAAATACATGCGGACCGGGTCGTTGGTCTTGTCGAGCGCGCCGGGCGTCAGGTCGAGTTCGGGACCCTCGCCTTCCTCACGTTCCATCCCGTCGCGTTCGCGATAGGACTTCTCGGAGTCGACCAGGTCGATGCCGGCGGCGCCAAATGCGGCAAACAGCTCTTCGAGGTCTTCAGGTGAGGCGGTCAGGTCGGCCGGCAGGAGATCACTGACCTCATCATAGAGAAGGTAGCCCTTCTCCTTACCAACGATGATCAGCTGACGCACTTCATCGAACTTGTCCTCGATGGCCAAGCTCGTGTCTTTCTTGACGATAGTTTTCACGGTCTGTTTTCCCGGTGGTCGTGGTACGTCTGAGCCCGCGCTGTGGGGACTCTGGCCCTCAGGGCAAGCTATCTATTATATCCGTCGCGAGGACCTCTGCGCGTATGTTCCAACTGGCTTCGCAGGTCATTCTTTTTACGCAATAGCTGGTTCAGCAGGTCGGCCGGCCGATGCTCGAGCCGGTCGTCGTCGATTTCCTGCTGAATCGCGGCCAGTTGCCGCTCGATCCGGCTCGATCGCAACACTTCGATACAGTTGGTGAGGATCGGGACCGGCGCCGCCGTTTCACTGGCCACTCGCGACAACAATTGCGCCTCTTGATCATTTAGACGCTCCATCAGGGCCGCCGGTAACTCCTCGGCATCAAGATTCAGCAAGCTGGCCGCTTTTTCCAACAGGTCCTGTGACCTAAGACCTTCAAAATCAGTAGGTTCCAGCGCAGACAGGACGGCGTGGGCATCTGCCGGCGTGTGGACAATCGCCCACAGCAGCCCTCGCTCAACGTCGCGGAGGGGGGCCGAGAGCGAACGGGCGCGTTCGGCTGGCAGCTCAGTTTTCCGCGCTGCGGCGGCCTTGCGAATTTCGGCCCGGACGACCTCTTCAGTGACCCGCGCCTTATGGGCAAGTCGGTCGGCAAATTGATCGCGCGCCGCCGGATCGGGAATGCGCGCCGCCACCCCTAGCATGCGCGACAGGAACTCCCGCCGCGCATCGTCGCGCCCCAAATCAATCCCGGTCGCGGCCCGGTCGAGCAGAAATTCCAGGTAGGGCTTGGACTGCTTCAATTGGGCGACATACGCGTCACGCCCCCGCGTCTGGACGAACGAATCGGGGTCCTGCCCGCCCGGGAGCAACGCGACATTGACGCTGAATCCTTCGCTGACCAGCAGTTCGCAACTGCGTTCCGCGGCGCCCTGACCGGCTGTGTCGGGGTCGTAGCACAGCACCGTTTTCGAGGTGAATCGCCGCAGTAACTGGGCTTGCGTCGCGGTCAGGGCAGTGCCGCATGTGGCAACAACCGGCACACCGCCAGCCTGAAAGACCTGCGCGAAATCAAAGTAGCCCTCCACGATCACCGCGACGTCCGCCTTGCGGAGATGGCCCTTGGTATGACTCAGCCCGTAGAGAGTTCGGCTCTTGGAATAAATCGGCGTTTCGGGCGAGTTGAGGTACTTGGGTTGCTGATCTTTCTCCAGCGCCCGCCCGCCGAACGCGATGATCGATCCGGTCTCGCGCGTGATCGGGATCATCAGTCGATTGCGAAAGCGATCGACCTCGCTGCCGTCGTCTCGGCGCGAAATCAGGCCGCTTTTCACAGCGGTCGCCGGCGAAAAACCTTGCTTCAAAAAGCGTTGCCGCAACGTGTCGCGCGACTGCGGCGCGTAACCGAGGCCGAGCGTGGCAATCGTTTCCGGCGTCAGCCCGCGTTCGCCAAGCAGATACTCGCGAATGCGCAGGCCGGCCGGCGACTCGAGCTGCTCACGAAAATACCCCGCCGCGAGCTCGTGCATCTTGAGCAGCGCTTCACGTTCGGCGGAAGTCTCGCGGCCGCTTTCACTGGCGTCGAGTTCAGGAACTGGAATACCAAAGCGTTGCGCGAGTTGGCGTACCGCATCGGTAAAGCCGACTTTTTCCTGCAGCTCGATGAATTTGAAGACGTCGCCGCCCACGCCGCAGCCGAAGCAGTGGAAAAATCCGCGGTCGCGATCGACGTTGAACGATGGCGTTTTCTCGCCGTGGAACGGACACAGGCCCTTGAACTTCGCGCCCGCCTTGCGCAGTGACACATAGTCCGAGATCACCGTCACGATATCGGCGGCCGAGCGGACCTCGTCGATGAACTGCTGCGGGAACAGGGCCATGTGTCAGTCGTCGGTCGTCGGTCGTCGGTCGTCGGTCGTCGGTCGTCGGTCGTCGGGTCGTCGGTGGCGGATCATTCCTTGAGGTCCACGATCGTAGCGCCGCCGCCACCGTGTTCAGGAGGCGCGGGGTAGAACTTCGAGACCAGCGGATGGCCTTTGAAAAACGCGCTGAGGCCTCTCCTGAGCTGCCCGGTGCCGTGACCGTGAACGACTCGGATTTGCTGAACGTCGGTCACCATGGTGTCGTCGAGAAAGCGCGACACACGGTCCACGGCTTGGTCGACCGTGCAGCCGATGACGTTGAGCTCGGTCAGCGATCCTTCGCGCGACTTGAGGTCGACGCTGACCCGCACCGGTGAGGGTTGGGCCACGCCCTTCGACGCCCCCGACAGCACCCGCAGGTCTTTCAGCGGCGATCGCATGCGCTTGCCGCGCACGTCGATCTCTGCGTTCTTGCCCTGGATGGCGGTGATGACCCCTTCCATGCCCAGGCCGCCGACCGCGACCCGTGCCCCGATTTCGAGCGGCCGGTCAGGGGCAGTTGCCGGTGCGGCCGGTGACAGGCCGGCGTCGGCTGGCGCTTTCAACTGATTGATGATCTGTTCCACCGCGGCTCGAGCGTCGCCGCGCGCTGCGCCGGTGTCGCCGGTTGACACCGCCGTCTTGATCAGCGATTCGGATCGCTCCTTCAGTTGCTCGATGACCTGATCGATATCGCGCCGTGCCTGGCGCACGCGATCATCGAGTTTCTCATTCAGCTTCCGCGCAAAGCGCTCTTCGCGTTCGCCGACCTCGCGTTCGCGGTCCTGCAGCTTCGCGGCAGCCTCGTCGTTGGCGCGCCGCTCACGCTGCACGCGCGACCGATCGGCTTCGAGCGCCCGCGCCTGCGCGTCAGCGCGCGCGAGATGGGCGGCCAGTTTCTTCTGGTCGTCACTGAGAAAGTTGCGCGCTGCAGCGACGACAGGGAGCGGCATGCCGAGCCGTTGCGCCATCTCGATCGCCAGGCTGCGGCCCGGCGCGCCGTAGATCAGGCGGTAGGTCGGCGCGAAGGTCCCCGGGTCAAACGCAAACGCCGCCGTCGTCACCCCGTCGGTCGCCGTACCCCAGGTCTTGAGCGCGTCGTAGTGAGTGGTGGCAATCACCATCGCCCCACGTTGCTTGAAGTGATTGACGATCGCGGTGGCCAGCGCGCCGCCCTCGTTGGGATCGGTGCCGGTGCCGACTTCGTCGAGCAGGACCAGGGTGGGCAATTCGAGCTGGCGGTCCATCGAGACGATGTTGGTAATGTGCGCCGAGAAGGTGCTGAGGCTGGCCGAGATCGATTGTTCGTCGCCAATGTCGGCAAAGACCGAACAAAAGACAGTCAGCTTGGCGACTGCCGCCGGCACGTGCAAGCCGGCCTGTGCCATCAGTGACAGCAAGCCTGCCGTTTTGATCGCAACGGTCTTGCCACCGGTGTTCGGACCGGTGATCAGGAGCACGCGCGTTGGCGGGTCGACGACGACATCGATCGGCACGACGTCCAGGTCACTGCCGGCGCCTTCCAGCCGCCGCCGTACCGCGCTCAGCAGCAGCGGGTGTCGCGCGCCGCGCAGTTCGAGTCGGCCATCGATGGCGATCTCGGGCGCGATGCCGTTGACCAGCGAGCCGAAGCGCGCCTTTGCCTGCAGCCCGTCCAGTTCGGTCGCGACGCGCGTCGAGGCCTCGAGATCAACGGGACGCGCGCGGAACGTCTCGGTCAGTTCCATCAAAATGCGTCGGACCTCTTCGCGTTCCCGTTCTTCGAGCTCGACGATATCGTTGTTGATCTCGACGGTGGCCGACGGTTCGAGGAACAGACTGGCGCCGCTCGCCGAACTGCCGTGGACGATGCCCGGGACGTTGCCGCGATGCTCGGCGCGGACCATCAACACATAGCGGCCATTACGCTCGGTGACCACCTGCTCCTGCAGATACTTGGTCGTCTCCTTGCCACGAACAAACTGATCCAGCGTGGTGCGCAACCGCTGGCGCTTCTGACGCAGCTGGTCGCGGATGTTGCGGAGCTCAACGCTGGCGTGATCGAGCACCTCACCCGACGGGTCGATGGCATGGCGCACTGCTGCGACTTCATTCTTGAAGCTGGCGGCGTGCGCCACTATCGCCGCGAGGATCGGAAATGTCCCGGTCGCCTGGCGCACCGAATTGCGCGACAACTCCACCGAATCGAGGAAGTCGGCGACCATCCGCAGCGGCAGTGGTTCGAGCAGGTGGCCTTGCACGTGCAACGCGGCAAGCGACTCGTCGAGCCCGGTCCCGGCACGCAAGGGGAACAGCGGGTTGCGTTCAAGGTAGAAGGTCGTCTCGGTCGTCGCGTTGAGCGCCGCTGCGACCGCCGTAGGGTTGGTGTGCGGCGTCAGCTCCGCGAGCACCTCCGCGCCAAGCGGGGTCAGCGCAAAGCTGGTGACGACTTCGACGATGCGATCGAATTCAAGAGTGCGGAGGGCAAACATGAAATCTGGAGATCTGATGATCTGGTGAACTGTCGATCTGAGCTCTCAGCTTCGCAAATAAACCGATCGTCCGAGCGTAGCTGAGAGTGTAGATCGCCAGCTCAGAAGATCACGAGATCGCGAGATTCACTTCTCACAGATGGTTGATCATACTGGCGATACAGCCCGCGCCGAAGCCGTTATCAATATTCACCACCGATACGCCATTCGCGCACGAGTTGAGCATGCCCAGCAGCGCGGCGACGCCGCCGAAGCTGGCGCCGTAGCCGATGCTGGTCGGCACGGCAATCACCGGCACGTCGACCATCCCCGAGATCACACTGGGCAACGCGCCTTCCATCCCCGCGACGACGATGATCACCCGGGCGGTGGCGAGCCGGGCGCGCTCTTTGAGCACCCGGTGGATGCCGGCGACGCCGACATCGTAAAAGCGCTCGACGTCGTTGCCCATCAGGTCGGCGGTGACCGCCGCCTCTTCGGCCACCGGGAGATCCGAGGTCCCGGCCGACGCGATGGCGATGAAGCCTTTACCGCGCGGCATTTCGCGTTTGACGGTGATGGCGCGCGCCAGATCGTGATACTCCGCCTCAGGTATGACGGTCTGCACGTGTTGCCACGCCGCGGCGTCGGCGCGCGTGACCAACAAGGGATGGCCGTGCTCGACGATGCGCCCGGCGATGGCGGCGATCTGCTGGGGCGTCTTGCCCAGTCCGAGGATTACCTCCGGAAAGCCTTGACGAATGGCGCGGTGATGATCGACCCGTGCGAACCCCAGGTCCTCGAACGGCTGATCGCGCATGTCGGCGAGCAGGCGCGCGTGCGCATCGTCCGCGCGCAACTGTCCATGCTGGACTTGTTCGAGAAGGGATCGGAGCTCGCCCGGCGTCATGACGCTATCACCCGTGTTTCGTTGACTTTACAGGAGACTGACATATAATCAATGATTGTGCTTTGCGGGGAGAAGTGACCCTAGATGACGCCAGTTGAAACACTCATTCTCGCCGCGTACTTTTTTGTACTGGTGATCCTTGCTGTCTACGGATGGCACCGCTACTACCTTGTGTATTTGTACATGAAGCACAAGGACGAGCAGCCGGTGCCTGCCGGACAGTTCGAATCGTTGCCGACCGTGACGATTCAGCTTCCTTTGTACAACGAGATGTACGTGGTCGATCGGCTGGTCGAGGCGGTCTGCCGTATCGACTATCCGCGCGAGCTGCTCGAAATTCAGGTGCTTGACGATTCAACGGACGAGACCACTGACATTGCCGAGCTGGCGGTGCGCCGCTTTGCCACGCAGGGCATTGACATCCACTACATTCACCGCACCGACCGGACCGGCTACAAAGCTGGTGCCCTCGAGGCTGGTCTGCGCGTGGCCAAGGGGCAGTTTGTCGCGATCTTTGACGCCGACTTTATTCCCGAGCCGGACTTCCTGACCCGGACGATTCAGTTCTTCACCAACCCCAAGATCGCGATGGTCCAGACGCGCTGGGGCCACGTCAACGAAGACTACTCGCTGCTCACCAAGATCCAGGCAATTCTGCTCGATGCGCACTTTGTGCTCGAGCACGGCAGCCGCAATCGTGGCGGTTGCTTCTTCAACTTCAACGGCACTGCCGGCATCTGGCGGCGGGAGGCAATCGGCGACGCCGGCGGCTGGCAGCACGACACGCTGACCGAAGACCTCGACCTCAGCTACCGCGCCCAGCTGCGCGGCTGGCAGTTTGTGTTCCTCGCCGACCACGTCGCGCCGGCCGAACTCCCGGTCGAAATGAATGCCTTCAAGTCCCAGCAGCATCGCTGGGCCAAGGGTTCGATTCAGACGTTCCTGAAGTTGATGCCGCAGATCCTGCGGTCGGATCAACCGTTCAAAATCAAGGCCGAAGCGTTCTTCCATCTGTCAGCGAATTTCAACTACCCGCTGATGTGCGTGTTGTCGGTGTTGATGGCCCCGTCGATGATCATCCGCTACAACATGGGCTGGTACGAGATGTTGCTGATCGACATCCCGTTGTTCCTTGCGGCGACGGCGTCGGTGGCCAACTTCTACATGGTCTGCCAGCGTGAGCTGTATCCGCACACCTGGACCGAACGGCTGCGGTATCTGCCGTTCCTGATGTCGATCGGCATCGGCCTCGCCGTCAACAACACCAAGGCGGTGTTCGAGGCACTGCTGAATAAGCAAAGCGAATTCGCCCGCACGCCGAAGTACCACATCGAAGGTGGCAGCGACGAGTGGATTGGCAAGAAGTACCGTCAGTCGGTCGCCTTCCAGCCGATGATTGAAGTCGCGCTGGGCCTGTACTTCACCGCGACGCTGTTTTACGCCCTCGCCAACGGCATCTACGGCACCGTGCCGTTCCTGATGCTGTTCCAGATCGGCTTCCTCTACACCGGCATGCTCTCGCTGATGCAACAGTACGCGGGGGATGCCGTGGTGCAGGTCGCTCAGAGTAAGGAAGCCTAGCTGTAGACCGGCGCTCGCGCCGGTCCCACTCGCCCGCGCAGCGTGGCGAGTCCCACCCGAGCGCAGGGAGGGTCTACTTCCGCGCGATAAGATGGAGGCATGAGCGCGGAAAAAGCCGGTCTCGAAGACGTCGTCGCGACGTCTTCCTCAATTTGTTTCCTCGACGGTGACCGCGGCGTCCTTGCCTATCGCGGCTACGACATCCACGACCTGGCCCGCTTTGCGACCTTCGAGGAGACCTGCTACCTGCTGTGGCACGGTCGTCTGCCGACCCGCGCCGAGCTCGGCGACCTTCAGTCACAACTCGCCGCGGCGCGACCGCTCCCCGAGCCGATCATTCGGCTGATGAAGATGCTGCCGCCGTCCCAAGGGGCCCCCGGCGCGGCAGCCGCGTCGGGGAACGGGGACGGGATGGATGCGCTGCGGACGTTGACCTCCGCACTTGGTCACTATGATCCCGACGCCAGCGACAACTCACAGGCGGCGTCGTATCGCAAATCAGTCCGCTTGACCGGCCAGCTCGCCAGCCTGGTTGCCACGTGGGGACGCATGCAGGAAGGCGGCAATCCGGTGTCGCCTGATCCGGCAATGGGGCACGCTGCGAATTTCCTCTACATGCTGACCGGCCAGCGACCCAATCCGACGGCGATCCGCGCCATGGATATCGCGCTGACGCTGCACGCCGACCACGAACTCAATGCGTCGACTTTTGCTGCGCGTGTGGCCGCGGCGACGCTGACCGATGTGCACTCCGCCGTCGTCGCGGGCATCGGCACGCTGAAGGGTCCGCTGCACGGCGGCGCCAACGCCGAGGTGATGAAGATGCTGCTCGAAGTCGGCAACGACGCGACCGGGGAGCGCATTGACAGTTACATCCGCGGCAAGTTGGCCCGCAAAGAAAAAATTTCGGGGTTTGGTCACCGCGTCTATCGCACCGAAGATCCGCGCGCGACCCACTTGCGCCGGATGTCGAAGGAATTAGGCGAGAAGGCCGGCAACACCAAGTGGTTCGAGATGTCGGAACGGATGGAGGCGATCGTGCGCGGTGAGAAAAAACTCTACCCGAACGTCGATTTCTATTCGGCCTCGGCGTACTACACGATGGGCATCGCGATTGACCTCTACACGCCGATCTTTGCGGTCAGCCGGATCTCCGGCTGGACGGCGCACATTCTCGAGCAGTACGCCAACAACCGTTTAATCCGTCCGCGCGCCGATTACACCGGCCCGACCTATCCGCAGATGTGGGTGCCGGTCGAGCAGCGATAAGTCTTGGATCAGGGATCAGGGATCAGGGATCAGGGATCAGGGATCAGGGATCAGCAGGAGATTGCTGTTATCGCCGCAACGGCGTGTCGAGGGTGTCCCACTTGTAGGCGGCGGCGACGCGCTGCTGCAATTCTGCGAGCAGGCGTCCGCCGGCGTCACTGTTGGTCATCGCGGCAAAGCCGTAGCCCTTCAGCTTGTGCACGACCAGCAGGCACTGGAATCCCCAGTTCGATCCACCGTGCTGTAGATACCAGCCCTCGCCGCGTTTCTCGATCTGCATGCCGATCGCAAAAGGTCCAACGCCAACCGGCGTCGCCATTTCCATCGCGGTCGCGCGTGACAGGACGCGATTCGAGCCTCCCTGCAGTGACTTTTGCAGCTCAATGCCGAAGCGCGCGAGGTCGGGCGACGTGGTCCACAATCCGGCCGCAGCGAGTTCCGGGTAGACGTGCCACTTGGCGTCGCGAGCCGCGCCAGTCCGGTCGTGGGCGCGAGCGGCCGTCTGGTCGCGCTCGGGTGACAGCGGCTGCTCATAGGCGCTGTGCTTCATGCCGAGCGGGTCGAGCACGGAGTCGCGCAGGATGTCCGGGAAGGGACGCTTCAGCACGTCAGTCAGCAGCAGTTGCGCCAGCGTGACGGCACCGCCCGAATATTTTGCCGCGGTGAGCGGCGGCCGGCCGATACCAACGGCGCCGACGTTGGACGGCTTGTCGCCATTGAGGATCTGCACCGGTGTCGGCACGGGCACGCTTGGGTGATACCCAGGAAAACCAAAGCCATCGTCGGTGCCCGAGGTATGGCTGAGCAGACCGCGCAGCGTCACCGGTTGCTTCGCGGTGTGCTCCGACGAAGGCACCTGCCACGACGTCAGCAGTCGATTGACGTCGTCATCGAGCGTGAAGCGGCCGTCCTGCACGGCCTTGAGCACCGCCATCGCGGCGATCGGCTTGCTGATCGACGCCGCTTGAAACAGCGTATCGGCAGTGGTCTTCATGCCACTGGCGACGTCCGCGACGCCGTAGCCGCGGCTCCAGTGAATGTCGAAGTCGCGAATCACGGCGATGCTCATGCCCGGTACGGCGGCCTTCTGCATCGCGGCCTCGAGCGTCAGGGCGACAAGCTCGCCCTCACGTCCGGCTTGCGCCGCTTCGATGGCCGCGATGAGCGGGTCGGCGCTGTTCTGTGCCGGCAGCCATGCCGACAGCAACACGACCGCGACACATCCACTGACAACTCGATGCATGCTGGCTCCTTTCGGCTTCCTTGAGTATCCTGCGACGTGACGATTTCCCGAATGCTACTGCTGATCGCCGTCGCCGTGGCGCCGTTGGCTGGTCGCGCGCGGACCGGCCGGTCATGGATCAGTGCCACAGCAATCGAATCCTGTCGCGGTGCTTTCGTCAGCGGTGAGCAAAGTGGTTTCAGAAGCAAAAGCCACTATTGATGTGCGTCTGCATCCTGACGAAGATCAGTCCGTGTTTCTCGACCAGGTGCGGCGCGTGATTAACGACCCGCAAGTCGAAGTGCGTTGGGCTCGCGACCGTTACCGGCCGGCTGGCGCGTCGAGTCTGGGAACCGAGGCCTTCACTGTGCTGCAGGCGCAGATCAAGAAGCACTACGGCACAGTGGTGTTGCCGACGATGAGTACCGGGGCCAGCGACATGGCGCAGATCAGGTCGAAGTGCATCCAGTGCTACGGCATCGGCCCAGCCGTCGACAGCGAAGACGCCGGCAAAGGCTTCGGCGCCCACAGTGACCAGGAGCGCATTCTCGAAGCCGAGCCCCATCGATTCGTGCGCTTTCAGTATGAGGTGGTCATGGAGCTCGCAGCGGCGCGGTAGAATATCAGGACAGTTTCCAGTTCACAGTTGCCAGTGCAAAGACACGTTGGGGCAGGTCGCCGCGCTCCCGCCCTTTGAACTGGCAACTGGCAACTGAGAACTTTCGTGATTCCCCCCGTATGGACCAACGCCTCATCCGCAATTTCTCGATCATCGCGCACATCGACCATGGCAAATCGACGTTAGCCGACCGGTTTTTGGAGCTGACCGGCGCCCTGGAGATGCGCGAGATGGAAGCGCAGGTCCTCGACAGCATGGACCTCGAGCGTGAACGTGGCATCACGATCAAGGCGCGTCCGGTTCGCCTGAACTACAAAGCGGACGATGGCCAGACCTACGTCTTGAATTTGATCGACACACCCGGCCACGTCGATTTCAGTTACGAGGTCACCCGGTCGCTGGCGGCGTGTGAGAGTGCGCTGTTGCTGGTCGATGCGTCGCAAGGCGTCGAAGCCCAGACCCTCGCCAATGCGTATCTGGCGGTCGATCACAATCTCGAGATCATTCCGGTCATCAACAAGATCGACCTGCCCAGCGCGCAGCCTGAAGAAGCGAGGCGACAGCTCGAAGAGATCATCGGCCTTGATGGCGACACCGCGATTCTGGCCAGCGCCAAAGAAGGGCGCGGCGTCAGAGAGATCCTCGAGGCCGTCGTCACGCGGACGCACGCGCCGTCGGGTGATGCCGGCGCGTCACTGAAGGCGCTTATTTTCGATTCCTGGTACGACGCCTACCGTGGCGTGGTGATCGTCGTGCGCGTCATCGAAGGCACGGTCAAGCCGGGCATGAAGGTTCGCCTGATGCAGACGCTCCAGGATCACGAAGTCGATGAAGTCGGCGTGTTCACGCCGAAGCCGGTGCTGGTCCAGGAACTAGGTCCGGGCGAGGTCGGATTCCTCGCCTGCGGCATTAAGAACGTCGGCGACGCGCAAATGGGTGACACCGTCACCGAAGCGAGCCGGCCGACAGCGGAGGCCTATCCCGGCTTCAAGCCGATGAAGCCGATGGTCTTCGCCGGGCTGTATCCGGTGGAAGGCCATCGTTACTCCGAGTTGCGCGAAGCGCTGGAAAAACTGCGCCTCAACGATTCGTCGTTCTTTTTCGAACCGGAGACATCAGCGGCGCTCGGCTTTGGATTCCGTTGCGGCTTTCTCGGACTGCTCCACATGGAGATTGTTCAGGAACGGCTCGAGCGCGAATTCAACATGGACCTGATCACCACGGCGCCGGGCGTGCTCTATCGGGTCACGACCACTGACGGTGCGGTCACCGAAATCGACAGTCCAGCGAAGCTTCCGGACACCGGCAAGATCGTCAAGATCGAAGAACCGGTGATCACCGCGATGGTCCTCACCCCGGCGGAATTTGTCGGCGGCATCCTGCAGTTGTGCCAGGACAAGCGCGGTATTCAGAAGACGCTGGAATACAAGGCTGCCGATCGCGTGCTGATCACCTACGAGCTGCCGTTCAACGAAGTCGTGCTCGACTTCTACGACAAGCTCAAGACCATCTCCAAGGGTTACGCGTCGCTCGACTACCATGTCACCGGCTACTGGGTCTCGCCGCTGGTCAAGCTCGACATCCTGGTCAACGAAGAGCCGGTCGACGCCCTGTCGATCATCGTCCACCGCGATCGGGCCTACGACCGTGGCCGCGCGCTGGCCTCGAAGATGCGCGAGCTGATTCCCCGGCAAATGTTCGACGTGGCGATTCAGGCCGCGATCGGGGCGCGAATTATTGCGCGCGAAAGCGTGAAGGCGATGCGCAAGAACGTCCTCGCCAAGTGTTACGGTGGCGATATCAGCCGTAAGCGCAAGCTGCTCGAGAAGCAGAAAGAGGGTAAGAAGCGGATGAAGCGGGTCGGGCAGGTCGACATTCCACAGGAGGCGTTCCTCGCGGTCCTGAAGGTCGGAGACGAGTAATGCAGGCCCGAGGGATCAGGGAGCAGGGATCAGTTTGATGGCGACTGCCACATTTCAAAAGTCGACGGCCCGCGAATACTTCGAGTCGATTGTCGTGGCGGTGATCCTGGCGCTGTTCATCCGTACCTTTGTGGTGCAGGCCTTCAAGATCCCGACCGGTTCGATGGAGCCCAATCTGCTCGTCGGCGATCACCTGCTGGTCAACAAGTTTGTGTTTGGCCCTGCGGCCACTGCCGTCGAGCATCAGGTGTTGGCGATGCGCGACATTCGCCACGGCGACGTCATCGTCTTCAAGTTTCCCGAGGAGCCGGAGCGCGACTTCATCAAGCGGGTCATCGGGCTGCCTGGTGACACCATCGAGTTGCGCAATCGCCAGCTGTTACGCAATGGCAATCGAGTCGACGAAGCCTACGCGCACTACCTGTTTCCGGCCGGCGAAGAAGGCGCGCACGCCAGTTTCGACGTCCGTGAGCGCTATGGCCCGGTGACCGTCCCGGAGGGTCATTTCTTCATGATGGGCGACAACCGCGACAACTCGCAGGACAGTCGCTACTGGGGCTTCCTGCCGCAGCACTACGTCAAAGGCCGGGCATTGATGATTTACTGGTCCTTCGAGCAGGCGGCCGATGGTGCCGCGCGCGGCGTGTTCGGCACCTTCACCAGCATCTTCACCGGCACGCGATGGGGCCGGCTGTTACACCAGATCCACTGACGTGAAAACGATCGTCCAGCTCCTCATCGCCGCGCTCGTGATCAACGCCTCGGTGCAGGGCGCACGGGCCGCATGGAAGCACTACCAGTTGCGCGATGTCGTCGAGCAGGAGGCGCGGTATGGTCGGCACAAGACGTCATCCGAGCTGCATCTGCGCGTGATTGAGCTGGCGGCGGAGCTCGCCATCCCGCTCGAAGACGGTGATGTGGTCGTGGACCAGCGCGGGCAGGACACCCACGTGGCCTTGTCGTATATCGAGCCAATTGAGTTGGTGCCCCGCGCCTACACCCGACAGCAGAAGTTCGATGTGTCGGTGAGGGTCAGCGCCATCGACTTTAAATAGCCGGTCGCCAGTCGCCAGTCGCCAGTCGCCAGTCGCCAGTCGTCAGTCGTCGGCCGTCTTCAGAGCGGACCGCGCTGCGGCGACGTCTTCCGTGACGCGATTGGTCAGGTCGAACACTTCGGCCGCCGCCGCCCGCCGATAGGCCTCATCGTTCAAGCCGGTGAGATTGATGTCCACGTTGGCCGTCGCACCCGCCGCCGCCGCCTCTAACAATTCAAGCGCCACGCGCACATCGCTGGTGGCCGACCGATTGCCATACCGCGCGACGGTGTGCGCCTGCACGGTTGCATCGCGGGCGGCGCGAAGTGTCTCAAGCGGCGCGTCGGTTGCACCGCGAAGCGCTTGCTGCACGGCCGCCTTGCGTGACGACGTCTCCTCGTCGGTCGATTTCGGCAGGCGATAGGCGGCCATCACCTGGTTGAACGCCTCGGTATCGCGATCAGCGAGCTGGACCAGGCGATCGCGAGCGGCGGCGAGCGCCGTGCGCGCCTCACTCAGCTGAGCCCGCTCGTCGTCGGTGTTATTGCGCGACTTGGCGAGGCCACAGACCATCATCAGAAGCGAGGTGCCCATCGCTCCGGCCACTGCGGCGGCCGTCCCGCCGCCCGGGGTCGGGTCGGGGCTTGAAAGGGCAGCGAGAAAGGCATCGATGGAAAGATCGGCAAAGCGAGGCATCGACGTATTTTATTCGCCCGGAGCGAGATGGCCGCGATTGACGAGGCGTGCGGCTCTGGCTGTCTCTATAATGCCCACCATGCGCTCCGCAAACTGGGTCATCGCGTTTGGTTGCCTGGTTCTTGCGGCCATGCGCGTGGATGCCGTCCGGTCCGCTCCAGTTCCGATCACTCTGGTCCGCCACTACACCCCGGCCGACCAGGTGTCGGGCCGTTATCAATACGTGCCGTTCGAGGTCGCCGCAGGGACTTCGGCGCTGCGCCTGTCCTATCGATACGACCGCGCCAATGGCGACAACGTCGTTGACCTCGGTTTATTCGAGCCCGGCTCTCTCGAACTCGGCAGTCCCGCCTTCCGTGGTTACAGCGGCGGATCGAAATCGGCGATCGTGGTTGGTGTTGGCGACACGACTCCCGGCTATCGCGCCGGCCCGGTGCCTGCGGGAACCTGGCACGTGCTGCTTGGCCTTTACAAGGTGGCGCCGAGCGGTCTCGACGTCACGATTACCGTCGAAGCCGTGGCCGGCACGGCGCCCGCGACCCAAGGCGGGTCGGTGGCCGCGATAACGGCGATCGCGCCGTCACCCGCAGCCCGCTGGTTCAAAGGCGCCCTCCATACCCACACGCTGCACAGCGACGGCACCATCACGCCTACGGCATTGCTCGAGCAATTCCGCGCCCTCGACTTCGATTTCGTCGCGATCACCGATCACAACAACGTCACGCACCGCGCCGAATTGACGCCGATCTATAGCCAGACCGCTCGCCCGCTGTGGATTGCGGGCGAAGAAGTGACGACGCCGGGTGGGCACGCCAACGTGTGGGGGCTCGGTCCTCGCGAATGGATTGATTTTCGCGTGAATGCAGGCGACCCGCGCATTCGCAGCCTCGTCCAGACGGCGCATCGGTACGGCGCGCTGTTCTCCGTCAATCATCCGGTGTCCGAGTGCGTCGGCTGCGGCTGGACGCACGACTACGTCGACGGCATTGACGCCCTCGAGATCTCCAATGGACGGCACGGGGAGGTCGTGCAGGCAGTGGCGATCTGGGACAAGTTGCTGCAGGCCGGCCGCCGGATCACCGCGGTGGGGTCCAGTGACTGGCACAGTGCGCCGAATCCACTCGATTCGGCGAACGTCCGGGTCCACGCCACACGCCTGACCGAGGACGCGATCCTCAACGCGATTCGCAATGGACAGGTCATCGTGATGCGCCGCGGCGAGGACGCCACTCCGCAAATCACCGTCCGCGCGGCAGGGATGGTGGCTGGTGTGGGCGAGACGCTCAAGGTGATCGAGGGCGCACCGCTGACCGTGTCCGTAGTCGCGCCGCAACTGGCCAACGGCCGACTGATTGTCGTCAGCAACGGGGAGCGTGGCGCACCTGCGGCGCTCAGCGCGCGAGGCGAGGTGACCATCACCCAGTCCGCCAGACACGGCTATCTCCGCGTCGAGTTGCTGACCAGCAACGACACGCCCGTCGCCTACGGCAACCCCGTTTACCTGGTGCGTCCATGATGCGCGGACATCGCACCGCCGCTCTCGTCGCGATCGTCTTGCTGGCCATCGTCACCCGAACCGGCGCCCAGTCTTCGCTGGTAACGCCGGTGCGCATCGGCCGCGCCGACGCCCCGGTCGAACTGACGGTGTGGGCGCAACAGGACTACTCGCACCTCGCGGCGATGTCGTCGATCGCCACGACCTTCCAGGCCATCTTCGAGGAGTGGGCCGCCGCCAACCCGCGCGTGCAACTCGAAGTGTCGATGATGCCGGCCCTCGAGCAGCACAAGGCAAAGCTGCTGTTGGCGGCCGCGGCCGGTCGATTGCCGGACGTCGCGTCGATCGACAGCTTCTGGCTGCCGCTGTTTCTCGAAGGCGGCCACCTGCAACCGCTCAACGAATACTGGCCCGCCGCCGACCGCGCCGATTTTCTGCCGTTCACCACCGAGACGCTGTCCGATCGCAGTGGCAACATCTACGGGTTGTGGCATGAGACCGATTGCCGTGCGCTGTTTTATCGAAAAGATCTGGTGCCGGAACCGCCGACCACGTGGAGCGAGTTGATCGCGACCGCAACCCGGGTGACGCGCGAACGCGGCATTGCCGGCTATCTCTATAACGCCGGCCGTTGGGAAGCGACGGTCTTCGATCACCTGCCGATGTTCTGGGCCCAGGGCGGCGAACTGGTCGATCCCGACGGCCGCCCGGTGTTTGGCTTGCCGCCGCATCGCGATCGATTAATCCACGTGCTCAGTTTTCTGCGCGACACCGTGAAGAGCGGCGCCTCACCGCGCGCCGTGCTCGGCAGCAACGACTACAAATACCTGTCAGCCGCGGCGATCGCCGGCGATGCCGCGATGTTCCTGGGCGGCAACTGGCAGATCAAAGAACTGAAAGAGGCGTTACCGCCGGAGGAGTTTGCCAAGTGGGGGATTGCGCCAATCCCACAACGTGCCGCCGGTCCGGCGCCGACCGGCACCGGCGGATGGATCTGGGTCGTGTTCTCGAAGGACCCCGAGAAGCGGCGCGCCGCCGCGAAGTTCATTCTCGACGTCGAGTCGCCGGCCAACGCGGCGCGGATCAGTCAAGGGACCGGACGATTGCCGGTGCGGCAAAGTGTCTACCGCGATCACGAGATGTTCCGGCAGGAGCCGTTCGCGTTTTTTGGCGCGATGCTGTCGTCGGCACGCGCTCGCCCGGCCGCGCCGATCTACAACGCCATTTCGCGCGAACTGCAGCTCGCCATTGGGTATGCCATCGAAGGCACCAGCACACCAGACAAGGCAGTGGACGACGCGTTTCGCATTGTGTCCGACGAAGACCGGCGGAAGCGCGCAGTCGCGCCGCGGTCCGCCGGATGGGATCCGTTTGCGGCGCTGCCGGCAATCCTCGCCGCCGCGCTGGGCGGCTTCGCGTTATTCCGGACGCGCGGCCAGGCCCTGTTCCTGTGGTTAGCGCCCGCGGTTGTGCTCGCCACGGTGTTTTTGCTGTTTCCGATTTTCGAACTGATCCGCGTCGCCTTCACCGATCTCGCGGCACCGGGGACGCCGTATCAGTACACCTTGCACGGTTTTCGCTCGCTCGCCGCCGATCCGCAGTTCTACGGAATGATCGGCGTGACGCTGCTGTTCGTGGTGGTGTCGGTCGCGCTGCAACTGGTGCTCGGCCTGTTGCTGGCGTGGCTGTTTGATGCCGCAGAACGCCGTCGCGCCCTCGGGTCACTGGCGGCTCGCGTCGCAGTGGTCAGTGCGTGGGTTATCCCGGGCGTCCTGATTGGGGTGATCTGGAAGATTCTCCTGATCGAAAACCGGGCGGGCATCGTCAACTATTGGTTGGCGCAAGTCGGCCTCGGCCCCGCACCTCTCCTGTCATCCGGAACGCTGGCGATCGCCTCGGTGATCGTGGCCAACACCTGGCGGGGGACCGCCTTCAGCATGTTGATGCAATATGCCGGGCTGCGCCGCATTCCGCGCGAACTGCATGAGGCCGCGGATCTCGAGGGCCTCAATGGCTGGCAGCGATTGCGTTGGGTGATCCTGCCGCCGATGGCGCCGGTGATCCTGCTGAACCTGTTGTTGATCACGATCTACACACTCAACACGTTCGACATGATTCTTCCATTGACCGGCGGCGGGCCGGCACGGCGCACTGAGGTCGTGTCGCTGTACATGTACCGCTCGGCGTTCTACGATCTTGATGCCGGGAAATCAGCTGCGATCGCCGTGGTCATGTTGGCGCTCAACGCCGGGTTAGCCTGGGCAGCGGTTCGCCTGATGATTCGACGCGGACCCCGCGAGGCGGCCGTATGAAACGGCGCTGGCTGATTAGCGTGGCGCTGGTGGTGATCACCGTCGCGTTTCTGCTGCCGCAGTTGTGGCTGGTCTCGCTGTCGCTGAAAGACCGCGGGGCGGTGTTTGCCTACCCGCCGCAGTGGATCCCCGATAACCCGTCGTTGTTCAACTACGTCTTTGCGCTGACCGGCACGCAAGTGCCCTGGTACCTTTGGAACAGTGTGAAAGTCGCGGTGCTGGCAACCGTGCTGACCCTCGCAGCAGGCATCCCGGCTGGATTCATTCTGTCGCGCGAACGCTTTCCCGGTCGCGGCCCGCTGCTGGCGTTGCTGCTCACGGTGCAGATGCTGTCGCCTGTCGTGTTGCTCCTGCCGCTCTACGGACTGATCGAGACCTTGTCGCTGATCGACTCCCACGTGGGTCTGGTGCTGACCTATACGGCTATCCAGGTGCCGTTCACCGCCTGGGTCCTGAAGAACTTCTTTGACGCTGTGCCGCCGGCGCTGTTCGAGGCGGCGCGGCTCGACGGCGCGTCGCGCCTGCGGACGCTGCGGTCGATTGCCTTGCCGCTGGTTGCGCCGGGGCTTGCCGCGACGACGATTTTCAATCTCGCCGCGTATTGGTCTGAGTTTGCGCTCGCCCTGGTGCTGCTCGATTCGCAATCTCGATTTACGATTCCCCTGGGCGTGTTTAGTCTCCAGAGCGCCTACGATTCAGAATGGCAACTGGTCGCCGCGGCGAGTTTTATCGGCTTGGTCCCGATGATGGCGGCATTTCTGTTACTGCAACGCTATTTCATCGCTGGCCTGACCGCCGGCGCCGTCAAAGGTTAGCGCCCGACGACCGACGACCGACGACCGACGACCGACGACCGACGACTGACGACTGACGACTGACGACTGACCACTGACATGCAGACGCACATCGTTTCGCACACGCACTGGGACCGTGAGTGGTACCTCACCTACGAGCAGTTCCGGTTGCGTCTGGTGAGCCTGATCGATCGCCTCCTCGATCTGATGGAGACGCAGAGCGACTACGAATATTTCCATCTCGATGGGCAGACCATCGTGCTCGAGGACTATCTCGAGCTGCGCCCGCATCAGGAGCCGCGCCTCCGTAAGTTGATCGAGGCCGGGCGCATTTTGATCGGCCCGTGGTACGACATGCCCGACGAGTTCCTGGTCAGTGGCGAGTCGCTGGTCCGCAACCTGGCGATGGGCCATCGAATCGCCCGCTCGTTCGGCACGCCGATGCCGGTCGGTTACCTGCCCGACCTGTTTGGGCACGTGGCGCAAATGCCGCAGATCCTGCGCAACTTTGGCCTCGATAACGCGATCTTGTGGCGCGGGTTTGGCGGGCCCAAAGCCGAGTATTGGTGGCAATCGCCGGATGGATCACGCGTGCTGATGATGCATTTGCCGCCCGAGGGCTACTGCAACGCGACCCGCGTGCACCTCGATCCGGAGGCGATGCTGCACCGCGCGACCAGGGCAATCAAGTTTGAAGAAGGGCGCACCGCCGTGGGTCAGATGCTGCTCATGAACGGTGTCGATCATGTGGAACCGCACCCGGTCATCCCGTCACTCGCGCGGCAGCTGTCAACGGCCCTCGGCGCCTCGGTGAAACATTCGACGCTGCCGGCCTATGTCGATGCGGTTCGCGAGGGCGTCGTTTCCACCGGCGTCGGCAAGACCCTGGAAGTGATCAACGGCGAGCTGCGCAGCGGCGAGGATTACGCCAACCTGCTGCCCGGCGTGTTCTCGGCCCGTGTCTACATCAAGCAGGCGAATACGCGGGTGCAAACGTTGCTCGAGAAGCGTGCCGAGCCGCTCGCCACTTTTGCCGCGATGCTCGGCGCGAGGTATCCGGGCGAGGAGCTGCGCTACGCGTGGAAGACACTGCTCCAGAATCATCCCCACGACAGCATTTGTGGCTGCAGCATTGACCCGGTCCACGAGGAAAACATGACCCGTTTTGCCCGCGCCGAACAGGTGGCGCGGGCCTTGGTCCACGATGCCGCAGCAGTGATCGCGCGGGCCGTGCCTGAGGCGCCAGCCGGCAGCCTGCGCCTGGTTGCGATCAACACCACCGGCCATCCCTTTAACGGACCGATCGAAGCGACCATCGATCTGCCCTACGAAAGCGACGAGCCGCGGCGCCTGGTGGACGCACAGGCGCTCGACGCCCCGGTGGTGTTCTGGCCCAAAGACGCGCACATCTCTCAGCTGTCGACCGGTGATGGCCGCAAGGTTGTTTTCCAGATTCTGTCTGAGGAGCAGGTCACCCCGCTGGTCATGAGCCGCTACGAAACCCCTTGGGTGCTGCGGGCGCGACGGCTCCGCCTGGCTTGGATCGGCGAAATTCCAGCCTGCGGCTACGCGGTGTTCGACGTCGCTGTCGGCGATCCTCCGTCTCCCGGAGCCGCCGCTGACGTTGCCAAATCAACCACCCCAGGGTCGGGCGTGCGGGCGCCGGGGATCAAGGTCAGCGAGCGCTCAGCGGAGAACGCCTACATCCGCCTGTCGATCAATGACGATGGCACGGTGGATGTCGTCGATCGCAAGACCGGCACGCGTTACGCGCGGTGCGGCGAGCTCGAAGATGTGGGTGATGTCGGGGATGAGTACAACTATTCCCCGCCACGGACTGATCGCCGCATCACCTCCGCCGATGCTTCGAACGTACGCGTTCGCCGCTCGCAAACCGGGCCGGTGCGAGGGGAGTTTCGCATCGACTTAACGCTGTTGTTGCCTGTGGCGATTAGCGCCGATCGCTCGACACGCGACAATCGCACCGTCGCTACCCCGGTGAGCATGATCGTCAGCCTCGATGCCGATTCGCCGCGCGTCACCTGGCGCGTCGGGATCGAAAATCTTTCGAAAGACCACCGGCTGCGGCTGCTATTCCCGGTGGGCGCGGATAAGATCACCGACGTGCGCGCCGAGACCGCATTCGGCGTTGCGCGCCGTGCCGCCACGCGCGCCGTCCCTGCCCAGGTCAAAATCGAGGTGCCGGTCAGTTATGGTCCGACGGCGACCTTCACGGAAACCGGCAGCGACCAGTGCGGGGCGGTGCTGTTTGGCGACGGACTGATGGAATACGAAGCGTCGCCGCCGCGCGACGGCGCCGGCCCGCGCCTCGGCCTGACGCTGCTGCGGTGTGTCGGTTATCTCTCACGCGAGGACCTCGTGATGCGCCCTTCGGGCCATGCCGGGCCCGGTCTGGCAACCCCTGGGGCGCAGTGCCTCGGGAGCCACGAATTCCGGGTGGCGTTCGAACCGCGGCGGGAACCGCCGCCCGGCGCGGCACTGTTCGCGCGTGCGTCCACCTTCTCTGCGCCGCCCCACGTGGTCCAGGCGATCGGCGCCGGCGGGGAGGCCCCTCTGAATGATGTGTTCCTGAAGCTTGACCCGGGACGCGGCGCGACCGTGCTGAGCGCCTGTCAGCAGGCGGCCGACCGCGACTCAATCATCGTGCGCTTGTTCAACCCCGACGAGACCCCCGCGGGTTTACGAATCAGCGCCAAGCGAAAGATCACGCACGCCTACCGGGTCGACTTTCTCGAGGCGCGTCACGATGAATTGCAGCCGCGCGACGGTGTGGTCGACGTGTTAGTCGGACCACACCAGATCTGCACCTTCGAATTGGTTACGACGTAATGTCGGCGACCGTGACGGTCTGGCCGCTTTGGCACGCTTTGGTCGCGGCGACGCCAATCCGCAGCGCCTCCATCCCATCGTCGATAGTAATCGGCGCGTCGCGCTGCTGCTGCACGTTCTGGGCAAAGTTCTGCAGCTGATTGGTGTAGGCGTCGCGAAACCGCTCCATGAAGTAGGGGACGGTGTCGTGCGACACCCCGTTGGCCTTGGTCATCACCATGATCGGCGTTTCGCGCAGGTAGCCAATCCGGATCGTGCCCTCGAGCCCGAGGATTTCGGTGGAGATGTCGTAGCCGTAAATCCCGCTGCGGGTGAGATCGACGACGCCGAGTTTGCCGCTGGTGAAGGTCAAACTGGCAATCGCGTTATCGATGTCGCCCACGGTCTTCAGTTCGGGATAGGCAATCGTCGCGCCGATTGCAGCCACCGTCTTGACCTCGCCCATGAACCAGCGCGCGAGATCGAAATCATGGATGCCCATATCGATCAGCATGCCGCCGCTGCTTTCCGGGTTGGCGTATTCGAGGCTCGGCCGAAACGGATCGCGTGAGGTCGCCTTGAACACCAGCGGCTCGCCAATGCGTCCGGCCTCGATCTGTTTCTTGGCGGCGGCGTAGCCGGCGTCGAAGCGCCGCATGAACCCCATCTGGAAGAACAACTTGCCCTTGGCAATCGCCTTCTTCATCTCCGCGATTTCGTTCAGCGACAGTGCCGGCGGCTTCTCACAGAAGGTCGGTTTGCCGCTGGCGGCAGCGGCAATGACCAGCTCGCGATGCGTGTGGGTCGGCGTCACGATGACGATGGCGTCGACCGTCTTGTCTTCGATGAGCGCAAGCGGGTCGGCGTAGGCGCGTGGCACATCGAACTCGGCGGCGACCTCTTTAGCGAGCGCTTCTGCGGGGTCGGCGACGGCGACCACACGGGTTTCGGGAATGCGACCGGCGAGGTCGCGCACATACACTTTGCCTAAGCGGCCGACACCAATTACTCCAACATTCAAACGCGCCATCAGTTTCCGGTTCCTTGTCTGTGAAAATGCAACACGAAGAGCACGAAGGCACGAAGGTCTCGTGTCCTCTTAACTACTGCTTTACGCTGTCTTTGGTCACCATCTCGAGTTTGACCATGATGTCGGCCGGCAACTTCTCGCCGCGGATCACTTTGACCGCGCCTTCGACAGCGAGCCTGCCCATCTCGGACGGAAACTGCGCCACCGACGCTTCCATTGTCCCCGCCGCGATCGCCTTCTTCGCATCGTCTAGCGCGTCGAAGCCGATCACGCGGATCTTGCCGGTCTTGCCGGCGGCGGCGATCGCCTCGATCGCGCCTAAGGCCATCAGGTCGCTCGCGGCAAACACCAGATCGATGTCCGGGTGCGCCTGCAACATGTTCTGAAACACGTTGAAGCCTTGATCGCGTTCCCAGTTGGCCGGTTGCGAGGACACGATGGCGATCCCGGGCGTGTCTTTCACTGCATCGCGGAAGCCGCGCAGCCGGGAGTCACCGGTTTCATGCCCTGGGATCCCTTCGAGGATCGCCACGCGTGCCTTGCCGCCGGTGACCTTGACGGCGTGATCCCCCGCAAGCCGGCCACCGGCGTAGTTATCGGATCCGATATAGGCCTCAGTCTGCACGCCGGCATCGGCGGCGGCTTTGGCGTCGAGTCGCGTGTCGACAATCAGGATCGGGATATTCGCAGCCTTGGCCTTGACCAGTGCAGTGACGATCTCGCGAGAGCCGCTGGGTGTAATTGCGAGCGCCTTGATGCCTGTTTGGATCAAGTTCTCGACAATCTGCATTTGCTTCTCGACATCGACTTCGCGCTCCGCCGCTTGCACCTGGAGGTTAACGCCCAGCCGGTCGGCCGCTTCCTGCGCACCGCGCCGCATGTCGACAAAAAAGGGATGATTCAGGGTTTTGAGCACGAGGGCAACGGTCGGTTTGTCATCGGCAGCGGGTGCCGCGCGATTACACGACAGACCGGCCACCGCGAAGGCCAACACAACGATCGCTACGCTCGTTCGCCATTCCGCACGTCTCATGACTTAACCCCTATTCCTGTGCGCCGCACGTTTCATGACCCGACACCGAAGTGTGCACGTCCCCATCAGCCGCGGCCGGCGCGCGGTTTCAGCCAGGTATCGACAAGCACGGCGCCGATGATAACGGCACCAATGACGATTTGTTGGAGAAAAGACGACACGCCAAGCAGATTGAGGCCGTTGCGCAAGACCCCCATGATCAAGGCGCCGACCAAGGTGCCGCCCAGAGAGCCCTCGCCGCCCATCAGGCTGGTGCCGCCGATGACCGTCGCGGCAATAGCATCAAGCTCGTACATCATCCCGGCAATCGGCTGCGCCGAATTGAGTCGTGCGGTGAGCATGATCGCCGCCACCGCGCTCATCAGCCCCGACACGGCGTAAATCATCGTCTTGTGAAAGCCAATCGAGACGCCCGATAGCCGCGTCGCCTCCTCGTTGCCGCCGATCGCGTAGACATACCGTCCAAAAGTCGTCTTGGTCAGCACCACGTGCGCGATGACGTAGACCACGCCAGTGATGATGACCGGCACCGGGATAAATCCGACACGCCCGGTGGCGAGCGAGCGGAAGCCCTCGTCGAAGCCGGAGACGGGACGGCCTTCGGTGAACAACAACGCCATCCCGCGCGCGATGCTCATCATCCCCAGGGTGACGATGAACGGAGGCAGGCGGCCCCAGCTGACGATGGCGCCATTGACCAGACCACACGCGACACCGACGCCGAGGGCCACGACCAGCGCGACCGGCAATGCTTGCCCGCTTTGCAGCGCCGCGCCAAGCGCGACGCCGGACAGCGCAACAATCGATCCGACCGACAGATCGATCCCGCCGGACAGAATGACGTAGGTCATGCCGACGGCGACGACCGCATTGATCGTCGTCTGCTGCGCAATATTGAGCAGGTTGGCAACCGTGAGGAAGTGTGGCGAGAGCGCCCACAGCACGGCTGAGAGCACGAGCAGACCGATGACGGTGCCGAACTGGCGGGCGCGGGCGAGTCGCGTAGTCACCCGGCCAGCCCCAATGCGGCGCTGAGCACCCGTTCCTGGCTTGCCTGCGCCGCATCAATCTCGGCGGCGATCCGGCCGTGATGCATGACCAGAATGCGATCGCTCATGCCTAGTAATTCCGGCAGCTCCGATGAAATCATGATGATGCCGGCGCCGGCTGCCGTCAGCCGGTTCATCAAGTTGTAGATCTCGACTTTGGCGCCGACATCGACCCCGCGCGTCGGCTCATCAAAGATGAAAATCTTCGCGTCGCCGGCAAGCCACTTGGCGAGCACGACTTTCTGTTGATTGCCGCCGCTCAGGAGTTTGACGGGTTGGCTGGCCGTGCCCTTGATGCGCAGTTCTTTCACGATCGGGTCGGCGAGCCGCTCCTCGCAGCCGCCGGGTAAGAATCCCCCGTGACCCAGTCGTCGCCCGTGCGGCAAGGCGATGTTGCGGCTGATCGTAAAACCGCCGACAAAGCCTTGCGCCTTGCGTTCCTCGGGCAGCAAGCCGATGCCGTGGCGGATCGCCGCTGCTGGTCCGGTCAGCGAGACCGGTTTGCCGTCAACCAGCACGCGGCCGGAATCGGGGCGGTCAGCGCCGGCGATCACGCGAGCCAGTTCGGTGCGGCCGGCGCCCAGTAAGCCGCCAATTCCCAGCACTTCACCCGCGCGCAGCGCAAAGCTGACATCGTCGAGCACACCGCGGCGGCGGAGTCGTTCGACGCGCAGCAGTTCGACGCCGGGCGCGGTTCGCACCTTCGGAAAATGCTCGCCGACGTCACGGTTGGCCATCATTCGCACGAGATCGGGAATCGAGACCTGATCAAGCGTGGTGGTTGCCACATGCCGCCCGTCTCGCAACACGGTGACGCGGTGACCGATGCGATAGACCTCGTCGAGCCGATGGGTAATGTAGACCACCGCCACACCGCGCGAGGTCAGCCGCTGGACCAGCGTAAACAGTTGATCGACTTCGCGTGAGGTCAGCGCGGAGGTTGGTTCGTCCATCACCAGCACCGACGCATTGCGGGCGAGCGACTTCGCGATTTCGACCATCTGCCGCTGCGCGAGGCTGAGCGCGCGCAACGGCGTCTGCGGGGAAAACTCCATCCCGAGGTCGCCCAGCAGCTGGCCGGCGTTGGCGTAGAGACGGCGCCAATCGATGATTCCGCCCCACCGGGTCGGCGCCGAACCGAGAAAAATGTTTTCGGCAACCGAGAGGTGCGGAACGAGATTGAGTTCCTGGTAAATGATGCGAATGCCCAGTGCGAGCGCATCGCGCGGACCGTTGATTTCGACCGGACGACCATTGAGCAGGATCTCGCCGGCATCTTTCTGATACGCGCCGCTCAGGACTTTCATCAGCGTCGACTTGCCGGCGCCGTTCTCGCCGAGCAGGACGTGCACTTCGCCGGCGCGGAGCGCCAGGTCGACACCGTCCAGTGCGATGACCCCGGGGAACGCTTTGCGAATCCCGCGCATCTGCAGGACGGCGGGTGGGTCGGACTGGCCTGGTAGGTCGGATCGGTCCGCTGCGGCCGTAGCGCTCATTTAGGTTTTGACATGGCCGGACGCGACGAGCGATTCCACTTCGTCCAGTGACGGGATGCCGCCCAGTGCCCCAAGCCGGGTACAGCTCACGGCGGCGGCGGCGTTGGCAAACTGCAGGATCTCGTCGGTGTTCGAGCCGCGTAACAGTGCGTAAATAAACCCCGCGCGAAACACGTCTCCGGCGCCTGTCGTGTCGACCGCTTCGACGGCAAAAGCCGGGGCATGATGGATTCCGGTGTCGTCGAGCGCCATGGCGCCGTGCTCGCCCAACGTCACGCATAGCAAGCGATGGTGCGGTTGCCGGAGCGCATTGAGGGCCTGGCTTTGATCGCTCAGGCCAGTCACTGTCTTCGGCACATGCTCGGCAAAAATTGGAATGGTGACGGCGTCGATCAACTCACGCGTGCGATCGGTCAGACGATCGATGTCGCTGGTGATGTCGACGGAGTGGGCGCGTGCGACATTGGCCGCCATGATCGCCGCCGCCTGATCGACATCGTCGACATGGAGCACCCGAGCGCCGGCAATGGCTTCGACCGGAATATCACGTTCCCGCATCAGCAGCCGCTCGTCACGATCCCACAACACGATGCGTTCGCCGTTGGTTTCATCAACCAGGATGACCGCGAATTGATTCTGTGCATCCCGGATGATCAGGTCGGTGAGGTCGATGCCGCGCCGCTGCAGCTCCTGGCGTACCCGCCGGCCGTTCTCGTCAGTGCCGGTCACACCCGCGTAGCGCGCCCGCAGCCCGAGCTTGGCGCAGGCGGACATCGCCGTCGCCATCTGACCGCCGCACAGGATCTCCTGGCGATCGATCTTCATTTTGGCGAAGGACCCGAATGGTTGCGGGTAGCCGGGCAGGAGATGCACGAAGTCGACCGAGTTGGCGCCAACTCCGACGACGTCCCATGCGCTGTTGGTAGCGCCGATCATCCGGTCGGAGTATAACAGCCCAGTATGCGTGTCCGATTCGAGGGTGTGTCGAAGCGATTTGGCACCCACGCGGCCCTGCGCAACATCGACCTGGAGATCGAGTCAGGCGAATGTCTGGTCCTGCTCGGACCATCCGGTTGCGGCAAGACGACGCTGCTTCGCCTGCTCGCCGGGCTCGAACGGCCCGACAGCGGCCGCATCTGGATCGGCGATCGCGTGGTCAATGACGTCGAGCCGGCCGAGCGCGACGTTGCGATGGTCTTTCAGAATTACGCGCTCTATCCGCATTTCACGGTGTTCGACAACGTCGCCTTTCCACTCCGCGCGCGCGGCACGCCGGTGGGCGAGATCGACACGCGGGTCCGCGCCGCGGCGACTCGGGTCGGGCTGGACGGGCTCCTCGATCGGCGCCCGGCGCAGTTATCCGGCGGTCAGCAACAACGCGTGGCCCTGGCGCGGGCGATCGTCAGGAACCCGTCGGTGTATCTGATGGATGAGCCGTTGTCCAACCTCGATGCGCAGCTGCGTCTGCAGACGCGGACCGAGCTGAAGCGGCTCCACCAGGAGTTGCGGACCACGATGGTCTATGTGACCCACGACCAGGCCGAAGCGATGACGCTCGCCGGCCGCATCGCGATCCTGCAGCACGGCACGATCGTGCAGCTGGGCGCGCCACTGGACCTCTATCACCGCCCAGTCAACTCGTTTGTTGGCACCTTCCTCGGCAATCCGCCAATGAATCTGCTCGACCAGACGCGCCACGGCGCTGCGGTGAAGCGAGGAATTCGACCGGAGGACGTGCAGGTCTCGACGACCGCGCGTGAGGGTTGGGAAACCGCCACCGTGTTAGTCGTCGAACCGATGGGGAACGAAATGCTCGTCACCCTCGATTTCGGCGCGCAACGTCTGGTGGCCAGGGGTCCGTCCGACCTTGTGGTTGCACCGGACCAGACGGTTTGGGTCTCCTTTCCGTCGGAGCGGCAGTTGTGGTTCGACGGCGGGGGTGTACGACTCGGCGGGTAGGCGGGTAGGCGGGTAGCGGGTAGCGGGTAAGCGGGTAAACACCTGCCTACCTGCCCACCCGCCTACCTGCGTCGGTTCGTTAGAACCCGATCCGAAGCGACAGTTGCATCACGCGCGGGTCGCCGCCGAGCGACGAGATCACGCCCGCCGTCGCGTTGACGATGTTGCTGTCCGGCAGGCCAAAATTCGCGCGATTGAACACGTTGAAGATGTCCCACCGCAGCGTCGTGTTGACGCGGCTGGTGAAGGCAATCTGCCGCTGCAGACTCAGGTCAAACCCCATCAGCTTCGGGCCACGCAGCTGGTTACGGCCAGCGTTGCCGAACGTGCCCGAGGTCACGCGGGTGTAGGCGGCTGGATTGAACCACTGTTCGACGGTCTCCGCACCCTTTGGATCACCCGTCAAATTCGGCAGGCCAGTCGCGCCGGGGCCGACGTTGTTATTGCTCTGCGTGACGGTAAAGGGCCGTCCGGTGCGGGCGCTGAAGATACCGCTGACCAGCCAGCCGCCGAGCAAGTGGCGCCCGAGTCCATCCTGCAAGAACGGTTTGCCTTCGCCGAACGGCAACTCGGCGATGAAATTCGCCACCATCCGATGGCGAATGTCGAAGTCGCTCGGACCTTCCCACGACTCGAGGTCACGGCCGTTTTGCGGACGTCCCGACGACGCCGCGAGATGTTCGGGCGCCTGATCACGTGACTCGCCAAGCGTGTACGACGCGCGGTAGCTGTAGCCTTTGGCGAATCGCTTCTCGAACGACAGATCCATGCCCTTGTAGTTGCCCTCGGCGGTCATCTCCCGCCACTGAATGTTGCCAAACGCTGGGTAAGGCAGCGGTCCGTTGGCATCGAGTGTCCCGGGTAACGGCTGATTGAGGTTGCGCAGCACGGCAAGATTCTTCGTGAACGAGCCGACGAAGTCGGCGGACACCACGAAGCTATCGCCCATCTGCCGTTCGATTCCGCCGCCAAACTGTCGAACCGTCGTGCGCGGGCTATTGCGGTCGGAGGCACGGATCATGATTCGGTTCAGTTGGATGTTGGCTGGATCGAGGAAGTTCGCCGGAAAACCATCCTGCAGACGCAGGATCGGCACCGCACTGCTACCGGCCGACTGAACGTCGATATTGGCGAGCCCGGGAGGATTGAGGGCGAGCTGATCCTCCGAACCAATGCGTTCGAACTGGTTGTAGAAGATCCCGAAGCCGCCGCGCAGCAACGTCCGATCATCGACTTTGTAGATTGCGCCGAGCCGCGGCGAGAAGTTGTTGCGATCGGGCTTGACCAGCGCCCGCTCCTCGAGCGAGCCATCCTTCGCGAAGACCAGGCCGCCGCTTGCCGGATCGAAATTCGCCATCCGGTTATTAGCTTCGGTCGCCGGCGTCATGAAGTCGTAGCGGACGCCGAGATTCATCGTCAAGCGGTCGCTGGCCTTCCAGTCGTCCTGCACGTAGAACCCGGTGCTCGCCAAACGTTGTTCGACGACGAACACGTTGGTGAGCTGGGCGCGTTGCGCGTAGCCGAGGATGAAGTCAGCGAGGCCGCTGCCGGTGAACTGACCGTTGAAGGTCAGGTTGCCGCGCGTCGGCGCCACGTCAAAAAACTCGTTGCGCATCGGCGACATCACATCCGCGCCGAACTTGACCTGATGGCGCCCGCGCAGCCAGGTCAACGTGTTCAGGATCTGCAGCTGATCGGTGTGCTGAAACTTCGGCATGAAGTTCGGTGAGCCAATGCGGATGTGCCCGGCCACGTCCATCCCGACGACGCCACCGACCACGCGCTCGTCGGCGGGGACGCCGCGGAATCCAATCTGTGCATTGCCGTCGGTGCCGAACGGGTCCTGTGTGCCGTCGTTGGTCCCGCGCGCGTAGGAGATGCGCGCTTCGTTCACCAGCGAGGTGCCGATCACTTTGGTCCAGCCGCCGACCACGCCATGCGAGCTGAGGTAATTGCGGCCCCACGCCGATGTGGCCGTACCGTCGAGGATGTCGCCGAGGAAACCGGGCACGTAACGGAACCGGTCGCTGTAGATGTAGCGGGCGAACAGGTTGTCGTTGCCCATCGGGATATCGATCCGTCCGAGGTAGCGTTCCGATTCATCCTCGACATTTGGCTGACGGATGAAATTGTTGCCGCCGGTCGCATTCGGCAGTGGGAGCAGCGCGGCCACGCGGGCTGCCACCGGGTCGATGCGGTCGGAAGGAATGGTGTTATTCGGGAACGGCAAGCCGGTCAGCGGATCGCGGATCGAGCTCGAGAACACCCCGCGGCGCTCGTCGGCAGTCAGGATGCGACCAGTCCGGAGCACCCCCTGCGTGATCCGCGTTGCTTCGAAGTCGCCGAAGAAGAACGCGCGGTTGCGAATCACCGGGCCGCCCAGATTGCCGCCGAACTGATTCTGGTTATTGGTCGGCTTCGGTTGATTCGCGCGTTTGGCGAAGAAGTTGGTGGAATCGAGGCTGTCGTTGCGGAAGAAGTCGTAGGCAGTGCCGCGAATGTTGTTGGTGCCCGACTTGGTATTGACGATGATCGCGGCGCCCGGCGACCAGCCGTATTCAGCGGCATACGGGCTGGTGACCACTTTAAACTCGTCGATGGCGTCGACAGAAGGCCGCGACAATTGTGTCGTGAGCTCCTGGACGTTGGTCGAAAAGCTGTTGTTGGCGACCCCGTCGAGCAGGAAATTATTCTGCAGACTGCGGTTGCCGTGGACGCTGACGCCGCCCGTACGGCCAGCCGACGTGCCGCCCGCCTGCTCGGTGTAGCGATCGCTCTGGACACCAGGGACAAGCGACAACAGGTCATCCCAGTTGCGAATCGCCAGCGGCAGCTTCGACACTTCGTTGCGATCGATCACCGTGCCGAGCACCGCACTCTCCGTGCTGAGGAGCGGTGTCACGCCGGCGACGGTGACCGTTTCACCAATCGACCCGACGGCCAACGACAAATCCAAACGCGAACGCGCCCCGAGTTCCAAGGCGACGGTCTGTTCGAATTTTTGAAAGCCTGGAGCCTCAACCTGCACCAGATATTCCCCGGGTGCCAGGTTGACGACGAGATAGGTGCCGTCGTTGGTGGTCGTTGCCGTCGCGATGGCGTTGGTCGCCAGGCTGGTCACCTTGACCTGCGCCCTGGCCACGACCGCGTCCGACGGGTCTTTGACGATTCCGGTCAGGGTCGCGCGATCGACCTGCGCGAACACCGACGTCGCGACGCCGAACACCATTATCGCCACAGCGGCAGCGCCGTACATCTTGCGTAACATGAACATTCCTCCAGTCACGAACCGCTCGATTTCCAATCGCCGAATCAGCCGATTACTCAATTCAATTCTCCCAATCACCAAATCACCAGATCACTCAATCACTCAATCGCTCAATGTTTCGCGGCGGAACCACCAGGGGCACCCGTGGGTCTCTCGCTGGCCACTGCCGCAATGCCGCATAACGCGGGTCATCACTGGCGGCCATCGAGCGCCGCGTGCCCGCCAGCACATTCAGGTAATACGCGTTATACCCGTGCGCTGTAACAAACGGGTGATATCCCGATTTAATCGTCACAACATCGCCGTGGGTGACGGTCAGAGTCTGATCGTGCGTCCTGCCATACAGCCGCTGAAAGCCGTAGGCCGCCGGGTCCGCGAAGCGATAGTAGTAAATCTCTTCCAGTTTCACTTCGCCGGGCGGGCGATCGACGTCATGCTTGTGTGGCGGGTAACTTGACCAGTTCCCGGCGGGCGTCAACACCTCGCAGATCAGCAGGCGATCGGCAGGGAACGACGGCGGCATGATATCGACGATCTGCCGGGTCGCGTTGCCCCCACCGCGGATTTCGAATCCGCAATCTTCGGGCTTGATCACCCGCGGCTCAAAATGTCTCCGTGCCGGCGCGCGGCCATCGGCCAGCTCTGTGAGTTGCTCAGCGACGACGCGAAAGGATGTCTGCGGGGGCAGATACACCGCGTGCGGATAGCCGGAGAAGACATCGGCGCGAGGACCAAGCGTGGCCGTTGACCCACCGTACTCGACCCGGCAGTGCCCACGGAGCAGCACCAGGCAGCATTCATGTCGGCCGGTCTTGCTGTTCCACGCCTGCTTCGGCGAGATCTGGTGGACGGCAAAGTGCACCAGCCGCCAACCGGCTTTTGCAGGTGTGACCTGTACCGCGGTGCCCGTGCGCCGCAGTGAGGGAGGCGACGACCGGAACAACACGTGAGACCTCAAACCGCCGGAAGAATATCATTCTGTCTATGATTCGTGTCGCCAACGCGCCCTGTTCGTGGGGTGTTCTTGAATTTGGATCCGAGAGTAAGTCGGCGCCCTACGGCCAGGTGCTCGATGAAATTCACCAAACCGGCTATGTCGGCACCGAGTTGGGGGACTGGGCATTCATGCCAACCAACCCTGTGGCCCTGGCACAAGCAGTTGGCGCGCGCCAGCTGACGCTGATCGGGGGCTTTGTCCCGGTCGCTTTGGCCGATGCCGCCGCACACCCCGCGGGTGTCGAAACCGCACTTCGCACGGCGCGGCTGCTCCGCGACGCTGCCGGCGAGGATGCCTTGATCGTGTTGTCCGACGACAACGCGAGCGTGCCGGCCCGGGAACAGCACGCCGGGCGCATTAGCGAGGCGCACTGCCTGACCGATGACCAGTGGCACACCTTCGCGGCCGGGGCCGATCGCGTCGCGCGAGCGGTCAAGGCACAGACCGGTTTGCGGACCGTGTTTCATCCGCACTGCGGCGGTTACGTTGAAACCGAAGCGGAGATCGATCAATTAATGGCGCGCACCGACCCGTCGCTGGTCGGCCTGTGCCTGGATACCGGCCATACCCTGTACGGTGGCGGCGACCCGCTGGCGGTGCTCGAGCGCCATGCCGCCCGGGTCTGGCACGTGCACTTCAAAGACTGCCATGCCGGGATTGCCGCGGAATCGCGCGGGCTGGGTCGCGGCTATCTGGCCGCGGTTCGCGCTCGTGTCTTTTGCGAGCTGGGCCAGGGTGCCGTTGATTTCGGCAGCGTGCTCGACGCGCTTCGCCGGGTGCATTACGACGGGTGGATAGTCGTTGAACAGGATGTCTTCCCCGGCCACGGCGCGCCGGCTGAGAGCGCACAGCGCAATCGGGAATACTTGCGCGCCTTAGGCGTGTAAACGGCGCCGCGGATTTATGATGAGCGAGCCGATGACCGCATGGAAGAGTCCGCTGCACGAAATGACGCAAACCACACCGACCTGTCTGTGGAACGACTCCGCAGACATCGAGGAGCTGCAGTTTGCGATCGATCAGGGCGGCGTCGGGGCGACCTGCAATCCAGTGATCGCGCATGCGGTCGTGAAAAATCGGATCGCCGAGTGGCGGCCCCGGATCGAGGCGATCGGTCGCGACATGCCGACTGCCACCGAAGACGAAATCGCGTGGGCCGTAGTCAAACAGATGTCCGCAGATGCAGCCGAGTTGCTCCTGCCGGCATTTCAGGCCGACAGCGGCCGCAACGGGCGCCTCTCGATCCAGACCGACCCGCGTCTCTACCGGAATGCCGCGGCGATCATCGCGCAGGCCGACGAGTTCAATGCGCTGGCCCCGAACATGATCGTCAAGATTCCGGCGACGGCGGCCGGGATCACCGCGATTGAGGAAGTGACGGCGCGTGGCATCAGCATCAACGCCACTGTCTGCTTTACGTTGCCGCAGTGCGTGGCGGTCGCCGAAGCCGTGGAGCGGGGATTGAAGCGACGTGAGCAGGCTGGCGACGACATCAGCACCATGGGCCCGGTCTGCACCATCATGGTGGGTCGTCTCGATGATTGGCTCAAAGTGGTGATGGAGCAATCGTCGATCACGACCGACCCCGGTCACCTCGAATGGGCCGGTGTCGCCGTGTTCAAGAAGACCTATGACCTGTTCCAACGGCGCGGCTATCGACTGCGGCTGCTGTCCGCAGCGTTTCGCAATCACCTGCACTGGAGCGAATTGATCGGTGGCGACCTGGTGATCTCGCCGCCCTCGGCATGGCAGAAGCGCTTAGCGGCGAGCGACGTGACTGTCGCCGATCGGATCAAGATTCCCGTCGCCGCGACCATCGTTGACGACCTGTACCGCCGATTTCCGGACTTTCGCCGCGCCTATGATGACCGCGGCCTCGGCCCAGAAGAGTTTGACCACTATCCGCCGACGCGCCGCACGCTTCGTCAATTTCTCACTGCCGGCACTGAACTCAACCAATTGATTCGAGACGTGCTGCTGCCGAGCGCTTGATCGTTCGGCGGTGGAACAGTCTATGCAACCTGGCGACCCACACCATGCCTGCTTCGACCCAGATCCCCACCACTGTGCCCGCTGACCTCAAACCATGGGTCCGCGGGATGGTCCGCGTTGGTTATGCCGCCAAAGGCATCATCTACTTGCTGATTGGGCTCCTCGCGTTTCGTCTCGCCTTCGGCTTCGACGGCGGCCGCCTGATCGATGCCAGTGGTGTGCTGCGAACACTCTTGCGGCAACCCTTTGGCCTGATCCTGCTCGCCGTCATCGGCGTCGGCATCCTGGCCTACGCCGGCTGGGAGATCTTTGTCGCCATCGTTGACGCGCGCCGCAAGGGCGGCGGGGTCCGTGGCTGGATCGATCGATCGCTGGCGATGGTCAAAGGCGCCGTCTACGGAATGGTTGGCGTGGAAGCCCTACGCATTGTCCTCGGCGAGAGGGGCGACACGTCGACCTCAGCCGAAAAGAGCGCGCAAAACGTCATGCGATTTCCGCTCGGCTCGTGGTTTCTTGTACTGGTTGGCATCGGCATCGCGGTCTACGGAATTCTCCAGATCAAAATGGCGTGGCAAGGAAAGTTTGATGACGATACCGATCGGCGCATGGTGGAGCGCGAAGTGCCGTGGATGGTGCCGCTCGGTCGTGCCGGCATTGGTGGCCGCGCCGTAGTCCTGCTGGTCATGGGATTTGCGCTGGCGCGCGCCGGGTTCGAGGAACGCGCGTCGGAAGCCGCCGGCTACCGTGATTCGCTGTGGTCCTTGCTCAGCCAACCGTACGGCGGCTGGTTGCTCGGCACCATCGCGCTCGGCTTGATGTGCTTCGGGCTCTTTCAGTTGCTCCACGCTCGCTACGCGCGCTTGTAGACGAAGGCGAAGACGAAAGACGAAAGACGAAAGACGAAAAGCCCGTTAGAATCCCGCCGTGGCGTCCACAGTGCGATTGACGATGGCGCAAGCTCTGGTCCGGTATCTCAGCGTTCAGCACAGCGAGCGAGACGGCCAGCGGCAACGCTTTTTCGGCGGGATGTTCGGGATCTTCGGGCATGGCAACGTCGCCGGCGTCGGGCAGGCGCTCGATCAAATGAGCGATCGGATGCGTTACTACCAGTGCCGCAATGAGCAGGCGATGGTCCATACCGCTGCGGCGTTCGCAAAAATGTCCAATCGCCTGCGCACGTTCGCGTGCACGACATCGATCGGCCCCGGCGCGACCAATATGGTGACCGGGGCCGCGGGCGCGACGATCAATCGCTTGCCGGTGCTGTTGCTGCCAGGAGACATTTTCGCCAATCGTGCCCCGACGCCGGTGTTGCAACAGCTCGAGTCTTCCTTGACGCAGGACATCTCAGTCAATGACTGCTTCCGGCCGGTGTCGCGCTATTGGGATCGCATTTACCGCCCGGAGCAGTTGATTAGCGCGTTACCCGAAGCGATGCGGGTGCTGACATCGCCGGCTGAAACGGGAGCTGTCACGCTGGCGCTGCCCCAAGACACACAGGTCGAAGCGTTCGACTATCCGGCAGCAATGTTCGACGAGCGCGACTGGCATATTCAACGCCCGCGCGGAGATGCCAGCGCGTTGTCACGAGCGGTGCAGCTGATTCGCGCGGCGAAGCGACCGCTGATCATCGCCGGCGGCGGTGTCCTGTATAGCGAGGCGTCTGCGGCGTTGCAGACGTTCGCCGAGGCGACTGGCATCGCCGTCTGCGAAACGCAGGCGGGGAAGAGTGCGATCGCGTGGAACCATCCGCAGGCACTCGGTGCGGTCGGTGTGACCGGGACGCTCGCGGCCAACCGCGCCGCACGTGAAGCCGATGTGGTCATCGCCATCGGCACGCGCTTGAGCGACTTCACCACGATGTCGAAGACGGCGTTCGGAGTCCAGGGCGTGCGCTTTATCTCGATTAACGTGTGCGAACTGGACGCGTTCAAACACGCCGCCGTTCCGGTGATTGCCGACGCTCGTGCAGCGCTCGACGAACTGACCCCGCAGTTGCGCGGGTTCGCAACCTCGCCGTCCTACCGCGCCGCGGTCGAACGCCACACACGCGAGTGGAACACAGAAGTCGATCACGTGGTGGCGCCGCAAGGCGTGGTGCCATTTGCACAGGCCGAGGTGGTCGGCGCGGTCAACGCCTTCGCTCAGCCGCAAGACGTCGTCGTTGGCGCGGCGGGAAGTCTGCCTGGCGATCTGCACAAGCTCTGGCGCGCCCACCAGCCGAACACCTATCACCTCGAGTACGGCTACTCGTGTATGGGCTATGAGATCGCTGGCGGGCTTGGCGTCAAGATGGCCGATCCCTCGCGCGAGGTCTACGTGATGGTCGGCGACGGCTCCTATTTGATGATGGCGCAGGAGATCGTCACGTCGATCCAGGAGGATTTCAAACTGACCATCGTGCTGTGTGACAGCCAGGGCTACGCGAGCATCGGCGCGCTGTCACGGTCGGTCGGGTCTGGGGGGTTCGGCACGCAGTATCGGTATCGCGACGCGGTTACCGGCGCGCTCACCGGCGGGTCATTGCCCGTTGATCTGGCGACCAACGCGGAATCCCTCGGCGCGATCGTGCATCGCGTCACGGACCGCGCGTCATTGGACGCGGCGCTGGTTGCCGCGCGCGCCGCAGAACGAACGACAGTCATTTACGTTCCTGTCGATCCGTCGTTGGGTGTCGGTGGCTACGAGTCGTGGTGGGATGTGGCGGTTGCAGAGGTGTCCGAGCAGAAGGCTGTCCGCGACGCGCGCAAGAGTTGGGAAGAGGGAAGCAAAGGCGAGCGCTATTTCTTCTAGGCTGTGGTCAGTGCAGAGCGGTCAGCCACCGGCGTGCAGCGTTTGATCACCGACCGAATCACCGGTGCGCCCACCCGCAGCAAGTCCGCCAACGTGCCGTCGATGATCACGGCATCCATCTGCTTGCCGACTTCGAGGCTGCCGACACGGTCGGCGCGATCCAATGCCGCCGCGCCATTGATCGTCGCTGCAACCAGCGCTTCTTCCAGCGTCATCCCCATCCCAAAGCACGCCAACGTGATGACAAACGGCATCGACGGCGAGAAGCCGCCACCCGGGTTCACGTCAGACGCCAATGCCACGGCAACGCCCTGCTCAAGCAACATCCGCGCTGGCGCAAATCGCCCGAGCTTGAGATAGAACGCCGCCGTCGGCAGCAGCGTGGCGATTACGCCTGCCTCGGCCATCGCCTTCGCGTGCGGCTCGTCGACAAAGATCAAATGGTCGGCCGAGCGGGCGCCAACTGCCGCGGCGACCGCCGCGCCTCCGCTCAGCGCTAATTCGTCGGCGTGAATCCGCGGCCGCAAACCGTGCCGCTTGCCCGCCTCGAGAATTGCGGTCGATTCCTCGCGCGTAAACACACCCTGCTCGCAGAACACGTCGCACCAGTCAGCCAGTGATTCTGCGGCGACGGCGGGAATCATCTCGTCGATCAGCAGCGCGACGTAATCCTCGCGGCGCGACCGGTATTCGACAGGAATCTCGTGCGCGCCCATGAACGTCGGTGAGAGCTCAATCGGCTGCCGAGCATCGAGCTCGCGAATCGCTCGCAGCATTCGCAACTCGCTCGCGGTGTCCAGGCCATAACCGCTCTTCACTTCCGCCGTGGTGGTGCCACAGGCCAACATTGCCGCCAGCCGTGGCAACGCGCTTTCGACCAGTTCATTTTCGGAAGCCGTGCGGGTGGCCGTCACGGTTTTGACGATGCCGCCACCGGCGGCGGCAATATCGGCATAGCTCGCACCGGCTAGTCGGCGCTGCAGTTCATCGCGTCGGTCCCCGGCAAAGACCAGGTGCGTATGCGAGTCGACAAATCCCGGGACGACCGTCGTACCTGCGCCAGACAGCACCCGCACATCGTCAGAGAGCGTGACCATGTCGCGCACATCCGCGGGCGTTCCGATGGCGACGATGGTTCCTTCAAAGGCGGCGATCGATGCGCGCTCGATCAGCCCGGCGTCGCGCTGCTGCGCGCCGACCCGCGGCGCGGGACCGCGACAGGTGTAGACGCGGTCTGCCGAGTCGATCAGGAAATCAGCGTGCATGGTGGAGTACAGCGCCAACGCTGGTGGCGACGGCGGCGGTGAGGCCGTCACTTTAAGGGTCAGGCGCGCACCGTCGCCGGCCTCGCCGATCAGCCCTGCGACGAACGCACGTCCGGTTCGACGACCGGGGCAGCGACCGTCGCATCGGTCGGCGTGTCGGCCTGGCGCGGCCGATGGAGCAGGATTTTCTCGTCGCGGTGACGTGAATCCTGATCGCGGACAAATTCGATGGTGTTGTGCAAGGTCGAGATGATCCCCTCGAGGCTGGTTTCCACCTCGCGGCGCTTCAGGCGGAGTCCATCGATTTCACGCTGGACCCCTTCGACGCGGACCTGGCACTTCTGCAGCAAGAGGTCGGCGCGGCCTTCGGCTTCGCGAAGAATGCGGCTGGCTTCGACGCCGGCGTTCTCTTTGATTTCGTCCGCCAGTTTCTGCGCGGTCAGCAAGGTGTTGCGCAGGTTTTTCTCCTGGCCGCGATGCTCGTTGAGGACCGCCTCGGACTTGCCGAGTTCCTGGCGGAGTCGATCGTTCTCGCGCAGGGCGTTTTCGTAGTCGTCGGCTGCCTCGGCGAGAAACGCATTGACCTCGCCGCGGTCATAGCCGCGCATGACGGTCTGAAAGCGCTGTTGCCGCAGGTCGAGAGGCGTCACTTTCATAAATTCCTATCGCTTTCCAAATATCGCGGTTCCGACGCGAATCATCGTCGCGCCTTCCTCGATGGCAACTTCGAAGTCGTGGCTCATCCCCATCGACAGATGCGCCAACTGGTGGGCGGGCACGCCCATGGCGACCAATCGATCGCGCTCGCCGCGCAACTGGCGGAACCAAGGACGCGCGTCTTCCGGGTTTTCGGCCAAAGGCGGCAACAACATCAGACCGACAACCTTGGCGGCGGTGCAGCGAGCGGCCTGGTCGAAGATCCCCGGCAATTGGTCCAGACCGGCGCCATACTTGGTCGGCTCGAGCGCCAGGTCGACTTGCACCAGTAACTGCGGGGCGGTCCCCGCGGCCGCTGCCGCGTGATCGACGCGCGTCAGGACGTCAATTGAATCGATGGCATGCACGTATGCGCAGTGTTCCGCGGCTTTCTTGGCCTTGTTCGACTGTAGATGCCCGATCAGATGCCAGCGGATCTCCATATCGGCACCAGTCGTGATTTTCTGCAGGGCCTCCTGGACGCGATTCTCGCCAAAGTCGCGGTGGCCGGCATCGTATGCGGCGCGGACCGCATCGATCGGGAAGGTTTTGGAAACCGCAATGAGGCGGACGTCGGTGGCGGGGCGGCCGACGCGCGCGGCAGCTTCGCCGACGCGCGCCTGGATGGCACGGAGTTGTTGCGCTACCGCATTCACTTCTTCAGCTGCGCGAGCATGCCCTTCGCCTGCCCGGCAAACTGGCCCGTAGGTGCGATCGTCAGGTATTTTTCGAAGGCGGTGACCGCCTCCGGCACCTTGCCTTCGTTGAGTAGCGCCATCCCGAGTTGGAAGTTCGCTTCGGGATGCTCGGCGTTGGCTTTGAGCGCCTCTTCGAACTTGACCTTGGCCTCGCCAATCTTGCCTTGGTTCCACAAGATGATGCCCTGGTTATAAACGGCATCGGCGCTGCCCCCGCCGCCGCCAGCCGATGAGGCCTTGGCGCCCATCGCCGCGGCTTCGTCAAATCGCTTCTGGTTGTTGTAGAGCGTGGCCAGGGCGTTGAGCGCCTCCGGGTAATCGGCTTTGAGTTCGAGCGATTTCAGCCATGCCACTTCGGCCTGCTTCTCGTCTTTTTTCTGCAGATAGGCATAGCCGATGTTGTAGTAACAGTCGTAGCAGTTCGGCACGATGCCGGCCGCCGCCGTGAATCGTTCGATGGCGACATCGTGATTGTTCGCTCGGCTCGCCGTCACGCCATCTTCGAACATCTTCTTCAATTCAGCGGCCTTAGCCGCCGCCGCGGGGTCGGGGCCGCCACCGCCGGGAACCATCTTGAAATTCGCTTCGGCCGTCGCACCGAGCCGCACCCGTGCCGGTTGGGCCATCGCGCCAAGTTTCTCGTGGGTCGCCGTCACCTTGTAGTTGCCGGGCGCCAGGCCGATCTGGATGAACTCGCCACGACGGTCGGTCTTGACGTCGAACTTGCGGGTCACGCCGTCGGCGAATTCGATGGCGACCAGGACCCCCTGCAGAGGCTTGCCCTCGCCGTCGACCACCTTGCCCTTGAGCATGCCGGTCTGGGCCAGCGCGTCAGGGGTGACACCGATCACGAGAGCCACGGCAAGCACCGCAGCAAAAAGCTTTTTGAACATGTCGGAACTCCTGGAAAGAGTGTACGTCAACAGGCGAAAAATCGCTCGATCTCGGCCAGGTCCTGGGTCATCGGCGACGGCGGAAATGACTCGAGAAAGCGCCGGCCGTAGCCCATCGTCCGAAGCCGCGGATCGAGAACCGCCAGCACGCCGCGGTCGCTGCGATGGCGAATCAAGCGGCCGAGTCCTTGCAACAGGGTCAGGATCGCCAGCGGCACCTGATACTCCTGGAAGGCGTCACCGCCATCTGCATTAATCGCCTCGATGCGGGCCGCGGTAATCGGATCACCGGGCGAGGCGAACGGCAGCTTGTCGATCACCACACAACTCAGTTGCTCGCCGACGACGTCAACGCCCTGCCAGAAGGATGACGTCGCGAGCAGGACAGCATGTGGCGTCGTGCGGAATTGCTTGAGTAAGACGCTGCGAGGCGCGGTTCCCTGGACGATCATCGGAAACGCGATCGCACCGAGCAGCGACTCGTAAACGGCGTGCATCATGGCGTAACTGGTGAACAGGACGAACGCCCGACCATCGGTGCGCTGCAGAATCGCGCGAACCTGGTGAGACACCGCGTCGGCGAAATCCGGCGACTTCGGCTGTGGCATCTTGCGCGGCAGATACAGCAGGCTCTGGGTCGCGAAATCAAACTCCGAGGGCACGCGCAATTCCGACGCCTCGCCGATGCCAAGCCGGCGCCGCGCGTACTCAAACGATCCGGCGACGGCCAGCGTCGCCGAGGTCAGCACGGTGGCGCGCATGCGGTCGAGCACGTGCTCCTTGATAATCGCCGACACATCAATCGGCGCCGCGCGCAGGAAGACACCGCGTCCGCGCGATTCGAGAAAGTAGACGTAAGCCGAATTCGATGCCGCGAGCAGGAACTGCAGATCCTCCCGTAATTCGCTGGCGCGCCGCGCCAGGGTCATCGCATCTTCGTTAGCCGATTGACCCGAGGCGGGCGTGCCGGCGCCGCCGCCGGCCAACGACATCACCGCCTCGAAGCCATCGAGCGCCGTGGATAACGCGACACCTTCATTGACGATGTCGCCAAACCAGTCCGGACCAATGCGCATGCGCTCTTCGCCGGAGCGGCCGCGCATCCGTCGCGCCATGGCCAGATCGCCAAAGAAGTTACGCGCGTGGTCGCTGACCCGCGATACGGCCCGCTGCGCGTCCCCATCAGGGTCTGGAATCACGTTGGCCTTGAGCATGCGCTCGCCGTCGCGGACGAGTTCATCAACCCGGTAGTTGCTGACCGAGGTGCCGAAATACTGCGTCGCCACGTCTTCGAGTTGATGCGCTTCGTCGAGCACCAGGTGCTTGCAGTCCGGGATCACCTCACCGTAAGAGCTCTGTCGAATCGAGGCGTCCGCGCACAGCAAATGGTGATTGACGATCACCACGTCGGCGGCGGCCGCGCGCTGGCGCATGCGGGTGACGAAGCACTCGTCGTATTGGGGGCAGTCGCTCCCGAGACAGGTGTCGGCGGTGGCCGAGATCTCAGGCCAGATGCCGCTGTCATCGGGAAGGTCTTCGAGCTCGGCGCGATCGCCGGTATCACTGGTCGTTGCCCACTCGGCGATGGAGTCAAGGATCCCCGGCGTCAGGCTGCTCTTCGCCTGGTCGAGTCGATGGAGGCAGAGGTAATTATTGCGGCCCTTCATGTACGCCGCGGTGAACTTGATTGGTAGGGCGTGCGCGAGCGCCGGCAGATCCTTGAAATAGATCTGCTCCTGCAATGTCTTGGTGCCCGTGGAGACCAGGACTCGCTGACCGCTGAGAATGGCCGGCACCAGATAGGCCATCGTCTTGCCAGTGCCGGTCCCGGCTTCGGCAAGCAGCACGCCGCCATCGGCGAGGACCTCGGCCACGCCGCGGGCCATCTTCAACTGCCCGGCGCGCGCCTCGTACTGCTCGACCGCCCGGGCCAGCGGACCGTCGTTGGCAAACGCCTCATCGACGGTCAGGCTTGGCGGTCTGGATAGAGGGGGAACTTCGTGCACAACTGCTTGACTTCCGCTTTCACCGCGTCCAACACACCTTGGTCCTCGGGCGCCGCCAGTACTCGGGCGATGAACTCCGCGATGCGATCCATTTCGGTTTCGCCCATGCCGCGGGTGGTCACGGCTGGCGTGCCGAGCCGAATGCCGCTGGCAACCATCGGCGGATTCTTGTCGAACGGGATCGCGTTTTTGTTGACCGTAATGCCGGCCTTGTCGAGCGCGGCCTCGGCGACTTTGCCGGTGACGCCTTTCGAAAACACGTCGACCAGCATCAAGTGATTGTCGGTGCCGCCGCTGACCAACCGGAAACCGGCAGCTTGCAGATTTGATGCAAGGCGTTTGGCGTTGACGACGATTTGCCGCTGATAACTTGCGAACTCCTCTGTCGCGGCTTCCTTGAAGCACACCGCCTTGGCCGCGATGATGTGCATCAGCGGACCGCCTTGCACCCCTGGGAACACCGTGCGGTCGAGATCCTTGGCGTACTGCTGGCGGCACAGGACCAGGCCGGCGCGCGGGCCGCGTAACGTCTTATGCGTCGTCGTCGTCACAAAGTCAGCATGGGGGACCGGGCTCGGATGCACGCCGCCAGCGACCAGGCCGGCAATATGCGCCATGTCGACGACCATTGGCGCGCCGACCCGACGCGCGACTTCGGCGATGCGTTCGAACTCAATCACGCGCGGATAGGCACTGGCGCCGACCATGATCATCTTCGGCCGGTGTTCGTCGGCGAGGCGTGACAGCTCGTCGTAATCGATCCGTTCGTCTTCCGGGCGCACACCGTAGGGGACGATGGTGTAGAGCTTGCCGGAAAAATTCAGCGGGTGGCCGTGCGTCAGATGGCCGCCGTGCGCGAGGTTCATCCCCAGGACGGTGTCCCCCGGCTTCAGCAGCGTCAGATAGACCGCCATGTTGGCCTGCGCACCCGAATGCGGTTGCACGTTGGCGTGTTCGGCGCCGAACAACGACTTCGCGCGACTGATCGCCAGTGATTCGGCGATATCGACGAACTCGCAGCCACCGTAGTAGCGCTTACCCGGATAGCCTTCCGCGTACTTGTTGGTGAGCACCGAGCCGGCGGCCTCGAGAATCGCGCGGCTGACGAAATTCTCGGATGCGATCAATTCGATCCCGGACTGCTGCCGCTCGGTTTCGCGGCGAAGGGCGTCAGCGATTTCGGGATCAGCGACTTCGAGAGCGCGTTGCATCAAAGCAAAAGGCGTAGGCATAAGGTCAGAATCGTCGGGAAGGGGCCGTCAGGCTGGAAGAAATTGTACTTTATAATCCGCCCACCTCCGTGCGCCACCGGCCACTTTTCCTCGCCGCATTTCTTGCGTACTTCGGTGTCGCGACGCCGCTGGCGCGCGCCGGTGAGCAGTCACCGGATCGTCACTTCGAAGCGATCGCTCGACTGATTACTGAGAAGATGCGTGAGCATCACGTCCCGGGTGTCGCTCTTGGCGTCATTCGCGATGGACAGACGACGGTGCGCGGTTTTGGCGTGACCAATCTCGAGGATCCGCAGGAGGTGACCGCGGACACGATCTTTCCGTTAGCCTCAATCTCCAAAACCGTCACCGCAACCGCGGTGATGCGTCTGGTCGAACGCGGCCAGCTAGATCTGTCCGCGCCGGTTCGCAAATATCTCCCGGAGTTTCGGACCCAGGACGCCGCGCTGAGCGGGGCGGCGACCGTGCGTGACTTACTGACCCACACCAGTGGCTGGGAGGGGCAGCTGAGCGCGACCGATTGGGGTAGCGAGACGATGGCGCGATTCGCCGGCGGACTTGCGACCAATTTGCAACTCGCGCCGCCCGGAGCGGCGTGGAGCTACAACAACGCCGGCTTCGGCGTGGCCGGACGAATTATCGAAGTGGTCACCGGGATGAACGTGCACGACGCGTTCGCCGACCTGGTCTTCAAGCCGCTCGGGCTGGTTCGCGCATCGACGCGTGTGGGCGACGTAGCGACCTACCGGTTGGCGCAAGGCCATCGCGTCAATGCCGAAGGAAAGACGACGGTCGTGCGACCGTTCAATCTCGGTTCGACGACGCCAGCCGGCGGCGCGGCGATGTCGATGACTGAGTTGATGAACTACGCGCGCTTCCATCTTGGCGATGGCAGCAGCGCCAGCGGAGCGCGGGTTCTCTCGCACGAGACGCTGACGCTGATGCGAACGGCCCAGTTGCGTAAGCAGTCGACCGACGACGAGATGGGGATCGGGTGGCATCTGCGGCGGGTCGGCGACCTGCGGACGGCGTCGCATGGCGGCACCTTCAGCGGCCACATTCTGCTGCTTGAACTGGTGCCTGAGAAAAATTTCGCGCTGGCGATCCTGACCAATGCGTCGACCGGCTGGCGGTTGATTCAGGACGTCGAGCGTGCCGCGCTGCTCGAATACCACGGCGTCACGCTCGCGCCGAATCAGGGGATCGCGCATCGCGGATTGAACGAGACGTTACCGCCGGTGGCGCCGCAGGCGCGGCAGCCGGACTTGGCCGCCTACCTCGGTCGTTATGTGCGACCGATGAATGCAGTGGTGGTGCGGACGGAGAAAGGCAGATTGATTGTCCAGGTGCGGCCTAATACGGGCAACCCCGACGCCGACATGCCGGTCAGGTTCTTCGGGCCCGACCGCGCCGTCGTGACCTCAGGCCCTGAGCAACACGCCTCTGTCGAGTTCATCCGCAACGCCGCCGGCGTCGTCGAGTGGGTGCGCGTGACCGGCCGTATCGCGCGGCGACAGTAATGGGACCGCCTCCGGCGGTGGGACTCCTCGCGGCGCTCGGAGCCCTTTTCCGGACGGAACATCGCAGTTGCTACGGAGTGATCATGAAAATTGCCACATTTGCATTCGCGTTAGTCGCTGTTACTGCCGCACCGCCTGTAGTTGCCCAGACGCCGGTGGCGGCGGCCGGGGCCAGTCCGGTGACCCACTCCATCCGCGAGGCGTGGGACGGAGCCAAGCGCAACATCGCGGGTGCGGCTACGCCGGCGAGGACCGCCGACTCGGCGAAATGGTCAATGACCCGTTCGGCAGCGGCAAGTCGCCACGTGCCGCGGCACTGATCGGCAACAACGGTCACGTCCAGGAGCACTACGGCCATTAAAAGATTGCGACACGGTGTGATTTCAAAGGTCCCTATCAATCTCTCAGTCGTTAGAATCGCCCGATTCAATCGCCAATCACCAATCGCGAATCACCAATCTCCATCTGTCGAATCTTGTCGACGCGACCGGCGTGACGCCCGCCGTCGAAGTCGGTCTGCAGAAACGCGCGCACGATCTCTGCCGCTCGCTCGGGCGAGGTCATGCGCGCCCCGAGCGCGACGACATTCGCGTCGTTGTGCTGACGTGAGAGGCGCGCCGCCTCGGGATCAGTGACGACAGCCGCGCGCACGCCACGCACCTTGTTGGCGGCAATCGACATGCCGATGCCACTCCCGCACACCAGAATGCCGCGGTCAAAGCGGCCATCGGCCACGCCTTCGGCGACCGCTCGCGCATAGTCGGGATAGTCGACAGAAGCGGCCGATTGAGTGCCGAGGTCGGTGTAGTCGACCTGCAGGTCATCGAGCACGCGCTTGAGCGCGTCCTTGAGCTCGAATCCGGCGTGATCGGCGCCTAACGCGACGCGCATGGCGGCGGATTGTACACTAGCCCCTTGACACTAGCACTCGCACAGGCACCCTCACCGGCTGTCGCACCCGGCACCAGGCACCCGGCACCCGGCACGTTTTGATGATCCCGACAGCGGTCGTCTCGTCACGCGGCGAAGAGCGTATTCAGCGTGGCCATCCGTGGATCTACCGCGCCGATGTCGTCGACCTCGCGGCGGAGCCCGGCACCGTCGTCGAAGTGCTCGGCCCGCGGCAGCGCTTCATCGGCCGCGCGCTGTTCAGCGAACAGTCGCAGATCTCCCTCCGGATGCTCACCCGCGGCGACGAAGAAGTGGACGACGCGTTCTGGCGCCGGCGCATTCAGGCGGCGATCGACTTCCGCGCGACCTTGGCCATTGACGCGACGGCCTATCGATTGATCCACGGCGAGGCCGACCTGCTGCCGTCGCTGATCGTCGATCGCTATGGCGATACGTTAGTGGTCCAGGCGCTGTCACAAGGCATGGATCACGTGTTGCCCACGTTGGTGCCGATCCTGGTCGAATTGACTGGAGCGACCGGGGTGCTGGCGCGAAACGATCCACGCGTGCGGCTGCTCGAAGGCCTCGAACAGAAGGTGGAAGTCCTCTACGGCGAGGTTCCTGACCGTATTGTTGCGCGTGAGGGGCCGATTGAGTACCGCGTCGACCCGCGCGCCGGACAGAAGACCGGGTTGTTTCTCGACCAGCGTGAGAATCGCGAGGCAGCGAGCTTATATGCACATGGCCGGCTGCTCGATTGCTTTTCCTATAACGGCGGCTTCGCACTGCGGCTCGCCAAACATTGCGAACGTGTCGAAGCGCTGGATGTCTCGGCCGAGGCCGTCGCCCACATTATCGAGAACGCCGCGCACAACCAGCTCGCGAATGTCTCCGCCCGCGAGACCAACGTGTTCGACGAGTTGCGCCAACTCGAGCGCCAGGGTGAGCGCTACGACACCATCGTGCTCGACCCGCCGGCATTCGCCAAAAACAAAGCCTCGGTCGACAAGGCGCTTACCGGCTACAAGGACATCAACCTGCGAGCGCTTCGCTTACTCAGTCCCGGCGGCTATCTGATCACCTGCAGCTGTTCCTATAACGTCGACGAATCATTGTTCGCGCAGGTCATCTCCGAGGCCTCGATCGACAGTCAAGTGCCAGTGACTGTTGTCGAGAAACGGATGCAGGGCCGCGATCATCCGGTGCTCCTGGGGGTGCCTGAAACGTATTACCTGAAATGCCTCATTTTGCGGCGCGCCGGGTAGTGCGATGGGTCGGCGTCGCCGTCCACGGATCGTCCGGCCACGGATGTTTCGGGTAACGGCCGCGCAGCTCTTTTCGGACTTCCGAGTAGGTGCGGTCCCAAAAACTTCGCAGGTCAGAAGTCGTTTGCACTGGCCGTCCGTTGGGTGCGAGTAAATGGATGGTGACGGGCACGCGTTGCGGCCCCAATCGCGGCGTGTCGGCGAGTCCAAACAGCTCTTGGAGTTTGACCGACATCGCGACGCTGCCGTCCTCGAGATAGGCCAGCTGTGTCGATCGGCCGCTCGGCAAGGCGATGGTCTCCGGCGCATCGGTCGCGATCCGTTTGACGACGTCATACGGAAGTTGCGCGGTGATATCCAAGTCGTCGATCGACACCGCTGTCAACGCCGCGCCGTCGACCAATGCCGCCAGATCGAGCACCACAGCGGCAAACCTCGCGCGTCGCAGGAACTGTAGGGCCGCAGCGTCGGGGCCCCGTTCACGCCACGCGTGCGCGAGCAGTGGTGCGGCACTTGCTTTGTCGGCTGCGATCGGCCGCTGCCGCAGAATCAATGCGTCATACCGATCCACGTGCGCGGCCCGCACCCGGCCACTGTCCCAATCGAACCAATGCTCGATCGTCGACGAGGTGGGGGTGACCCACTCCTCGTCGACGGCACTGGCCGCGTGAATACGCGCTTCTGTGACGCCGGCTCGCTCGGCCGCGACAACATCGAGCGCGACCAGGAATTCCCCAGGCAGATCTCCGCTCGTGCGCTGCAGAATCCCGCCGTGTCCGCTGGATAACGCGACGCGGTCCGGCGATTCAGGTCGGCGACGGCCCAGGCGATCAGCATAGCCGGCGAACATCGCATGCCTCACGCGCGTGTCATCGGCGTAGACCAGCGGTTCGCCGACCGCCGCCGCTGCGGCACGGCGCAACTGATCGCTCGCGGCCTCGTCACCGCTCAGGCGGGCGCACGCGGCGACGACCTGAGGTGCGGCACCGCCGTCGATCAAGATTCGCGCGATGCGCGGATGTGCCGGGATGCGTTGCATCTGCCGGCCGAGTGACGTCAAGTGGCCGCGTCCGTCGATCGCACCCAGCCGAGTCAACAGTTGGTTCGCATTTGCCAGCCGTTCTGGCGACGGCGCTTCAAACCACTCGAAGGTCGCGAGGTCTGCTCCCCACGCGAGAAGATCGAGCAGTGCGGCGGCGAGATCGACCCGGGCGATCTCCGGCTCGCGACGGGTCTGCAGGCGCTGTCGTGGATCCCACAGGCGGCGTGCGAAGCCGGGACCCAGGCGGGCCGCGCGGCCGGCGCGCTGATCGGCGGAATCCTGCGGAATCCTTTCAAGCGTCAGACTATCGATGGCGCGACCGCCGTCATAGCGCGCGACCTTGTGCCAGCCGCTGTCGATGACAGCCGACACCCGTGGCACGGTCAGCGAGGTTTCCGCGATGTTGGTCGCGAGCACGATGCGACGCCGTGGGCCGGGACGAAAAATGCGGTCTTGCGCGTCGCCGTCGAGCGAGCCATGAAGCGGCAGCACGTCGAAGAGGCCCTCGCCAGTCGCGGCGTTGAGCTCCGCTTGCGCGCGTTCGATCTCTCGCGCCCCCGGCAGGAAGCACAACACGTCCCCGGCCGTGCGCGGCAGGATCTGCCCGACGGCAGCGGCCATCGATTCGCCATCCGCGTACTCGATCGCGAGTGGGTGAACCGAGCCGGCGACTTCGACGACGGGGCAATCAGCGAGATAACGGGCCACTGGTTTGACGTCGAGCGTTGCCGACATCACGATGATGCGCAGGTCGTCGCGCGCCAGCCACGCTTGACGGGCCAGCGCCAGACCGACATCGGAATGAATGCTCCGCTCGTGAAACTCATCGAAGATCACCGTCGTGAATTCGGAGAGCAGCGGGTCGCTTTGCAGGCGCGCCGTCAGGATGCCTTCGGTGACGACGAGCAGTTGCGTGTCAGTCGCGAAACGACGCTCGAATCGAATTTGCCAGCCGACCTCGCGACCTATCGTCCAGCGCCGTTCCTCGGCAATGCGTCGTGCGGTCGCACGGGCGGCGACGCGGCGCGGCTGCAGCAGTATCACGGGACCGTTTTCGAGCACGGCCGGCGGAATGCGCGTCGTCTTGCCTGCGCCAGGTGTCGCCGACACGACGACGGCACGATGAGCTGCGAGATGCGCGCGAATCTCCGGCAGGCGGGCGTCGACGGGGAGGGCGTTTGCTATAGTGGTCAGCTTAACCGCCAGGGGCATCCTGCGGAAAAGGGCCTGCCCCTTTTCCTCATGCGTCGGCGGAAAAGGGGCAGGCCCTTTTCCGGCAGGATTGAGAACGCACCCTTGGAACCTGAACCGGTTGACACCGGCGGAGGGAGCGCGGACATGAAGACTGCATCAGAGATTACCGCTAGCGCCGATTACGGCACGTCTTTCCCGAACTCACGCAAAGTCTACGAAGAGAAGCAACTGGGGGGGGGCATCACGATTCGGGTCCCGGCCCGCGAGGTGTCGCTGTCGGGTGGCGAAGCGCCGGTCCGGCTCTACGACACCAGCGGCCCGCAAGGCCACGACGTGCGCCACGGGTTGCCGAAGCTGCGCGAGTCGTGGGTTGCGCCACGGCGCGGCCAGCCGTGCGTGACCCAGCTCCATTACGCGCGCCGCGGCGAGATCACGCCCGAGATGGAGTTCATCGCACTGCGCGAAGGACTGCCCGCCGACTTCGTGCGTGCCGAGGTCGAGCGCGGTCGCGCGATCATTCCGGCCAACATCAACCATCCGGAACTCGAACCGATGATCATCGGGCGTAATTTCCTGGTGAAGATCAACGCCAACATCGGCAACTCCGCGGTGTCGTCGTCGATCGACGAAGAAGTCGACAAGTTGCGGTGGGCCACCCTGTGGGGCGCCGACACTGCGATGGACCTGTCGACCGGTAAACAGATCCACGAAACGCGTGAGTGGGTGATTCGCAACTCGCCGGTGCCGCTTGGCACGGTGCCGATTTACCAGGCGCTGGAGAAGGTCGGCGGTCGTCCCGAAGACCTGACCTGGGAGCTGTATCGCGACACGATCATCGAGCAGTGCGAGCAAGGCGTCGACTATTTCACCGTCCACGCCGGCGTGTTGCTGCGCTACATCCCGCTCACCGCCAACCGCGTCACCGGGATCGTCTCGCGGGGTGGTTCGATTCTCGCCAAGTGGTGCCTCGCGCATCACCAGGAGAACTTCCTCTACACGCACTTCCGCGAACTGTGCGAAATCATGCGCGCCTACGACGTATCGTTCTCGCTTGGCGACGGCTTGCGCCCAGGGTCGATTGCCGACGCCAACGACGAAGCCCAGTTTGGCGAGCTCAAGACCCAGGGAGAACTGACCCGGATCGCCTGGGAGTACGACGTTCAGGTCATGAACGAAGGCCCCGGCCACGTCCCCATGCATCTGATTCGCGAGAACATGGAGAAGCAGCTCGACTGGTGTTCAGAAGCGCCGTTCTACACGCTCGGTCCGCTGACCACTGACATCGCGCCTGGCTACGACCACATCACCTCCGCGATCGGCGCGGCGATGATTGGCTGGTACGGCACGGCGATGCTCTGCTACGTCACGCCGAAGGAACATCTCGGCTTGCCGAATCGCGATGACGTCAAGGCCGGTGTAATTGCCTACAAGATTGCCGCGCACGCCGCCGATCTCGCCAAGGGCCATCCCAAGGCGCAGGTGTGGGACGACGCGTTATCCAAGGCGCGGTTTGATTTCCGCTGGCGCGATCAGTTCAACCTCGCGGTCGATCCGGTCACCGCGTATGCGTTCCACGACGAAACGCTACCCGCCGAAGGCGCCAAGGTCGCGCATTTCTGTTCGATGTGCGGCCCCAAGTTCTGCAGCATGGAGCTGACGCAGCAAGTGCGTCAGATGGCGCAGTCGGGGATGGACGAGAAGTCGGCGGAGTTCCGCAAGGGCGGCGAGATTTACGTCAAGAGCTAGCGCTCTTGCGCTGGGCTTCGGCCACACGCTCGCGGTCGAGGTCGCCGTCTTTCCAGTAGCCGGCAAAGCGACGGTAAGCGTCGCGTGCCTTGATGTGGTCCCCACGTGTTTCGTGGAGCTGACCGAGGAAATAAAAGCTGCGGACGAACGACACCGGCGTCCCCGGCGGCAGTGCAGTGTTTTTTGACGGAGGACGCTGTTGTTTCCCGACGACAACGGAAATAGAATCTGCGTAATCTGCGTAATCCGCGGATAACTAGTCTTGTGGCGCGCCAACCGCCACCGGGACGATCTGAATAATCGTCGCAAATCGCTCCGGCTGCCCACCACGCTTCGCATTGGGATACCCCGCCGAGCCGCCAAACGTGTAGTCCTTGATCGTGATGCTCGGCGGAAACGCCATCGTCTCTTCGCGGAACCGGCCGATCTCGAATTGATGCGTCGGGGGCGCCTCGAACAGCTCGTTCCCCTTCTGTTTGAGGGCGGTTCGATAGTAAGTGACCATCTCGAGATAACTGGACACCACTCCGAACAGGTAGAACCGCTGACCGCGGCCGGCGTCGTATGACGTGATGAACTGTGCCGTGGGATAGATCGGCACGCCAAGCGTCGCCTCGCTAGGAACCTCGCTCGCCGACTGCGGCCGCGGCGCCGGCGCGGCAGGCCTACTGCCCGGCGGTGGTGAGGCTGGTTGGCCAGGTTGTGGGAAAGGCCGTGGCGCCTGGGCGCCAAGGGGCGTCATCGCCAGCGTCATTACGACGGCTACGCAAAGTTTTCGTCCGACATTCATGGGTTTTCATTATAAAACTCGCGTGATGGCTGACGCGCAGCGACTTCTGGATTTTTGTCGGGACCACGAGGGCTGGCTCTTCGACACCATCGAGGCGCTGGTGCGCCTTGAGTCGCCCACTGACGACAAATCGGCGGTCGACCGCTGCGGTGTCGATCTCGCCGCGCGCCTCCACGACATCGGCGGGCGCGTCACGACCGTCACAACCTCAACCGCCGGCAACCATCTGCGAGCCGAATTTGGATCGGGCAAGCGTCAAATCCTGCTGCTTGGGCACTTCGACACCGTCTGGCCGATCGGGCAGCTCCAGCACATGCCACTGAATCGCGACGGGGCGCGGCTGTGCGGGCCGGGCGTACTGGACATGAAGGCTGGCATCTCCCTCGGCATGCTGGCAACACGGGCAGTGACTGAAGCCGCCGCCTTGATTGATACGCGCATCGTCATGCTGTGGACCACCGACGAGGAAACTGGCAGTCGCACCTCGCGTGCCCTGCTTGAAACGGAAGCGAAGCAGAGCGCCGCGGTGCTGGTTCTCGAGCCAGCACTGCCTGGCGGCGTGCTCAAAACCAGCCGCAAGGGGTGTGGCGAGTATGAGCTCGTGGTGCACGGCGAAGCGGCGCATGCCGGTGTCGATCCGTCAAAGGGGGTGAGCGCCATCCGTGAACTGGCGCGACAGATTCTCGCCGTCGAAACCTTGCAGGACCTGCCGCGCGGCATCTCGGTCAATGTCGGCGTGATTGAGGGCGGGTCGCGCCCCAACGTGGTGGCCGCTGAAGCCCGCGCGCGGATCGATGTGCGCGCGACGACGATGGTTGATGCGCAGCACGTCGACGACGCCATGCGCGCGTTGACGCCGCACATCGCCGGTGCCCGGCTCACGATTCACGGGGGGTTCAGCCGGCCGCCGATGGAACGTACTGCCGGCGTCGCGCGGCTGTATGAACACGCCACGGCGGTCGGGCACGAACTTGGCCAGACGATTTGCGAAGGCACGACGGGCGGTGGGTCGGACGGAAATTTCTGTACGGCAATGGGTGTTCCCACGCTTGACGGACTCGGCGCCCTCGGCGACGGCGCGCATGCACTCCACGAACACGTCCTGACCGCCGAATTGGTGCCGCGCGCGGCGCTGCTCGCGGGATTGATCGCCCGCCTGTCCACGCACAGCGACGCCTAAACGCCGCTCCCCCTCCGATCGCAGGCGAAACTGCCACGAAACGATCCGGTTCACTATGCGGTTTCCGGGCGTCTCTCCCTAAGCTGGGCTGGCCTCGGAATTGCTCTACCGTACGCAAACCCTTGAAGGGAGCGCGCGTTGGCAGATCTTGATCTCGATCTTACGAAGCTGTCCGAAGGCGCCCTGCGAGTCGTTACCCGCGCCGAAGACGAAGCGAGACGCCGCGGACAGGACCTGTTGACCAGCGAACATTTGTTCCTGGCCTTTGCCCAAGCCGAGTGGGGCCTCTACGCGCGCGTGATGCGAGATCTCGGCGTCAGCCCCGATGAATTACTGCAGGCCGTCGCCGCTGCGCTCGACAGCGTGCCCAGCGTGGTCGCCGGCCGCATGCTCCAAGTCACGGAGCTGACCCAGGAACTGTTGCGCCGTGCGTTCGAACACGCCGTGCGCGCTGATCGCGAGCAGGCCGAATCATTCGATCTCTTCGCCGCGATCCTCGAAGAACGACAGAGCGGCCCCAGCCTGATCCTGAGGCGCTTTGGCACCGGCGGCGACGCGGTGATCGCGCGAATGACGACGGTTGTGCGCGACATCGAACTACGCGACGAGAAACTCCGCAAGCGCTACGAGTTGCCACCGTTCCTCAAGCAGTTTGCGACCAACCTCAATTTGCTCGCGCGACAAGACAAGCTACCGCCGGTGTTCGGCCGGGACTTCCAGTTGCAGCAGATCGTCGAAATTCTGTGTCATCGCGAACGTGCCAATTCGGTGATGCTCGTGGGCGAACCAGGCGTCGGCAAAACTGCGGTCGCCGAAGCGCTGGCGCAGAAAATCGAAATGAATCCGGAGTCGGTGCCCGCGCAACTGCGCGATTGCCAGGTGCTCAATCTGCAGATGAACGCACTGGTGGCCGGCACGATGCTGCGCGGGATGTTCGAGGACCGTATTCAGAATGTGCTCCGCGAAGTGCGAGAACGGCCGAACTATCTGCTCTTCATCGACGAGGCGCACACGATGGTTGGTGCCGGGTCGGCCCTTGGTGCGCCATCCGACGCCGCGAACGTCTTCAAGTCGGTGCTGGCGCGCGGCGAGGTCCGCATCATTGGTGCCACCACGCTCAGCGAATACAAACAGCACCTCGCCGAGGACGAAGCGCTGGCGCGACGTTTCCGCGTCGTCACCGTGCCCGAGCCGACGCAAGCGGAAGCGCGCCTGATCCTCGAGCGCCTGCGGCCGCGCTTTGACCACCACTACTCCGTGCGGGTGTCCGACGATGCGATCGACGCGGCGTTGACCTTGGCAGGACGCTACCAGCGCCACTTGCGGCTGCCCGACAAAGCGATCGGCTGGCTCGATACGGCAGCGGTGCGGGCCGAGATTCAGCGCAAGCGCGAGGTCACCGCCAGCGACGTCGTCGGCGTCGTGGCGGATGATGCGCGCATTCCGGTTGACATGGTGTTTCGCGAGGTCGGGGCGCGGTTCAAGGATCTGGAAACCACTCTCGGCAATCGGGTCGTCGGCCAGCGCGAAGCAATCCGGGCGTTGACACGTCGGCTGGTACTCAATAAAGGGCCGCTCAAAGACGGCTTCGACCGGCCCGATGGCGTGTTGCTGTTCCTGGGACCGACCGGTGTCGGCAAGACCGAACTGGCCAAGGCCCTTGCTGGTTTCCTGTTCGGTGACGACAAGAAGATGATCCGCATCGACATGTCGGAGTTCCAGGACGGGACAGCCGGAGTCGACAAACTGATCGGGTCACCGCGCGGCATCGTCGGTTCTGAGCGTGGCGGCACGCTGACCAACCAGCTGCGCGACAACCCCTACTCGGTCGTGCTGCTCGATGAGATCGAAAAGGCGAGCCCGTCGATCCTCAATCTGTTCCTGCAAGCGTTCGACGAAGGGTGGATCACCGACGGTCGCGGCCGGCGGGTCTATCTCAGCGACAGCGTCGTGATCATGACGTCCAATCTTGGCGCCGAGCACTTCCGGCGCATTGAGCATCCGCTCGGCTTCCGCAGCGCCGACACCGGGCTCGACGAGGCGCGCGGCGACGTGATGCGCGAGCTCGAGCGGCGGTTGTCGCCGGAGTTTCGCAACCGTCTCGATGACGTGATCGTCTTTGCGCCGCTGACCCGCGACGAGGTCACGCGCATTGCGACGATGCATCTCGACCGCCTGGCCGCAACCGCCCTGGCGAGCGGCAAACATCTTGACGTCACCAGCGACGCGCTCGATGCGATTGCCCGTCAGGGGCACAGCCTCGCATTTGGTGCGCGCTTCTTGAAGCGGGTGATCGACGACCTGGTGAAAATCCCGCTCAGCCAGCAATGGTCGTTGGCTGACCGGTTCCAGGTTGCGGTGGTCGATGGCGCGGTGGTGCTCGCCGCGCAAGGCACGCCGGAACAGGCTGTCGCATAACCGCTTAGAACGCGAGGCTGCAGACCGTTTTGTTAACGCGCTCGGCGGTGGGCTCCGTTTAGATCACGCCGGCTCGCGAACACCACCACACCGCCAGTGCCGCCGACACGGTGGTATTCAGGAAATTCAATGCGTGGTTATCGAGGATGCCGTCGGCTTCGAGACGGGTCGCCAGCGTGCTCTCGGTGAAAGCGCCGACGGTGCACGCACCGACGATCGGCAGCACGAACTCCCACGGCAGCAGCCACATTGCCGCTGCTGGCGCCGCAATCAGCGTTGCGCCGGCGATCCCTGCCACGGTCCCGAGGATGCTGACGGCACCGGGAGTCCCGGCGGGCACCCGGGTCCACGTCGGAAATGATCGCGGCGTGCCGCCAAACGCCTGACCGATCTCGCTCGCCACAGTGTCGCTGGCACCAGCGGCAATCCCGGCGACAAACCACGCCGCGAGGATTTCGAGCCCCCACTCGAAACTGAAGATCTCGAGCAACGCGCCGAGGGTGCCGACGACGCAGTTGGCGATGATGTTGCCCGCGCCGCGCCGCCCGTGCTCCCGCGACACCCCGGCTCTGGCCATGCGGCGTGCGCCGACGCGCGATGCGCCGATGGTGACCGCCAGCGCCACTCCCAGAACCGTGAGCCCGGCGAGAAACAAACCTGCATAGATCACGCTCGCGAACAGCACGCCGGTGATTGCGCCACCGGTCGAAATGCTGCCGACGCGCCGTGCCACAAATGCCAGCGGCAGGCTGACCACTGCGCCGACGATCAGGTCGAACCCGACGGTCCCGATCGGCGCCATCCAGGTGAACTGCGACAGGAACCACAACACCCCTGCGGCGACTAACGGCACCGACAAGTTATCGTCAATGTCGATGGCGAGGGTCTCGACCAGGCCGGCGACGACCGCGGCAGCGATCGGCGCCCCGATCACGAACAGCCACGGCGGCGTCGGCGAGATCGCCGGTGCGACAAAGGCCGCGAGCGCCGATGCGCCGATGCTGCCCATGACGACAAACGCCAGCAGTCCGCTCCAGGTCTTGCGTGGGTTCCACGGCAACGGCCGGCCGCGTAACCGGAGACCGGCTAATGTCGCGAAGCCGTCACCAAAGGCCATCACGCCCCACGCGCTGGCGACGATATCCAGCCGTGTCGGGAACACCAGCGTCAACACGAAGATTGCGAGTGGGTAGTAAAGCAGACCCGCGCGGGCGCGCCGATGGTCGGAGTCGCGCACGATTGATGGCGCGATGCGCGGCAGGACCCACGCGTTGAACGCGACCGCGGCGGCCGCCATGATTGCCGCCTGCGGCCAGGTCAGGACGCGCAGCGGCAGCGCACACACCGCCATCGCGATGTGCAGCCATTTCCGCCGCGCCTCTGAGTGCTTCACGCGTCGTGCAGGTGCGCCCGCCAATAGGCGAGCAGGTCCTCGACCGTCTGCGCGAATGGGATCTCCGGCTGCCAGCCGGTATCTGCGGTCAACTGCGAATGGTCGCCGACCAGCATGGGCGCGTCGTTGGGTCTGAATCGTGCCCGATCCTCAACGATTCGAACCGGGATCTGGGCGCGGCTGACAAATGTCTCGACCAGGGCGCGAATCGACAGCGCGCGGCCTGAGCAGACATTGTAGGGCCGGCCCGGGACCGCGCTCGCCATCATCGCGGTGTAGGCGCGCACCGTGTCGCGCACGTCGGTCAGATCGCGTCGCGGCTCGAGGCTGCCCATGGTCAACACCGGTTCTTGCCGGCCGCGTTCGATCAAGGCAATCTGTCGTGCAATGCCGGACGCGACGTAGGACGGATCCTGACCCGGCCCGACGTGGTTGAAGGATCGCGCGATCAACAGCGGGACCTGGTCCTCCTCGACAGCGCGGCGCGCCATCATTTCGACAGCCAACTTGCTGGTCGCGTAGGGGCTCGCTGGTTGGAGCGGGTCGGCTTCGGTGATCGGCCGATCCTGCGGGGCGTAGACCGTAGCCGAGCACGACAGCAACACGCGCGGCGCGATCGAGGCCGTGCGCAGTCCCTGCAGGATGTGCTGCGTCGCGAGCACGTTCGCCTGGTAGGTCGCGTAGGTCTGCTGCCACGACTGCGCGACGTGCGCGGCCCCGGCGAGGTGATAGATGGCGCCCGGCTGCAGCTGTGCGAGTGCTGACGCGACGGCATCGGGCTCGATCAGATCAATCGCCGTCCACGTAATCGATCGATGTTGCACCGATGGTGTCGTGTCGGGGCGGTGCCAGCCCACCAGACGGACTGTTTCGCCGTGGTCCGAGTCTGCGAGGAGACGATGCAGGAGATGCGTGCCGACGAAGCCAGCCGCGCCGGTGATCAGGATCGGGGCCGGCATGTCGCGATCAGGAGCGCTGGCCGTACTGCGCTTCGTAATAGGCCTTGAAGGCGGGGTCGCGTTCCTTGATCGGCCGCCACCACCATTCGTTTTCGCGATACCAGGCGACCGTGTCACGCAGGCCTTGTTCAAACGGTACGTGCGGCGTCCACCCGAGCGCCCGCAGCTTGGCGGTGCTGACCGCGTAACGCCGATCGTGTCCGGGCCGGTCCGCCACCGGTTTGATCAAGGACGCCGGTTTCTCCATCAACGACAACACGCGATGGGTGAGGTCGATGTTGCGCACTTCGTTGCCGCCGCCGATGTTGTAGACCTCGCCGCTGGTGCCGGCCTCGATCAACATGTCGACGGCGCGGCAGTGGTCGAGCACATGCAGCCAGTCGCGGACGTTGCCGCCATCGCCGTAGAGCGGCACGGGAATGTCGTCGACCAGGTTGGTGACAAACAGCGGCAGGATCTTTTCGGGAAACTGGTAGGGCCCGTAATTGTTCGACGCGCGTGTGACGATGACCGGCACGTCGTAGGTGGCGAAGTAACTGTAGGCGAGGCGATCGGCGCCGGTCTTGCTCGCCGAGTACGGGTTGCGCGGACGCAATTCGTCACGCTCGGTGCTCTCGCCTTCCGGGACGCTGCCGTAGACCTCGTCGGTTGAGATCTGCACGAAACGGCGGAGCGCCGGCGCTCGGCGCGCCGCTTCGAGCAGCACGAAGGTGCCTTCGACGTCGGTTCGGATGAAATCGCCCGCCGCCATGATCGAGCGGTCGACGTGCGTTTCCGCTGCAAAGTGCACGACGATATTCGACCCTTCGACGAGTGGACCGGCGACCGCGACGTCACAGATGTCGCCGTGAACAAAGCTGTGGCGGGGGTGGTCCATGACGTCGTGGAGGTTTTCACGCCGTCCGGCATAGGTCAGCTTGTCGAGCGTCGTGACCTGCCAGTCGGGGTGTGCGCTGAGCGCGTGGCGGACGAAGTTGCTGCCGATAAATCCGGCGCCGCCGGTGACCAGGACCTTAACCATCTTGACGCGTCCAGTCGTAGGGCAGTGTGCCGTGCGGCTCGAGCCGATACTCGTCGGGCTGATCGTATGAATAGGGTTCGGTCGGCAGGTTCAAGACGGTGGCCATCTCCGGGCTGATGCATTTCCACCCGTGGTAGACCAGCGCGGGAACCTGCACCAGCTGCCGCTGCTCGTGACCGAGAAAAAACTCGTTGACGGCGCCTTTGGTCGGCGAGCCCTCGCGCGTATCGATCAGCACCAGCTTGACCATCCCGGTCATGCAGACGAAATTATCGGTCTGCACACGGTGGTAATGCCACGCCTTGACGACACCCGGATAGGTCGCCGAGATGTAGACCTGGCCGAACTTGGTGAACAGGTCGGTTTCGTCAGCGCGCAGGATTTCCATCAGCCAGCCGCGTTCGTCAGGGATCACGCGGAGCGACTTGACCTTGACGCCGTCAATGCGCGGCTGCCTGGTGGTGGTCGCCGAATAGTGGGTCGGGCTGCTCACGTCGACTCCTGTTACCAGCGAATCCAGATCTCGGAATTATCCCCGAGCATGAACCGGTAGGCGGACGGCTTCAGCGGGATGCGGTTGATTTTGACGTTCTTTCCGATCAGGCTGTCGGCGACCCGCGTCCCGAGATCGTTGACGCAGGATCCCTCGAGCACGATGCTGTGCTCGATCTCTGAATCGCGAATTTCGACATCGTTCATGATCGCGGTGAACGGGCCCACGTAGGCGTGGATGATCCGCGCATTGGCGCCGATGATCGCCGGGCCGCGAATCACCGACCGCTCGACCACCGCGCCGGCTTCGATCACCACTTTCCCTTCGACCCGCGACTCGGCATCGACGGTCCCGTCAATGCGCCGGACGATGGTGTCGAGGATCAGGCGGTTGGCTTCGAGCATGTCTTCGAGCTTGCCGGTGTCTTTCCACCACCCATCGACCAGGTGCGGCGTGACCGTCAGGCCGCGGTCGATCAGGTCCTGGATCGCGTCGGTAATCTCCAGCTCGTTGCGGAAACTCGGCTTGATGCGTTTGACCGATTCGAAAATCGCCGGGCCAAACATGTAGACGCCGACCAGCGCCAGGTCGCTGATCGGTTCTTTGGGCTTTTCGACCAGCCGGACGACTTTGCCGGCCTTGAGTTCCGCGACGCCGAACATCTGCGGGTCGGGAACTGGGGTGAGGAGGATTTGCGCGGCCGGTTGGTGGGTGACGAACTGCTCAACGAACGGTTTGATGCCCTTGTTCAACAGGTTGTCGCCGAGATACATCACGAATGGCTGCTGGCCGATGAACGGCTCGGCGATCAGGACCGCGTGCGCCAGACCGCGCGGCGCATCCTGCTCGATATAGGTAATCGTGGCGCCCCAACGCGAGCCATCGCCAACCGCGGCGCGGATCTCGGCCTGCGTTTCGCCGACGACAATACCGATGTCGCGAATGCCCGCCTCGACCAACGCCTCGATGCCGTAAAACAGGACCGGCTTGTTGGCGACCGGGACCAACTGTTTGGCGCTGGTGTAGGTGAGCGGGCGCAGTCGGGTGCCTTTGCCCCCGCTGAGGATCAACCCCTTCATTGCAACCACAGATTATAGGGGGCTAGTAGCGCGAGCCGCCGAAGGCACCGAAGAAATTTGAAAAAGTGCCGATTCCGGCGAGCGTGAAGGACAGGTTGAAGCGGCGATCCTTCGGGATTGGGAAGCGCGCGTCGAAACTCGGGAAGTTGTACTCCTGGTACTCAACAGCGATGCCGCAGCACTGCGCGTTGTAGAAGGCCACCCAGCGATGTTGCAGCAGGGTGGAACGACCGATGTCCCAGTTCAGAAAGACGTTGCCGCCGGTCTTGCCGTCCAGAAAAGTCAGAGTCGAGGAGGCATTGAGGGCACTGTCAATCAGGGTATCAGTGAGCCGTCGGGTGCTCCAGCCGACCGAGACTTGCGCCGCACGATAGGTACTGCCACCGGTGGCGTTGAACCCCTGGACTTGACCGAGCTCGTGGTCGTATTCCAGGCGAAGGCTGCCGTTGGTAAACGCGGTCGGCGACGCCCGCACAATCAACGCCACCGGCGAAAAATTACTAGCCGCACGCAGACCGTAACTGGCTTGATAGCTCAGGTCGAACCGGCTGGCAAGAGGGTCGCTGTAATAGCTCTGAGTCAGCCCGACGCTGAGCAATTCGCGCGGCGCTGAAGCAGCGTTGAGGGCGGCCGGATCCAACGGCGTCTTGCGCACCAAGACGCGGTTGGTCAGTCCATAGTTGACTCGGGTCACGCCGCCAACGACGAAATCATAAGAGCTCGCGATGGTCGAGACGCGATCCTGATTCTCGAAGTCGCCGGTCCGCTGCAAGGTGAAGTTCGGTTCGATGACGTGCTTCAGCCGGTCGGCAAAGGCATTATTGGGACTGAACACCCGACTGAAGACCGGGCCAGTCAGATCGGTCTTGACATCAAAATACCGCCGATTCAGAGACACCGGAACCTGCACGAAGCGTTCGTCGAGGCTCTCCGTGAAATAGGTATTGCGATAGGTGACTGCCGCATTGACATTGAAAAACGGCCAATTGGTCAGCGCCGCGCGGAGCGTCGGCACGACGTCGATGCGGCCGAGACCGAGTTCATTGCGCACGTTATTTCGCTGATCGATATACAGCACGTTGCTGGCTTCGCTGTTCACTGCAACATAGAGCGGCAGCGTGCCCAGGCGCTTGCTCGTCAGACTGGCGATAATCGACGGGGCATAGCCAGTAATGATGGACTCGGTGTCGGTGTAGAACAGCTCGTTGCGTTGGAAGTTGCTGGTGACGCTGACGCCCTGCCATGCGCCTGTGACACTGCCGCCGACCGTGCGCTGGCGGCGCGAGGCATCGTTGACGTTGGTGTTGTAGAGCTGTTGCGTGGTCAGGCTCGAAAAGTAGTCGACGCGCGCGCGTGCCCGAATGCCGGCGGGTAACTGCTGGGCCACCGCACTGCGCACTTCATAACTGCGGCTGGCCGGTCGGATACTCGTACCGCCGGGGCTTTCAAACACGCCTTCTTTTTCGTTGAGCCAGTAGGCGCGAAAGTTGCCCTCGGACCCGGGGGCGGCTGAGTAGCGATATTCGGACCCAACGCCCTGACCAGTCTTGGCAAACCAATCGTGAAAAACCGTCAAATCCTGGCTGCGATTGATCGCCCAGAAAAACGCATTGCTCAGCGATGACCCGCGAAACGTCGAACTGCCGTAGGTCGGCAGCAAGAACCCCGACGCCCGATCGTCGCTCTGGATCGGGTAATACATGATCGGCAGGTAGAACACCGGCACATCCTTGACCCGCACCACGGCGTTGCGCAGCATCGCGTAGTCGTCCAGATTGATCGTCGCCTTGCCGGTGACGATCTGCCACCGCGGTGTGGGCTGCACACAGGTGGTAAACCACCCGTTGGTGAGCACGAACTTGTCGTCGCCGATTTTCTCAATCGTCTCGCCGTAGAAATAGATGTCCGGTTCAAGGGTGCCGAACATGCTCTTGTCGAGCAGGGCACGCGGGCCCAACGAGGCCAGGCCCGACGCGGTATGAAAGGTGCCACGACCCGTTTTGGTGTTGAACTCCACTCGTTCGGCCGACAACCGCGCCGTCTTCGAGACCAGCAAGACGTTGCCGGTCGCGACGAAGTCGCCGGTCGTGGTGTTCCACTCGAGGTCATCGGCGAAAATCTGCTGACCCGCATTCGGGCCAACACCATTGATCTCGACTTCGCGCATCAAGCGGATCCGGTCGGCATCGATCCGCTCAAACGTGAATTGCTTGGTCTCCCATCCGGGAATCAGCTGCGCCGCGGCAGGCGTCGCCACCAGGATCAAGAACACGACGAAAATGCGGCAAAATCTCGGCTGTGACATCAGGGCAAAAACGGCAGGGCGGCCTCTGAAGGATAGCGGACCGCTCCCTGCGCAAGCAAGCGTGCACGCAGCGGGCCCGCGAGAAAAATCGATCCGGCCACGACCGTGCGGCCGCTCTCCTCTAGCGCCGTCGCGACGGCGTCGTCCGGGACGGCACAGTGGTTGACCCGCATCGCGGGACAGAGGGCTTCGATCCGCGTGGCCAGCTCGATCGCTGGGAGGCACCGTTCGAAGGGCACTGCCGTCGCGATAAAGCGCGTCGCCACCGGCGCCAGGGCCGCGACAATGGCATCGACGTCTTTGTCTTTCATCAGCGCGATGACCACCGGCATCGCCCCGGTTTCGCTGCTGATATATGCGGCGAGGGCGGCCGCGCCGGCTGGGTTGTGCGCGGCGTCAATCAGCACAAAGCGGTGGTCTGCCGTGCGAAGCCATTCCAGCCGGCCCGGCCAATCGACGTCGGCGAGGGCGGTCGCGACGTGGGCCTTGTCGATGGCGAAGCCGTGCGCCCCCGCCACCTCGAGTGTGCGCGCGGCGATCGCCGCATTGGCGGTTTGGTGCTGACCTCGGAGTGCCACTGGCCGGTGGCCGAAGGAATCAACCTCGGTGATGATCAGCGGCGCCCCAGCTGATGTCGCTGCGGCGGTGATCACCGCCGCGGCCTCGGCGGGCAACGGACCGACAACAACCGGCACGCCTGGTTTGATAATGCCGGCCTTTTCGCGCGCGATGGCCGTGAGCGTCGACCCTAAGTGGCGCTCATGGTCGAAGGCGATCGATGTGATCACCGAGACCATCGGCGTCAGCACGTTGGTGGCGTCGAAACGGCCGCCGAGCCCCACTTCGATGACCGCGACGTCGACCGCCCGTCGGCGGAAGATTGCGAACGCCATCGCAGTGGTCACCTCGAAAAACGTCGGCACGGTGGTCAACGCACCTGTGGCGCGGAGCTGGTCGACGACCTGCAATAAATCATCGGCCGCACTGTCGAACGTCCGGCTGTCGATCGGCTGGCCGTCGATCGCGATACGCTCTTCGATGTCGTTCAGATGGGGTGAGATATAGCGGCCGGTGCGGTATCCCGCCGCGCGCAGTCCGCGCTCGACCATCGCCACCACCGAGCCCTTGCCGTTGGTGCCGGCGACATGAATCGACGGCCACGCCTGCTGAGGCTGTTGCAGGGCGCCGAGAATGACCGAGATGTTGTCGAGACCGAGCTTGATGCCGAATTGTTCGAGTGCGAACAATCGCTCACGCGGGGTCATTGGCGGGCATCATGAATCGCAGCGCGCGGGCGATCGTCGTTTTCAGTTCGCGCCGGTCAACGACGAGATCAAGCATCCCCCGTTCGAGGAGGAATTCGCTCCGCTGAAACCCCTCGGGCAATTTCTGCCGAATCGTTTGCTCAATGACGCGCGGCCCGGCAAAGCCGATCAATGCCTTGGGCTCCGCGATATTGAGGTCGCCGAGCATCGCAAAGCTCGCGGTCACGCCGCCGGTCGTCGGATCGGTGAGCACTGAGATGTACGGCAGCTTGGCGCGATCGAGCCGCGCCAGACCCGCCGACACCTTGGCCATTTGCATCAAGGACAGCGCCCCTTCCATCATGCGCGCACCGCCGGAGCAGGACACGATAATCAAGGGCAGTCGCCGCGCCAGCGCGGTTTCGGCGCCGCGAACGATCTTCTCGCCCATCACCACGCCCATGCTGCCGCCAATGAACGCATATTCCATGGCCGCGACGACCGCCTCACGGCCATCGATGCGCCCGACGCCGACGATGACCGCGTCAGGCAGCCCGGTGGCGGTGCGACTGCTGGTCAGTCGATCGCGGTACGGTTTGGTGTCGGTGAACTGCAGCGGATCGTTGGAGCGGAGATTGGCGTCCTGCTCCACCCAGTGCTCGCCGTCGAACAGGTAGAGCAAGCGCTCGCGCGCCGTGAGCCGGAAGTGATAGGTGCACTTCGTGCAGACGCCGAGACTCTTCGGCAGGTCTCGGGTGTAAATGATTGCGCCACATTCGGGGCACTTGACCCACAGCCCCTCCGGCACGCGGCTGGCTTTATCCGGCGCCGCGATCGGCTGGCGCGTCTTTTTAAACCAGGCCATCGGGGCAGCTTAGCAGAACGAAGAACGAAGAACTAAGAACGCCAAACGGAACGACGGAACGCAGGGACCAGGAACGGAACAGCAGAACGAAACCACCGACGACCGGAACGCAGACGCCGGAACCACTGTTCAATGATCTCGCGACTCTCTCTGCGTGATCCAGGCTCTACCGCAACGGCAGCAGGTTCGGATAACGAGCCAGAATTGCTCGGCATTGTTGCGCGATCTCCGGTAAGTACGTTTGATCGATCTGAAACTCAAAACGATGCTCTTGGGTCAGATGGTCCGGTGTGATCGCTACAACCGCTGTGAGATGACCCAACCGGTCGGTGGTCTCCAGCACAACATGCAGATTCAATTCTTCAGATGCCAGCCACGCTCTGCCCGCTAGATGTGCATGCAGTTGTTCACACCCGACAGCCAGGCGTTCGAAAGCAGACGATGTCAGAAACGCGCCTCGAATGCGCACGCTCGCGCCGCTTTCGGAGCACTGGGCCGTCACTGTCAGCCAATCGGCATCATACGGCTCGTCCGAGCCTGCGTAGGGCTGCTCGTGCACCCAGACGCGGAGCCCAGCAACCTGCAGTCCCGGTGGTCCTAGCGCATCATCAATGTTTTGAGCGAGTTCCATTCATAGTACCTGAGCACCATCAAGCTTGCCCAAGTCGCGGTCGAAGGTACCCAACGGAGTGTGACCAGCTTTCCGAGCGACCTCCACCATCAGGCAATCGGAGAATCCGACCCTGGGGTTCTGTCGAAATTGCGCGACGGCGGCGGCGACCACTTCGGCGTCCTGTACCGTCAGGTGTTCGTGGCTCAATAGCATCTCGACAGCGGTCGCGACTGTCTCAGGACCGCGATCGTAAACGGACGCAAGGACCCACGTTGCCTCCGCGATTGCCAGATGCGGCACCCATGCCCCCTTGGCAACGAAACCCTCGGCGACGGCCACCTGCTTATCGTCGTCTCGCGTTATCAGCCGGACCAGCACATTGGTGTCAACGGCCCGCATGGCGCTTCTTGAGATACCGCCCGACTCCGTTCTTCATCTGCTCGACGGTGCGCGGTTTCGGTGCCCTCGCAAACAACGTCCGATGGATGTCTTCAGACGAATAGCGGCCCGCCTTCCGGACGACGACCCGGTCACCATCCTCGTCCCACTCGAGCACCGAACCAGGACCAACACCCAGCCTTTGGCGGACTTTGGCTGGGACCGAGACCTGACCTTGCGCCGTTACTTTCGAATGTGCAAGTGGCATGAAGGATATTACCACGGTAATAGACAGTCGCTCCTTCGTTCCGTTCCTCGTTCCGCCTTCCGTGTTCCGTTCTTAGTTCTTGGTTCGTCGTTCGTCCCCCGTCACCCTTGGCACGTAATACCGCGTCCCTTTGCCCATGCCGTTGATCTGCTTGACCAGATCGTCGAGCGCTTCGTCGTTGGTTTCGGGATCGAACTGCGAGGTTTCGACGACCAGGAGCGGGGTGGCCGAGTAGTGGAAGAAAAAGTGTTGATACGCCTCGTTCAATTCGCGCAGGTACTCGTCGTCCGGTTTGGGAATGGGACGTTCGGGATCGACCGGTTGATCGGTGACCCGCTTCAACAGCACTTCCGAGGGCGCTTGCAGATAGACGACCAGATCCGGCGGCGGAATGTCGCGTGACAGCAGCTCGTAGAGGCGCTGATAAATAAACAACTCGTTATCGTCGAGATTCAGATACGCGAAGATCTTGTCGCGGTCAAACAGGTAGTCGCACACGATGGTGTGCTGGAACAGGTCGGCCTGCTGCATCCCCATGAGCTGGCGATGGCGATTGAGCAGGTAAAACAACTGCACCTGTAACGCCGATCCAGGCCGCTCATTGTAAAAGTCGGCAAGAAATGGATTGTCGGCGTCCTCGAGGACCGTCGTGCCCTCGATCCGCGTGGCCAAACGCTCCGCCAGGCGCGTTTTACCGACGCCAATTGGCCCTTCGACAGCGATGTAGCGGAACGCCACGTGAAGCCGGAGTATATAATTTTCAGTCAGAGGCTTCACGCAGTGCGCATCGATCGACTCGAGTTGCGGCTCTGCCGCCTTCCCCTCGTCAGCTTTTTCGAAACCAGTTTCGGGCGTAGTTACGACCGGACGTTCTTGCTGATTCGCGTCGAAGGCGACGGCCAGGAGGGGTGGGGCGAGGCAGTCGCCGAAGCCAATCCGTATTACAGCAGCGAAACGACCGAGACCGGCTGGCACATCATCACCGAGTTTCTCGCCCCGCTGGTCATCGGAAAGACCTTCACCCATCCGCGCGAGGTCTTTCCGGCGATGCGGCCGGTGCGCGGCCATAACATGGCCAAGGCCGGCGTCGAAATGGCGCTGTGGGATCTCTACGCGCGGCTCCAGCAACAGCCACTCGGTCGGGTGCTGGGCGGCACGCGCGAACGCATTGCCTCCGGCGTATCGATCGGCATCCAGGATTCGTTGGATCAGCTGAAAGAAAAAGTCGCGCGCGAGCTTGCCGCCGGTTATCAACGCATTAAAATCAAGATCAAACCCGGCTGGGACCTGGCCGCTGTCGAAATGGTGCGCGCCGCCTTCGGCGACGTGCCGTTGATGGTCGACGCGAACGCCGCCTACACGCTCGACGATGCCGCACACCTCGCCAAACTGGACCGTCACAAACTGATGATGATCGAGCAGCCGCTCGATTACGACGATGTGATGGACCATGTGGCATTGCAACAGCAGATCAGCACGCCGATTTGTCTCGACGAGTCGATTCATACCGTGCGCATCGCGCGCGACGCGATTGTCGCGGGGGCCTGCCAGATCATCAACATCAAACCCGGCCGCGTCGGCGGACATCAGGAGTCGATCCGCCTCCACGACCTGTGCGCTCGCCACCACATTCCGGTGTGGCACGGCGGGATGCTCGAGACCGGCATCGGGCGTGCGCACAATATCCATCTGGCAAGCCTGCCCAACTTCACCTTGCCAGGTGATATTGCGGCGAGCAAACGCTACTACCAGCCGGACCTGATTGATCCGCCAGTCGAAGTCGCCGCAGATGGCACCATCGCCGTTCCGACCGAACCGGGCATTGGCGTCCACATCGTCGAGGAGCGGGTGGAGCAGGCCACACTCCGCGCCGTGACATTGCCCGCCGTCTGAAATTGCGCCGGCGGGAAGACGGCAGGCGACACACGGAAGACAGAAGACGAAACAAGAACATGCCGACACGCACTGGCTCCCGGTTTCGGCTGTTTGGTTTTTCGTCTTTCTTCTTTCTTATTGTTCTGTCCGCCTGCGCCAGCGCGCCGCCGGTGGTGGTGCCTGAGCGGCGCCCGCAATTCACCTTCGAAGAGAAGATGGGCTGGATCCTGCGGCTCGAAGAGGACCGGGTGCTGCAGTCCATCGCGCCAGCCGCCCCTGCGCTACCGCAACAACCGGACCTGATCTTCTTGCTCCGCGATCAGGAGGCGCGTATCCGGCGGCGCGCGGCGCTCGCGATCGGCCGCACGCGTCTCTCGGCCGGTGTCGATCCGCTCCGCAAGGTCTTGTCGAGCGATCCGGATCCGGAAGTGCGGCAGATGGCTGCGTTTGCGATGGGCTTGATCGGCAATGCGTCAGCCGCCGATGCATTGCTGGCGGCGCTCAGCGATCCCGATCCGCTGGTGCAGGGACGCGCTGCTGAAGGACTTGGACTCCTCGGGCACAAGCCGGCGGCGACTGCGATTGCGGCAATGATGTCGGCCCATACCAAGGCCGGGGTCCTGAGTGGTATTGCGCCCGACGACCTCGACTATCCGAAGCCTTCGCCGGTTGAAGCCGTCAGGCTCGGCCTCTACGCACTCGTGCGGCTTTCTGCGATCGACCCCCTGTTATCGGTCGTGACCGATGCCTCCGGGCAGCCAATCAGCCGCTGGTGGCCAATTGCCTACGCGTTTCGGCGAATCAACGATCCGAAGGCGGGGCCGGTCCTGCTGGCGTTGCTCGACGGCCAAGGCGCCGTCACCCGAGCCTTTGCGGCGCGCGGCCTTGGCGTGATCAAAGAGGCGCGGGCGATCCCACCATTGGTCGCTGTGATTAGCGATGACCGCGAGCCGATCAACGTCCGGATCGAAGCGGCCCGTGCGGTAGCTGAACTCGGTGCCGCCGAAGCGGTACCCGCGCTCGCCAAGATCCTGACCTCGCCAAAGCTCGATGCCAACTTGCGGCTCGAAGCGGTGACGGCGCTCGGTCAGCTGCGTGCGCCGAGCGCAACGGAGCTGTTTGTCGATCTCATGACCGAACGCTGGCCGACAATGCGTGCGGCGGCCCTGACCGCACTGGCGCGCACCGACCCGGACATGTTCATGACCGCGCTGTCTGGCCTCGACCCGGACCCGCATTGGAGCGTGCGTGCGGCGTTGGCCACCGCACTGGGGACACTCGACGCCGAGCGGGCGCACCCGCGGTTAACGCTGATGCTGGAGGATGCCGATCAACGGGTGGTGCCGGCGGCGCTCGCAGCGCTCGTCGCGACGAGCGCCGCCGACGCTGAAGACATCATGTTGGACCAGCTCGGCGCGGACGATCCGGTGGTGCGTCAGGCTGCGGCGGCCGGACTGGCCAAGTTGAAGTCACGCCGCGGCGCCGACGCGCTGACCGCGGCGTACGACCGCGCCGGGACAGACCAGACGTACGTCGCCCGCGCGGCGATGCTGGCGGCGCTGGTCGACCTCGACCCCGCGGCAGCGCGTCCGATCCTGACGCGCGCCCTGGCTGATCGCGACTGGGCGACGCGGGTGCGTGCCGCGGCGCTGCTCCGCACAGTCGATCCGACGGCGGACGTGTCCGCTATTCGACCGGCGCCGGCGGCAGGTCCGGCCGAATTGAACGAACTCACGGCCATGATCAACCCGACGGTATCGCCGGTCGCCTACATCGACACCGAGAAGGGAATGATTCAGATTGAACTGGCGGTGCTCGACGCGCCACGGGCGGTGGCCAACTTTATTTCTTTGACGCGACGAAATTTTCTCGGCGCCACGCCGTTTCATCGCGTCGTCCCCAACTTCGTCGCGCAGGACGGCGATCCGCGCGGCGATGGCGAGGGCGGACCGGGGTATACGATTCGCGACGAGATTAACCAGCGTCCATATCTGCGCGGCACGGTGGGCGTCGCGCTGGATTGGGAGGACACCGGTGGCAGCCAGTTTTTCATCACTCATTCGCCGCAGCCGCATCTCGATGGCCGCTATACCGTCTTCGGGCGGGTGATTAGCGGCATGGAGGTGGTCGATCGACTGACCCAATGGGATCAGATCCGGACGGTGCGGGTGTGGGATGGTGTGAACTGGATCGGCGGGGAGAAAAAATGAAGGGGCCAGGTTTGGAACCTGGCCCCTGAGAAGAAACGCGTTAGCGCTTCTTCGCCTTCTTGGCCTTCTTGGCCGCTTTCTTTGCTTTCTTCGCCATGGTCTAATCCCCCCCTTCAGGTTGGGTTACTGCGGAAGGTCAGCCGCGCACCGCGGTGCCTCTGCCGCCTGGCACTCAGCCCGCGCCGTGCCGGCTCCTTCACGCTTCGTTGCGCGCTGCGTTATGCGAGCGCGCGATGTGTTGCCCTCTGGCAAATGGCTCAGGGCAAGAAAAAAGGTGGGGCAGCGCTTTCAAGAACGTGCTCGGAAGCGACCGCCCCGTTCAGAGCGGCCAGACTTACTTCTTCTTTGCTTTCTTGGCCTTCTTGGCCGCCTTCTTTGCCTTCTTCGCCATTGTTCTCTCCTGAAGAGGACGGGCTCGTGCCGTATGGCGACAGCGAACGTGTGTGGCCTGTCTCAGGCCGTCACAAGCCGTTGTCTGAGCGTTACACCCTCATACCAGATGTAGATTATGGGGTAGAAAATCTCGATGTCAAGCACAAAGCGTTGTTCGTTGTCAAAAGTTTGCGGTCGACGACGACTTTTCGCTAAGCGCAAAGCACCCACGCGAGTCAACTCGGCATGCAGTGTTTCGGATCGCGAAGGCGATCGCTTTAGCGCGCGCGCTCGAGCAGCGTTTGGGCGCGCGTGATCGCGTCGGCCGGACGTGACGGACGTTGCGCGAGCAGCGCGGTGAGGATCGCATCGGCGCGCGGCCGATCGCCAAGCGCCAGCAGTTGCGTCGCGATGTTCAGCCGCGCAGTCACCGCTGCGAGATCGGCGTGATAGACGCGGCCACTCTCAGCCAGGGCGAGCAGTCGCGTCGAGGTCGCGAGGCTGGCCTTGCGGTCATGAAAATACTTATCCTGGATTTCAGCTTCGATATCGTGAAACAGCGGATTGTGCGGATAGCGTTGCTGTAAGCCGCGCACGATCGTCAGTGCCTCGCGCGAACGCTTCTCGTACCAGAGGTAGGCCAGGTGCAGTTGATAGTCGGCTTCGCCGCGGACCACTTGTCCGCTGTCGCGCGCCTCGGTCATCTGTCGTAAACCCTCGACGCGATTGCCGCCCGGCAGCAGCAGCACCCAGCGCAGCCACTTCAATGCCGCTGGACCCACGTCGGCGTAGTAGCGATACATGCCGACGCCGAACTTCGCGTCGTGCAGCGCCGGGTCGAGCGCCAGTGCCTGTTCCAGTGCTTCCTTGATCCGCTTGCCATCGCGGGCCGCAGCCAGGCGTTGTTCTCGCAGCACCCGCCACTGCACCCGCGCACCGTAGGCAGCGCCGACATAAAACCACGCTTCGGGGCGTCGCGGTTCGCGCTTCGCCCACGCCTCGGTCTCGGCGATCGCCTGCTCGACGACCCGTGAGAATCGCGCGTCGAGAGCGGTGTTGGCCGGATCGAGGGAGATTTCCCACCACGACGCGACCGCCGACAGCATGCGACAGGCTTCGGCGGGCCCCGGCGGGCAAACGGTCAGTAGTTGGGCGCGAGCGCCGTCGAAGTCGGCGTCGAGGATGGTGTCGTAGGCGCGTGCGATCGCCGCGGCGTTGGTCAAACCGCCCGATGATGAGCGCGCAGTCTGCGCCGCCGGCCATACCGCCAGGACGGCGATGACCAGCACGCCGAAGCGGGTCACAGCAGACTCGTGCGCAGGCGTTGCTTCTCGGCGTGGCGTTCGAGCGCCAGCGCAATCAAGCGATCGACCAACGTCGGATAGGGGACGCCGCTGGCCTCCCACATCTTGGCGTACATGCTGATCGTCGTGAAGCCGGGGATGGTGTTGATCTCGTTGAGGTAAATAGCCCCGGTCCCGCGTGCGAGCAGGAAATCAACGCGCGACATTCCCGCCGCATCGACCGCGCGAAAGGCCTCGATCGCGAGTCGCTGCACGGTGGCGAGCTGCTCGGCGGTAATCTCTGCGGGGATCACCGTTCGCGACCCTTCGTCGAGGTACTTGGCTTCGTAGTCGTAGAACTCGCGCGCGGGAATCACTTCCCCGGCGATCGACGCTTCGGGGTCGTCGTTGCCGAGCACGGCGCATTCAATCTCGCGCGCATCGGGGATCCCCGCTTCGATCACGATCTTGCGATCGAATTCCAACGCGTGCTCGATTGCCGCCGCTAATGCGTCTGGCGTCTTGACCTTCGAAATCCCGACACTCGAGCCCAGATTGGCCGGCTTGACAAACACCGGCAGGCCAAGCGCGAGCGCAGTGGTCTGCACTCCGGCCGCATCGCGGTCCCAGTCGCGGCGGGTGAACGTCTTCCATGGAGCGACGGGCAGCCCTTGCGCCTTGAACATCGTGCGCATCGCCGACTTGTCCATCCCGACCGCCGACGCCATCACCCCGGGGCCGACGTAGGGCACGTTGGCCAGTTCGAGCAGGCCCTGCACCGTCCCGTCTTCGCCGTAGGGCCCGTGCAGCACGGGAAAGACCACGTCGAGGCCGAGCCCGGTGACCACCGCCTGCTCGACATCCGATCCGCTCGCACCAGGCGCCGGACGACGCTCAATAGTGATCAGCGTGTCCTCGCTCGGATGCGCGACCAGCAACGTCTCGCGGCCAGGACGGGCGCCGCGCCCGCTCGACAGCTTGGCTTGCTCAATCACTTCCGCGGCGGAAATCGCCGTCGGTGGCCGGTCGGCAATAGTCCAGCGGCCGTCCTTCTCGATGCGAATCGCCACCGGCTCATACCGGCTACGGTCGAGATGTTTAATCACCGACGCGGCTGAGGCGACCGACACTTCATGTTCACCGGAACGCCCGCCGTAAATCACCCCAACCCGTAATTTCTTCACCTCGCGATAATAAACCGGCCCGTCTCACCCTGCCCGCTCCAAGTATTCTGCGGGAGCCGGCGTGTCAGACCGGCCCCAAGATGACCTTTACAGTGACTCACCAGGACGGTCTTGCTCGCCGGGGCAGCTTGACCACGCCGCACGGCTCAATCGAAACCCCGGTCTTCATGCCCGTCGGCACACAGGGCACGGTCAAGGCGATGACGCCGCGCGACCTCGAGGAGGTCGGCGCCGCGATCATTCTCGGCAACACCTATCACCTCTATTTGCGACCGGGCGATGACCTCATCGCGCGACGTGGTGGCCTGCATCGCTTCATGGGCTGGTCGCGGCCGATCCTGACTGACAGCGGCGGTTATCAAGTCTTCAGCCTGGCTTCGCGGCGGACGTTGAGCGAAGACGGCGTGCACTTTCGCTCCCATCTCGATGGCAGCGCCTACGCGTTGACCCCCGAGCGGGCCGTCGATATCCAGGCGCAGCTGGGGTCGGACATCGCGATGGTCCTCGACGAGTGTCCGGCGCTGCCGTCGACCGACGAGGTGCTGGCGACGTCGCTCGAACTGACCGCTCGCTGGGCCGCCCGCTGTCGCAACCGCCTCAAAGCGCTGCGCAATCACGACGTGGCCGGGGTCGTTGTCACCAATCCCGGCCAGGCGCAGTTCGGCATCGTGCAAGGCGGCGTTTCGCCGGCGCTTCGTATGCGCAGCGCCGAGCTGACCGTCGCGGTGGGATTCGAAGGCTATGCGATTGGGGGGTTGAGCGTGGGCGAGGTCGCCGAGCAGATGTATCAAACGGTCGCACTCACCGCGGCGTTGCTGCCGGCCGACCAGCCCCGTTACCTGATGGGGGTCGGGACTCCTATCGATCTAGTGGAATGCGTGGCGCGCGGCATTGACATGTTCGACTGCGTGATGCCGACCCGCAATGCCCGTAACGGCCAGCTGTTCACCAGCAAGGGCCTGGTCAACATCAAGAATGCGCGCTTTGCTGAAGACGATTCGCCGCCCGATCCCGCCTGTCCGTGCTACACCTGCCAGCACTTCTCCAAGGCCTATTTGCGCCATCTTTTCCTGGCCGGCGAGATTGTCGGAAGCACGCTGAATACGCTTCATAATCTCTACTTTTACCTTGACACGATGAAGGGGATTAGGGACGCTATAGCGTTTGGCACGTTCGAAAAGTTCCGACAATCTATGCATCGGACCTTTTCCCGCCGCTCCCTAACTTCATGATGGCTTCCGGGAATCCTCTGGTCCAGCTCGTTCCGTTCGTGCTGGTGCTTGCCATCTTTTACTTCATCATTCTGCTGCCGATGAAACGTCGGCAGAAGAAGGTGCAGGAGTTTTTGAGCGCGCTGAAAGTAGGCGACCGCATCATCACCACGGGCGGCCTGTACGGGTCTATCACCAAGTTGACGGACGAGTCGGTGCAGCTGCAGGTGGCGCAGAACGTCCGTCTCGAAGTGGCACGCAATGCAATTGTCGGCTACCAGGGGCAGGCGCCGGTGGTCGATCCGTCGAGCGCGTAATTTGAACATGGCGAAAAACCTCCGCTGGAAGCTCCTCATCATCGTCGCCGTCGTGGCGCTGTCGGTCTTCGCGTTTTATCCTCCCGACGAGAAAATCCGTCTTGGCCTGGACCTCAAAGGTGGCGTGCACCTGGTCATGCAGGTGCAGACCGACGATGCGGTCAAAGTGGAGACGGAGACGACTGCGGATCGCCTGCGTGAAGCACTCAAGACGGCCGCCGTTCCGGGCACGGTCAGCGTGGTCAGTCCCAACGAATTTCGGGTTGATGGCGTGCCGTCTGAACAGGACGCAACGTTCCGCGGCCTGCTCACCGATATCGAGCTGATCTACAACCGCTCGCCCGGCGCCGGGTCGCACACCTTCGCGTTGAAGCCGAACATCGCCGCGCAGCTGCGTGACGACTCGGTGACCCAGGCGCTGCAGACCATCGACCGTCGCGTCAATGAGCTCGGCGTCGCCGAACCGGTGATCGCGCGGCACAGCGAAGATAACCAGATTCTCGTGCAGTTGCCCGGCGTGACCGACGTCGCGCGGGCCAAGCAGATCATCCGATCGACCGCGATGCTCGAACTCAAGCTGGTCGAACAGGGGCCGTTTCCAGACGAAGCCGCAGCGCGCACCGCCTACAGCAACAACGTCCCGCCGGACCTGCAGATCATGCCAGGCACCGCGCCGGCAGCGCCGGGCGAGCGGCCGGGCACCGTCTATTACGTGGTGCGCCGCGTCCCCGCCGTCACCGGGCGTGACTTGCGCAATTCACGGCCGTCGCTGGATCAGAACAGCCGTCCGGCGGTCAGCTTCTCGCTGAACAACGAAGGCGCCAACAAGATGGGCGCCTTCACCCAGGCCAACATCAATCGCCAGCTCGCCATCGTCCTCGACAACCGCGTCTTCTCGGCGCCGACGATTAACGATCGAATCACTGACGAAGGCATTATCCAGGGCAACTTTGCGCAGCAGGAAGCCACCGACTTATCCCTGGTCTTGCGGTCCGGTGCGCTGCCGGCGACGCTGACCTACCTCGAGGAGCGCACGGTCGGACCGACGCTCGGCGCAGAATCGATTCGCTCCGGGGTCACCGCGGCGATCGGGGGCCTGCTGCTGGTGATGGTCTTCCTGGTGTTTTATTACAAGCTCTCCGGTCTCAATGCGCTGACCTCGATCGTGGTTAACCTGATCGTGTTGCTCGGCTTGATGGCCTACCTCGGGGCAACCATGACCCTGCCGGGGATTGCCGGCTTCATCCTCACCATCGGCATGGGTGTTGACTCGAATGTGTTGATCTTCGAGCGCATCAAAGAAGAACTGCAGACCGCCAAGGGCGTCAGGCAAGCGGTCGCAGCCGGCTTTGACCGCGTCTTCCTGACCATTCTTGACACGCACGTCGCGTCGCTGATCGCGGCGGCGTTTCTCTTTCAGTTCGGCACCGGCCCGATCCGCGGGTTTGCCACCACGCTGACCATCGGCCTGTTGTCGAACGTGTTTACCGCCGTCTTCGTGTCGCGCACCATGTTCGAGTTGGTGCTGTCGCGTCGGCAAGTCACGAAGCTGAGCATCTAGTCCATGGACTTCCTGAAAAACCCTAACTTCAATTTCATCCGCTGGCGCTGGCACGCACTTGCGTTGTCGTCGCTGGTGATTCTTGCCGGCCTCGGCGTCATGGCGACACGCGGTGTGCCGCTCGGCATCGACTTCTCCGGCGGCACCTTGCTGCTGGTCAAGTTCGAACAGACGGTCGGCGAAGACGCGGTGCGTGGCGCGATCAACAGCGTCCAGGTCGACAAGGTGATCCAGCCCTACGGCGACGCGGCCGACAACTCGTGGCTGATTCGTCTGCCGCAGATCGCCGATGAATCGGGCGATCTCGAGGGCGGCGGCCAGGCGGTCGTCGACGCGTTGCAGGCGGCCAACATCGGCAAGTTCGAAATTCTTCAACGCGACGCGGTGGGTCCGGTGGTTGGACGCGATCTGCAGCTCAAAGGGATTTACGCGACGCTGGCGTCGATTGTCGGCATCACGATCTATATCGGTCTGCGGTTCCGGTTTGCCTTCGCCATCGGGGCGATCGCCGCGACCCTGCACGACATTCTGGTGACGCTGGCGTTTCTGATGTTTTTTGGCTACGACCTGTCGCTGAACATCGTCGCCGCGATTCTGACCATCACTGGCTACTCGGTGAACGACACCATCGTGATCTTCGATCGGGTGCGCGAAAACCTGCGCGGCATGCGGCGCGAGTCGCTCGAACAAGTCGTCAACACCAGCGTCAATCAGACGTTGAGCCGAACGATTATCACCGCCGGAACCACCTTCCTGGCGGTGCTGGCGCTCTATCTCTTCGGCGGTGAAGTGCTCGAGGGCTTTGCGTTTACGATGCTGGTGGGGATCATCAGTGGCACGTACTCCACGGTGTTCATTGCCGCCGCGATTGCGATCATCCTGAGTGGCAAGCAAGCGAAAGCCCGGGCCGCGGCCTCCAGCAAACCCGCCGCCGGCGGGCGTACAGCGTCCTAGTACCGCCGGCTGTGGATCTGCTGGCGGCCGCACTGTTAGGCGTCGTGCAGGGACTCACCGAGTTCCTGCCGGTCTCGAGCTCAGGCCACCTGATTCTTGCGCGGGCGTTTTTTGGTTGGGATGCCGGCCGCTTTGGTCTGGCCTTCGACATCGCGTGTCACGTCGGCACGTTTCTCGCGGTGGCGATTTTCTTTCGGCGCGATCTGATTGAGATGACCGCGGCGTTACCGGGCGCCCTGAGTGGTCGTGACGGTGCCCGCGAGCGGATGGTCAGACTGATCCTCGCCGGCACCGTCCCGATTGTCGTCGTCGCGCTGCTGTTTGGCGAGGCGCTCGAGGCGGTCCGGTCGCCGGCCGTGATTGCGGTGACGCTGGCGATCGGCGGGATCGGCCTGATTATCGCGGAGCGGCTCGGGGCGCAGACCCGTGACGAGCATGCGATCGGCTACGGCGAGGCGGTCGCGATCGGCTGTGCGCAGGCGTTAGCCTTGATACCCGGCATTTCGCGCTCTGGCGCGACTTTGACATTGGCGCTGCTGCTGGGGCTGCGGCGCGAACGGGCGGCGCGATTCGTGTTCCTGATGAGCCTGCCGGCGGTGTTTGCGGCGGCGGCGCGCGAAGCCCTGATGATGCGCGAGGTGGGCACTGACGGCCTGCCGGTGACCCTGTTAGCGGTCGGCCTAGTCGTCTCCGGGGTCGTCGGGTACCTGACGATTAAGTTTTTTCTACGCTATTTGGCCAACCATTCGCTGGCCGTGTTCGCGTACTATCGCTTCGCGCTATCGGCGGTAACCGTAGCGTGGCTGCTGACGCGGTAGACCATGTCATGGCTTCGACGTAGCTTCATCACCGGGTTTTTCGTCACCGTGCCGCTGATTATCAGTGTCGCGGCGCTGGTGTGGATTTTTCAGGTCGTCGACGGCGTGAGCGAACCGATCTCCGAGCGCGTGCTCGGTCGCCGCGTCCCCGGGTTGGGCGTGCTGATTACCGGCGCGATCATCCTGATGGTCGGCGCGTTGGCGACCAACGTGTTTGGCAAGCGGGTGTTGCAGCGAGGCGAGTACTACCTGCTGCAGGTGCCGGTGTTCAAGACCATCTACGCGCCGGTCAAGCAGTTGGTGGCGGCTTTTTCGCCCGACAACGACGCCGGCTTCAAGAAGGTGGTCATCGTGGAAGACCCGCGACGGGGATTGATCCTCGGGTTTCTCACGAAAGAGTTCACGATCGATCGCGGGCGGGGCGCGGAGTCCGTGATCGCGGTGTATGTGCCGACCAATCACCTGTATCTCGGTGACGTCGTCGTTTACCCGCGAGAGCAAGCAAGTTATCCAGACGTAACCGTTCAGGAAGGTATCCGGATCTTCCTGACGGGTGGCATGGCATTACCGAACCGGCTGACTTCGACACCATATGACAACACCGAAAAGACAGACTGAATCTGGCGATCTGACGATCTCGCGATCTGGCGATCTGATGCGCCAACTCGTCCTGGCGATACTCCTGGCGCTCGCCACAGCTCCCGTGGCCTGGGCTCAACAACCGGCGATCGTCGGCACCCAGGACGACGTGCAACACATCCCTGGCGGCGAGGTGAATATTCACCTGCCCGACCTGAATCAGGGCGACTTCCTGGGCATGACCGGTCACCAGATCCTGCTTTCCGGCCTGGTGGTGTGTGTCCTCGGTCTGCTCTTCGGAGCCTGGACCTTTGCCGCGGTCAAGCGGATGCCGGTGCATCGCTCGATGGCCGAAATCTCCGAGCTGATTTATGAGACCTGCAAGGCCTACCTGATTCAGCAGGGCAAGTTCTTGCTGATCCTCGAGGTCTTTATCGGTGCGGTCATCGTCGCCTACTTCGCGCTGATTGGCTTCCCCGCGTCACGCATCGCGATCATCCTGGTCTTCAGTCTGATTGGCATCGCCGGCAGCTACGGCGTCGCGTGGTACGGCATCCGAATCAACACCTTGGCGAATTCGCGCACGGCGTTTGCCAGTTTGCGCGGCAAGGCCTTCCCGGTATGCGACATTCCGCTGCAAGCCGGCATGAGCGTCGGGATGATGCTGATCTCGGTCGAGCTGCTGTTCATGCTCGCCATCTTGTTATTCATTCCCGGCGAGTATGCCGGCGTCTGCTTCCTCGGCTTCGCGATCGGTGAGTCGCTCGGCGCCGCGGCGCTGCGAATCGCCGGTGGCATCTTCACCAAGATCGCCGACATCGGTTCGGACTTGATGAAAGTCGTCTTCAAGATCAAGGAAGACGACGCGCGCAATCCGGGGGTGATTGCCGACTGCACCGGCGACAACGCCGGCGACTCGGTCGGACCGACCGCGGACGGGTTCGAAACCTACGGCGTCACCGGTGTCGCGCTGATCTCGTTCATCATGCTCGCCGTCCGGCATCCCGACCCCGACACGCAGACCTTGCTGCAGGTGCAGCTGCTGGTCTGGATCTTCATGATGCGCGTGATGATGGTGCTGGCCTCGGCGGGGTCCTATCTGGTCAACAACGCGATCGCGACCGGCAAGTATGCCGGCGCCACCAAGATGAACTTCGAAGCGCCGCTGACGTCGCTGGTGTGGCTCACCTCGATCGTCTCGGTGGTGCTGACCTACGTGCTCTCGTACCTGCTGATTCCGACGCTGGCGGGCGACAGCGACTTGTGGTGGCAGCTCTCGACCGTGATCACCTGCGGCACGTTGGCCGGCGCGATCATCCCGGAGTTCGTCAAGGTGTTCACCTCGACCCACTCGCGGCACGTCCGTGAGGTGGTCATCTCGTCTCGAGAGGGCGGGGCCTCACTCAATATTCTGTCAGGCCTGGTCGCCGGCAATTTCAGCGCCTACTGGCTCGGCCTGACGATCATGGCGCTGATGGCGGTGGCCTACTTCGTGTCGCTGATGGGCCTGGACGGCATCATGCTCGCGCCGGCCATCTTCGCGTTCGGCCTGGTCGCGTTTGGTTTCCTCGGCATGGGCCCAGTCACCATTGCGGTCGATTCGTATGGCCCGGTCACCGACAACGCACAGTCGGTCTACGAACTGTCGCAGATCGAAGAGATTCCCGGCATCGAACAGGAACTGCAGCGGGATTTCGGCTTCTCACCGAATTTCGCTGTGGGGAAGGAACTGCTCGAAGAAAACGACGGTGCCGGCAACACGTTCAAGGCAACCGCCAAACCGGTGCTGATCGGCACCGCGGTGGTCGGCGCGACGACGATGATCTTTGCGATCATCATGGGACTGACCCAGGGCCTGACGGTCGGCATGGAGAAATTGTCGATTCTCCATCCGCCGTTCCTGCTCGGACTGATCGCCGGCGGGTCGATGATCTACTGGTTCACCGGCGCGTCGATGCAGGCGGTGACCACCGGCGCCTATCGCGCGGTGGAATTCATCAAAGCCAACATCAAGCTTGACGGCGTGGTGAAGGCCTCGGTCGAAGACAGCCGCAAGGTCGTCGAGATCTGCACCCAGTACGCGCAGAAGGGGATGTTCAACATCTTCCTCGCCATCTTCTTCACGACACTGGCGTTTGCCTTCATCGAGCCGTTCTTTTTCATCGGCTACCTGGTCTCGATCGCGCTGTTCGGCCTGTTCCAGGCGATCTTCATGGCCAACGCCGGAGGCGCCTGGGACAATGCCAAGAAGATTGTGGAAACGGAATTGAAGATGAAGGGCACGCCGCTGCACGACGCGTCGATCGTCGGCGACACTGTCGGCGATCCATTCAAGGACACGTCATCGGTGGCGATGAATCCGGTGATCAAGTTCACGACGTTGTTCGGTGTTCTTGCTGTTGAGCTCGGGATTTTCCTAGCCGGTGGCACCGAGGGGTCGACCCTCACGGTCGCGCTGGCTGGTCTCTTTTTCCTCGTCGGTGCGACGTTTGTGTATCGCTCGTTCTATGCGATGCGAATCGAAAACTAGGACCGATGTGTAAAAGTTCGTCACGAAAACGAAAAAGCATCGAAAAAGCGGCTTCGAGCGTTGACGGGATGCGTGTCAGGTCGATAGAATGCCGCCTCCGCCTAGCGCTTCGGCCCACAGTAAAGGCGAAGCCCGTCAGGGAGCACTTTCCCAAAACCGGTGTCTAAATCGGTACGGCTGTGGATCGTTAGCTCGTGTATCGGATAGCGTCGTCACATTTGTTGGCGCTATGTTTCAACGATCGCTATAATCGGCGATCTTGCGCTGCCATTTAAGGCAGGCCATTTAGGGGGTTCTTGTGCCACGCGACATGTTCGGCGATGTCGTCGATCCTTCAATCAAGATGGGCAGCAAGGCGTGGTACACGGTGCCGCTCACCATGTTGCTCGAGGCGGTTGTCGTCGGGGCGATTGTGATCGTTCCGTTGATGGCAGCCGACGTGCTGCCGACTCCGCCATCGATGATGGCGTTTGTCGCAGCGGCACCACCGCCACCGCCACCACCGCCGCCGCCGCCACCGCCCGCGGCGGCGGCGCCGAAGCCGCAAGTGGATGTCAATCCGGCTGCGGCGCCGATCGAGGCGCCGAAGGAAATCAAACCCGAAACCGGGATCGAAGCCGGCTTCGAACGCAGCGTTGGTGGTGTTGAAGGCGGCATCCCTGGTGGTGTCGTCGGCGGGATCACCGGCGGCATTCCAGAGGCGCCGCCGCCTCCGCCACCACCGCCGACCCAGCCAGTGCGAGTCGGTGGCAACATCAAGCAGCCGACCAAGATCAAGAACGTCGCGCCGGTCTATCCGCCCATCGCGCAGTCGGCCCGTGTGCAGGGCGTGGTGATCATCGAGGCGACGATTGGCCCCGATGGCGGCGTGCAGAATGCGCGCGTCCTTCGCTCAATCCCACTGCTCGACGCAGCGGCACTCGACGCAGTCAAGCAGTGGCAGTTCTCACCGACTTTGCTCAACGGTGTGCCGGTGCCGGTGATCATGACGGTGACCGTGCAGTTCACGCTTCAGTAAACGCTCTCGTCTTCATGTTTTGGAACGAGGCCGACCTCAGGGTTGCCTCGGGTGACGCAAGTTTCAATCGGTAACACGGACTTCTTCGGGAGGGTGCGATGGAAGGTCGGAAGCTTCAGGTGGGTCGGATCGCAGTGGCGGGAATGGCAATCATGCTGATCAGCACTCCTGCATTTGCGCAGGAGAGTGGCGGCCTCGATCTCGTCGAGATGTTTGAATCGATGGGCCCGACCGCAATGGCAATTGCCGCGGTCCTGTTCATCATGTCGTTCTGGTCGGTCGGTGTCGCCATCGAGCGCATCTACACGTTCAGCCAGGCGAAGAAGCAGTCGAAGCTCTACGCGCCGCTGGTGGCCAAGCACCTCAAGGAAGGCCGTCTCAAAGAAGCGATCGCGCTGTCGTCCTCCAAGGAATACCGCTACAGCCACCTCGCCAAGGTCGTCCTCGCGGGCCTGCAGGAATACCAGTTCCAGCAGGAAAGCGGCGCCAACCTGTCGCGCGAAGACTTGCTCGACACCGTCCGCCGTTCGATTCAGCGCGCGACCGCATTGACTTCCAATGACCTCAAGAAGGGCATCTCGGGCCTGGCGACCATCGGCGCCACCGCGCCGTTCGTCGGATTGCTGGGCACGGTCGTCGGCGTTATTAACGCGTTCGTCGGTATTGCGACCACCGGCTCAGGTGGTATCGGTGCGGTGTCGGCCGGTATTGCCGAAGCACTGGTCGAAACCGCGCTTGGTCTGTTTGTCGCCATCCCGGCAGTGTGGTTCTATAACTACCTCTCGGGCCGCCTCGAGTATTTCAACGTCGAGATGGATAACTCGTCGTCGGAAATGGTCGACTACTTCATCAAGAAGACCGCGTAGGATCAGAAGTGCTGAGTGCGAAGTGCTCAGTGCGAAGTGCGAATTGCTCATGCTAAGTGCGCAGTGCTAAGGCACTCAGCACTTAGCACTGAGCACGTAGCACTGGAAAGATTGGAGAGATAGCGATGTCAATGGATGTCGGCGGTGCCAAAGGCGGCATAAAGTCGGACATCAACGTGACGCCCCTGGTGGACGTCATGCTGGTTCTCCTGATCATCATGATGATCGTTGCCCCGCTGTTGCAGAAGGGCGCGCCGGTTCGGTTGCCGACCGCCACCAATAGCGCGGACAAGCCGGAAACGCAGGACCAGACGGTGGTCGCCGTCACGTCGGGTGGCGAATTCTATTTAAACGGTGTGCCGATTCCGGATACCGATCTGCAGCGTCGCGTGACCGACATCCTCGAAGACAAGACCGCCAAGATCGTCTTGATCAAGGCCGACGAGGATGCGCCATACGGCAAGATCATGGAAGCCATGGACGAACTGCGCGCCGCGGGAATCGAGGACATGGGTCTGATTACCGAACGTCGCGCACGCACGACCACCGGTGGGGGAGGCAACTAATGGCTCACGCCCACATGCACCACGGCGCCGACCGCGTCGTCACCGCCAAGAAGCTCGAAGTCAACGGCGACATGAATATCACGCCGATGATCGACGTGTTGCTCGTGCTGCTGGTGATCTTCATGGCCGCGTTGCCACTGTCGCAGCGCGGGCTCGACGTCAACCTGCCGGCCGAAACCAAGACCACCGACACCCCGCAGCTGGATGTGTCGCAGATCGTCGTGAACTACAGCGCCGACCGCAAGATCTCGATCAACAACCAGGACGTCGCGGTGCCGGAACTCGAAGAGCGCCTGCGCGCGATCTTCGAAGAGCGCAAGGACAAGACGATGTTCATCATGGGAGCACCGAACCTGCGCTATGGTGACATTGTCGAAGTCATCGACGCCGGCAAGGGCGCCGGTGTCGAAAAAGTTGGTATCGTCACCGAAGGTATGCGCCGCGCCGCTGGCGCACCGGCCTCGCAGTAAGGCCGACCACAGATCACGCCAAGGGCCACCGTCAGCGGTGGCCCTTTCTTTTGTACGAAGATGAACATGATCAGTTTGATCGGCGTCCCGTGGGACGCCTCGTCGTCCTTTCAGCGCGGCGCAGCGCTGGCGCCGGCGTTGATCCGTCAAGCGCTGTGGTCCCCGTCCAGCAACGCGCACAACGAACGCGGCGACGATTTGGCAGACGCCGCGGTATTCGAGGATGGCGGGGACGTCGTGTTCTCTGGCGACGCCGCGGCGGCGCGAATGGCCATCGAGACGCGGGTGCGTGAGGTCGTCAAGGCCGGTAAGAAACCGCTCCTGCTCGGCGGCGATCACTCGATCACCTACCCGGCGATGCGCGGATTCAGCCCTCGGTCAGAGCCTCCGACCATCGTGCATTTCGACGCGCATGGCGACCTCTACGATGAATTCGACGGGGACCGCTACTCCCACGCCTGTCCGTTCGCGCGGATCAGCGAGGAGCGGCTCGCGGCGCGGATCATTCAGGTTGGTATTCGCACGTTGACGGCGCATCAACGGGCGCAGGCGAGCAAGTTCGGCGTCGAGACCCTGGGCGCCGAACGCTGGCGAGATGCGATACCCGTGATCGGCCGCCTGCGCGGCTCGGTTTACGTGTCGCTCGACCTCGACGTGCTCGAACCGATGCTGGCGCCAGGACTGTCACACCCCGAACCCGGCGGTCTCACCGTGCGTGACGTTCTCGAGGTCCTGAATGCGATCAAGATCCCGGTGATCGGCGCCGACGTCGTGGAGTACAACCCGGGCAACGACGTCCGTGACCTCACGGCGCGGGTCGCGGCCAAATTCGTGAAGGAGCTGACCGGTTTGATGCGCCGCTGACGCGCGGCCGCGCCTTACCCTTCGACACTGCGGCCCCAGGACCGGGCTGAGGTAGCACTTGATTTCAAGCCACGACGATGGCATCGTCGTCTCGAGGTCGGAAAGAAGGATGCGATGCAGCGGCTGCGCGTAGTACCCGCGTTGCGGCAACGGCTGGGAGACGAAGGCACGGAGGCACTTGCGGACATGGTCTTCACATCAGGACGAGAGTGGCACGACGATGTACTGTCAGCCGTCGGGAGGCGATTCGACGCCCGCCTGACGCAGGAGATTTCGACACTGCGGGTTGACGTCACCAAAGAACTTGCCGCGATGCGTGTCGAGAATCTCCGATGGTCGTTTGTGTTCTGGATCTCGCAACTCGGAGCAATGGCCGGGTTACTCACCTATTTCAAGTGACCGTACCTGGGCTGTTTCTGGCGACCGTCGTTTAGTTGAACGTGTAGCGCAGGCTGATCAGGAAACTGAACACGTCGGACGAGAAGGTCGTCGTCTCCAGGGATCTGGTTAGCAGTTCGTTGTTGACGACCACCATTCGGTAGGTCGGGCGGCCCTCCGCGTCAACGCCAGGATTGGTCAGCACCTGATTGCGAATCAATCGTTGCCCGACCCCCCAGTCACTATTCAACAAGTTGCCAAAGTTCTGAATGTCGGCGCGAACCTGGAACCCGTTGCGGCGGCCCGCGATGTTCGCGAAGATGTCCTGCGTGACGCTGAGGTCGGCACGATGCACTAACGGTAGCAGCACCGCGCCGCGCTCGGCGTACTGGCCGCGACGCTTACGCAGATATTCGTCCTGTTCGATGAACGCATTCCACGCCTGCGCCTGTTCGGCTGGGGAAAAGACGCGACCATTGGTGTGCCTGAACTCCACGAAGTTCATCTCCGAGACGTCACGATGGATGTAGACCAGGTCGTTGCCCGATCCGCCGTCGCGATTCATGTCGGTGGCGAAGGTGTAGTGGGTATTGCCGTTATTGCGACCTTCGTAGAACATCGAAATCGACGTGCCGCCGAAGCGCGCCCACCGCTTATTGTAGGAGACCAGGGCGAAGACGCGATGTCCCAATGAGCCTCCGAACGGCGTCGAGTTGGCGACGCCCGGGTTGTTGGGATCGCCGGAATGGGGGTTGCTGCTCCATGAACCGAATGCCACCGACCCGGGGTCGACCGTGTTTCGCGACCGGTTGTAGCTGTAGGCGCCGCGCATTGCCAGGCCGAAGGTGGTGGTCTTGGCCAACGTGCCAGCCAGGTTCCATGACGAGCCGACGCTCTGATTCTTCAGCACCGTCGCGTTCGGAATATTCGCGTGAATGCGATTGTTGGTCCACCGTGGCCGGTTGTCGACACCAGCGAAGGTCGTCTGCGCCTCCGGCAGGTTGGCGTTGATGTAATAGACGCCGTTGACGTCCTTGTTATAGAGGAATTCGCCAGTCGCGGTGATCTTCCACGGCAGGCGATGGTCGACAGCGACGTTGCTGCGCCAGATTTGCGGGAACTTGAAATCCGGATCGGTAAGGGCCAATTCATAGCTGGGGGCCGGGGCGCCGGTGACATTGGCGGGCTTGTAGCGGTTGGGATCCGGACTGAATGGTCGGGTCGTCGTACCGCCGACGCGGCCGACCTCCTCAAAACCGGTCAGGACTCCGGTGTTCCCAATCTGATTCGAGATCCAGACATAGGCTGGGCGGCCGGTAAAGATGCCGGTGCCGCCGCGGACCTGCGTCCGTTGCGTACCGAAGACGTCCCAGTTGAGGCCGACGCGCGGCGACCACAGGATTGTCGGGTCGGGCAGCGCGCCGGTGGAATATTGCACGCCTTGCCCGTTTTCATCACGGAAGGTCAGACTGTCAGCATTGCTGTTGGCGAAACCCGTTTCGCCGAACTTCGGGACATCGAGGCGCAAGCCGGCAGTGACCGTCATCCGCGAATTGGGTCGCCACTCGTCCTGGGCATAGGCGCCGCCGTAGAGGACTTCGAGCGGCTGGACCGGTTTGTCGAGCCCCGGGATATTGATGTAGCGCACTTGAAAGAGACGCAGAGTGACTGGCGAGACCGTGCGATTCGGATTGGCTGCGAAGTCGTTGGCGTCGGTGTAGAAGTCGTTGAGCGAGTTGTAGACGTAGGCGCTCTGAGATACCGGAAAGAACACGTTTGCCGACTCATACCGCTCAAGGCTGACGCCGAACGTCAGCGAGTGCTTGTTCCCGAAGCGGGTGAAGTTGTCCTGCAACTGAAAGGTGTTGTAGCGCAGTTCGTTATTCGGCGTGAAGGGCTCGGAGCCGAACGACGTGTACGACTGGCCACTCTCGAAGATATCCACCAGCGGGAACACCGAGCCACGCGAGGCGCGGCTTTCGTCCTGCTTGGTATAGCCGATGATCAGGCTGTTCGACATGCTCGAACCGAGGATCGAGTTCCATTCGCCGATGCCCGACCGGATGTTCTCGAGAATCTGATAGTTGGAGTTCTGGAAACTGAGGAAGTTGGTGGTGCCCGAACCGCGACCAAATCCTGCCGACGTCGACCCGGAGATCCCGACATCGGTGCTCGAATCGAGGTGGTTATAGCGGAAGCTGACCTTGTTGTTGTTGCCGAGGTTCACGTCGTTGCGCAGTAGAAAGCGCTTGACCGGGGTCAGGTCGTCGTAGTTTTCAAAGGGTCCGGTTTCGTACTGAAACCGCTGCGCCAGCAGGGCACTGATTTGCGCGAGGTCTGAGGACAGCACCCGTGTCTTCTGGCCGCCGACCGTTTCGCCCCCGGCGTTGGCCGTGAAGGTCGTCAACGGCCGCGAATCCCTTTCGTTCTCGTAGTTGCCGAACGCGAAGAGTCGATTCTTGATGATTGGGCCGGACACCCACCCGCCGGTGTTGCGGAAATTGAACAACCCCGGGTTGAAGGGCAGTCCGGCAGCTTCCGTGCCGACAAAGTCGTTATTGCGGAACCGGTGGAAGACCGACCCGGTCAAACGATTGGTCCCGCTCCGGGTGACCGTGTTGACGCCGGCGCCGACAAAGTTGCCTTGGCGGACATCAAACGGCGCGACATTGACCTGGACCTGTTCGATTGCTTCGAGGGAAATCGGCGCGACGCCGGTACGCTCGCCGGGAGCGCCCGCCAAGCCGAACGAGTTATTAAAGTAAGACCCATCGACGGTGATGTTGTTGAGGCGATTGTCCTGGCCACCGAAGGACATACCGCTCGCTTGCGGCGTGAGGCGGGTGATGTCGTTGATACGCCCGGAGACGGTCGGGATCGTCGCCAACTCGGCGCGGCTTACTGACGTCGCCGCGCCGGTGCGGGCCGAGCTGAAGACGGTGTCGGATTGCGCAGTGACGGTCACAGTTTCCTGGACCGAAATCGCACGCACAGTAATCGGCAGATCAGTGGCGACCCCGAGATTGACCATGACGTCCTGCTGCGTCTGCGGTTCGAACGCGGTGCCGGCCCCGACGTAGGTCACCATCACGGTGTAGGGTCCGCCGACGCGCATGTTGGGGACGAAAAACCGTCCGTCGGCGCGGCTCGTGGCTTCGTAGCTCGTCCCGGATGGCTCATGAATCGCGATGACGCTGGCCCCGGCAATCGGCTGCTGCTTGGCGTCGGTCACCACCCCCGAGATCTGACCGGTGGTGACGCCCTGCGCGAGCACCTGCCCGGTCGGCCACAACAGTCCGCATAGCGTTATCAAGGCAAGCCTCCGGCAAGCGGCTCTCACCACGGCGTGGGTCTCTATCATCGCAGTCCTCTCGTATTCGTTGGGCGTCGGGATGGCCGGTGCGGTCGGCACCATTGGCGCTGGAACGATTGAAGATATCACCCGCCCGTTACGGATGGGTAAACGAAAAAAAGGCCGTCCCGCAGTGCGGAACGGCCCCTGATTGTGCTAAGCCGACGACCGGATTATTGCGTGCCGGCAGCCTTCTGCTTGCGGAGTTCCTCGGCCCGGTTGCGCAGCTGGTCGGCCTGACGCAGCAGGGCTTGCTGCTTGGCCGGCTCCTTCTCGAGGTTGGCCTGGAGGCGGAGCAAGAGATTCTTGTAGGCGATCGCTTCCATGTAGTCGCTCTTGATCTCGATGGCCTTGTCGGTCGCCTGGATGCCCTTGAGCACGTAATCCATCTTTTGCTTGTCGCTCAAACGGAAGTCACGGTAGGCCTTGTCCCAGTAGTAGGTGGCCAGCGTCTGGAAGGCCTCGGGGTTGTTCGGCTCGACGCGAGTGCGTTCTTCCACGGCGCCGATCGTCTTCTCGAATTCACCCTGGCTGTTGTAGTAACCCGCCAACTGCATATACACCGCCGGATCGTTGGGCTTGACTTCCTTGGCTTTGAGGTAGGTCTGCTCGGCCAGTTCGTATTCGCCTGAATCGGCGTAGATCTTGGCGAGCGCGAAATAGTTGGTTGGCTCGGTCGGTTCGAGCTCGATCATCGCCTTGACCACCGGTTCGGCCTGGGTCGGGTCGTTCAACTTGTCCGGCCCGTAGGCATTGACCAGGTACTGCAGTGAGCGCTGCTTGACGATCGGCGTGTCGGCCTGCTCGGCGCCCAGCTTGTAGTTGGCGATGGCCTTTTCGAGATACGAGTCGTTATTCGCCTCGCCTTTTCGGGTCGGGCGATACATGTTGTCGTACGAGTTGGCGAGGTAGAAATACAGATCGCCGTTTTCCGGAAACAACTGGATCGCTTCCTCGTACTTGGCGGCAGCAGCCCGCCAATCGCTCTTGGCATAGAGCGCGTTGGCGTCCTTGCTGACTTTCTTGGCGCGAATTTCATTCATGTAGCCGCAGCCGCTCAGTGCGACACCCAGCCCGAGCACACAGACTACGCGGGCGGTCGAAGACCCGATCTTCATCATTTCCCCCAGAAATTCCAGCGAACGTTGACCTAATAGGACCTGTCCAAGAGCCCTTAAGAGGGGCGAGTATAGCCTCGTTTCTTGACCCCTCGCAACCTCGACCCCTATCATCATCAGGTCCCAGGGATCAGGCCCCAGGGCTCACCCGGAATTCCTGGAACGCCCAGGGCCTGATCCCTGGGCCCTTAAAGGTTTAGACACCGGCACGCATGATTCGATTCGAGGACCTGCTGGAGAAGGTCCGGGGCTACAGCCCCGACGCCGACCTCGAGTTGCTCCGGCGGGCCTATGTGTTTTCGGCCCTCGAGCACAAGGGACAGGTGCGCCACTCGGGCGAGCCCTACCTGGTGCATCCACTCGAGGTCGCGGATATTCTCGCCGACATGAAACTGGACGTCGTCTGTGTCGCGTCCGGACTGTTGCACGACGTCGTCGAAGATACGCTGACCACCATCGAGCGGATCGGGGCGACCTTTGGCGACGAGATCGCGCACATCGTCGAAGGGGTCACGAAGATCAGCACGATGCCGGAGTTTTCGACCAGCGAAGAACGACAGGTCGAGAATTTCCGCAAGATGCTGCTGGCCATGGTCGACGATATCCGCGTCATCCTGGTCAAGCTCGCCGACCGTCTGCACAACATGCGGACGCTGCAGTACATGTCCGACGACCGTCGCGTGCGCACGGCGCAGGAGACGCTGGACATTTACGCGCCGATCGCCAATCGCCTCGGCATGGCCAAGATGAAGAACGAGCTCGAGGAGCTGTCGTTCAAGTATCTCGAGCCGACGGCCTATGAGTCGCTGCACACCCGCGTTGAGGGGAAGCGCCGCGCGACCGAAGGCGTCATCGAGGACCTCCTCGCCGAGATTCGCGCCAAGCTGCAGGATGCCCAGGTCCCGGTGATTCGCATCGACGGGCGGATCAAACGGCTGTTCAGCATCTGGCTGAAACTCAAACGCCAGAAGATCGATCTCGAGCAGGTCTATGACTTCGTCGCGCTGCGCATCGTCACGCAAAGCGTCAAAGACTGTTATGCAGCGCTGGGGATCATTCACCAGACGTGGTCGCCGGTCCCCGGACGGATCAAAGACCTGATCGCGATGCCGCGTCCCAATGGCTACCAGTCGCTGCACACGTCGGTGATCAGTGACCATGGCTTTCCCTTCGAGGTGCAGATTCGCACGGAGGAGATGGACAGCCGCGCCGAAGAAGGCATCGCGGCGCATTGGAAATACAAGGAGGGCCGGGTCGGTGCCGGACGCGACGAGCAATATTTCCAGTGGTTACGACAGCTCCTCGAGTGGCAGCAGGAAGTTCGTGACCCGCAGGAATTTCTCGCCAACCTGAAGATCGACCTATACCCCGAGGAGGTCTACACTTTTACGCCGCGCGGCCAGGTCAAGGTCTTGCCGCGGGGGTCGACACCGGTCGACTTCGCGTATTCGATCCACACCGACGTTGGTCATCAATGCGTCGGCGCAAGGGTCAATGGGCGGATGGTGCCCCTGCGCACCAAGCTGAAAAACGGCGACATCGTGGAGATCCTGACCACCGTCGGCCATAAGCCGAGCCGCGACTGGCTGAACTTTGCCGCGACCTCACGCGCCCGGCAACGCATCAAGCACCTGATTCAGGCCGAGGAAAAGGAGCGGTCGATTGAGCTTGGCCGCAAGTTGGTCGAGAAAGAAGCGCGCCGTTACGATTTGAATATGACCAAGCTGCTCGATCCCGAGCGGCTGGCCAAGGTCGCGCACGAGTTCGGCTTTCAGAACGACGAACTGTTCGCGCAGATCGGCTACGGCAAGGTTTCAGTCCGGCAGGTCCTCGACAAGCTGGTGCCGCAAGGCGAGCTCAAGGAGAAGGTCCCCGATCACCCGGTGGTGTCGGCGGTCAAACGGGCGTTGACGCCGACCGCAGCGACCACCGATCGGATTGTCGTCCGCGGCATCGATGACCTGATGGTCTTTCGCGCCCGCTGCTGCAATCCCATCCGCGGCGAAAAGATCATCGGCTATATCACGCGTGGCAAAGGCGTGTCGGTCCATTCCGAGAAATGCTCGAACGTGCTGAATCTTCAATACGACCCCGAGCGGCGGATCGAGGTCGAGTGGGACAAGGGCACCGACGTGGCGCCGTATACCGTGCGCTTGACGATGCAGGTGGAGGATCGGAAGGGGATGATCGCCGAATTGAGCTCGCGGATCGCGGACATCAATACCAACATCATCAATCTGGAGGCGACCGCCCGCGCCGAAGATCACCAGGCCCGCATCGATATGACGGTGGAAATCCAGGACGTGAAACACCTCGAACGGGTGATCAAGTCGATCCGGGGCGTCGAGGGGGTGCTAGGAGTGGAGCGAAGCGCTACGCGATAACCGCGATGGCGTCGATTTCGACCCGCACGTCGCGCGGCAGGCGCGCCACCTGCACCGTCGCTCGCGCCGGATACGGTTGCGAGAAATACGTGGCGTAAATTTCGTTGACCACTGCGAAGTCGGCGAGGTCGGCGAGGAAAATCGTGGTGCGGGCGACATGGCGGAACTCGGCGCCGCCGGCCCGCAGTAATTCCCCCATCGAGTCGAGCACCCGTGTCGTCTGGACGCGAATGTCGCCGTTGACGACCTGGCCAGTGGCCGGGTCAAGCGGGATCTGGCCCGACAGGAACAGCAGATTGCCGACGCGGATCGCGGGGGAATAGGGACCGATGGCGGCGGCCGCCGTGGGTGACACAACCGCCTGACGGTCCGACACTACGCGGCCTTGACGACCTTGGAGGAACGGATGCAGCGAGTGCAGACCTTGAGGCGCTTGATGCCGCCGTTGACGACCGCCCGGACAGTCTGAAGGTTTGGTTCGAACCGGCGAGGCCTGACGTTGTGCGCGTGTGAGACGCGCCGGCCGACAACTGGTCCTTTGTCACAAATATCGCAGCGATTCGCCATAACTTGAACGTCCTGAGCGCTTTCTGGTTCAAAAAGGAAACCCCGATCCTACCACACGGCCTGGTTTTGTGATACCTTCCCTCGTTTGCCGCTGTCCCCAAGAGGCGACAGTGTGGCTTCGGCGAACCCAATTTGTCCGTGCGGCGTCTAATGCAGTGAACGGTGTTCGACGTGGCTCACGTGGGTTCATGTCGTTCGTGTAAGTGATTGACCTTTCAGTAGTTACCCGATCAACCAGGGGCATCCGCTGGTGCAATTTTGCGACCGGTTTGGACGCAAAGCCTCTCTTATACAGTCCCTGGTGAGGCGGTGTTGGGTCGGTAGGAGTTCCCGGTGGCCATGTCGGCGCCGGTCATTTTTAGGCACTGTCCTTGCAGTAAGGGAGTGCAATCATGCGGTCTTCGACAGAACGGTCGGAGGCATGGGAAGGAGCGGTTGGAATCATGGCGAAGGCATCAAAGCGCACCACAGTAGTCGCGGCACCCGATGGTACCCGGTATGACGAACTCAAGCAGATGCTTCAGGAGCGTCAGGCGGAACTCGTCACCGAAGTGCAGGGCAAGATTCGCGGCGTCCGAGCTGACGGCGCGGAGAAGCCTCACGAGGTGATGGATCAAGGCGAAGCTTCCGAAGTCGACATCCAGGAAGATATCGAACTGGCCCTCATTCAGATGAAGGCGGAAACGCTCAACAAGATTAACGAAGCGCTGGCCCGCCTCGAAGACGGACGCTACGGGCTGTGCTTTGAATGCGGCGAGGACATCGCGGAAGCGCGTCTGCGCGCGTTGCCCTTCGCTGTGCGCTGCAAGGACTGCGAAGAAGCCCGCGAAATTGCGGCCCAGCGTGAGCGCTCGCTCTCGCAGCGCCGTGGTTCGTCCAGCCTCTTTTACGACCTGCAGGGATAAACCCAGTGTGCAGCGGGGACAGGTGCCATGCACCTGTCCCCCCTTTTCCGCGCCCCACGTTCCAGTGGCGGATCGATGACCAACCAAACAGACCCTATCGAAGAGCCTTCGACCTCGATCGAGATCGACGACGCCTCTTCGAGTGACAATGCCGCGTTCCGCCTACCTGGCGAACTGCCGGTGTTACCGCTGCGCGACACCGTCCTTTTTCCCAATTCCTTCATGCCGCTGGCGGTGGCTCGCGAGAGTTCCGTCCGCCTGATTGACGAGGCGGTTTCGAGCGGGAGCTTGATCGCGGTCTTCACGCAGCGCGAAGCCACCGAAGACGAGCCGCTTCAGGCGGACCTTTATCCCGTTGGCACGGCCAGTCACATCCACAAGATGTTCAAGCTGCCGGATGGCAGCCTGCGGATCATCGTCCAGGGACTGACGCGTATTCGTTTGACCGGTCTGGTCAACGTCCGCCCCTACCTGCGCGCCAAGGTCGAAGAGGCGATGGAGGTGCTCGGCGACAAAGACCGTCTCGAGATCGACGCACTGCAGCGCAACATCAAGACGAATTTTCAGCAGATCGTGTCGCTCTCACCGTTGATGTCCGACGACCTGCAGACGCTGGCGATGAATATTTCCGAGCCAGGACGGCTGGCCGATTTTATCGCCTCCAGCCTGGGGTCGATCTCGACCGAGACGCGGCAGGAAGTGCTGGAGACGCTCGACGTGCGTCAGCGCCTCGATGTGCTCAATCGTGTCTTGATCAAGGAACTCGAAGTCCTCGAACTCGGCTCCAAGATCCAGTCGCAGGTGCAATCCGAGGTCGGCAAGAACCAGCGTGATTATTTCCTGCGCGAACAACTGAAGGCGATTCAGCGCGAGCTTGGCGAAGGCGACGATCAGACCAAAGAAATTGAAGAGCTCCGTACCAAGATCGAAGCCATCGGCATGCCCGAGACGGTCAAGAAAGAGGCGTTGCGCGAACTCGATCGCTTGTCCAAGATGCCGCCGGCCGCTGCCGAGTACACGGTATCGCGCACCTACCTCGACTGGCTGCTGGCGTTGCCGTGGTCCAAGCGCACCGACGAAGTGATCGATCTGCCCAAGACCCTCGAGGTGCTCAACCACGACCACTCCGGCCTCGAGAAAGTCAAAGACCGCATTCTCGAATACCTTGCGGTTCGCAAGCTCAACCCGGCGATGAAGGGACCGATCCTGTGTTTTGTCGGCCCCCCGGGCGTCGGTAAGACATCGTTGGCGCGGTCGATTGCCACCTCTCTCGGGCGCAAATTCGTCCGCATCTCGCTGGGTGGCATGCGCGACGAAGCGGAAATCCGCGGCCACCGCCGCACCTACATTGGCGCGCTGCCCGGTCAGATCGTTCAAGGTCTCCGCCGCGCCGAATCGAAAAACCCGCTGTTCATCCTCGACGAGATCGATAAGCTCGGCTCGGACTTCAGGGGCGATCCGGCATCAGCGCTCCTCGAGGTACTGGACCCCGAACAGAACTCGACGTTTCGCGATCACTATCTCGATGTGCCGTTCGATTTGTCGGAGGTGCTGTTCATTACCACCGCCAACATCCTCGACCCGGTGCCGGCACCCCTGCGCGACCGCATGGAAGTGCTCGAACTCGCCGGCTACACCGAGGAGGAGAAGCTGGCGATCGCCCGCGACCATCTGGTCGAGCGGCAGATCAAGAATCACGGCCTTACCGAGAAGCAGATCACTTTCAACGACGCAAGCTTGCGCATGCTAATCCGCGGCTACACCCGCGAAGCCGGCGTGCGTAATCTGGAACGTGAGATCGGCGCAGTGTGCCGGAAGATCGCCCGCCGCCGGGCCGAAGGGCAGAACGCCAAGGTCCGCGTCACACCCGACCTCGTGCAAACGCTGCTTGGCGCGCCGCGCTTTGTCGACGAGGAAATGGAAGAGCGCACGAAGAATCCTGGCGTCGCAATCGGCCTGGCGTGGACGCCGGTCGGCGGCGAAGTGCTGCTCGTCGAGGCATCGCGCATGGCCGGCACCGGCTCTTTGACACTGACCGGCCAGCTTGGCGAAGTGATGAAGGAATCGGCCCGCGCCGCCTTATCGTGGGTCCGTACTCACGCCACCGAGTGGGCCATCGACCCCGAGTTCTTCAAGGGGTCGGAGATTCACATCCACGTGCCGTCTGGCGCGATCCCCAAAGACGGCCCGTCTGCGGGCGTGACGATGGTCACCTCGCTGGTGTCGGATCTGTCGCGCCGCCCGGTCCGCGGCGATGTCGCGATGACTGGTGAGATCACCCTGTCGGGTCGCGTGCTGCCGGTTGGCGGGATCAAGGAAAAAGTGCTGGCCGCCAAGCGACTGGGGATCAAAGAGATCATCCTGCCGCGTCAGAACGCGAAGAACGTCAACGAGGATCTCACTGAAGAATTGCGCCGCGGCTTGACCATTCATCTCGTCAACACCATCGACGAGGTCCTGCTGCTCGCGCTGCTGCCGGCGTCGCGTTCGCCGCAAGGGAAGAAACAGACGCGCCGCTCGCAACACGCTGCGCTGCAATAGTGACGGTCGTCTATTCTCCGCACTACCACATCGATATCGGGCTGCACATCTTCCCGACGCTGAAATACCAACTCCTCGCCGGTCGCATCGCTCCCTATCCGTTCGTCGAACCGGCCACCGCCGCCTGGGACGATCTGGCGCTGGTCCATACGCGCCCCTATCTGAACAAGACCAGGTCTGGCACGTTGACTGCCGCCGAACTCGTGCAGCTCGAGGTGCCGTGGTCACCGGCGGTGGTCGAGGGCTTTCGTCTGATGTCCGGCGGCACCATCGCCGCTGCGCAACACGTCGCCTCCGGCGAAGAGCGGGTCGCGTTTCACATCGGCGGCGGTTTTCACCACGCCTTCGCCAACCATGGCGAGGGTTTCTGCCTGTTCAACGATGTCGCCGTCGCGATTCGCGTTCTGATCCGCGATCGGGTCATCGCCCGGGCGGCGATCGTCGATCTTGACGTGCATCAGGGCAACGGCACGGCGCTGATTTTCGAGAATGAGCCGAACGTGTTCACCTTCTCAATGCATCAGCAGAACAACTATCCGCTGTTCAAGCCGCGCGGTTCGCTCGACATTAGCCTGGATGACGGGGTCACCGACAGCAGCTATTTGAAACGCCTCGAGCCGGCCCTCGAACAGGTCTTCGCGCATCGCCCGGAAATCGTCTTTTACCTGGCCGGCGCCGACCCCTACCGCGATGACCAGTTGGGCGGGCTGCATCTCAGTAAGGCCGGGCTCCGTGAACGCGATCGGACGGTGCTGCGCGCCTGCGCGATCCGCAAGCTGCCGGTCGTCGTGGTCCTCGCCGGCGGTTACGCCCGCAACATCGAGGACACCATCGACATTCACTACGCGACGTTCGAAGAGAGCAGGGCTAACCCGGCGACGGTTTTCAAATCAACGATCTGACCAGACTGAATCAGGGCGCGTGCCTCCTCGAGGGTGAACGTGCGCGGCTCGAGGTCCTCGTCTTCGTCCTTGCGGACCGTGGAATCGCTCGCTGGTGCGCGCAGGTCGCTACACCGGAAGAAATTCATCACTTCATCGCAAAAGCCCGGCGTCGGATAAAACGCGCCGAGCTGCTCGACCCGGTGTGGCACCAGACCGATTTCCTCCTCACACTCGCGCGCGGCACCACCGGCTGGGTTTTCAGCCGGCTGCAACGTGCCAGCCGGCAATTCCCAAATCCATCGATCGATGCTGTAGCGATATTGCTTGATCAGAATGATCTCGTTGGCAGACGGCATCGGCAGCAATACCACCGATCCAGGGTGGCGCACGATGTCCATGTCGCTGGTGAACCCCGACGGCAACTGCACGCGGTCGACGTCAACCGAAAAAATGCGACCCTTGTGCACCGTCCGTCGCGATTCAAGCTTCGCTGTCGTCATCGTCGTCGCTCGCGTCTTCTTCAATCTCGCGCCCTTCGAGCATGGCTAGCAAGGTCGGCTCAATTGCCTCGAGAACGGTCCGTAAATCGATCGGTAGAGGAACAATGAATTCCAGCGTCTCGCCCGTGCGTGGCTGGACGAACGCCAGCCGCTCGGCATGCAGAAACGGTCGTCCCAGTTGCTGCACCGCCCGCAAGTCCTGCGGCACACGACGATGGACGCCCCCGTAGAGCGAATCACCGACAATCGGATGACCGATAGCGTTGAGATGCACTCGAATCTGGTGCGTGCGACCCGTGGCAATGGCGATGCGCAGCAACGACAGGCCGGGAATGTGCCGCGCCCAGGTCACCCGCGTCACTGCTGACCGCGCCCGACGCGCCCGGGTCGAAATTTTCTCGCGGTGCACCGGGTCGCGTCCAATCGGCAGATCGATCCGCTTGCGTTGCTGGACCAGTCCCCACACCAACGCGACGTACTCCTTTTCGACTTCGCGGTCGTGAAACTGCCGCGCCAGTTCCTGATGGGCGGTGTCGTGCTTTGCCACCACCATGACGCCGCTGGTGCCCTTGTCGAGTCGATGGACGATGCCAGGGCGCAACTCGCCGCCGATGCCGCTCAAGTCGGTGACGTGGTGGAGCAGCGCGTTGACCAGCGTGCCGCTGTCGTGTCCCGCACCGGGATGGACGACCATGCCGGCCGGTTTGTTGACGACGATGACGTCGGCGTCCTGGTAGAGGATCTCCAGCGGGATTTCTTCGGCCGTAGGGGTGGCGGCGACGGGCGCCGGTAGCGTGATCGAGATCACGTCCCCTTCGCGTACTTGCGTGTTGGCCTTGACGACCTTGACGCGCGGGACCGCGACCATGCCCTCGTCGATTAAGCGCTGGATCTGGGAGCGCGAATAGCCGGCAATTTCGCTGGCGAGGACGCGGTCGATACGGAGGCCCTGGTGTTCGGGCTCGACCGTGATCTGGATCACGCGAAGCGCGGCTTTCTGGGTCGCACCGGCGTCTCGGTCGCAGGCGGTCGGGAGCTGCGGCTCAGGTGCCACAGCATGATCAGCGCAAGCGGCGCCAGGATCAGCGAGATGAACTGCGACGTCGAGAACATGTCGGTGACCACTCCGCGATCGTCGCCGCGATAGAACTCGATGACGAAGCGCGACACCGCGTAGACCAGCACAAATGTCCAGAATGTGCGGCCCGGAAAACCTTTGCCGCGCCTCTCGAGGACGATCAGCACGATCAGAATGAGCAGGCCGGCGAGGGACTCATACAACTGCGTCGGATGCAGCGGCACGTTCAGCGGCGTGCCGACGTTCAGGTTCGCCGCGGGATCGGTAAAGGTGATCGCCCACGCCACGTCGGTCGGCTTTCCGTAACAGCAACCCGCCATCAAACAGCCGAGGCGTCCGACCATGTAGCCCAGTGCGATGCCCGGCGCAAACAGGTCGCCCGAGGTCCACAGCGGCAGATTGTGTTTGCGCAGCTGATAGATGCAGACCAGGACAGCCGCGATCAGCCCGCCGTAGAACACGCCGCCCGACCGCAGCAGCGTCGTGAAGTCCTGCCAACTCCGCGTGAACTGTTCGAAGTCGACAATGAACAGCAGTGCCTTGGCGCCGACCAGGGCGGCAATGATCACCCAGATGCCGAGGTCGAGCACCTTGTTGGCATCGAGACCGGCGTTGCGGGCTCGGCGCGCCGCCATCCACAGGCCGAGCAGGTACGCCGTCGCCAGCAAGACGCCGTACGAGTAGATCGTGATCGGTCCGAGCTCAAATAGGATTGGGTGCACGGCGTCCTAGCCCTATCAAATCGAAAATCATCAGAATAACGCCGATGGTGATCGCGGCGTCGGCGACATTGAAGGCCCAGAAGTGCCAGCCTTGCCAGGAGAAATCGACGAAATCGAGCACGTACCCGCCGCTGGCGCGATCGATCAGGTTGCCGATCGCGCCGCCAAGAATGCACGCGACGCCGAGCCGCGCAAAACGATCGGCCAGCGGCACCGACAACGCATACCAAGCGACGCCGGCCAGCGCGAGGGTGGCGACCAGGGTCAGCACCAGCGTTTTCCCTGGGAAGTCCATCGTGTTGAACATCCCGAACGCGGCACCGGTGTTATGGACCCGGGTCAGCGCCAGCAGGTCCGGAATAACTGTAATGCTCTGGTGCAATTCCAGGGCGTTCCGGATCATGACCTTGGTGACCTGATCGGCGAGGACAATCAGGGTGACGATGAGCCATTCGAGGCGACGACCCGCGGCGATACTCACGGCGATTACTGGCTCACCGGCGCCGCGAGTGCGTCAACGCACCGCTGGCAAATGCCCTTGAACTCCGGTGCCTCGCTCACCGACGCGACGTAACGCCAGCACCGTTCGCACTTCAGGCCAGTGGCCCGTTCGACATCGACCCACACATCGCCACGTTCGCCCGGTCCCTGCTCAGCGACCAGTACCGCTTCAGACACGCCGAAGATCGTCGGCAAGTCCTCGCCGTAGCGCTGCAAGGCAGCCAACGTCGCACCGCCGGCGTGGACGATGACACGGGCTTCGAGCGATCCGCGGATCAATTTGTCGGTGCGTTTCTTTTCAAGTTCGTCGTTCACGATGTTCCGCACGTCACGGAGTACGGTCCATTGCTCCAGCAGTCCCGCATCGTCCCAATCGGACAGCTTAGTCGGGAAGACGGCGAGATGAACCGACGCCTCGCGCTCGCCGGGCAACGTGCGCCAGAGCTCGTCCATGGTGAAGGGGAGAATCGGCGCCAACAGCCGCGCTAACCCATCAGCGATCAAGTACATCGCGGTCTGTCCCGAGCGCCGCGCGGCCGATGACGCCCCGAACGTATACATGCGGTCCTTGGTCACGTCGACGTAAAACGCGCTCAGGTCCACGGTAATGAAGGTATTGGCTGCCTGATAGATTGCGGGGTAGTCGTAATCTTCATAGGCCTTGATGATCTTCGTCGCGACCGCAGCGTAGCGCGCCATCATCCAGCGATCAATCTCGAGCATCTCAGCGCGCGGGACGATGTCGGTTTGCGGATTGAAGTCGTAGAGATTGGCGAGCAGAATCCGGATCACGTTCCGGAACTTGCGGTAGGCCTCGACAACGCGCGCCAGGATTTCCTTGCCGAGGCGGATGTCTTCGCGATAGTCCACCATCGACACCCACAAGCGCAGGACGTCGGCGCCGCTCTGCTTCATCACGTCTTGCGGGGCGATGGTGTTGCCCAGCGATTTCGACATCTTGCGACCCTGTTCGTCCATGACGAAGCCGTGGGTCAGCACCTGGTCGAACGGCGCCCGGCCACGCGTGCCGAGACCGACAAGCAGCGAACTGTGGAACCAACCGCGATGCTGATCTGAGCCCTCGAGGTAAATATCGGCCGGCCAGCGGAGCTCGTCGCGCGTCGGCAACACCGCTTCGTGACTCGACCCGGAGTCGAACCACACGTCAAGGATGTTGTATTCGCGCTCGAACTCGGTGCCGTGGCAGGCCGTGCAGGTCAATCCCTCGGGAACGAACTCTTCGACCGGCCGTTCGTACCATGCGTCGGCGCCGTATTGATCGAACACCGCCGCCGCGCGATCGGTCAGGTCTTTGGTCAGGACCGGTTGCCCGCACGACTTGCAGTCGAGTGCCGGTATCGGCACGCCCCATGTGCGCTGACGCGAGATACACCAATCGGGACGGTTGGCGATCATGTTGTAGATGCGCTCCCGGCCCCACGACGGGATCCAGCGCGTGGTGTCGATCGCGTTGAGCGCGCGCTGTCGGAGATCGCCGGTCTCCATCGAGATGAACCACTGCGAGGTGGCCAGGAAGATCACCGGGTTGTGGCACCGCCAGCAATGCGGGTAGGAGTGGCTGTAATCTTCGCGATGCCACAGTCGTCCGCGTTCGTTGAGGGCCGCTTCGACCTTCGGATTCGCCTCGAGCACCTGCAGTCCGCCGAACAGTTCGACTGTTTCGAGATAGTGACCGCCGGCATCGAGCGGCCCGTAAATGTCGAGGCCGTACCTGATCCCGGTGTGGTAGTCGTCAGCGCCGTGGCCGGGAGCCGTGTGCACCGCGCCGGTTCCGGCTTCAAGCGTGACGTAATCGCCAAGCACACCCAGCGAATCGCGGGCATAGAGCGGGTGCGAAAACACCAACCGCTCCATGACTCGTCCTTCGAAGGTGACCAGCGGCGTGCCGAAGGCGCGGCCGGTTTTAGCCGCGACGGCCTCCGCGAGATCTTTGGCGACGATGACCACCGTGTCGCCGACATCGTAAGCGCCGTACTCGAAATCCGGATGAAACGCGATCGCCAGATTCGACGGGATCGTCCACGGTGTGGTCGTCCAGATCAGCACCGACACGTTCTTGCCCGCGAGTCCAGGAAGCCGCGAAGCCAACTCGGCGTAACTCTCCTGCTTGAGCGGGAATTCGACGTAGATCGAGGGTGAGCTATGCGGCTCGTATTCAACCTCTGCTTCAGCCAGCGCGGTGCGGCAGTGCATGCACCAATGGACTGGCTTTTTTCCCTTGTAGACCATTCCCTGCTCGACGAACCGGCCCAGCGAGCGGACGATCGCCGCTTGATAGCCGTGATTCATCGTCAGGTAGGGCTCTTCCCATGTGCCGAACACGCCGAGGCGTTTGAAGTCCTCGCGCATGATGCCAACATATTTCGCCGCGTAGGCCTGACACTCACGCCGGAAGTCGGCCACCGACATCTCGCGCTTCTTAGGGCCGAGCTGGCGATCGACTTTCAACTCGATCGGGAGTCCGTGGCAGTCCCACCCAGGCACATACGGCGCATCGAAGCCCGCCATGCTGCGTGATTTGACGACGAGGTCCTTGAGGACCTTGTTGAGCGCGGTGCCGATGTGAATCTCGCCGTTGGCGTAAGGCGGCCCGTCATGCAGCACAAATTTCGGGGCGCCGGCTCGCGCACGGCGGAGCTGGCCATACAGATCCATTTGTTGCCAGCGGGCAATCGCCTCCGGCTCAGCTGTCTGGAGGTTCGCTTTCATCGAGAACGCGGTTCTCGGCAGGTTGCAGGTGTCCTTCCACTCGGGCATGGCAGTCTGTCTATTGTAATAATGGCTGATGGCTGTGTCGCGCTTGGAACTTGCCGTGCCTGCCGTACGCGAGACCGTGCTCAATAACGGCCTCAAAGTACTCGTCCAGGAAGTTCACACCGCGCCACTGGCCTCGGTTTGGTGTTGGTATAAGGTCGGTTCGAAAGACGAACGACCCGGTTTGACTGGTGTCTCGCACTGGGTCGAACACATGAATTTCAAGGGGACGCACAACATCCCCCGGGATCAGGTCAAAGGCATCATCGAGCAATTTGGCGGCACGTGGAACGGTTACACGTGGATCGATCAGACCACATATCTCGAAACGGCGTCGCGCGATGCCTTGGATCGGATGTTGTTCATCGAGGCTGAGCGCATGAGTTCGTGCCTGTATACGCCGGAGGACTGCGAATCCGAGCGGACGGTGATCATCTCCGAACTCAAAGGTGGCGAGAACGACCCTGAACAGTTGCTCGATATCGAGCTGACCGCGGCAGCCTTTCGCGTGCACCCTTACCAGCATCCGACCATCGGCTGGCTTCACGATCTCGAGACGATGACTCGCGATGACCTGTATGGGCACTATCGCCGGTATTACATCCCGAACAATGCGACGCTGGTGATTGTCGGCGACGTCGACACTGACGAAGTGTTGCGTCGGGTCGACCATCACTTCGGCCGGATCGCCAGCGGCGCCGCTGTTCCGCGGGTCCATACAATCGAGCCGCAGCAACCGGCGGAGCGCCGCGTTCACTTCCGCAAAGAGGGCACCACCGCCTATTGGCGTGCCGCCTTCCACGCGCCGTCTGTGACCGACGAAGACTTCTTGCCGATGCTGTTTGTTGACGCGACGTTGAGTGGCGCGTCGGGCGTCAACTTGTGGTCCGGCCATAAGGTTCCGACGCCGCAACGAAGCGCTCGACTCTACCGCCGCGTCGTCGACAGCGGCCTGGCCTCGGCGGTCGGCGGGGCGATTCTGCCGACCGAACATCCGTTTCTCTATTACATCTGGGCGACCGTCGCGGAAGGTCAAACGCTCCAGGCGGTTGAAGAGGCGGTGCTGCCCGAGCTTGATCGCCTGGCCCGCGAGGGGGTCACCGAGGCGGAGCTGACCAAGGTGCGCACGCAGTTGCGGGCGCGGTTCGTCTACGACAGCGACAGCGTGACCGACATCGCGCATCAGCTCGGCTATTTCGAAACGATTGGTGGATGGCAGACATACCGCGATCTCCTGCCTCGCCTTGCCACGGTGACGCTCGACCAGGTCAACGCGGCGGCACGCCGCTACCTCACCGCGGATAACCGAACCATCGGGTGGTTCGAACCGCAAACCAACTAGCTGGACCTCGCCAACAGATGCCGCTGGAACCTCTCCGCCGCGCCCTCCGCAATGGCATCATCGTCCTTGCAAAAGAGACGACGACGACGCCAGCGGTGACGATTGTGGTCGGCCTGCGTGCCGGCGCCTACTACGATCCTGATGGGCGCGAGGGCACCGCCGCCCTCGTCGCGCGCGTGCTCGATCGCGGCACCGAAACCCACTCCGGCGCGGCCATCGCGGATCAGCTGGATGGCTGCGGCGCGGCGTTGTCGGTGATGGCCGGCCGCCATCAGGTGACGGTGAGCGCAACCTGCCTGGCCGAGGACTTCGACGTCGTCTTCGCGCTCGTGGCCGACGTTATTCGTCGGCCGTTGTTCGCCGACCGGGAGATCGAAACGCGGCGGGCCGAACTGCAGACGGCCATTCAGCAGGACGAAGACGATCCGGGGGCCGTCGCGGTCGACGTGCTGATGGGACGTCTGTATCCCGGTCATCGGTACGGGCGCCGCGGGCGTGGGACGACGGCGACCGTCCAGAGCATTGCGCGGACCGACGTCCTCGACTTTCATCGCGACTGGTACACGCCGGAAGGGACCACGGTGGTCGTGGTCGGCGACGTCGCGCCCGACGACGTGGCACGAGCGGCGGCACGCGAATTTGAATCCTGGACAGCGCCGCGACAGGCCGAGCCCGAACTGCAGGGCAGCGGCCCCCGTGATCGCCGCACGCTTGCCGTCGTGCCGATGTTGAACAAAGCACAAGCCGACATCGCCTATGCGTTTATCGGCCTGCGTCGTTCCGACCCCGACTACTACGCCGCATGGGTTCTGAATAATGCGGTCGGCCAATATGCGCTGGGTGGGCGCCTTGGCGACAGCATCCGCGAACGCCAGGGAATGGCCTATTACATCTACAGCAGCCTCGACGCGACGCTTGCCGAAGGGCCGTTGATGATCCGGGCGGGCGTCTCGGGTCCGGATGTCGAACGCACATTGTCTTCGATCGATCACGAACTGACCCTCGTTCGCGACGAAGGTCTGACGTCGAAGGAACTGGACGAATCGAAACGGTACTTGATTGGTTCGATCCCCCGTCAACTGGAGACCAATGCCGACATCGCCGGGTTCCTGTTGAGTGCCGAGTTTCACGGGCTCGGCGACGATTACGATCGCCGATTACCTGGCCTGATCGCCGCGATTTCTCTCGACGATGCCAATCGCGTGGCGGTGCGCCTGCTCGACCCGAAGCGCGCGGCGATCGTCGTCGCCGGACCTTGGCGCGGCCCAGCGGCCCCGGCCCTCGACCCAGTGAGCGCACCACCAGCGTGACCGCGCCCGGCCGGTCCGCGACGCGGGCGATTTTTTTCGACGTCGACTTCACGCTGATTTTTCCGGGTCCGACATTTCAAGGCCACGGCTACGCGCGGTTCTGCGCTGAGCAAGGCGTGACCGTCGATCCCGCGCGGTTTGATTCGGCGGTGGCCGCCGCGTCGTTCATCCTCGACGAGATCGAGGAGCCGATTTACGACGCATCAATCTTTGTTCACTACACCGCGACGATCATCGAGCACATGGGCGGACGCGGCGCCGAGGTCGTGCCGATTGCCGAACGCATCTACGAGCAGTGGGCCACCAATCATCACTTCGAGATCTACGACGACGTGGAACCGGTGTTGACTGACCTCGCCTCACGCGGCATGGCGTTGGGCGTGATCTCGAATTCGCACCGCAGCCTCGAGGCCTTCAAGGAACATTTCAAGCTCGGCGCCTTGCTCACGACGACGGTCTCATCGGCCGAGCATGGTTACATGAAGCCGCACCGTAGCATCTTCGACAAAGCGCTCGCCGCCGCCGGCGTCGGCGCCGGCCAAGCGGTCATGGTGGGTGATAGCCTCAAGGCGGACATCGAAGGGGCCGTGGCAGCGGGGATGCGGGCGGTGCTGGTGCGCCGCTCCGGGGATATCCCGGCGCGGTTGCCGGACGGTGTGATTGCGATCACGACACTGCGCGACCTGCCGGCACACATTTGATCCATGACGTTTGAGATTCGTGACCTGCGGGGCATCGCCGATTTCCAGGGCGTCGTCGATCTGGAGCGCGCGATTTGGGGCTATACCGATACCGGTGACTTGATCACGGTCCCGGTGTTCATCATTACCGTCAAACGCGGCGGCATTCTGATCGGGGCGTTTGACACCGAGCAGCGGATGGTCGGCTTTGCTTTTTCAATCGTCGGCGTCAAGAACGGCCGGCCGACGCAGTGGTCACACATGATGGGCGTCCTGCCCGGCCACCGACGGTCGGGGCTGGGCCGCGCGCTGAAGTTGGCACAACGCGAGCGCGCGCTCGCGGCGAACTTCGACTTGATGGAGTGGACATTCGATCCGCTCCAGGCGCTCAATGCCCATCTCAATTTCGCCAGGCTCGGCGTCGTGTGCAGCGAGTACGCCCGCAATTTTTATGGCGAATCAACCAGCGCGCTGCATCGCGGCACGCCGACCGATCGCTTGGTCGTCGAGTGGATGCTGGGCGAGCCGCATGTCGAGCGCCGCATCGCACAGCGCGACACATTCTCGGTGCGGAGTGACGAGGTCAGCGGTGCGCCGACGGTGAACGCGACCACCACGGTGGGTCGGTGGCGCGCCACCGAGCGGGGCGATCTGTCGCTCGACGTGCGACGGGTGTGGGTCGAGGTGCCGGCCGGCTTCACCGAGATGCAGAAAGAAGAGCCGGACCTGGCGCTGGAGTGGCGCATGACCACGCGGGAGATTTTTGAGAGCTACTTCGGACGCGGCTATCGAGCCGTCGATTTCGAACTCACCCGCGAGTCCAACCGCGGTCGTTATCTGCTAGCTAAGGCAGGTGGGCAGGTAGGCAGGTAGGCAGGTAAGCAACACGGTCAAAGCGCCCTATCTGCTATTAGCCTTACCCGCCCACCCGCCCACCCGCCCACCCGCCTACCCCGGTGGCCACGACAACTTCCGGCCACCCAGTAGATGGAGATGGACGTGAAAAACGGTTTGCCCGCCGTCCTTGTTGACATTGAAGACGGTGCGATAGCCAGTCGCGTCGAAGCCGCGTTCCTTGGCGATCTTCGCCGCTCGCCGGATCATCGCGCCGAGAATCGCCTCGTCGCCGTCCTGGAGGTCATTCAATGTCGAAATATGACGCTTCGGAATCACCAGCACGTGAAGCGGGGCTTGCGGATGAATGTCCTCAAAGGCCAGCAAATTCTCGTCTTCATAGATGCATTGCGCGGGGATTTCCCCGGCGACAATCTTGCAAAAGAGACACGACATGGCGGCGAGTATAGCTCGTGTGTTCGAAAAAAAGTCCCCTGCAGCACAGGGTGGGGATGGCGTGGCCCAGCTCTCCGATGCGGCGGCCCGCCTCCACATTCAGGACCTGACGTGTCAGACAGTCGGCGACAAATTGGTGGTCCACGGGCGCGCGCGCTACCAGCTCGACTGTGACCTGCTGTGGGACGCGATCAAAGACATCGACGGATGGGAGGTCGACGTGTTGCTCGACATCTCCGTTGAGCGTCGTGACATCCGCGGCTATCACACTGTCGCGCGCGGCGAAACGCTGGCGGACATTGCCGAACGGTATCTCGGGTCGGCGTCACGCGACCTGGCGATCTTCGACGCCAATCGCGATCGCATGAACGACCCCGACCAGATTTCTCCGGGCCAGCAACTGCTTATCCCGCGTCGCTAACGCGCCCGACCACTGCAACGCGCGGGATGCCCTGCAGATCGGCGCGGATTTCCCGCAGCCGCAACTCCGGCACCCGCGCAATTTCCTCCGTGACACGGTCGTCCTGGCCATAGCCGATTTCCATGACCAGCCAGCCATGCGCGGCCAGCGCCGCTGGCGCGAGTTGCAGAATGGCGCGTACTTCCTGCATCCCGTCGTTACCGCCAAACAATGCAACCGATGGCTCGTGCTCTTTAACCTCCGGCGCCAACGCCCGGCGATCGGTCGTCGCCACATACGGCGGATTGGTGACCAACAGATCAATCGGACGCGGTGTGTCGCCGAGGTAGGAGCCGTGCGCGAACCGCACCGTGTTCGCCCCAAGGCGTCGCGCATTCTCGCGCGCGACGATCAGCGCCTCTGCCGAGATGTCAGTGGCGTGCACCTCCAGCGCCGGATGATCCAGGGCAAGGGTAATCGCGATGCAGCCGCTGCCGGTGCCGACGTCGACCAGGCGGCCGGTCGGCTGGGCGGCGATCAGCTCTTTGGCGACTTCGATGGTCAGCTCTGTTTCCGAACGCGGAATCAGCACGTCGCGTGTCACCAGGAACTCGCGGCCCCAGAATTCCTGGATGCCGCGAATATACGCGACCGGTTCACGCTTTGAGCGGCGGGCGATGAGCGCCGCATAGGCCGAGGAGAACGCCTCATTGGTTTGGTCGGTGCGGTAGACCAGCCACTTGGCGCGGTCCCAGCCGAGCACGTGACGCGCCAGCAGCTCTGCGTCGAGCGCCGCCGTTGACGAGGACACGCCGGCGTCTTCGAGTTCACCGCGCGCCTTGAGCGCGGCATCAAGCAGCGTCATCAGGCCTGACGTCGGTCGCGTCTTTCAACTGCTGCGCGGTGTAGAAGGTGGTCAGCGCATCGATCAGTTCCGTCAGGTTGCCGTCGAGCACGGCATGGAGTTGATGGGTCGTGAAGTTGATGCGGTGATCGGTAATCCGGCTTTGCGGGAAGTTGTAGGTGCGAATTTTCTCGGACCGCTCACCGGTGCCGACCTGGCCGCGGCGGTCTTTGGCGATCGCGTCCTGTTGCTTGCGCATCTCCATCTCGTAGAGACGTGAACGCAGCACCTTCAACGCCTTGGCGCGATTCTTGACCTGCGATTTTTCATCCTGCTGTGACACCACTAAGCCGCTCGGAATGTGCGTGATGCGGACCGCCGAATAGGTCGTATTGACGCTCTGGCCGCCGGGTCCGCTCGAACAGAACGTATCGATGCGCAGATCCTTGGCCTCGATCTGGATGTCAATCTCGTCAGCTTCAGGAAGGACCGCCACCGTCGCCGTCGAGGTATGGATCCGTCCGCTAGCTTCAGTCGCTGGCACACGCTGCACGCGATGCACGCCGCTCTCGTATTTCAGGCTGCTGTAGACGCGCTTGCCTTCGATATTGAGGATGACCTCTTTAATGCCGCCCTGCCCGGCCTCGCTGAGCGACATGACCTCGAGTTTCCATCCCTGACGTTCAGCAAAACGGCTATACATCCGGTTCAGATCGCCGGCGAACAGCGCAGCTTCCTCTCCGCCGGTACCGCCGCGGATTTCGACGATGACGTTTTTTTCGTCATTCGGGTCTTTCGGCAGCAGCAGTATCTTGAGCGCCGCTTCAATCTCCTCGCGACGGGTCTGAAGTCCCGACAGTTCCTCTTCGGCGAGGGCGCGCATATCGGCGTCGCCGCCCTTGGTCAGGTCCTCGGCCTGGGTCACTTCTGCGAGGATGATTTTATATTCGCGAAACTTCTCGACCAGCGGCTCAATCTCGGAGAGCGCCTTGGCCTGTTTACGGTATTCGGCCTGATCGTTCTGGACGGTGGAGGTGCCTAACGACGACATCAACTCCTGGTACCGGCCTTCGATCGAGGTGAGCTTGTCGAACATATCGCTGTTCATCTTAGCCGCCCGAGACGGGCGGCAGAAAGGCGACTTCGTCGCCGTCGGCGAGCGGGTCGGTCATTCGGGCGTACTCTGCGTTGACCGCGCACGACATCGAGTCGGCGTACGGCGCAATCGCCGGGTAGTCCGCGACCAGGCCATTCCACACCGCGCCAACTGTCGAACCCGGCGGCGCCTCGCGCTCGAGTTCGCCGCACCCGACCAGATCGCGCAGCCGCGCAAACAACCGGATGGCTACGCGCACGCCAGCCTCATTGCAGCATCCCTGGCCGCCTGATCGTCGGGGTCTGCTGTCGCGCCTTCGATCCACACATCGCCGCCCTCGAAGTATTCATGCTTCCAGATCGGGACGATCTGCTTGATCCGCTCGATCGCGTAACGGCAGGCCGCAAACGAATCAGCGCGGTGCGGCGACGCCGCCGCAATCGCCACACTCGCGTCGCCAATCGTCAGCCTGCCGATGCGATGGTGTATCGCGAGGGTGACCGACGGCCACTTGACGCGCGATTCGTCGACGATCCGACCCAGCGCCCGTTCGGCGAGTGGCTCATACGCCTCGTAAACGAGGTGCAATACCCGTCGTCCCTGGTTGTGATCCCGCACCAGTCCGAGGAACGTCGTCACCGCGCCAATGCCCGAGGCTTCCACGATGCGGACCAGAGCGGTGATGTCGAGCACGTCCGCGGTGATGGCGGTGGGGGAGGCGGACACAGCTCCCTATTATCCGCAGATTACGCAGATTACGCAGATTACGCAGATTACGCAGATTACGCAGATTACGCAGATTCGCAGATCCGCCGGTTCGCAGATTCGCAGGTTCGCAAATTACGCAGATTGGACGGACGCCGCCACGCTCGCCGCTACAAGTCCTCGCCCAAATGCAATCGTTGTTCGAGCTCGGCAAACTTCTGGATTGCGCCAGCTTCCGGCGTTAGCAATGACACGACAATGCCGACGAGAAACGACAGTGGAATCGTCACGAGGCCTGGATTGGCCAACGGGAATGGCGCCGACGCGTGACCGAGGATGCCAATCTGCACGGTCGGCGAGAGGTAAATCAACCCGAGCGCTGACGCGGTGCCGACCAGCATGCTCGCTTGCGCCCCGCGCGTCGAGAAGCGCCGCCAGAACATCGACATGACCAGCGCCGGAAAGTTCGCACTCGCGGCGATGGCAAAGGCCAGCCCGACCATGAACGCCACATTCTGGCCCTGGAACAGGATGCCCAGCCCGATGGCCAAGGCGCCCAGCAGCAACGTCGACGCGCGTGCCACGCGTAGCTGTTCCTTTTCGTCGGCGACGCCGTGACGCACCACGTGCACCCACAGGTCATGCGAGAGCGCCGCTGCGCCCGATAACGTCAGCCCAGCCACCACTGCCAGGATCGTGGCGAATGCGACGGCAGCGATGAATCCCAGGAATGGCTGACCACCAACGACGTGCGCTAACAACGGCGCCGCCATGTTGCCGCCCGCGTCGATGGCGCGGATGGCGTCCTGCCCGACCAGCACCATGGCGCCAAAACCCAGGATAAATGTCAGCAGATAAAAGAAGCCGATGAACGCGGTGGCATAGGTCACCGATTGCCGTGCGGTTTTGGCATCCGGCACCGTGTAGAACCGCATCAGAATGTGCGGCAGGCCCGCCGTGCCGAGCATCAGCGACAGCCCAAGCGACACCGCATCCCACGGGTCCGACACCAGCCGGCCGGGCGCCAGGACGCCGGCGCCATACTGCTGCGCCGCGGTGGCAAACAACGTCAGCGGATTGAAATCAAACCGCGCCAGCACCAGCACCGCGAGCATCAACGCGCCCGTGAGCAGCAACACCGCCTTGACGATCTGCACCCAGGTCGTTGCGATCATCCCGCCGAACAGCACGTAAGCCAGCATTACCACACCGACGATGACCACTGCTGTGGCGTAGTCGATGCCGAACAACAGCCGCACCAGATTGCCGGCGCCGACCATCTGCGCGATCAGGTAGAAGGAGATCACCGCGAGCGATCCGGTTGCCGCTGCTACGCGCACCGGCTTCTGGCGCAGCCGCATGGCGACGACGTCGGTAAAGGTGTAGCGGCCAAGGTTGCGCAGCGGCTCAGCGATCAGGAACATCACGATCGGCCAGCCCACCAGGAAGCCAATTGAGTAGATCAACCCATCGAACCCTGATAACGCGACCAGGCCGGCGATGCCGAGGAAGCTCGCCGCGCTCATGTAGTCGCCGGCCAGCGCCAAGCCGTTCTGGAATCCGGTAATGCTCCGGCCCGCGGTGTAGAAGTGTTCGGCCGTTTTCGTGCGCCGCGCCGCCCAATAGGTGATGCCGAGAGTGGCGACGAGAAAGACGACGAAGAGCGCGATCGCGATGGAGTTGGATTCGCCTGGGGTCACGCAGGCGGAGTATAGACTAGCCGCGGCTTCAGCGCGCCGCGGCTAGTCCGGTGCCTACGCCCTCTTTCGCTTCAGCCGCGCACGTCCTTGCGCAGCTGGGTCACGGCCACGTCGTAGTGCGTATTCGCCCAGCGCGTATAGATCCAGATCAGGACCCACGCCGAAACAACGACCAGCGCGCCAAGCAGGATGCCCAGGCTGAGACCGCTGGTCAGCTCGCGACCGAGCAAGGGCTTGTTGAACGCCACCAGCAGAATGAAGCCGAAATACAGCACCATCATCGCGATGGTCAGAATGATCGCGACACGCCAGCGGGCGGCGGTCAGCGCGGCGGTCGATGAATGAACGGGAGGGGTCATCGTTGTTTCCAGAAGTGTCCTAACGGTTGGTGACCAGAGCCGACGTCGATCCCATGCTGCATCGCGCCGGTCACATACTCCTTCGCGTGACGCGCTGCCCGATCGAGCGGCTCGCCAAGCGCGAGCCCCGCGGCCAGCGCTGCGGCAAAGGTACACCCGGTGCCATGGGTGTGCGCCACTTTTAATCGCGGGGCGCGCAGCACCGTCTCGCGATCGATCTCGATCACCAGATCGATCGCCTCAGCGCCGTCGAGGTGACCGCCCTTGACGATGACGGCGCGTGGGCCGCGTGTGAGGATGCGTTTCCCGGCTTCGCGCATGTCGTCGAGTGACGCGATGGTCATCTCGGCAAGCACTTCCGCCTCTGGGACGTTTGGCGTCACCACCCTCGCCAACCGCAGCAACGCGGTGCGGAGCGCGTGCACGGCGTCAGCATCGAGGAGGCGATCACCGCCCTTCGCCACCATCACCGGGTCAACAACCAGGTTGGGGAGGTCGAGTGCTGCAACGGTCGCGGCGACGGCTTCGACGATTGCGGCGGTGGCAAGCATCCCGGTCTTGACCGCGTCGCAGCCGATGTCCGCAACGACCGTTTCAATTTGAAGGGCGACGAATTCGGCAGGGACGCTGTGCACGCCGGCGACGCCGCGCGTGTTTTGCGCCGTCAGGGCAGTTATGGCTGAGGTGCCGTACACGCCATAGGCGGCGAAGGTTTTCAAGTCGGCCTGAATGCCCGCACCGCCACCCGAGTCACTCCCCGCAATTGTCAGCGCACGTTTCATTTAGCTACAATCGCCGCCATGTCGTCCACCCGTGCCCCGTTTGTCACCTACGACTCCACCCTGCTCGATCACGTCAGCATCGGCGCCGATTCGTCGGCCTCGCTGACGAGCATCAAGATTGCCTCCGTACTGTTCCTCACCGCACTGACCGCCGCGGCTGCGCAGATCAGCGTCCACCTGCCATTCACGCCGGTGCCGTTCACGCTGCAGCCGATGGTCGTGCTGGTCGGCTCTGCGGCTCTCGGCGCCCGCCTCGGTGCGGCGAGCCAGATTCTCTACCTGCTGCTCGGCATCGCCGGCGCTCCGGTGTTTGCCGCCTCGCCCATTTTGCCGCAAGGTGCGGCGCGCCTGCTGGGGCCGACCGGCGGCTATCTGATGGCGTATCCGATTGCCGCGTTCGTGACTGGCTACCTCGCCGAGCGCGGGTTCGATCGCCGCTACTTTACGTCCGTGCTGGCGATGCTCGCTGGCCTCTGCATGCTGTTCCTCGGCGGCGTCACGTGGCTCGCGTTGTTCGCGACCAGCGCTGCTGGTCCGGTTGGTGTGCAAGCGGCGTTGGCCACCGGTCTCTATCCGTTCGTGGTTCCAGACATCGTCAAGGTGTGTCTGGCGAGCGCGATTCTGCCGACGGCGTGGGCGGTCGTTGGGCGAGCGGGGGATCGTTAGATTCACTTGGCCGCCAGGCCAAACACCAATAGGTATTGATAGGGCAGGAAATTTTCCTGCGTCAACAACCGCAGCCCGGCGTTTGCTGCGTCGCGGGCGACGACTTCCGGGCTGACCCGTTCCTCGGTCGGCGGCCCTGGGCCGCCTCCGGTCAGTTTGAAGTCGACGATGCCGATCCGGCCTTCCGGGCGCAACGACCGCGCGAGGTTGCGCAGCAGCGTGACGCGGTCGACAATCTCGCTCGCATCGACCATCAGCACCGCATGCAGTTTGCCGCGCGGCAATTGCGGGTCGCTCCCTTCGCCCAGAACGCCCACGACGTTCAACAGCCCCTCCGCGTCGACCCGGCGCTTGATCGCTTCCAGCATCAGGCGCTGCACGTCTTCGGCGTAGACCTTGCCGTTCGGCCCGACGCGCCGCGCGAGACGGACCGTAAACCAGCCGCTCCCGGCACCGATATCGGCGACCACGGAGGCTTCGGCGATGCCGAGGGCATCCATCACCCGGTCAGGCATTTGCCAGATGTCGCGATCGGGGGCCTCGAGCAACCCGAGATCTTGCGGCGGGAACAGGCGGCCGTGCGGCTGCGGGCGCGGCGCGGATTGCTGCGCCGATAACGCGGTGACGACACTCAATACGGCGACCGCTGTTGCGACCAGCCGACTCATTTAATCCCCGGCGTCGTCATTGCCTCGGCGCTGAGGATGCGATCGAGGTCCGCAGCGGGCAGCAGGCCACGCTCGAGCACCAGGTCGCGAATCGATCGGCCGGAGGCGACCGACGCCTTCGCGATTTCGGCGGTTGCCGCGTAACCGATGTGCGGACTCAACGCCGTAGCCATCGCCGTGCTGCGATCGAGCAGCTCGCGGCTGCGTTGCCGATCGGCCTCGATGCCATCGATGGTTCGCTCACGCAGCACTTTCATGGCGTTGGTGAGGATCAGTTGCGCGTGCAGCGCGTTCCAGGCAATCACCGGCATCATCACGTTCAACTCGAGCTGCCCGGCGTCGCCGGCCATCATGATCGTCGTGTCGCAGCCATAGACCTGGTAGCAGACCTGATTGACCATTTCCGGCACCGACGGGTTGACCTTGCCGGGCATGATCGACGAGCCCGGTTGCACCGCTGGCAGTTTGATTTCGGCGATGCCGGCGCGGGGACCCATCGACAGCAATCGCAGATCACTGGCGATCTTGCTGACCTCGACCGCCGTGCGGCGTAACGCACCGGAGTAGGCGACGACGTCGCCCATGCTTTGGGTGACGCGAAAACGATTGCTCGCCGGCCGCAGGGGCAGTTTCGTCAAACGCGCGAGGGCGGCGACGGCCAGTCGCGTGTAGTCATCACCTGCGTTGAGGCCAGTGCCGAGTGCCGTGGCACCCAGGTTCAGTTCATGCAGCCCTGCCGCGGCGGCGTCGGCTCCATCCGCGGCGGCGGACACACAGGCCGCGTAGCCGCCGAACTCCTGCCCCAGCGTGATCGGCACCGCATCCTGCAGGTGCGTGCGGCCGACTTTCAAGACATCAGCGAACTCAGTCGCCTTGCGATCAAGTGCAGCGGCCAGTTCGCGCGTCTCGGCGGCAAAGGCGACATGGCGCGACGCCAGCGCGATCCGCGTCGCGGTCGGAAACACGTCATTGGTCGACTGGCCCATGTTGACGTGATCGTTGGGATGGACGTCGGTGTAGGTGCCTTTCGTCCCGCCGAGCAATTCAGCGGCGCGATTGGCTAGCACCTCGTTGGCGTTCATATTGTGCGACGTGCCGGCGCCGGCCTGGTAGACGTCGACGACGAACTGGTCGCGAAATTGTCCGGAGACGATCTCATCGGCCGCCGCAATGATCGCGTCGGCAATGCGCGGCTCGAGGCGGTGAAGATCGCGGTTGGCCTCGGCGGCCGCGCGCTTGACCAGCGCCGTCGCGGTGACGAGACTCTCCGGCGCGGTCAGACCGCTGATCGGAAAGTTGGTGCGCGCGCGTTCGGTCTGGACGCCGTAGTAGGCGTCGGACGGCACGCGGAACTCGCCAAGCGGGTCGCGTTCGGTGCGGAACGACATCGTCCTTGAATTATCACCGGACGGGCGGGTTGCCAGGCCACTTTCCGCAGAAGCCGAACAAGGTGTGCCGGAGACGTTATCGTTGCCGGTGCAGCCGATCGACGAGGTCCCGTATTGCCCTGGTCGCGTCCGCACCGGCATGCTCGAGAGCAAAGCCCTGCTTTCTGGTCAGTGGCACCAAGACGTTCGCCGCAACAGAAAACGCACCGTAGTACGAACCGGCCAACACCAATTTGCCGTCCTTTTTGCTCAGCAAGAGCAGACAGTCGGTCCCCGGCTCGATCGAGGGCAACGCGCCCACTGCTTCGGTAAAGGTCAACCCGTTGATGACGACCGACCCGCCAAGAACCGTCAGCGTCACGCCCGGCACGTTGCCCGGGTGCCGGGACGCGTCGATGATCCGCTGGTAGAGAATTGCCGGCCTTTCAATGGGGTAATCGGTGAAGACGTAGCGCTGATCCGGGGACAGGTAGCTGCGTGGTCGCCCTACGACTCCGCGCACGATCAGCTGCGTATCTCTGAGAATCTCGTCGATGTGCGGCGGCGGCCCAGACGGCACCGTGGTCCCGCGCGTCCGCGACTGCCCTGCTTCGACAAGCATTTCAGGAATCGTTGCTTGAGATTACAAGGCCAGAGACACCGTTAGCAACACCGCGAGGATCGTGAGCGACATGGTCCTTGAATTATCGCGCTAGTCGCCGCGCAGGGCGATGACCGGATCCACCTGGGTCGCGCGACGCGCCGGGAGCCAGGTCGCGAATAGGGCGACGAGCGCCAGTGTCACGATGCCGCCGCCAAATGTCACCGGGTCGAGCGGGCTGACGTTGAACAGCAGCGAGCTGAGCAGCCGGCTCCCGGCAGCCGCCGCCACCGTGCCGATCAGCAGCCCAATCCCGGCAACGATCAATCCGTGGCGGACGAACAAGCGCTGCACTTCCCCCGCTGCCGCGCCAAGCGCCATCCGAATCCCCACTTCACGCCGCCGCTGCACCACGACATACGCGATCACGCCGTAGATCCCGACGACGCCGAGCAGCAGCGTGACCGCGGACGCAATGCCGAGGATGACCAGCGTGAACGACGTTTGCGCCATCGATTCGTCGTACAACTCGCGGAGCGTCTCGACCCCGGCAACAGGCAAGTTCGGATTGACCGCCCACACGGCGCGTTGCACCTCGCCGAGAAACCCGGCGTCATGCAGGCGCTCCGTGCGAATGGCAAACGCGAGCGCGCGTTGCGCCACCACCCCTTCGTCGTAGAAGCCCTCCATCAGGATCGGCCAATAGACCATCGACGTCGCGCCCTTGGTCACGCCGTCGTCGTGCTCGTCGCCGACGACACCAATCACCTCGCGCCATGGGTTGCTTGGCGACTGACGGACGCGACGTCCGATCGCGGCTTGTGGCGTGCCAAAAAACTCGCGGGCGAGATTGTCACTCAGGATCGCGACCTTGCGACGGTTGTGAATGTCCGACCAGGTGATGTCGCGCCCCGCCACAATGGGATTGCCCATCGTCCGGAAGTAGTTCTCGCCGATCCATTTGAAGCGGCGCAGCGATGGCAGCTTGCCGTCAGGGACCGAGACGCCGTCTGCAAACAACGGATCGTTACTGTCCCACCCGTCCATGGTGATCGACGAGGTCAGGCCCACGGAGGACACGCCCGCGATCCCCTCGATGCGTCGGACCAGTTGCTCGTAGGTCTGCGCGACCTGCGCCGCGTCGCCGATCACCGCCGCGGGAATCGCCACGCGTAGCGTCAAGACGCGTGCCGGGTCGGTAAATCCCGGTGCGACGTCGCGCATCGCGACAAAGGTCCGGATCATCAAGCCGGAGCCGACCAGAAGCACGAGCGCGAGGGCGACTTGCGCCACCACCAGTGTGTTGCGGGTGCGGTGGCGGTCGCGCCCGTCGCTCGAGCCGCGGCCGTTTTCTTTCAGCGCCATCGCCAATTGCGGTCGGGCGTACTTCAGCACCGGTACCAGCCCGAACAACAGGCCGGCCAGCAGGGAAATGCCGAGCGTAAAGAGCATCACGATCGGATCGATGGCGATCTCATCGAGTCGCGGCAAGCGGGCCGGCTCGAGCGCCAACAGCAGTTGGATGCCGGCGTAGGCCAGTGCCAGCCCGAAGACTCCGCCGATCAGGCCGAGCAACAGCGATTCTGTCAACAGTTCGCGGGCGATGCGCCCGCGCCCGGCGCCGAGCGCCAGGCGAACCGCGATCTCCTGTTGGCGCCCCTCGGCGCGGACCAGGAACAGGTTGGCGACGTTGGCGCAGGCGACCAGCAGCATCACGCCGACGGTCCCGAGCAGCACCCACAGTAATTTCCCGATGTCGCCGATCACGTCCTCGCTCAAGGGCCGGACATTGGGTGCCAGCTTGATCTCGTCGAACATCTGGCGCGTGAAGCCGTCTGGCATGGCGAACATGTTCACCAGATTCGGGATAATCCGCGCGAGATCGGCATTGGCGGCGTCCAGGGTCACGCCTGGCTTCAGTCGGGCGATCCCCTGGTAGCCGAACTGGCCAATCTTGGTCTCGGCGCGGTTGAATCGCATGGGCGTGAGCATGTCCGGGTCATGCCGCAAGAAGCGAAAGCCGCCGGGGAGCACGCCAATCACTTCGCGCGGCGTGCCGTCAATGGTGATCGATTGACCCACGGCGCCGCGATCGCTGTTGAACGCACGTTGCCAGTAGTCGTGACTGATCAGAACCGTTTGGGGAGTGCCGGGCGAGTCGTCCTGCTTGCTGAACACCCGGCCGAGCACCGGACGGACGCCGAGCAGAGGGAGCGTCGCGTCGGTCACCATGATCGCGTCGAGCTCTTCCGGATTGCCGCGGCCGGTGACCGTCACCGTGGCGGTATCCCACAGCCCGATGTCCTCGAACGTGTTTCCTTGTTCGCGATACGCGAAGTAGGTGGATGGTGCTTGATTGAGTGGACCGGGCATCAAGCCTGGGGCGACATGCCAGACGCCGACCAATGTCCCGGGGTCTGCAAACGGCAGCGGTTTGAGCAGGACGCCGTAGACGATGCTGAAGATCAGCGCGTTGGCGCCGATCGCTGCTGCCAGTGTGATCGCTGCCGTCAGCGAAAACGCCGGGGTGGAGAACAGCCGCCGAAGTGCATGACGCATCTTCGATGAGACGGGGCCGGCGAGGCTTTTGTTTCGCTGGCGGACCGGCTGCTAGACTTGCACCGTATGCTCCCCGGCTTTTTTGACTCTGTCGTCTCTCTGATCATCAAGACGTCCACCGACCTGCCGCCGGACGTCCGCGCGGCGATGCGCGTCGCGATGAGCGAGGAGCCTGAGGAGACCAGGGCCGCGCAGGCCCTGACGATCATCGCCCAGAACATCGACCAGGCGGCCGACGCCGAAGGCGCGATTTGCCAGGATACTGGCATGCCCACCTTTGAAGTCAAGGCGCCGGTCGGCGCCAATCAGATCTGGATGAAGCAGCAGATCAAGAGCGCGATTGCCGAAGCCACCAAACGCGGCAAGCTGCGTCCCAATTCGGTCGATTCACTGACTGGCGAGAACAGCGGCAACAACCTTGGTCCCGGCACGCCGATCATTCACTTCGAGCAATGGGAACGTGACGACATTGAGGTGAAGCTGATCCTGAAGGGCGGCGGCTGCGAGAACATGAACGCGCAGTATTCCGTCCCGACCGAGTTGCCGCATTTGGGGCGCGCCGACCGGACCATTGACGGCGTGCGCAAATGCATTCTGCACGCGGTGTGGCAGGCGCAAGGCAAAGGCTGCGCCCCCGGCGCGATCGGCGTCTGTATCGGCGGCGACCGCACCTCCGGGTACCTCCACGCGAAAGAGCAGTTGTTCCGCACGCTCGACGACGTGAACAGCGATTCACGGCTCGCCGATCTCGAAGCGGAAATCATGGGCACGGTCAATACGCTCGGCGTCGGCACGATGGGCTTCGGGGGTCGCGTGTCGCTGATCGGCTGCAAGATCGGCGCACTGAATCGGCTGCCCGCGAGCTTTTTCGTCTCCGTCGCCTACGACTGCTGGGCCTATCGCCGTCTCGGCGTCGTCCTCGACGCGACCAGCGGCGCGATCACGCAGTGGCTGTACCGCGATCCGGTGGTCCCGACCGTGCCGATGATGGACCAGGCGGGATTCCGGCGCACCGGGCGGGAGGTGGCGTTGACCACACCGCTCGACGAGGCCACGATCCGATCGCTCAAGGTCGGTGATGTCGTGTTGCTGACCGGCCGCGCGTATACCGGGCGCGACGCGGTGCATCACCACTTGGTCAGTCACGAGCCGCCAGTCGACTTGCGCGGCGCGGTGATCTATCACTGCGGGCCGGTCGTGGTTAAAGAGGGCGAGGGCTGGCGGGTGACCGCTGCGGGCCCCACGACGAGCATCCGCGAAGAGCCTTATCAGGGCGATTTGATTAGGAAATACGGCATCCGCGTCGTGATGGGCAAGGGCGGCATGGGCGGCAAGACGCTCGCCGCTCTCCAGGACAGCGGGGCCGTGTATCTCAACGCGATCGGCGGAGCGGCCCAGTTCTACGCCCGTTGTATCGACCGGGTCGAAGGCGTGTCACTGCTCGAGTTTGGAACGCCCGAGGCAATGTGGCATCTAAATTTGCGGGACTTTCCGGCCATCGTGACGATGGATTCACACGGCAATAGTCTGCATAAAGACGTTGAAGAGCAGTCCGCGGCAGAACTGCAAACCCTTGCTGGCGCAAGGTTTTAGCGCCATTCACGGGCCCGGACGCTCGGCGTTCGGTGATAAACTGGAAGAGCCATGGAAACTCAAGTTCAAACACCCAGCGTCACGCCCCCGGTCAGCATGCCCGGTTTCATCACGGTGACCGAACCCGCCGCGTTAAAAATCAAGGACCTGCTGGCTGAGGAAAACAAGGCCGAGAGCGGTCTGCGCGTCTTTGTGCAGGGCGGCGGTTGCTCGGGCTTTCAATACGGTTTGATGATCGAAGAAAACGGTGGAGTTGGCGATCAGACGTTCGATTCCAACGGCATCAAGCTGTATGTCGATCCGGTCAGCCTGAGCTACCTGAAGGGTGCTGAGGTGGATTTCGTCGACACCATTACCGGCGGCGGCTTCACCATCAAGAACCCGAACGCGACGTCGACCTGCGGCTGCGGCTCGTCATTCAACGTTTAGGCCCTCACGCGAGCTGAATCGTCGATGGCAACAGCCCTCCCGGATCTCGAGCGTCTGCGGCCGGCTGGCACCAAGCGGTCGAGCAAGCGCGACCTTATCGTCAAGGTGTTCCTCCGTCAGGAGGGACACTTGAGCGCGGACGATCTGGTCGATCTGATCAAACGTGAAGACCACGGCACGAGCCGCGCGACCGTCTATCGGACGCTGCAATGGATGGTCGAAGCCGGGATCGCCCGCAAGGTCGACTTCGGCGAAGGCCGCTTCCGCTTCGAACATTCGTATCGTCATCCCCGTCATTTCCACCTGATTTGTAAGAGCTGCAATCGCTCGTACGAATTTCTCAGCTCGGACATCGAGGCGCTGGTTGAAGAAGTCGCGGCGGCACGCGGCTTTACGGCGCGCCAGAGTGTGGTGCAGATTTACGGCACGTGCGACTCCTGCCGCACCGGCCGCCCGCCGGTCGAAGAAGGCGCGACCAGCGAATTGCTGTTTGCCCGCGATGCGTTACGGATGGCCATTGCCACCGAACGCAGCGGGTTGGAGTTCTACACCCGCGCCGCGCGCGTGACCAAAGACCCGCGCGGCCGGAGTGTGTTCCAGCGGTTGGCCGAAGAAGAGAAAGAGCACATGAGCACGCTCGAGAAGCGCTACCAGAAGCTTCTCGAACAGGATCCGCAGCTCGAATCGCATCCCACCTTCCTGTTTTTCAAAGGCGCGGCCAACGGCCTGTTCGCACGCGGCGCTGACGAACTGCTCGAAGAGGGCATCAACGACCGCGAAGCCTACAAGATCGGCATCCGCTGCGAGCGCGGTTCACATCGCTTCTTCAAGAAGTACGGCGAGCGGTTTGAAGATTCAGAAGGCAAACAAATCTTCCTCGAGTTTGCTGACGAAGAACGCGATCACCTCGAGATGCTGATCCGCGAATATCGCGCCCTCCTCCGTCGTCAGGGCAAGCGCAAGACCAAGGCATCGCGCGCCTCGACGCCGCGCCACGCCGCGTCGCGGTGATCGACCTCCACCTCCACACCACCGCCTCGGACGGGCGCCTCGCGCCGGCCGAGCTGGTCCGACGCGTCGCAGCAGCGGGGATCACGGTGATGAGTGTCACCGACCACGACACGGTGGCCGGGTTGACGGACGTGCGTGCCGCGGCCACTGCGGCCGGCGTCGAGCTCATTGATGGCATCGAGATCACAGCGGTCCACGAGGGGCGCGATGTGCACATGCTCGGCTACTTCATCGATACGGCCGACGCTGCGCTGGGCACATTTCTCCAGACACAACGATCGCGACGGATCGCACGCGTGCACGACATCGGCGCGCGGCTGGCGTCGCTGGGTATCGCGATCGACATCCCCGCACTACTGGCCGGCGCGGGCCGGCGACCCGGCGCGTCGGTCGGCCGTCCCGTGATTGCGCGCGCGTTGATCGACAGCGGCCATGTCGGGTCGATGCAGGAAGCGTTCGATCGGTATCTGGCAGCCGGCCAACCGGCGTTCGTACCGCGCCAGGGCCCGACCCCTGGCGAGGTCGTCGACGTGATTCACCAGGCGCGCGGCCTGGCGTCGATGGCGCATCCGGGCGTGACCCGACAGCCGGCGGTGATGGCGCGGTTGGTTGACGCCGGTCTCGATGCGATCGAGGTGTATCACTCCGATCACAATGCCGAATTGCAGCGCGAGTTGCTGGCATTTGCGAGCCAACACGCCCTGCTGATCACCGGGGGCTCCGATTATCACGGCGACGATGACCGCGACCGTCATCTCGGTCGGTCGACGCTCCCCGAGGGCGAGTATCAGCGTCTCGTCGCCGCGCGCGCATGACGTCTCGGGCGCCGCTGGTCACGGTCACCGGTCTGGTCAAGAATTACCAGGCGCTGCGACCGCTGCGCATTCAAGCGCTCACCTTGTCGCGTGGCGATGTAGTGTCGGTCAGCGGCCTCGACGCCGGCGCGGCGGAAATGTTGATTGGCTTACTGACCGGTGCCGTGCTCGCGGACAGCGGTGATATCCAGTTGTTTGGCGCATCGACCGCGTCGGTCACCGACAGCGAAGCGTGGCTGGCGATGCTCGATCGGGTCGGCATCGTCACCGATCGAGCGGTGTTGATTGGTCAGTTCACCGTCGAGCAGAACATTGCCATGCCGTTCACGTTGGATGTTGACCCGGTGGCCGACGAATTCCGAGCCCGTGTAGCGGCCCTGGCGCTCGAGGTCGGCCTGATCGCGGCGGACCTCGGGATGCTCGTCGGTAACGCCGCGCCGCAGGTTCAAGCCCGCGTGCGGCTGGCGCGGGCGCTCGCACTCGAACCGTCGGTGCTGTTCGTCGAGCACCCGTCCGCGACGCTGCCGCGCGACATGGTCAAACCCTTTGCAGCCGATGTGCGGCGAGTCGCGAAGGCGCGGGACCTGGCGGTCCTGGCGATCACGGCTGACGAATCATTCGCGTCGACGTTGGGCGGCCAGCACTTCATCCTCGAGCCGGCGACCGGGGCGCTGCGTGCGCCGGGTATCTGGAATAAACTTTTCGGACAGTAATGCTGCACGGTCACATCACGCGCCTCGTCCCCGAACACGGCTTTGGATTTCTGCTCGACGATGCCGGGCTGGAATGGTTTTTCGTGCGCGACGGCGCGCGCGACGGATTTGACCAGTTGCAGGTGAAAGAGCGCGTCGGATTCGCGCAGGAGTGGACGCCGAAAGGTCCACGCGCGGTCGATATTCATTACGACCCCAGCGAGTGAGTCTCGTTCTGTTCGACATCGACGGCACGTTGCTGCTCAGCGGTGGTGCCGGCGTGCGGGCGATGACGATCGCGTTCGACGCGCTGTTCGGCGTGCCGGATGCCTTCGCCGGGATACCCGTGGCGGGACACACCGACACGTTTCTGATCTCGCATGCGCTCAGCCGCGCGCACCTCCCGAATACCCCGGAGGTGCACGCGCGCTTTCGCGACGCCTATCTGCCGGTGCTGCAACAGGAGATCGCCAAGCCGGGTATTGGCCGGCGCGGCGTGATGCCAGGAGTCGAGGCGCTGCTGGCGGCGTTACAGCAGCCGCCGTTCCATCTGGCGCTGCTGACCGGTAACTACGAGGCCGCAGCGCGGATCAAGCTGGCGCAATTCGAGATCGATGCCCACTTCGAGTGGGGCATCTTCGGTGAAGAATCGGCTGACCGCAACGACTTAGGCCGCGCCGCCATGGTGCGCGCGCAAGAACGCGGCATCCCCGCTCCCACGCGCGAACGCACGATCATCGTCGGCGATACGCCTCATGACATCGCCTGTGCGCATGCTGCGGGAGCGCGGTCGTTAGCGGTCGCGACCGGATCCCATTCGGTCGAGGTGCTGCGGGCGGCTGGCGCAGACATGGTCGTTGCTGATCTGCAGGACACGAAAGCGGTGGTGGCGTTGCTGCGGTGATTGGCGGAAGCGCCTGGGAGTCGAACCCAGCCTGCCCCCGAAGAGGCAGCGACCGATTTTGAAGACCGGGAGAGCCACCGGGCCCCGTTCGCTTCCACTCGCGATGATATCAGTCGGTGGTCGGTGGTCGGTAGCCGGTGGCCAGCCGGTGGCGAAAAGACGTGTGCCGGTTCCCGGTCAGTCCGCGATCCCGATCCAGTAAGCCACGAACTTTTGCGCTTCCCACAACGCAAAACGCACGTCCGAACGTGACCGCCACCACTGGTCGAGATTGGCATCGTCGTAGCGCGTCGCCCGCATGATGATCGCGACACCGGTTCCTTCAAATCGCCGCTTGAAAGCCAACCCCGCGCGCGCCGTGTGCATTTTGTCGGTCACCACGATGACGCGGCGCCAGCGCTCGCGACCGGCGACGGCCAGTAGGTAATCGCTTTCGGTTGCCGTCGTCGTCTGCTCGCCATCGATGATCGTGACGGCGCCGGCCGGCACGCCCAGTTGAATCAGGATGTCGCGCGAGATGTCTTCGGGTGAGGGGAACGTGAAACCTCGCTGCCGGAACGCGATTTCGGCGCCGTCCGACTCTTGCCGCGACAGCACAATCCGTGGCGCCCACTGCTCGAGCACCAGCTCACCAGCTTCCGCGACACGATCGAGGCGGCCGCCGCCGAGGACGAAGATCGCATCAGCCTTTTCGAGTGGGTCTTCGTGATGCAGGATGTGGCCGAGCTGAACGAAGGTCCAGACCAGCGTCACGACCGAGACGACGAAGACAAGGTAAAGGAAGCGGCGGATCACGCGCGGTGGTGGGTGGAACGAACCCGGCCCTGTTTCACCAGGGCCGGGAGGGGAAGTACAAATGAACTAACTTTCAATCAACCGAACGTCTCCAGCTCGCGGTCCCTTGCCTGAATCTTCGGTCGAGAACTCGACGCGCTGCCCCTCGCGGAGCAACTCGAACACTGATCCTCGCACCGCACTGCGGTGAAAGAAATGCTCGATGCCTGACTCATCCCGAATGAACCCGAACCCTTTATCGATCAGCAATCGTGCGATCGTGCCCGTCGACATTTCCGTCCTCCGATCGACCAACTTCCCGAGGCAGCCCCGGGAAGGTCGCACTGTAGGCAGGTCGTCTCTGGGAAGTCAAGTATACGGTCGCATAAACCGGCCGCGTTTACCGTCGCCACCCGTGAAAAGCGTCCACTACGCCTATGTGATGATGTGGACGGTGGTGCGAGCGGCGATCTTGGCAGCAGGAGCCTCGTCGCGGATGGGACGGCCCAAGGCGGCCCTTTGCCTGTCTGACCGGGCGGACACGTTCGTTGCCAGATTGATACGCACCTTCCAGGCCGCGGCCATTCCCGACATCGTCGTGATTACCGGCGCCCAACCCGACGCCGTGCGTGCCGCGGCGGGCAGGGTCGGCCGTAAGGTGCGGTTCATCGACAACCCGCATTGGGAGCGCGATGGTCAGCTGTCATCGCTCCTGGCGGCGCTCAAGGAGGACCAGCAACTGGAGGCGCTGATGATGACCCTCGTCGATGCGCCGTTTGTCGCGCCGGCGACCGTCTCCGCCCTCGTCCACGCATGGCGGTCGTCGCGCGCCGCCATCGTGCGTCCGTCGAGAGGCGACGAGCACGGGCATCCGGTGATCTTTGACCGCGCTGTCTTTGAGGAGCTGCGCCATGCCGACCCTTCGGTCGGGGCCAAGGCGGTGGTGCGGGCGCGTCAAGCCGACATTCTCAATGTGCCCGTCGATGATCGGGGCGCGTTCATCGATGTCGATACACCAGAAGAGTACCGTGCGGCGGTCACGCTGTACGGGGGCCGCAAGTGATCGAACCGGCCGAGTCCAACGTTGTGGCTCGTCTAGGATCCCGTCGTGACTTTCACCACGCGCTGCTAGTTCAGCGCGCCTGACAGCTTCAATTGTTCGACGGCATGGCCGGCGACAACGTCGAACGGGATCGACTGGTTCTTGCGCGTGCGCCAGCGCCAGGTGCGCACGGTGAGAATCACGGTAAGGCAGAAGGCGAGATAACTGCCAAGCGCCGTCACCGACGTCAGCGCGGCTACCTGCCAGTCCGACAGCAGGAACGCGAAGATCAGCAGTGCGATGCCGTAGATCGGCCATAGCGCCTTGAACACATCGGGCGATGGGAGGTGGCCGCATGCGAACGGCACCTTGGTCCACGCTGCAAGTACGCACTCGATCAACATCAATCCCGCGAGCATCTGCAAAGCAGTGGCACCGAGCGCTTGGCCGATCGGCCACATGAAGACACTACCGAAGAACGTCGCCGCGCCGACTGGCAACACGGCGAGCGTGAACATCGCCAGTGCCGTCGCGTTGACGCAGGTGGCGAGCGACGGGGGCGTCACGCGGAATGGCCAGTTGGCTTCGATCTCCGTCGGAATACGAAACGCTGCGCGTAACCCGAGCACCAGGAAGTAGATGAAGACCAACGGCAGCGCCAGCAGCCACGCCGTGGGATACGCGAGAACGACGGTGCCGCGACCGTCCAGGACGAAAAAACTGACGACGCACACGGCGATCGCGAGGCCGAAGTAGGTAGCGACGATCGACAGGTGACGCCGGCTGCGAATCAGGCTGGCCACGATGAACGCAAACACCGCTCGAACCGAAGGGGTTGCGCGCGTGATGACTGAGATGATGCGCAGAGTCAGCGCCAGGCCCGTGGCGTGCTGTCGGGAGCGCCGTTCCAGGGCACGGCGTCCCAAATACTTTGCCGGCAGCAAATAGATCGGAATGGTCAACAGGGCCGTGCCGACAAACGCCAACGCACCGAGGCCGGCACCATCGCCGATCAGCGGACCGCCGACGCCGGCAATCCATAAATGCAGCGCGCCAAACCACACCGGTGGATACACCAGAGTGGACGGCTCGCCGCGTAACACGTAGCCAGCCATTGCGCCGAGCACGCCAGGCAGGAAAAAGAACACGTCGACGAGCAGAATGATCGCGACGATTTGCAGGGCTGCACCCAGCCATACCCCGGCGCGCGGACCGAGGATGACGGCAACGATGCCACGCAGGCTGATCAGCGCAAAGAACACGGTCAGTGACGCCATCATCGTGGCGATGAGATGGCCGACGAGCAGCTTCGGGTCACGCAGTGACGGGTGCCCTGCTGCCATCAGCGTGTAGACAAATGCCGCCGGCACATTGATCGCAGCGGTGAACGCGACGCCGACAATGGCCGCGGCACCCAACCGGGCGGCGGCAAACGTGTGCGGCCGCACTGGAAGCACGCCGATCACCTCCTGGTCACGGCCGTCAGGAAAAACAGCCTCCCAGGTCAGCGCCGCGAGCAGCGCTGCGGCGAGCATGCCGTAGACGACGAAGAACAGTCGATGGCTCGTGGCCACCTGCTGCACGACGTCGGCTGGTGCTTTCACCAGCGCGATGTAGGTGAAGATTTGCTGCGCCGCGAAAAACGCGGGCGGCGTCGCGATCAATGCGAGCATCCACACCGCGAATTCCATCGGATCGGATTCGCGTGAATACAACGCCGCATCGATCAACTGACGCACCGCGTCGCGCGACAACAGCCGGAACTGCCGCCAGTCTCGTCTGTTCACGCCGTCGCCACGTCCGCTAGTTCGCGGCCAATCTGTTCGACGTTCTGATCGACCGCCAGCGAAGAAAACACCTGTTCGAGTGAAGCGGCGCTGGCCAGTTCGCGCAGCCGCGAAACCGAGTCATCGGCGACGACTTTACTCTTATGCAGGATCAGCACGCGCTCACAGACCTTCTCGACGATATCGAGCACGTGCGAACTGTAGATAATGATTTTTCCGCGCTCGGCAAGGCTGCGCACGAGCGTGCGCATGATCAACGTCGAGGCCACGTCGAGTCCCGAGTTCGGTTCGTCGAGGACGACGACCGCCGGATCGTGGATGAGCGCCGCCGCAATCAGCACCTTCTGCCGCATCCCTTTCGAAAACGACCCGAGCGGCGTGTAGATGTCGCTCGAGAGCCCGAACAACTCGAGATAGCGGCCGATGCGCCGCTTGAGAATGCCCGCGTGGATGTCGCGCAGGCCGCCGACCAATTCGAGGTACTCGACCGCCGTCAGGTAGGTGTAGAGCTTCGGTTCCTCCGGCACGTAGCCGACGATCGACTGATAGCCGAGTAACTGGTCGTGGATGTCGCGCCCCTGCCAGTGGACGTGGCCGTGCGTCGGGGTGAGCAGGCCGACAATCATCTTGACTGTCGTGCTCTTGCCCGAGCCGTTCGGACCAAGCAGGCCGATCACTTCGCCGGGAAGGGCCTTGATGCTGACCGACTTAACCGCCGGGACGCCGTGGTAACTCTTGGACGCGTCGAGCCTTCAAGCATGCCGGCTTTAGACACCGGCGCTCGCGCATTGGGCCAGCTCGTCGTTTCAGTCGCCGTCACCAATGGGATCGGGGATTGCAGTGTTGGGCCACCTACGGGCCACGCATGGGCAGCGACGGCCGCGCTTTGGACGAGGTGGGCAGGTGAGGACTCAGAAATTCGCGGCGGTGATTGTCTTTGCGTTGCTTTTGGGCGCGTGCGCCAGCGGCCGATTTGGCCCCAAGGACAGCAATAAGGTGCCTGACGGTCCGCGCACCCTCAAGGAGTTGAGCGTGCGCGAACGTGCAGCCTTGCTCAGCCGCGCCAGCGTCTGGCAAGCGGTCGACACCGCCTCCCTTGATCTCAAAGCCGGCCCGCCGCTGCCCGCCAACATGCGCATCGGCGACGACGTCAGTTGCGAGTTCGTCTTTCCGAAGAAAGCGCTGACCGGCAACACCCCAAAATTCAACTGCGAGGTGCGGCCCGACGATGTGGTCAAGGTGAAGTACGGGCCGAAGAACGGGGAAGTCTTTGCTGAAGTGGCCGCGAGTCGGCTGTTCTGGGCGTTAGGGTTCCGCGCCGATCGGATGTATCCCGCAAAGGTCACCTGTCGCGATTGCCCGGCCGATCCGTTTGCCGCCAGCAAGACCGATTGGAAACGTGGCAAGCCGGACAACCTTGGCACGCACGTCTTCGACCCAGCGGCCATAGAACGCGACCTGCCCGGTACCGCGATCGAAGTAAAGGACTTCGAGGGCTGGGCCTGGCCCGAACTCGACAAGATCGACACCCGCGGCGCTGGTGCGACACGCGCACAGGTCGACGCCCTCAAGCTCCTTGCCGTGTTCATCCAGCATTCCGATAGCAAGCCGGAGCAACAAGAAATTGTGTGCCCTCCCGGTTCAACCAAGAAGGACGCTCGAGGCACCGAGAGCTGTGGTAATCCGCTGTTGGTCGTCAAGGATCTCGGGACCACGTTCGGGAAAGCAACCGCGCTGAATAACAGCAAGATGGATCTCAGCGACTGGGACGGCTCGAAGGTGTGGAAAGACGCGGACCGGTGCATCGGCGACTTACCGCGATCGTTCACCGGCAGTCTGGAGAACCCTCGCATCAGTGAAGCAGGCCGGAAATTTCTGTCCGATCGTCTGGCGATGCTAAGCGATGCTCAGTTGCGGGACCTGTTTACCGTGGCGCAGGTGGCGCGACGCGGCGACACGGTTGATGAATGGGTTCGCGTGTTCAAACGCAAGCGCGCCGAAATCGCGCAGGCACGCTGCAACTAATCACCGATTGCAAGATCACGCAGACTGGCTACTGGGGGGCGCGCTTGAGCATCGCCGCGCCCGCCTCAGACGCAATGCGCCGCTGCAGCGTGGTGATGGCATCGGGCGCGCTCTGATATTCGCCGACCCAAATCTTGCGGTCCCGGATGGGGTCGACGATCCGCGCCACCACCTTCACCACGCCGCTCTCGACCACCAGGCTCCCTTCCATCACCAACGCTGCATCGAGCCGTTGCGCGACCTCGCGTACCGGCCGCTTGTTCGCTCACAAACTGCGCCGCGCTGGTGCGTGATACGACCGAGAGCGCCGAGATTTTGGCCAGTTCACTGGTGACGCCGTCGGTAATGCGCGCCGCCAACAGATTGTGCTCTGGCGACACAGAGAAGTGCGCGAATGGCAACACGGCAATGCGCAGCGTCGACGATGCTTCCGGTGTGGTCTGACCGGGCAGCCATCGCCCGCTGGTCAGACTGACAGCGCCCACCGCGACAACCGTGAGTACGGCCACGGCGATGACGTTGCGCCGTCGCGTCGGCGCGACCACGGCGCTCACGACGGCTTGAGCCGGCGGCTGCGACAGCGCGAACACCGCTACATATCCGCCACGTGGGATGGTGATCAGCACCGGATCGGAAGCCCCTGGTCCGGTGTAGTAGTCCTCCAGCTTGGCGCGCAGTCGTCTCGCTTCGACGCGGACGATCGAGTCGATGCGCGGGTCGTACTCCGACGCGCGGTCGAAGACCTCTACGCCAAGCGTGTATTCCTTGAGCTGTCCGCCCTCCCCGGCCAGTGTCCGATCGACGACGTACTTCAGCAGCCGGCTGAGGCGACCACCGTTGGCCCAACCGGGACTGACCAGGATTCGTTCCAGCTGCGCTCGCACGCGCTCTTCTTCAACCACGAACCACAGATTACATAGATTACACAGAAAGAAAGGCAAGTTTTCCCTTGAAAATCGGTGGTTGTCACCGTTACATCACCCCGTGTCACTCCCTCCGGGGCCGTGCCAGGCGCAACTCTGATGCTGCGTCATCGTACAAGCGCACATGGAGGTTGTTATGAGTCACACACGTGGTATTCGCTCGCTGGTAATTGCGGCCCTGTTGTTGGTTCCTGGCGTGGGCGAGGCAGGCCCTCCGCTGCTGTGCCAGCCCTTCCACACCGGGGCAGCGGCGGTGTTGCCGTGGGGGGACGGATCAAGCTGGCAGACGCCGGACCGTCGTTACGATGTGCAGCGCCTGACCAGCGATACGGTTGCCCTGCTATCGGACAGCTCAGTAATCGCGCGGATGGAGAATCTCCGCCGCGCCACGATCTATGCCGCACAGGATGCGCGGGTCGCGGCGGAATTAATGACTGCGATTCTGGCTCGCGCGCAGGCGCCCGCTGCGGGCGGGGCGCCGAATGCGGCGGCACTGTTCGACGCGGGCTACCTGATTGAAACCTACAAACAGGCCGAGGGGCTGCACCGGCGCCCAGTGCCGACGCAGGACGGCTATGCAATGGTCCAACGAGCAATCGCGTTGAGCGGAACGAACCCTGAAATGGAGTTTGCCGCGTCGTTGATGAAACCCGGGACGGCCGCAGCGGATCATCGCCGTCGCGCCCAGGCCGGCGCGCCACCAGGATCGCTGCTCGCGCAGAATCTGGCGCGTTAGCCAACGACCAACGACGGTGATGGCGATGCGTAGTTAGCGCGACGGCGGCGCATCTTCGTGCAAAGATCATCAGATGCTTGTGGCGGCAACAACGCGGCGTTGCTCAAGGTTTTCCTCGATTGCAGTGGCACCCACTGCTTCGACGATTATTTGCGCGATCGAGTCGAACTGGTGGAATACGTGCGCGACCGCGCGGATGCGGACGTCCACGTCCTGGTCACGCGCGCGCAAACTGGTTCACGCGGCCAGGAATACACGCTCTCCTTCATCGGCCTCGGCGCGTTCACCGCAACGACGCGCACCCTGACCGTGACGGCCGAGTCCACCGATTCTGAAGATCGGGTTCGGCGCTCATTGGCGAGCGCGCTCACGGTCGGCTTACTCGCCTACGTCGCGCCGACATCAGTGCCGGCCGACCTCGAAGTCAGTGCACAGCTGTCCGGCAGCACATCGGCGCCGGTCAGTGGCGACCATGATCCGTGGAAGCGGTGGATTTTCAGCCTGAACGGCAACGCGCAGTTGCGAGCGGAAGAGTCGCAGCGCGATCGCCATTGGCGGGTTTCTGTCGGTGCCGACCGCATTACCCCCGAGTGGAAATTGACGGTCGGTGCCAACGTCTTTCAATCGCGGCAGGAATTCGATCTCGACGAAGACCAGCCATTGGCCGTCGAGCGGAACAACCGCAGCGTCAACTGGCTTGGTGTGCGCGCGCTCGGCGAGCACTGGTCGGCAGGACTGAGGGGCGGAGTCCGGTCATCGACGTTTGACAATATCCAACTCGACATCCGTGTCGCGCCTGCGGTGGAATGGAACTTTTTCCCCTATTCGGTTTACACCCGCCGCCAGCTGCGAGTGCTGTATTCCCTCGGTGGATCGAAGACGCGCTACTTCGAAGAGACGCTGTTCGAGAAATTGAGGGAAACCCGCGCCCGCCAGGAACTGTCCGGCACCTACGAACAGCGTGAGCCGTGGGGCACGGTCGAAGGCCGCGTCGAACTGTCCAACTATTTTCCAGGATTCACGAACCATCGCGTCAGCGTCGATACCGAGGTGGACATCCGTGTCGCGCGCGGCCTGTCGCTGTCGCTCGAAGCGTCAGCCTCACGCATTCGCGATCGCCTGTCGCTGCCGCGACGCGACGCGACCGCCGAAGAAGTACTGCTGCGGTTGCGTCAGTTGAGTAGCGGCTTCGAGACGCGCGTCGAATTCGGCTTCCGATACCAATTCGGATCGCGTTTCGCGAGCATCGTCAATCCGCGCTTCGGTCAGTAATCTGCCGCGCGGCGCGGCCGCGCATCAGGCTCGCCAGCGGTTGCTCCGGTGAGGCGCGCCGAAAATGCTTTAAAACCCGGCGTCGGTCCGGTCCATTGCAACGCATCGACCGAATCGAACAACGGCATGTCGGTCCGCAGGGTCGCCAGATCGCGAAACAGCAACGCGTGGTCGCGGTCGCGCACGAGGGTGGCGGCCAACTTCGCAGGGCTTGCGGCATTGACGCCCCACTCGCGGGAGTCACTGGGGATGGCTTCGAGGTGCCCAAACCGCGCCAGCACGGCTGCCGCGGATTTGGCGCCCCAGCCGGGTAATCCGGGGTAGCCATCAGCGGAATCGCCGACCAACGCCAGGTAATCGGGAATCGAGACGGGCGGGACCCCGAACTTGGCGATCACGCCGGCCTCGTCGCGGATGCTGCGCTTGCGGCGATCCATCTGCACGACGCGGGTGCCGCGCACACATTGACTGAGGTCTTTGTCCGGCGTGCAGATCACGACACGTTCGACCCGTGGATCGTCAGCGGCCTTGGCGGCCGCGGCGGCCAGTGCGTCATCGGCTTCGTATTCGATCATCGGCCAGACCGTGATCCCGGCGGCGATCAGCGCGTCTTCGAGAATCGGGAACTGCGCCAGCAGTGGCGGGTCGATGCCGGCGCTGGTTTTATAACCACGCCACATCCGATTGCGAAAGGACTCGATGACGTGATCGGTGGCGACACCGATAAACGTGTTGCCGCTGCCGATCATATTGAGGAGGGACGTGACCACGCCGCGCACCGCGGCAACCTCGACGCCGGCCTGGTCGCGGGCCGACGGCAGGGCGAAATAGTGCCGGAAGAGCTCGTAGGTTCCGTCGATGAGATAGACGTCCAGTGCAGCCTCATCCTATATTGACCTGATGACAGCCAAGACGTTCCTCACTGCTTTGACTCTGGTGGCTTGCACGATGGCCACCCCGGTTGCACGCGCGCAACAGGGGGGGGTCGACCCGCGTCCACCCAATGCGCCGGATCAGAAGCCGGCAATGGCCGGTCAGACGCGTGCACCCGAACAGAAATCAAACGTCGCGTTCGAGGTCGTGACGGTCGCCGAAGGGCTGGTCAATCCATGGAGCCTGGCGTTTTTGCCGGGCGGCAAGATGCTGGTCACCGAACGCCCGGGGCGTCTCCGCGTCGTCGGAACCGACGGCAAGTTGTCGGAACCGGTGACCGGTTTGCCGGAAGTTGTCGGGCGCGCCCAGGGCGGCCTGCTCGACGTGGTGCTCGACCCCAACTACGCCGCGAACAATCAGATCTATTGGTGCTACTCAGAGCCGCGCGAAGGCGGCGCCAACAACACGGCCGTCGCACGCGGCAAGTTCGTCGACGGCGCCGCGCCGAAGGTCGACGCCGTGCAGGTGATCTATCACCAGGCGCCGTCGCTCGCCTCGCCCCTTCATTTCGGCTGCCGCCTGAACTTCGGCCGCGACGGCACGCTGTTCATTGCGCAAGGCGATCGCTCAATTACCGAAGGCCGCATGCAGTCGCAGAACATGGACAGCCTGATCGGCAAGATCGCGCGGATCAACGCCGACGGCTCGATCCCCAAGGACAACCCGTTTGTCGGCAAGGCGGGTGTGAAGCCAGAGATCTGGTCGATCGGTCATCGCAACATTCAAGCGGCGACCATGCACCCGACCACCGGCGAGTTGTGGGAAGTCGAGCACGGCACGCGCGGCGGTGACGAGATCAACATCGCCCGCAAGGGCAAGGACTACGGCTGGCCGACGATTGCCTACGGCATCGAGTATCGCGGCGGCCCGATTACTGGCGGCATCACCGCGAAGGAAGGAATGGAGCAGCCGCTCTACTACTGGGACCCGGTGATCGGTCCGAGCGGCATGGTGTTCTACACCGGCAGCCTGTTCCCGGCGTGGAAGGGCAACCTCTTTGTCGGTGGTCACGCGACCACTGACTTAGTGCGTCTGGTTGTGGATGGGGAGAAGATCGTCGGTGAGGAGCGGTTGCTGAAGGACCTGCAGCCCAAGCCGGAACGGATCCGCGACGTGCGACAAGGGCCGGACGGCGCGCTGTATGTGTTGACCGACAGCGCCACCGCCCGGCTCCTGAAAATCGTTCCTAAGAAGTAATTAGTGCTCCTGCCACGAGCATCGATTCGGCGCTTCGAGCCACATCTGCCCGAAGTCCCCGATCGGTGCTCCCGGCGGCGCGCCGGCGACCGGCAGCATCCGCGCCACTTCCCCCGGACGTTCCAGGAACCGTTTGATGTCGGCCGCAATCAGCGCGTGCTGTGCCGCGTCCGCTTCGTTGGCCCTCGGCGCACGCATCCGGGTCGCGAGGCGTTGCAACTTCATGGTCGCGACCGCGCGGACTTGCGGGTTGGCGGCCACGGTCGCCAGCCAGGTCAGGCGATCGACCAGCACTCGCGACGTGGCGCGACGCACTTCGGCTTCATACGCGGACGTCGTCAGCGCATCGAAGGTCGCCCTGGTCAGGCGGTCGATCACTTCACCCAGGCCAGGCAGCGTCGGATCGAGGGCGTTCTGCGCCACCATCCGTGAGGCGCGATCGGGCTGGAGTACGAAGCCGATGGTGACATCCGAGGCAATCGCTGCCGGCGCCAGCGGATCAAACGCTTCGCCGGTGGTGCGCGCGAACAACTCGCGATGCAAGCCGTAACCGGGCGGACGCGGCGGAATCAGTTCGAGCAGTTTGCGCGGCACCGTCAGCTCGGACGGCTTGAGTGTCGCAGCCAGCGACTCCAGCGCCTTTCGCTGGTTCGCCGCCGACTCCCACCTAGTTGGCGTCTGGCCGTCGCCACGCATCGCGTAGACGAAATCCTGCCCGCCAATCGCAGATGACGTGCTCTCGACCGCGTAGCGGTGATGCATGAAGATTGGCACCAGCGGCTCTTCGATGGTGGTCATCGGGGCGCCGGTGCGGATGGTCCGTTCACCAATGCGATCGAGTGCGGCGCGACGGACCTTCATCATCCGGGTCAACTCGTCGGATTGATCGGCGCCATTCGACCACTGGTCCGCGCGCGGATGAATGTCGGTGTCCTGGTTAGTAAAGTAGCGCAGGTCGGCGTCCCACGCGTCGCTGAGAATCTTGCGCAGCGCCGCCGGCTCAGTGGTGCCCTTCGGGAACTCACGGTAGCCATAATCGATCGTGACCTTATCCCACTCGCCAATCCGTGGCTGATAGGCCTGCGACAGATCGATGGTGCCATCGGCTTTGAGTTCTTCCATCGGGTGCGGATAGTCCATCACCGAGATCCAGCCCTTGCCGCTGCTGTAGTAGTTGTGGCCGAGACCAAGCGTGTGGCCGACTTCGTGCGCGGAGAGCTGGCGGATACGCGCCAGCGCGGTGTCGTAGAGAATCGCCGGCTGCTCGTCGCCATTGACGTAGGGCGAGAGCAAGCCTTCGAAAATCATGTAGTCCTGGCGATCACGCAGCGAACCGAGCGTGACGGTGGCCTTGATGATCTCGCCGGTGCGCGGGTCGGTGACGCTGCCGCCGGAACTCCAGCCGCGCGTCGAGCGGTGAACCCAGTTGATCATGTTGTAGCGGATATCCATCGGGTCGGCGCCGTCCGGCAGAACGTCAACCTTGAACGCGTTGCGGAAGCCGGCCGCTTCAAACGCCTGGTTCCACCACATCGCGCCTTCGATCAACGCTTTCTTGACATCTTCTGGTGCCCCGGAATCAACCCAGTACTGGATTGGCTTGACCGGTTCGCTGATCGGCGCATTCGGGTCTTTCTTCTGCAGGCGATGCTTGCGGATGTAGCGAATCTGCATCGGCTCGGTGATCGGCGCGCTGTAGTCGAGGAAGGTGATGCCGCCGTAGCCGGCGCGCGGATCGTCGGCGCGCGGCGTAAAGTTGGCGTCGGGCAATTCGACCAACGACGCATGCTCGCGCATCGTCACCGCATCAGGCGTCGGCGTGACGCTGCCGACGCTGCCGGAGAACAAGCCGCCGCCGAACCCACCAGTGCCGCCCCCGGTCGGCGCGAGACCAATCGGCGTCGGGCCCTGCACCGGGCCGCCGCCACCACCACCCCCGCCACCGGTCGGTTCGTTGACGAAGGTCAGCGTGACGTCGACTTCGGTGTTTTTGGGAAAGTTCCTGGTGTTGGGGAGATAGAACGCGCTGCGTGTCCGGTCGACGCGGTAGTTGCCCGGACGCAGCGAGCTGCCCGCGCCTGTGATGTCGCGCAGAAAGAAATCGCTGGCATCAACCAGCACGCGAGTGCCCGATTCAGCGGCGACGGTAAAGCCCCACAGCACCGACTTGGCAAACGACTCTTCTACCGATTTGCGCTCGAGCGCGTTCTTGCTGCTCGAACGGAATGACTGATTCCCCTGCACCAACATGACGCGCGGCCCGACCCGCTGGAATTGAACAATCCGTCCGGCGCCGCCGCGGCCGCGATCGAGGCCGATGTCATTCGAGCCCAACCCGGCGGACAGCCCTGTGGAAAACAGAAAATCGCTATCGAAGCGCGAGACTTCGAGAAACAGCGATCCGGTCCGGTCGTCCCAGTAGAGCGGGAAGTAACCGTCGATCTTTTTCATCCCGCTGGTGCGGTCGTCGATCGACGGCATCATGGCGGGTCGCTGCGCCGGCTGCTGTGCCGCCAACGGTACGGTCAGCATGACCGCCACGATGGCCACGGTGAATAAACTGCATCGCTTGATCATCACGAAACTCCTCTAAACCGGCGGACGGTGTATTGCTGCGAAGCTAACGAAAATAAACAGTAGGCGGTAAACCAATAGAACCCGGGCCCAAAGCTTGCCTTGAACGCGAGCAGGGGCGCGCTCCCGGCATCCAATGACGTCGTTTGGGTCGCTTGCGCGGCAAGATACGCAATCAGCAAGGCGACGACAAACACATCAGCCATCGACCACTTGGCGATCGCCTCGACGAAACCGAGCGTGCGCGCGCGCCGCGCCGCATCGGTCATGAACACCGCCCAGGCCACGAGCACGGTTTTGCCGAACGGGACGATCACGCTGAACAGCAGGATCAACGTCGCCGGGATCGGACTGCCGACGTCGTACAGGTTCTGCACCGACCCAAGGATGCTCCGCGTCTGGTGATAAACCTCGACGTCTTCGACGCCCTTCTGGAGCGACGCGGTCAGCTGCGGCGAGAGCTTGTCGATAATCATCTTGCGCAAATCGCCGCCCATCGCCTGGACCATCCCGACCATCCCCGGATTGAGCAGCGACTTGAGGGCGGTCATCGTGTCGTCGTTGAGGCCTTTTTCGAGCATCAGAGGCGCGACTTTGGCGACACCGTCGCGGGTCAGGACCCCGCGGATCGTCAAAACCGGCATGACCAGACCCGGTATCAACAGGCCGATCGAAACGACCAGCAAAACCAGCACGAGCAGGCGGGGTTGGTGTGCCATGGGAATGGGCAGTAATGCTAACCCAGCGACCCACCCGCCGGTGACAAGCTTTGACGTTCGAAACAGCCCATCCGCGTTATGCTCGCCTGACGCTCTGCGGGCTTTCGTCCGGATCGTCACCCTTTGTCGGTTTGTCAGGAGTACAAGGATGAAGCGCATCGCCTTACGCGTCGTGCCCGCAGTGGCACTGCTCGTGGCGGGCTTCGCGTGGGTTGGCCCGCGCGTGTCCGGCCAGGGCTACATGCCGAGCACCAAGAACGGTGACTGGACGCATTACACGGCGGACCACACGGGCAGCAAGTATTCGCCCCTCGATCAGGTGAACGCCAGCAATTTCAGCAAGATGGAAGTGGCGTGGCGTTTCAAGACAGACAACCTCGGTCCGCGTCCCGAGAACAAGCTGCAAGGCACGCCGCTCGCCATCAAGGGCATGTTGTACACGACGGCCGGCACCCGCCGCGCCGTGGTCGCGCTTGACGGCAAGACCGGCGAGCAAAAGTGGATGTACGCGATGGACGAAGGCGAACGCGCCACCCGCTGGGCGCCGCGTCAACTGTCCGGCCGAGGCGTGTCCTACTGGACCGACGGCAAAGGCGACGAGCGTATCTTCTATGTCACAACCGGCTTCCGCCTGGTCGCGCTGAACGCGAAGACCGGCATGCCGATTCAGAACTTCGCCGACAAAGGGGTCGTCGACCTCAAGGTCGGCATCATGATGGGCCGGGATGGGAAACAGGTTCAGATCGATCTCGAAAAGGGTGAAATCGGCCTGCACTCGACCCCGACCGTCGTCGGCGACATCGTCATCATCGGCTCGTCGATGTTCGAAGGCCTGGGCTATCTCTATAGCACCGGCGCCAAGGGCAACGTGCGCGCCTATGACGTCCGCACTGGCAAGATGGTGTGGAAGTTCGAGACGATGCCCGGACCGGGTCAGCCGGGTCATGAGACGTGGGAAAACGGATCCTGGGCGTGGACCGGCAACACCGGTGTGTGGACCCAGATCACCGCCGACCCTGTCGCCGGCCTCGCCTACCTGCCAGTGGAAACGCCGACCATCGACGAATACGGCGGCAACCGTCTCGGCGACAACCTCTATGCCGAGAGCCTCGTCGCGGTCGACCTGAAGACCGGTCAGCGCAAGTGGCACTTCCAGTTCGTCCATCATCCGATCTGGGATCACGACATGTCATCGGCGCCGCTGTTGATGGACGTGACCATCGACGGCAAGCCGCGCAAGATTGTCGCGGTTCCGTCCAAGCAGGGTTGGCTCTACTGCTTTGACCGCATCACCGGCGTGCCGATTTGGCCGATCGAAGAGCGGCCTGTGCCGCAAACCGATATGCCCGGTGAGAAGACGGCGAAGACGCAGCCGTTCCCGACCAAGCCCGCGCCCTACGCGCGGACGCACGTGTCCGAAAATGACCTGATCGACTTCACCCCGGCGCTGCGCGCCAAGGCGCTCGAGAACCTCAAGTTGTTCCGCTGGGAGCAGATTCCGTATGTGCCGCCGGTCGGCCCGAACTCGAAGTCGCTCGGGGCGATTAACATCGCCAACACCGCGGGTGGCACCAACTGGCCAGGGTCCGGCTTTGACCCCGAAACCGGCTGGTTTTACACCCAGGCCGGCATGGCCTCAGTGACCTCCGCGAAGTACGACGAAGAAGAATTCCACCGCGTCAGCCCTGAATACCAGAGCAAGAACCGCATTCCCCGTTGGGAAGCCGAACCAAACTACGGCATGCGCCGCGAAGGTCCGCCTCCGGGAGCACCCGGTGGTCCGGGCGGCGCCGGCGCGGCTCGTCCTCCGGTCACGCCACTGAGGGGGCGGGCGGCGCTCGTGCAGGGTCTGGAGGGTCTCCCGATCGTCAAACCGCCGTACGGCGTGATGGCCGCGATCGACGTCAACAAGGGTGACCTGATGTGGCAGGTGCCGCACGGCGACACGCCGGACGTCATTCGCAACCATCCCCTGCTCAAGGGCATGAACATCGGCAAGACCGGACAGAGCGGCAGCGTCGGTGTGCTGGTGACCAAGACGTTGGTCATCGCCGGCGACCCGAGCGTCAGCACGACACCGACGCGCACGACGCGCGGCGCGATGCTGCGTGCGTATGACAAGAAGACGGGCGCGCAAGTTGGTGAAGTGCACATGCCGGCGCAGATCACCGGCCACCCGATGACCTACTCAGTCGACGGCCGCCAGTACATTGTTGTCGCCGTCAGCGGCGGCAACTACACCGGCGAGTTCATCTCGTTCGCGGTGCCGATGACCGAAACGCGTCCAACGACGCGGGCGGGACAGTAACAGGCAGGGATCAGGGATTAGGGATCAGGGATCAGGGATCAGTTCCTAGTTCTTCGTTCTTAGTTCGCGAGAGGGCGGGGTAATTCCCGCCCTCTTCCATTTTATGAGAACAAGTTTCCAGACTGTGCTGCTGCTCGTCGCGGTCACACTGGCCTTTTGCGCGATGTGGATTGTGGTGCCGGCGCCGAACCTGACGCTGCTGGCGTTTGGGGTCGGCGCTCCGGAGGTGAGTCCGTTTCTGCTCGTCGCGTCGCTCGTCACGATGCTGGTCGCGTGGCGCGGCCGTCGTGGAACGCTCGCGCGGAGTACGCTGGTCTTATCCGTTGCGGCGTTTGCGCTCAGTGCGTGGCCGCTTGCCCATTTGCCATTCACGATTCGCGAGTTCGATCAGCAGCTCCCGCCATCCGCTGCCGTCACCCGCAGCGCATTTCATGTGCGCGACTTCTTTAGCGGCATCGCGGCCGGCGATGTCCGCGTCGTCCGGGACGTGCCATTCGCCGCTCCCGCGAATCAGCCGCTGAGGCTGGATATCTACCGCCCGATGGCCGCCGGACGTTACCCGGTGCTGGTGCAGATTTACGGCGGCGCGTGGCAGCGGGGCCAGCCGGGCGATAACGCGGCGTTCGCGCAGTACTTTGCCGGTCGCGGCTACGTGGTCTTTGCGCTCGATTACCGTAAGGCGCCGCAGTGGAAGTGGCCCGCGCAACGCGACGATGTGCGAGCTGGACTGTCGTGGGTTCGAGAGCACGCTGGCGAGTACGATGCCGATGCGAGCCGCATGGCGCTGATTGGCCGCTCTGCCGGTGCGCAACTGGCGCTGATCGCCGCGTATCAACGCGAGCCTGGTGTCGCGGGCGTGGTCAGCTATTACGGCCCTGCCGACCTGGCTGAAGGGTGGCGGACGCCGCCGCGTCCCGATCCGTTGAATGTGCGCAGCGTTCTCGAGGCGTATCTCGGCGGGACGCCTGACGTGGTCGCGGACCAGTATCGGGACGCGTCGCCGACTTCTTATGTGCTGTCGACGCTGCCGCCGACGTTGCTGATTTACGGCGCCCGCGATCACATCGTGGAGGCCCGTTTCGGCCGCGACCTGCATCAGCGGCTGCAGTCTGCCGGCGCCTCGTCGATACTGCTGGAAATTCCCTGGGCCGAACACGCCTTTGACGCGCTACCGGCCGGTGTCAGCGGCCAGCTGGCCCTGCTCTACACCGATCGCTTTCTCAGCCGCATCTTTCGATGATCTGGCGCGTGGTAGCCGGGATGGCGTTGGTTGAGCGGCTGCCCGATGTCGAGGCGGTAATTGTTGCCGCCGATAATCGCGTGCTGATCTGGAGCGGGTTGCAAGGGCGTGTCCAGATGCGCCGGGAATCAAATCGGAATCTGAACCGGTGAGCCGTCTAATCCAATTGAAGGGCGACGGAACGAGCGAAAGCGGTCACGGCCCTGTGAACGCCCGACAGATAGAGGTGTACGATGCCTGGTTACCAAGCACTCGGTCAGTGGCACGAGTTAGTGCTCATTCCCATGTCGTCAGCAGCAGCCGGCGCAGCAGCTGCGGCAGTTTCACCGCGAGCTGGAAGGCCCGCGGTCAGCGCGCGAGCGATGACGACGGCCACCACCGCGGCCACCGATTCCCTGGGTTCGGTGGAGAAAGCCATCGCTGCGTCTCCGGTAATGCGATCCCGAGTCTCCGAGGCGGGTCGACTGGCAGTGGTGCAGGGCTCCTTACCTGCAAGGGCCAACGCGGGATCCCGATCCGCAGGCAACGTCTCCATATCCACGCCGGCATCGGTAACGATGCTTACCGAAACGGTGATTGCCGAAGGGCTGCGCCAGGCGGATCTCGCCGCGGCGACCAACTTATGGCGCTCGCGTGGTCGAAGAAGGCCTCGATGGCAAGGTGCTGCTCCGCGTCGATTCCATTGAGCAGGTCTTCGGCCTCGTCGATCTGCTGCTGAAACGCGAGGTTGGATCAGTCTCGCCAAACTTTCTGCGTCTGGTCGCGCCGCTGGCACCGTCGGCGCCAAAGGCCGCTTGGTCGCACGCCCTGATCGGGGTGCAGAAAGCGTGGAAGATCACTCGAGGCGCGGCCGAGGTCAGGATTGCCGTACTCGATGAAGGTGTGGATACCACCCATCCGTCGCTGAAGGCAGCTGTCGTGGCCGAGCGCGATTTCATCGGCGGCAACGGCAATTCGGCGATGCCAGACGGCAACGACGCACACGGTACCGCGTGCGCCGGGATTGTCCTCTCGCGAGATCAGGCGTATCCCGGCATTGCTCCGGGCTGTTCACTCATTGCCGCCCGAATCGCGATGGGCGATGGCACCCCCAACAATGGCTGGGTCTTCGACGACTTCGCCACAGCCGATGCCATCGATTGGTGCTGGCGGCAGGATGCGTCTGTGCTGTCGAATTCGTGGGGCGGCGGCGCACCAAGCGATGCGATCAGCCGCGCATTTGCACGCGCCCGGACACAGGGACGTAACGGCCGCGGCGCAGTCGTGGCCATCGCGGCCGGCAATTCTCAGAGTCCGCTCCACTTCCCAGGCACCTTGCCCGGCTACATCACGGTCGGCGCTTCGAATCATGACGACCAGCGGAAAACACGTACGTCGTCGGACGGTGAGAACTGGTGGGGCTCATGCTTTGGGGCGACGCTGCACCTGCTGGCACCTGGCGTGTTCATCTGGACCACCGACATCGTTGGGGCGGCGGGCTACGACGGCGCGGACTTCACCAAGACGTTCAACGGCACCTCGTCGGCGACCCCGGCGGTTGCCGCCGCCGCTGCGCTGATGATCAGCGCCAATCCCGCCTTGAGTGCAAGTAGCATTCGCGATCTCCTGGCGAAGACCGCCAAGAAGCTCAAGGGACAGAGCACCTGGACGCCGGAGTTAGGCTGGGGTCGACTCGATCTCGGTCGCGCCGTCTCCGAGGCCAAGGTCGCGGGCACCACTCAACCACCACCTCCAGCAAAGACGTCGGGTAAAAAGAAAGCCGCCAAGAAGGCGGGTGCGTCGAGCCGCAGGGCAAAAGCGGCAAAAAAGCCAGCTTCCCGGTAACCTCCGCGTGGTCACCGGAGCGGTAGGCGCGCGCAGCACTATGATCGATGGATGGGGACGTACTACTACGCTGCGGGGGAAAAAGTCGAGATTGACACAGACGGCGACCACGTGGCGGTGGACGAAAAGGTCGCGCGCCTGGCGGGACTCGACCCTGAAGTACGGCTCGCGGTTGGTAGCGAATTGCGTCAGGGCGCAGGCGTGCTCCTGGCCCGACGTTCAGCACTCGGAAAGGGCACACTCGCCAAGTTGGAGAAAGCGGGTGCCTTGCAACCCGTCTACAAGCGCGAGCGATCGGTCATGGCGGCGATGCCGGAAGTCCGCGTCGAATTCGACGACGCCAGGCAGCGGCGGGCCGTGTTAGATGTCCTGGCGGACGGGCAAGCGATTGAGCACGTGATCGTTGAAGACCGTGCGGATCGAATGATCATCCGGCCCTCGTCGGGACAGGGCGGCGACGCACTCGAACTGGCCAACGCGATTTATGAGCGTGCCCGGCCGGCGTCGTCGTCGGTTCGTTTTATTCAGTTCGTCCCGAAGCTCACGGTTGCGCCTTAACCTCGATACTACGGCCGCTGCGCCGCGAGACGCACTTGCGCGGCGCGGACTTCGTCCTCGGTAAATGCCGCGGTAAACAGCTGGCCCTCCAGGAACGTCGCCACATCCTTCAACGAGAAGCCGAGCGTCTGCAATCGCGCCGTGTCGAGGTGAAACTGCGAGTTGGCCGGGTCGCCAAAATACTGCACCACCGTGCGGCCCTTGGCATCAAAGCGATCGTGAACGGCGTTGACAATGTCCGCCATGATCAGGCGGCGCGCGCCGGCGGCAGGCTCACCCGGCATCCCGTGGTCCGCGGTGATCGCGACGACGACCTGATTGGCGCCGGCTTTCTGTTGAAGGGTCGCCAGCGCGCGCGCCATTTGCCGATCGAGTTCGGCGAGCGTCTCCTTGATTTCCGGTGACTGCGGACCATAGGCATGACCGACGTAGTCGGGGCCTTTCAGATTGACCATCACCATATCGGTGATGTCGTCCGCACCAATCGCTTCACGTTCGAGAATGGCCACCAGCGCATCGCCTTCGTAGCGCTGAAAGAGGCTCGAGTTACGGAAGCGCGACGCTGTCGAAATGTCGTGGCCCATCCACGAGCCGCCGGCGTTCTCCCAGTACCGCCTCGCGTTCAACGGCTTGAGTGCGTCGGACATCGTGTAGCAGTCGCCGTTGGTCTCCCACGCACCGCTCTCGACGGCGGCGTAACTCGCCGCGATCACCTTGCGCCCGTTGATTAGACACGCACCACGCCCGACCAGTCCCGCGGTCGCGCGAATCGCGCCGCCCTGTCCAATGATCACCGCGCGGCCATCGGTGGCGATGTTCCAGGTGTCGGCAAGGGTCAACGCCATCAACTCTTGCGGATTGAGGCGGTCGTACGACTCCTGCGACTTATTGGTGACGCGATTGAAGAGGTTGTTGACGACCAGGCCGTGGATGCGCGGATCCGTGCCGGTGCCAAGCGTGGCGTGGCCGACGCTGGTGAGTGTCGGAATGTAGTCGACCTGCGCGTTCGGAAATGACGCGCCTTCGGCGCGCAGACGCGTCAAGGTCGGCATCACGTCTTTGTAAAGATCGAAGTAATCGGCGCGCATGCCGTCGAGCACGAACAGGGCCACGACGCGCGGGCGGCTCGTCGAGGGCGCGAGGGCCTCGGATAACACGCGGCCAGTGGCCGTCGGTGGCGGAGTGGTGCCGAGGAGCGCAGCAAACGTCGGCGCAACATCCTGCTGCCGCGCGGCACCAGTGAATAAACCTTGGCGAATGAACGGTGCGCCATGAAGCAAGAGCGGGATTCGCGTGTCGTAGGGCCACGGCGAACCGTGCATGAAGGCGTACAGCGGGTTCTTGTCCCAGAGGAAGTCGCCTTGCCGCAGCACATAAAAGACCTGTCCGCTGCGGCCGGGGAAATAGCCGCGCGCGAACATCTCCAGCCAACGATCGCGCTGCGTGGGCGTCGCTATGGAAGGTCCGCTGGCTGGCGTCGTCGCCAAGGGTTGCGCCGCGCGCGGTGCGCAGCCGGCGAGCAGCAGGGCCAGTGACGACAACGTAACGAAAAAACGGAGAGTCACCCCGCAACAGTATCGCGTTCGACGCCCGCGCGCCTCCTCGCGAGAGTGACGATCGTGACCGAGGCGACGCAAGTCGCACCGGAAGGGGTGGGCTACCCGGACACGCCAGGCATCCACACTGATGCGCAGGGTCGCGGCTGGCAGCGCGTGACCGACGCGGTCCACGCGGCCGGCGGGCGCATCTTCTTGCAGATGTTTCACGTCGGGCGGATTTCGCTCCCGCCTTTCAGCGCAATGGCGCTCTGCCGCACCTGCGGTTCGGTTTCTTCATGAACTGGTCCGGTGCGCAGGCGGGCGAGGGATTCGAGTATCACCTTCTCGCGATCGGGCTGGCGATTGGGCTCCTCACCGCAGCCTTGGACATCGACCCAGGTGAAACGCCTGAAGGCAAATCTCGAAAGACGAAACTCGAAAGACGAAACAGGAACATGCAGATCCTCGTGTACAACTAGGATGTTGCCTCTCACCGCGATGTTCTTCTGGCGAAAAGTCGACCACCCCGGCCACGATAGTTGCCGCCTTTTCAAGCCGTCTAACGGGTGGCGCCTTTCCGGCGCAGCCGCCGGCCACGAATCTGATTGCCCTGCGCCGCCTGTCTTGAAGGTGGGTCAGTACGCCGAAGCTCCGGCTGCCTACCTGCAGTTTCCCGAGAGGCGGCTGGTATTGCTTCCGCAGATCTACCGGCGGATCGGACGCGCCAAGTACCAATACGACGCTCCAACCGTGGGTTACTCCGGAACCTTGACGGTGTCGCCGTCTGGGGCGGTGACGCAGTATCCGCGGTTGTCTGAGCGGGTAGCATCCGGCTAGCCGGACTCGTCGTGCACATGTGAGTGGCAATGGGCCACCGGGTGCTGATTCTCGCGATTGAGAGCCTCAAAATTCGAGTCCGCGACTAGGAAGCTCTCGACGGTACGCCGATCGTCGATTGAAGCCGGTGCTCGATCGGGACGATCTTTATGAAAGACGACGTTTGCGAGGTCGGCCGTCTATGGAATTCCAACTTGATCATGCTAAAGAAATTCTCAGGCGTACTCCTGCTACGCTGAATGCGCTGCTGCGTCACCTCCCTGAAGAGTGGGTCCTTTCAAACGAAGGCGTTGGGGGCTGGAGCCCCTTCGATGTGGTGGGCCATCTGATCCACGGGGAGGAGACCGATTGGATTCCGCGTGCCAAGATCATTTTGGAGTGTGGCGAGAGAGGCACCTTCGAACCATTCGACCGCTTCGCCATGTTCGAGAAATCAAGAGGTAAGAGTTTGGGCGAGCTGCTGGACAGGTTCGAGTGGCTCCGAGGAGAGAGTCTGCGGGAGTTGGAGGGGATGAACTTAACGCCAGCGATGTTCGGAAAGCGTGGCACGCATCCTGAACTTGGGGTGGTGACGCTCAGTCAGTTGCTTTCGACATGGGTAGTGCATGACCTCGGCCATATCGGGCAGATCGTCAGAGTGATGGCGAAGCAGTACACGGAAGCGGTCGGGGCATGGCAGGCGTATTTGCCCGTCCTGAGGAGGTAGTTGTATCGCAGCGTGAGCAACCGGAAAGAATTGATGCGGGCGCTCGTGCCTGCTCGAACGCGTCGTGAGCCTCTGCGATCCCGTAGCGGATGTATTCGACGATCCCGATCCCTCCTGATCCCTTTACTCTTCGAGCTCAACGCCCAGGCCATCGGCGATCCGGTTGACAAAGGCGAAGTAAGCCACGATCGCACACGCGTCGTGGATCGCGCGATCGTCGAAGCCGGCGGATCGCAGCCGCTCGATGTGCGAGCCGGTGATGGCAGACGGCGTCAGCGTCAGCGCCTCCGCATACTCGAGAAGGACGCGATCGGCTGGCGTCAGGTCTGCCTCGTCGTCCAGCGCCTCGGCAGTCAACCCATCGATCAATGCGGTCTGTGCGTCAGCGGCCATGCCCTCGGCGCTCAGAATGCGACGGAGTCCCGCTCCGTGGTGATGCAGTCAATAGTGGCACCGGTTCAACGCTGAGATCCGCACCGCGATAACTTCCCGCTGCCGGCGCGTGAGCGGCCCGGGCCGATGCATTACTTCGAGGTACAGCTCATAGTGCTGGCGCATAACCGCCGGGTGCACGCTGTGAATCCGCAAAATGTTGTCGGAATCCGGCACGCGGTCCGCCACCGGCAGCTCGGTCTCGTCCAGATATCGAATGAAGGCCATCAGTGCTCCGTCCAGTATGCCGTGACTCCTGCTGGGGTCACCATAGCGACGTTTATACCAAACAGCCCGCCGTGTGTCGCGCGGTAGACTGTGACAATGCGATTCGCAGCGTTGATGTTGGCTGCCGCGCTCGCGACGGCGGCGGGGCCGGGCGGTCAGCCTGCCGCGGGGGCACCCGCACCACCCATCGACCTGTTCTTCGCGGCCGCCGGGAGCGACGAACGGAAAGCGCGACCGGCGCTCGATGAGATCGCCCGCGGCTGGCGCGACAGCTATGCCGCGATGATCATCGACCTCGCGCGTTTGATGCGGGCCGCACCCCGTGACGCCGGCAGCGATCAGACCCCCGGTTTGGCCGCCGACGATGCGACCGACTTCGCCGGTTCGCGTGGCGGCGACACACTCGATCGCGCCGCCGCGCCGATTCGTCGCGAGTCGATCGCACGCCGACGGCTGATCAGTTTTCTGGAGCGCCAGACCAAGCAGCGCTTCGGTGACAACCTCAACGCCTGGCGCGAGTGGATGTGGACCTTGCCCGCGGCGCCGCATCCCGATTACATGCGCTTCAAGGGCGCGGTCTACGCGCAGATCGATCCACGGATGGCGGGGTTCTTTCGACCAGACGCAACCTCGCTCATTCGCCTCGACGAGATCGACTGGGGTGGCGTGCAGGTCAATGGCATCCCGCCGCTCTATTATCCGAAGCAGCTATCGGCCACGGACGCACCATACCTGCGCGACAGTCACATTGTGTTTGGGGTCGTGATCAATGGCGAGGCACGCGCCTATCCCAAACGTATCCTCGCGTGGCACGAGATGGCGATCGATCGCATCGGCGGCGTCGAGATGACGATCGTCTACTGCACGCTGTGCGGCACCGTCATTCCGTACGAGAGCCGCGCCGGCGGCCAGGTGCGACGCTTCGGGACCAGCGGCTTGCTTTACCGATCGAACAAGCTGATGTTCGACGAAGAGACGCTGAGCCTGTGGTCGACGCTGGAGGGCCGGCCGGTGGTCGGCCCGCTGGCCGGTAGCGATCTTCAGCTGACGATGCACGGCGTCGTCACGACGACGTGGGGCGAATGGCGCGCCGAGCATCCGACGACAACCGTCCTGTCACTCGACACCGGCCACAAGAGGGATTACGGCGAAGGCGCGGCCTACCGCGAATATTTTTCGACCGACGACCTGTACTTTCGCGTCTCGAACACCGACACCCGGCTGAAGAAGAAGGACGAGGTTCTGGCGTTGCAAGTCGCTCCAGCCGGCGGCGGCGAGCCAGCCGCCGTTGCGATTGCCGCGGCGCTGCTCAAGAAGAATCAGGTCTACCACTTCGAGATTGGCGGTCGCCGATTCGTCGCTCTGACGACAGCCCAGGGCGCTAATCGCGTCTTCGACGCCGGCTCGTCAAATGTGCGGTTCGTGCGGCTGCTCGGCGAGCACCTGGTGCTGGATGCGGAGGGTGAGCAGTGGCGATGGAGTGAACAGGCATTGACGCGTGCGAACGATGAGACCGCACGCCTGCCGCGCGTGCCAGCTCACCGCGCCTTCTGGTTCGGCTGGTACGCGCAGTTTCCCGACACGGCGCTGATCAAGTGAGATCGCTTTGAGCGTTGTCAGCCCGGTCGCGAAATCGGTGCGTCAAGGTGAAGGTCGCAACGCTCGGCGACGTCGGTGAGCTCCGTTCGATTAGAAACGCACGCCGACTGAGAAACTGAACTCGCGCGGCGCCTGATAATCGCCGGTGCCGGTGGGACGGCCGTACTCCGGCCCGAAGTCCCAATGCGTGCCTTGAACGGGCGCCGTCCGCGTGCGCCCGACAATCGCGGCGACCACGAGTGCGACGGCGATTATGGTGCCGGAGTGTTTCATTTGGACGAGTTGGTTGTACGCTACTGTCGTCGCAGAAACGATGGAATCACTCGATCTGCTCGTGTTCGGTCCCCACGCCGACGACATCGAGCTTGGCCTGGGCGGCACGATTGCGCGTCACACGACCGCTGGCCACCGCGTCGGCGTGTGTGATCTCACCAGGGCCGAGCTGTCGAGCAATGGAACGCCGGACCAGCGCCAAGCCGAAGCGGAAGAGGCCGCGCGCGTGTTGGGCGTCGAGTGGCGGGAAAATCTCGGATGGCCTGACGGCGGCATTACCACCACGCCCGCGACGGTCCGGGCCGCGGTCGATCTGATTCGCCGCTGTCGTCCTCGGACGATCGCGGTGCCTTATTGGGATGACCGGCACCCGGATCACGTCGCGGCCAGCCAGGTGTTGCGCGTGGCGGCTTTCAAGAGTGGGCTTGGTCGCTACGAGACGGACGCGGCGGCTTGGCGGGCGGACTGGGTGTGCTACTACTTCATCAACGACGGCGCGACGCCGTCGTTTGTCGTTGACGTCTCGGCGCACTATCCGCGCAAGCGACAGGCGCTGGAATGTTATCGCAGCCAATTTGCGCCCGTCGACGACGGTGCCGTCGCGACGCGATTGACCGCGCCCACCTTCCGGCAGCTCATCGAGAGCCGCGATGCGCAGTTCGGGGCCCTCGCCGGCGTCGCGTTCGCAGAAGGGATCGTCGTGCGTGAGCCTCTGCAGCGGTCGGGGCTGTTACAGCACGTGCCCTGACGGCGTCCATGAAGATTGGCATCGCGTGCTACGCGTCGGTCGGCGGCAGCGGCGTGGTTGCGACCGAGTTGGCGCACGCGCTGGCTGGCCGGGGGCACCAGGTTCACCTGATCAGCAGCGAGCCGCCGTTTCGCTGGCGCTGGGGCGTCCCAGGATTGTCCTTCGAGCGTGTGACCGTGCCGCCCTATCCGCTCTTCCGCGAGCCGCAGTATCTGCTGGCGCTGGCCAACACCATCGCGACGATCGGGGAGCGGCATCAACTCGACATCGTCCACGCCCATTACGCGGTGCCCCACGCGACGGCGGCGTATCTGGCGCACCAGATGCGCGAATCGGCGCCTGGCGCCAATCCGCCGCGCACCATCACGACGCTCCACGGAACAGACATCACGCTGGTCGGCAGCGACCCGTCGTACGCGCGTGTCGTGGCGTTTTCGATCGAGCGGTCGCACGGCGTCACGGCGGTGTCGGAGAGCTTGAAGGCCGACACCTACGCGGCCCTCGGGGTTCGGCGTGAGATTCGCGTGATTCCGAACTTTCTCGATTGCAGCCAATATCGACGTCAGTTCGATGCGGATCTGCGCGCCCAGTTGTGCCCGCCGGGAGAGTACGACGCCCTCGTCGTGCACGTGTCGAACTTTCGACCGGTCAAACGGGTGGACGTTGCGCTCGAGGTCTTTCGATTGATCCGTCAGCGCGTTCGAGCGCGATTGCTGCTCATCGGCGACGGTCCCGTCCGCGCCGAGCTCGAGCGGCGGGTCGCCGAGGAGGGGCTGACGCGCGATGTGTTGTTTCTCGGTGAGCAGCAGGACGTGGTGCCCTGGCTGTCGGTGTCCGAGGTGTTCCTGCTGCCGTCCGCGCAGGAGAGCTTTGGCCTGGCCGCGCTCGAAGCGATGGCGTGTGAAGTGCCGGTGATCGCGTCACGCGTGGGCGGCCTGCCCGAGATCATCGAGGACGGTGTCACCGGCTTCGTGTGCGCTCCCGACGCGGTGGATGCGATGGCTGACCGAGCGATCGCGCTCCTGGCGGATCCAGCGCGTCGCGCGGCCATGGGCCGGGCGGCCGCGGAGGTGACGCGGACCCACTACTGCGCGGCGCGCGTCGTGCCGATGTACGAAGCCGCGTATCGGGACGCGCTTGGAGACTCATCGTGACTCCCGGTCAACTTGCTACTCGTGCCGCAAGGCTTCGATGGGATGTTGTTGTTGCGCGGCCCTGGCCCGGGCGTCAGACCAGCGACGGAGTCTCTCATCGCACTCGATCGAGGACGTCACGATCGGGTTTGCCGCCCTTCGAGGAACGCGATGTCGTGGTCGTCGCCGGGCGTGGCGCGTCGCGCCTTTGCCAGCTTCTTGAGATGCAGCAGGTCCTGCTCGGAGGCGACGCGAAACACGTGCGAGCGGACGGTCGCGCGGGTTGCGCGCGTGGCCAGCGTCGATGCGGGAACTGGAAAGTCGAACAACAGATCGATGCGCAGGCCGGTTGCGGGATTGAGGAAGAACGCGCTGGCCGGCGCATCGAGGCGGAGCCGGATGGCCGCGACTTTGCGGTTGCGGAGGGTCGCCGTGACGTCGCCGCCGGCGTTCACTCGCGATGCCAGTTCCAGGCCGCGTGAGTAGAACACATCGAGCAGGCGTGCGAGCTTGCCCTCCGGTCTGGCCACGACAAAGTCAAAATCACGCGTGACCCGTCGAGAGCCAAGCATGACCAGCGCCATGCCCCCGACCAGGACCGGGGTCAATCCGAGGTCGGTCAGTTCGCGCGCGACACCGCCGACCTCGGTCAGGTAATCCGCGGGGTCGAGCACGTCACGACTCCTCGGGGTAGATGCCCGGCAGTCGCCCAGAGCAGGTCCTGTCGCGAATCACCGCCGTCGGCTGCAACTCGCGCATCACCGCTGCATAGCGCAGGTTCTGCTCGACGCGCCGCGCGATGGCGAACGATGCGGCCCGCGCCTTTCCGCCAAGCGCCGCGATGCGCCTCTTTTCCTCGACCGACAGTCGAAGGGCGCGTGTGCGCCCGCCTTGTCGGCCCAACTGCTGGGCGTGCTGACGGCTGGTCATTGACCACTCCAATCGTCCGCCGTGACCTCAATGCGGTACGGCGCATTATACTTAACGCTAAGCATAGTTCGGCGCGAAACGACACCGGCCCTCATCTACTGAACGTCGCGTTCAGCGGCGAGTTAGGCGGGTCAGCGCTGTTTACGTTCCGCGCTCGCTGATTCAGGTAGGTCGTCTCCAGTCTTTCGACAGTTGAGCGAAAGCGTTGCGGATCGACGAATCGCTCGGTGCCTCTGTGTCTGTGCGGCCTCGTGGGCGTGGGTGGATGGTCAGCGACATAGAATTGCGTCGTGTATTCGCGTCAGGAACTTGCGGACGCCTTTCGCGCGCTCGGCATCGGCGCGGGCGACACGGTCATGCTCCACGCCTCGATCCGCGCGGTCGGCCGCGTGGCGGGCGGCCCTGATCAGATTCATCTCGCGCTCAAGGATGCAGTCGCCACATCCGGCACGCTGATGATGTACGCGAGCTGTCCAGAGCACTTTGACGAAGTCGGGCGTGGCAACCTGACGCCGGACGAGGAAGCCGAGCTGCTCGACAAGCTGCCGGCGTTTGATCCGCTGACGATGAGGTCGGCGCGGGATAACGGGGCACTGGTTGAATTGTTTCGCACGGCGCCGGGAGCCAAGGTCAATCACCATGTCGCGCGGTTCGTGGTGTGGGGACGCAGCGCCGACTATCTCATCGCGCAGCAACCCTGGGACAACGCGTTTGGTCACGGTTCCGCGCTGGAGCGGTTCCTTGAACTCGACGGCAAGATTCTGCTGATCGGGTGCGACCACGACAACGTCACGTTTCTGCATTACGCGGAGCATGTGGTCGATATCGCCGAGAAGCGCATGGCCCGGTTCAAGGTCCCGGTCAGCGAGAACGGTCAACGGGTGTGGCGGGAGATGCGCGAGGTCGACACCGCGGAACGGGCGCATGCGAATTGGCCGGACCGATTTTTCGCGCAGATTGTCGACGGCTACTTGCAGCGATCGAACAACCCCGGCGCGCAGGTCGGCGACGCGCGATGCTACCTGCTCGAAGCACGCGGGCTGCTCGCCCGGGCCCTGCCAATCATGCAAGGCGTAGCCGCCGATCCGAATTACGCGTTTTAGTCCAAGAAGAGATCGAGCTGGCGACCGATCCTGTCTTTCGTCTTTCGTCTTTCTTCTTTCGTATTTGGTTTGGGTGCCGCCCGCTCCGGTCGATCATCGAACACGGTGCGTCCACCAATCGATCCGGAGATCCGGCGCTCGTGCGCGATCGTTGCGGCGACATCGGCCTCGGGGCTGTGATGCTTTTCGATCGATCGCGTGAAGGCGTCGAGACGCGAGAGCCCATCACGTTTCTCGGTGTGCCCCAGCTTGGCGGCATCGAGCGACCGTCTCAGCACCGCAATCGATTCGTCGTAGATAGTGAGCGGGACCGGGAAGGGGTGGCCGTCCTTGCCGCCGTGCGCGAATGAGAAGCGCGCCGGATCGTCGAATCGCGTTGGCGTGCCGTGCACCACTTCGGCAATCAACGCCAGGGATTGCAGCGTGCGTGGGCCGAGTTGTTCCAGCAACAGGAAGGAGGCAAAGTCGCTCAGGTCGCGTTCGTGCGCGAGGGCGAGCACGGCGCCGAGTCGTTTCTCGTTGACGTCAGCGCGCCGCACGTCGTGATGCCGCGGCATCTCCAGTCGACGGACTTCAGCGATCGTCTTACCGGGATCGTCGCGAGCGATCGCAAGCAGCGCGTCTTGCGCCGGCCGCGCGTGGGCGTCAACCAGATTACTGATCACGCCAGTGTGGGCCCCGACGATGGCGGTGTGAGGGTCGGCGGTGAAGTCACCGACAGCGGCGGAGTGCCAGTGATAGCGACGCGCCAGACCGCTGGCTTCGTTCATGCCTTGCTGGACAATCGCCCAGTCACCGTCGGCGGTCACCACGAATGAATGGAGATAGATCTGAAAGCCGTCGGCCACCGCGTTGTTGTCGATGCGCGCGGTCAGCCGGCTGGTCCGTACCAAGGCCTCGCCGTCGAGGCTGGTCCGCCCGGCGATCTGGCGCAGTTCGTCAGGCGTGTTGCGCGACTGGCGGCCACGGCCGCCGCAGACGTAGATGCCGAGTTCGTGTGCACGCGGATTGAGGCCCTTCTTCAGCGCACCCATCACCGAGGTGGTGATGCCCGACGAGTGCCAGTCCATCCCCATCACCGAGCCAAGCGCCTGAAACCAGAACGGATCGCTCAACCGCGACAGGAATGCTGAGCGGCCATAGTGCTGCAGCACGCTTTCGGTGATCGCAGTGCCGAGCGTGACCATCCGCGTGGCCAGCCACGGCGGCACGCGGCCACCGTGCAACGGGAGATCGGCAAACCCCGAGCGCTTCACCCGAACAATTTTGACACGCGCTCCGCGTGCGCTCCTGGTTTACTTCTTCTTGGCCGCTCACCCGTCACTTGGCTGAACGGCAGTAGGATGGCGAGATGGCGCGTGTTTACCCGGAATTGACCCTTGTGACGGAACGTAAGCTGGCCAAACTGATCGCGCCGCCCACCGCGCTTGGCGTGCTCGAGGCGAGTGGTGTCATTGCGAAGGGCGCAGACTACTACGTCATTTTCGACAACATCCGGCGCATCGGCCGCGTCCATCGCAGCCTCGAGCCCGGATCCGAGCAGCATGCGTGGTTCGGACCAAAGCGACAAGGGGAGGGCTACGAAGACATCACCTTCAGCCGATTCACGCGCCGATTCTATTTGCTGATCGAAGCCGAGAAGCATCCCGATGGCACTATAAGGCGCTGATCGACGAGTGCGACGAGCACGGCCACTACCAACGCCGGCGCTGGGTCGACGTCCCCTTTGAGGAGCGCAATACGGGATTCGAGGGGTTGTTCGCCGTGCGATGGCGCCGGCGCGACTATTTGCTCGCACTCTGCGAGGGGAACCGGTGCCGAGGCGGACAGTCGAGTCGCAAGCCTGGTCACGGACGCATCCATGTGCTGCAGCGGTCCGGCACGAGCTGGAAACCGATCGCGCGGATCTCGCTGCCGAAGCGGGTCAAGTTCGAAGACTACTCGGCGCTGTCACTGCGGGGCCGGCGGCTCGCAGTCATTTCGCAGCGATCGTCGAAGCTGTGGATTGGTGCCCTGCAGTTTGGCAAGTGGACGATTGCCGACGAGGGGGAGATTTACCAGTTTCCGCGAGCCAAGAAGGGCAAGATTATCTACAAGACGCTCGAGGGGCTGGCCTGGTTATCCGACCACTCGTTCGTGTGCGTGTCGGATCGGGCGAAGAAGCACCATCGCAAGGCGTGTGAGAAGAAGGATCAGTCGATTCACGTCTTCGAGCTGCCAAAAGGGCGGAAGGAGTAACGGTCGCCGGCAATCAGCCGCAGAGTTGCCTGCGTGCGCCCCCACGCGATACCATAGGGAGTTCCACCAGAGTGGGCCAGTAGCGCAGTTGGGAGCGCGCATGAATGGCATTCATGAGGTCACCGGTTCGATCCCGGTCTGGTCCACCAACCTCCGCTCCCTGATCAGGCGGAGGTTGTCCACCATAGCTTGGCCAAGATTCTGAGCCAAGCGACGGTGGACCTTCCTCCACGGTAGGTTCGGAGCTACGGTTGGGACCGGCAGCACACAGGCGCGAAAGTAAACGGCGAAAAGCCCCTCGGAGGTCTCGATGCGTTTTGTTCCAACCCGCATTCACGGAATCGTTGATTGGCTGTTGGGCGCGCTGTTGATTGCGCTGCCGTGGCTGTTGGGCTTTGCACGCGGCGGCCCCGAAACCTATGTGCCAGTCGCGCTGGGATTGATCGGTTTACTGGTAACCTTTTTCACAGATCATGAGTACGGAATTGTCCGGCGCATTCCGATGAGCGGACATTTGGCGGTTGATGCCTTGGCGGGCGCCACCCTGGCGGTCTCTCCGTGGGTTTTCGGTTTTGTCGAAACGGTCTGGCTGCCGCATCTCGTTCTCGGTGTGACGGAACTGGCCGCTGCCTTTGTCACCAAGACGGTCCCGGGGGATCGCCCATCTGCGCGTTAGCGCATTGGAGAGGGTGACAACGGAGGTAAAGCGATTTCGGTCAAAGCAGACCGGCCCATATCAACGAGAACGAAAGACACCGAATGCCGCAGTCCACACCTGAGAATCCGCCGACCCGCGCCACCTACTTGCCGAAGAAAGAGACTGGCATTTCATTCCCACCTGACCGGACGGCCCTGCTGGTCATCGATCCGGTCAACGATTTCCTCTCAGAGGGCGGCGCAGGCTGGGACTTGACCAAGACCACCGTCGAAAAGAACGACGTCGTCGGCCACCTGAAGAGTGCCATCGAAGGCGCCCGAGCGCACGGCCTCCCCGTCCTGTTCGGCCCGATGGCGTATACGCGCGAGGATTACGCGGACGAGCAGTTGCAGCGGAGAAGTGGAATCAACCGCCTGATGTTTGAGCGGAAGATGTTCTTGGCTGGCAGTTGGGGGGCAGACTT
>DATLXN010000005.1:0-6005 GCA_035575715.1 Vicinamibacterales bacterium | reverse complement strand
GGATGCGCACGCGTCCACGCCGCGCACACCTATGCGCACCGCTACTGGACATTTCTTGACACAGTCGAGAAGCAGCCGCGGGCTGTGGCGCCGGCGCGCGGCTTGAGTCAAGGAGACATCGACGCCATTTATCGCCGGCGTCATAAACGAGCCGGCGAATCGGCGGCGCTATTTCGGCGTGCGGCAAAAATGCCGGTGTGGTCGGCCCGGCGGTGGCGAACGGTCTGGGACGCCACGAAAACGGCCGTAAATCGGGGGATCTAATCTGAACGCGGGAACGTCCCGATCTTTGCATAGGCAGAGGTGGCGGATTCAGCTCACGGGCGGCTGGCACGCGTTTCTGTCATAATTCACTAAGGCCTACTGGAATCGACGCGTTAGTTGCGGCTCGGCCAGTGTTCCATTTCGTCACATGAGTGACGGCTTTCGTCAGTGCGGCAACGGAATACCTTATGAACACTCGAACCTATGTGCGCTCCCTAGCCGCCGCCTCAGCTGTCCTGATCGCCACGCAGGCCTTCGGACAGGCCCCGATTCAGGAACGCATCCTGGGAAGGCGCATCGCGGTACCGCCGATTTCCGAACGGATCGAAGTCAAGCCGATCGAAGACGAGCAGGGTTCGTTCAGTGCGGTGAAATCAGGTGGTACCAGTCGCATTTATGGCGTCGTTATCAACGAGCTCGGCGTGGTGTTGCCGTCGTCCGGCATCCTCTTGATCCGCAGCGTCCGCGACGGCCGGCCGATCGCTCAGACCCCCGTCGATTCGCTCGGGCAGTTCAGTTTGCGAGGGATCGATCCGGGTCTTTACACTGCCGAACTGGTCAATTCGTCGGGCACTATTTTGACGACGAGCCCATCGTTTACTGTCGGGATCGGCGAGGCGGTGCAATTGACACCTGTGCTCTCCCAAAGTTCGATCGGCGGCTTGGCGCAGATCCTGGGCAGCAGCACCGCGTCGGCAGTGAATTCGGCGGCGAGCGCCGGCATTCTCGCGGTGGCTCCCCTGCCGCCCGCCACACCTGGCGCGTAGTTTCCTGTCGCTGCACCCTAGTATCAATTAGGCATTGACTTGAATGACTCTAGTGTCATATGAAGTCTTATCTGAAATCGCAGAGATAGCCTTGTGCCTGCGGTGACCGTGACGACCGACCGACAATAGAATCACCGAGTGATTGATGAGCGCACCGACCCCGCCCACGCCTGAGAAAGCTGCCCCGGCGCCGATGCTCGCGCCGGCGCAGGCGTTGCCGGTGGATCGTGAAGTTCACCTGCTCGACCGTCTGTCCGTCCTTTACAAGTATCAGAAGGCCGTCGCGGCGATGTTTTGCGCGGTCGTGCTGTGGGTGATGGTCGATAGCTATACCAAGATTCCCATCTACGAATCGCGCGTGCGCATTCAGATCGATGACGAAACGCCGGGGATGGGTACGCCGGCAGAAATCGCTCAGAACTTTACGGTCGGCGATCCCGAGGTGTACCAGAACACCCAGCACCGCATTATTCAAGGCCGCGAGCTCGGGTTCCGCGTTGTCAAGAAACTCAATCTTCAGACCGTGCCCGAGTTCAATGGGCAGGGGCCCAAGCCGACGCCGCTTGGTACCACCATCGCGAACATCAAACGCTACGCGATGGCGCCGGTGCGTGCCGTGATTGGCGGCAGCGACCCGACGCCCCAGGCGTCGACCGCTGCACCTGCCAATCTCGATGCTTTCGTCAACTCGTTTGTCAGCCGTGTCTCAGTCGAGCAGGTTCGCGGCAGTCGCCTGGTCGACGTCATCTTCAAAGGTTCCGACCCTGACTTCGCCGCCAAGGCGGTCAACACCCTTGCTGACGAGTACGTGTCGCAGAACCTTGAACTCAAGGTCAACACGACGGCGCAAAGTCTCGAATGGCTGACGGCGGAAGTGGCGCGTCAGCGTGAGCAGGTCGAGCAAAGCGAACGCGCGATGGCGCAGTACCGTGAGGACAAGGACGCCGGCGCCCTTGCCGACAACCAGAACATTGTCATCTCTCGGCTGAACCAGTTGAACGACAACGTCACGCGCGCCCGTGGCGAACGCATCCAGAAGGAAGCTGTCTGGAAGCAGGTCCAGGCCGCCGGTTCGGACCGCGATTCGCTCGCCGTCATCATCCAGAACCCGCTCGTCCAGACGCTGAAGTCGCAATTGAGCGAACAGCGCGGACGCCGTGCGTTGTTGGCCGAACGCTACGGGCCGAAGCACGACGAGATGATCAAGATCGATGCACAGATTGCTGACACGGAACGGCAGTATGAAGCGCAGTTGCAGAAGGCCCAGCAGAACGCCAAGGCGGAATACGAAAGCGTCCTGTCACAGGAGATGTCGCTGACCCGCGACCTCAACAGCCAGCAGGGGGCGGCGATGTCGCTCAACCGCAAAGGCATCGACTACAGCGTTCTGCAGCGCACGGCCGAGTCCAATCAAACGCTCTATAACTCGTTGCTGACGCGCGAGAAGGAATTGCGGGTCGTCGCCAACAGCCGCTCGAATAACGTCCGAGTCGTGGATCGCGCGCAAGTCGGCTCGCTGATTTCGCCCAATCATCGTCAGGACTGGATCTACGCGCTGTTCTTCGCGACGCTGCTGTCAGTGGGCCTGGCGTTCGGCATGGACTATCTGGACGATACGGTCAAGACTCCGGAAGACATCAGCCATCGGTTGAAGCTGCGCTTCCTCGGTCTGGTGCCGATTATCAGCGGCGATCGCAATCCGCTGTTGTCTGGTCCGGTGCCGCACGACTTCAGTGAGGCCTTCCGTTCGCTGCGTACCTCGCTGGTGTCACAGGCGAGCAGCGACGGGCCACACATCATCGCGATCACCAGTGCGCAGCCGCTCGAAGGCAAGACGACAACTGCCGTGAACATTGCGATGGTGCTCGCCGTCGGTGGCGCGCGCGTGCTGCTGGTCGACGCCGACATGCGCCGCCCGAACGTGCATAAGACGCTGCGCCTGACCAACGACCGCGGCCTGTCGCAATTGCTGGCCGGCCAGGCGCGGATGCGCGAAGTAGTGCAGCGCACGCACGACCCGAATCTGATGGTGATTACCGCCGGCCGGACGCCGTCGAACCCATCCGAACTGTTGTCGTCGGAACGCATGCGGGCGCTGGTGTCAGGGCTTGAATCCGGTCCCTTCGACTGGGTGCTCATCGATACGCCACCGGTGCTGGCGGTGACCGATGCGGTCATCGTGGCGCCGCTGGTGGAAGCGGTGGTGTTCGTGATTGGCGCCCAGATGACGCCGTGGCGTCTTGCCGACCGAGCGGTGTCGACGATCATGGCTGCCAACCCGCGGTCGATTGCCGCCGTGCTCAACAAGGTGGACTTCCACCGCAACAAGTACTACTACTCGCGTTACTACGGCCACCAGTACAAGAGCTACTATCAGGAAGCGCCGGCGGCATAAGGCCGCGCGTGGATGTTGAGCGCGCTGCTTTTCGCTCTCCTCGCGGCATCACTCGCGGTCTTCGGCGGCACCTATCGCTGGTCGACGGCTCCCCTCTTCATCGCAGCTTTAACTCTCACGGCTCTGGCATGGCGGCGGCTGCATTTCCCACGCGAGTTGCGGCGGCTGGACCTCGCGCTGGGCGCGACAGCCGTGGCCATTGCCCTGCAAATCGTTCCACTCCCGGGCGCGATCCACAGCGCATTGTCTCCGCACGCGGCGCGCGTGTCGGCGAGTGTGCAGCTCTCGGCCATTGGTCGCGACAACCTGTGGCGGCCGCTGTCGCTCGACCCGCTTGCGACGGTCCACGCCCTGGCCACGTTCGTCTCGGCGGTGCTCGTCTTCTGGGTCGCGCGCACACATTTCCGGCAGGAAGGGGTACGGCGGATGTGCCGGAACATCGCCCTGCTGGGCGCGGTGCTGGTAATCGTCGCCGTTGCCCAACGCGCGACCTCACCGCTCCTGATCTACGGGTTCTGGGCTCCCCATGACTTCGGGGCGAAGCCGATGGGACCGTTCGTGAACCGCAACAACTTTGCCGGCTGGCTGATCATGGCTTGCAGTCTTGCGGCGGGCTATTTCATCGCGCACGCACGAATCCATTTGGGCAGCGATCCGCGCGATCATCGCGGCTGGCGCACGCTGGCCGAGTCCAAGGGCCTGATCACACTTGCCGCGATCGGCCTGATGCTGCTCGGCGTGGCGGCATCACTGTCACGGTCGGCGATCGTTGGCTTCGCTGCCGCCGCGGTCAGTGGCTGGCTGTTCGGCCGTACGCGCAGTGACTTACGGTCGAGCGCAACCCGTGTCGTCGTTGCCGCGATCGGAGCCGTGGTGCTCGGTCTGATGGTCGTCGTCGATCCCGAGCAACTCGCGTCGCGTGTTGAGAGCACGTGGCGCGCGACGCCCACGGATCGCCTGACGATCTGGGCCGAAACGATGCCGATGGTGCGCGACTTCTGGCCGGCCGGAGTCGGCGCCGGCGCGTACAGCCTTGGCATGCTCGTTTATCAGCAGACGAAAGTCGCGATGGCGCACCTGCAAGTCGGCGGCTGGGCACATTTCAATCAGGCGCACTCGCACTACCTGCAAGTGCTATCGGAAGGCGGCGTGCTGGTCACGCTGCCGGTGGTCGTGGCCCTTGCCAGCCTGGTGATCGCGGCCCGTCGCTCCCTGCGGGAGCAAGTCGGCGAAGCGGTGTGGATCCGGATCGGTGCGGCCTGCGGTTTGATCGCCATCGCCACGCAAAGCATCTGGGAAACCAGCCTGCGCATGCCCGCCAACGCGATGCTGTGCGCGACGCTTGCTGCTGTGGTCATCTATCAACGTCATCCGGCGTCGGCCGCTCGCGAAACCACGTCACGACGGTAAAACGATCTCCTGCCGTGATCGGCGTCACTTCATGTAACAGGTCCGATCGGAAGGCGACGAGCGTTCCAGCACGCGGCTCGAGGTCGACACCGAGGTCGTCCCGCGCCGGATCGAGCACGCCGTACAGACGCAGTTGCCCGCCTTCGAACGTGATCGGTGCCGCGGCGTCGTTGAGAAAAACCACCACCGACACGCGGCGGTGATGATGGTCCGATGACCTGTGGACAGTCGACGCCCGGTCACGGTGCGGACGAAAGAAGTCGCCGACTGTGTAGTGGAGCGCCGCTGCGGGTTCGGCGGAGCCAAGGGTATCGCCAGATGCCGCTCGATGGCGTCGCGTCGGTTACCGATCAACGCGTTGAGCCACTCGGCGTCCCGCGCCGGCAAGTCGATCTCGCTGACGCGTCGGCGCGTGCGGTCGATGGCCTGATCACCGCCGGCGGCGATCTCTCCAGGGAAAGCCGGCTGAGTGGACCAGCGCTCGACACAACGGGCGGCCAAGTCATGCGGGAGGCATGTCTCGTCGATGAACAGCCCGAGTTTGGCGAGCAGTGCCAGCGGCGCCACAGTCACGCCGCCCGATAGCGATCGAGCCACTCACGCAACCAACGCGTCGAGCCGTCGACGAGTCGTCGCGCATACAACGCCGGCAGCGGCGTGTCGGGCGAATCAGCGTATCGCTGGCGCATGTAGCCGGCCGGCGGAAACAGATGGGTGCGCAGCATGTCGAGGCGCGGCCGCCATCCCGCCGCGTCCCGCAGATTGAGCCACTGGGTGTGCAACGGGCCGAGTGTCTGGAGGTGGCGCGCGCTCGCCTCGCCAGTAGCCAGCGCCAGTTGGTCGATCACGTCTGAGGGGATCGCGGTGTGATGCGTTGACGCCGCGCGCTGGAGTTCGCTCGCCGAGATGCGCGCGACGCGGGCGGCCTGTGCCGTGGCGATAAATTCACGCCACTGATCGGGGCCAAGGCCGCCGGCGAGTAAGTGGATGTCGAACAGCCAGAGCGGATCCTCGGTAGGCGTATGGTGGGCCACCCGATGTGCACAGGCCAGCACCAAGGCATCGACCGGACCAACGGCGCGGGCATGCTCGCCCAATGCTGGGAGCGCGATCGACCGTGCCGCGAGTGCAGCGAACGACGGCAGGTCGGCGAACGCCAGCGGGTTCAA
>DATLXN010000004.1:0-73828 GCA_035575715.1 Vicinamibacterales bacterium | reverse complement strand
GGGCGAGCGCGTGATAGGCCGGGAGCGAGGTGGGGTCAAGGTTTGCGTTGGCACCCAGCGGGTGCGAGGCGAATCGAGCGATGACCATTTCGGCGACGGGATCGATGTAGATCGCCTGGCCGTGAATCCCGCGCGCGGTGTAAGCACCGTGATCGTTGTGGGTCACCCACCACATCGTCCGGTAGCTCCAGCCAGGCAGTAACGCGTAGCCCGCCAGCGCGAAGTGATCGCGGAGGCCACCGTGACAGATGTCGTCAATGACGGCGGCGGGCACGATCTGCTGTCCGTTGAAGCGACCGCCCAACCGCATCATCTCTCCGAAGCGCGCCATGTCCCGCAACGTCAGGTTGAAGCCCCCGCCGGCGAACTCCACGCCTGTCGAGTCGACGGTGAAATACCCGTCCTGCTCGACCCCGAGCCGCGACCAGAAATAGTGACGCAACAGCTCACTGACGGTCTTTCCAGTCACGCGCGACAGCACCCATCCAGGGTGTCGGTGTTGACCGTCTTGTAGGCGAAGCGCTCACCGTGCGCACTCGCTTTGTGCAGGGTCTGCACGTACTCGTAAAACGTATCGGGTCCTGAATAGCCGGGTGGACGCGGGCGAAACCCACCCGCGCGGCTCAATGACCAGATCGAGGAGTTATCGTCGGTGTAATCCTCAACGTAGTCGATACCCGTCGTCATATCGAGCAGTTGGCGGATGGTCGCATCCGCGTAACCGCCGCGTGCCAGTTCCGGCAAGTAGTCTGCGATCGCCGCGTCCTCATGAGCACACGTTCGTGAACCAACGTGGCGGCAAGCGTCGCGACGAACGACTTCGTCACGGAGAACGCGATGTGCGGTGTGTGCGGTGTGAGCGCACCAAAGTAACGCTCGTAGACAACGTGTCCGCGATGCAGCACAAGGATGCCGTCGGTGAAGTTGGCGGCAAGCGATTCTCCCCACGTCATCAGCACAGGCGAGCCGAGCGTGTGGAAGGTGACGGCATCGAGGTCGTCGCGCTCTCGGCGCGGCAGCACATGCACCGGCGCGTCCTCGCGGGGGACGACACTGGTCGGCATCAGCTGTCGCATGTGAGCAAACGACCAGCGTGTGCGCGGGAAGCGCGCGAAGCTGTTGTCACCGAAACGGACCAGCCGTTCGGCCGGTGGCGGCGATCCCACCATCCACCCCAAGGCGGCGGGATCGGTGGCTGCCGCGTCGAGTGGTTTTGCGTCCAGCGTGTCGTCAGGTCGTGGCGTCATGGGGGTTGCAGGATTCTACTTGGGGCCTGCACATCGCGAAGCGGCTAGTCGAGGGGCACGCTTTCAGCTAGTAACGCCAGCTCTTGAGATCGGCCCCGGCCGGCGCCGTCTTCAGCATCCGCTCCACGCCCTTCGGGATGTACATCTGGTGATAGCGAAGCCGTGACAGTGCGTTGGGACGGGTGGCATCGCCATTCCAGCAATGCTCGGCGCGGTCGCCGTAGAGCACTTCGCCGTCGTAATACGGATCCTTCGTCGACTCCAGGAACTCCTCGGCGAGATACACCGCGTTGTTCAGGTAGTAGTTGTCCATGTCACCGACGTAGATGTTCAGTTTGCCTTCGAGCTTCTTGCCCAGCCCCTTGTTCCAGTCGCGTCTCAGGATGTGCATCAGGTCGTAGTTGTCGCGCCAGTACTCGGCGACCGTCTTGTCGATGACGCCGGTCTGCCTGTCCCAGATGCGCGCGGGGTAGCCGTCAGGACCGACGGGCGAGTAGACCGCTTCCCAGACGTCCCATTGCTGGCCCGACCGCGTCTTCGTGCCGAGCACCAGCTCCAGTTGATTCAGTTCCTGCAATGTGGCGCTGACGTGGCCCAGGTAGTTGCGACGGCCGGGCCGCGGCGTCTTCTTCCACGTGTCGTCGAGCCAATACGCGTTGTTGTCCTTGTAGAGATCGACGACGGTGAAGGCGCGGAAGTCGATCGGATCGGGGCAGGCGATGTAGGCGCCGTTGAAGGCATCGGGATACTTCACCTGCGCGGCCATCGCTTCCCAGCCGCCGGTCGAGCCGCCGTACATGAAGCGTGACCAACCCTGTCCCAGCCCGCGGTACTTTTTCTCGATGAAGGGCAGCAGCTCCTCGATGATCGCATCGCCGTAAGGCCCGATGTTGGCCGAGTTGACGGCGTAGCTGTCGTCGTAAAACGGATTGGCGTGCTGGATCTCGATGACGATCGCGCGCGGGAAGTTCGGGCTGGTCCAGTCCTTGTAGAACTGCCAGGCGAACTCCTGCTGCACCCGGTTGTAACCACTCATGTTGAAGCGCGCCGAGAAGTCGGGCTTGAGGTTGGGATCGGGCGGCGTGTCGCGCCAGTTGCTCAAGTCGGCGGGGAAGTGGCCGTGGTAAATGAACAACGGATACTTTGCTTCCGGGTGGGTGTCCCAGCCCTCTGGCAAGAGCACGTGCGCGCCAAGATGCATGGGGCGTCCCCAGAACCGGGAGAGGCGCTCGCTCAGAATCCGCTCGTGCTTCACGTACTTGGTGTCGGCCGGCGTCGGCAGCGGCGCAATGACCTGGTCGAGGCGGATTGCAATCGAGCCGCTGGCTTTGGGATCGATCGCGATCGTCTGCGGCGTGCTGTACGGATTGCCGGGCGCGCGCGCCCATTGCTGTCCCTCGCCACGATCCATCGGCAGCTTCACCGTGTGTCCGTCGGCGCGCTTGAACGTCTCGTATTTGTGAACCAGCGCTTGCACCGAGTAGGTGCCGGCAGGGATGTCGTTGATGCTTGCCAGCGGGAACCCGATGGCGGAACCATCCAGCGTCACCGTGCTGCCCGGCGTCGCGCCATCGACGTCCATGCCGAAGATCAACTGGCCTGACACGCCGTCGTTGATCTGGAACCGCGGCTCCCCAGCCGCCGGGTCCTTCGCAATCATCACCAGCAGCCGGCCATCGATCAGGCCGGGGCCGGAAGGCAGGGTGACGCTGAAGCGCAGCGCGGCCGCTTGAGCCTGCGGCAGGGAAGTGGCGACGGTGAACGCGATGGCCATCGCGCTTGCAGTAGTTCCGGCCAGGATGATCCGGCGCATCCCGGGAGTGTAGATCAGGATGCGGATAGATGGATGTCCTTCGCGACGCGGGGCCTATGTGCTGCACAAACTCGGCGCGCGCGCCGCTGCCGATCGTGTCGCCCCTTGTTGAGATCCTTAGGGACCTCAATCACCGGCAGCGGCTGATGCGCGGTGACCCGCATCATCGGCACGCGCTGGCGCGCGGCAAGCTGCTTCTCCACCTGTGAACGCAGTTGCGCGCGCCGGGCCTCGGTCTGCGCCGCCAGATCGATCTCGAGTGACGCGGCGAGTGCTGCCATGCCTTCTTCCACCGTTCGCGGCCGCACTTCGAGCAGGTGATCCGCCCAGCCCCAGGTGATCAGGTTGTCGTCGCTCTCGGGCTCGAGTAGGTAGCTGATCAAGTTGGCGCGCGACTGCGCGGTGGGGATCCAGAACCAGCCGGGGACCACGTCGAGCGACTCGCGTTCCTTCACCACCTCCACCGACTTCAGGTAGTGCCCCTGAAAGTAGGTGTCGCGATTCACTGTGGTCGCGTAGTAGACCTCGGCATCCAGCTTGGCCGGCGTGCGGAAGCGGTAGACCGCGATGTCGTGGTCGCGCAGCTTCGGCACGACCGCCGCCATCGCCGGCGGCAGCAGGTAGCCGACCGGGCGGGTCGTCGTGCGTGTCGGCTCCCAGCGGAGATAGACCGGCACGTTGCGCAGCGCGAAGCCCTGTGCGCCGTCCGGCATCCACACCGGCTCGGTGCCGCGCGATTGCAGCCTGTACTCGAGGACGATCGGGTCGCCGCCGGTGGCGCCCGCCTGCAGCGCGCGCGTGCGCGCGCCGTTGGTGGCGGCGCGCACGGCCGTTTTCTGCTCAGCGGCATGACGCAAGATCGCGCGCATCGCCAGCACACCGCCGCGAATCTGATGGAAGTAGCGCTCCTCCTGCGGAATCGCGCGCACCGTGCCGTCGCGCATCACGCGGTGCGTATTGCTCGGCGTCTCGAGCAGGATGCCGATCGAGTTGGTCAGGCCGGTGTAGACATGATGCTTGCGCGCCTCGACAGATGTCGAACCCCATCCCGGTACGCCGTCGCGCGTCACCACGCCCTGGTAATCGAACGCGGCATAGTCTTCCGCGCGCACCGCCTCGCGGATCTTCGGGAAGATGTGCTGGTACGGATACGCGCGCAGCTCGGCGTCGGCTGCCGGGTTGAGCGTGGCCTGATAGGTGATCACGTACGGCGCCGACCCGCCATGGTGTCCGTCGACGTGAATGTCCGGCGTCCACTCGTTCATCACCTGCGTGACCAGTGCGTGGATCTCCTGCGACTCGAGCTTCAGGTAGTCTCGGTTCATGTCGAAGCCGGCCTCGTTCGTGCGCCGCCGCACTTCGCCGCCGTCCGGGTTGACCAGCGGCACGGCCAGCACGATGACGTCGCGCAACAGCGGCCGCAGCTCGCCCGCGATCAGTTCTTTCGCGATCAGCTGCACCGCTTCCTTCGGCGACACCTCGCCGCCGTGGACCGAGGGCGCGAGCAGCACAATCGTCTTGCCGGATCGGAGCGCGTCCTGGGCATTGGTGACCGGCGGATCCGCGATGGTGATCAACTGAAACTCACGCTCGAGCAGCGTTCTGGTGAGCGGCCGCATGTTGACCAGCGGGCTCATCGCGTCGAGGTCGTACCAGAACTTCATCAGCGGCTCGAAGGGCGTCGGCCCCGAGCGGAAGTTCTGTTGTTCCTGCCATGTCTGTGGAAGCTGCTGCGCCTGGAACGCGCTGGGGGCAACCACGGTGGCAAGCGCGATGATCAATGCGAGCGTTCGGTGGGTGTGAGTCATGTCGGGTCCCCGGCGGTGGCGGCAATCATACGCCAGCGTATGATGCGTGCGGAACTGAACGACGAACTGAGAACGACGAACTGAGAACGAAGCACACCAACGACCAGCCAGGAACGACAAACAACGGAGAACTCATGAGGATTGCCATCTCAATCGCGGCGCTGACGACGGTCGTCGCCGTCGCGCAGCTGCAGAGCACGCAGCAAGGCTCGTTCGACCTTGTGCTCGCGGGCGGGCGCGTCATGAATCCGGCCACCGGCCTGGATGCAGTCCGGCACATCGGCATCCGCGGGCGCGAGATTGCCGCGGTCAGCACGACACCCCTGAACGCCGCGACGACGATCGACGCGTCGGGGCTGGTGGTGGCGCCAGGTTTTATCGATCCGCATGCCCACGCGCAAACGCTCGAGGGCAACCGGTTTCAGGCTCGCGATGGCGTCACGACGGCGCTCGAGCTCGAGAGCGGCGCGTTACCGATGAACGACTGGTACCAGTCGCGCGAGGGACAGGCGCTGCTCAATTACGGCGCGACCGTCGGACATATCTCGTCGCGCATTGCCGTGATGCATGCCAAGGAGCGCTGGAGCGAGATCAGCGCGATGCGCCAGGACACCTCGGTGGCGCGTCCGGACTGGACGCACAAGAAGGCGACGCCGGCGGACATCGACGCGATGATCGGACATCTCGAGCGCGGACTGGTGGCCGGCGCGCTCGGCGTGGGCATGGGGCCGGCGTATACGCCCGGCGCGAGCCGCGAGGAGCTGTTGCGTGTCTTCGAGCTGGCCGCGCGGCGCAAGGCCCTGGCATTCATCCACATGCGTTCGGCCGGCGAGATCGAGCCGGGCGGCAGCATCGACGCCCTTCAGGAAGTGCTTGCGAACGTCGCCGCCACCGGCGCCTCGGTGCACATCGTCCACATCACGAGCATGGGGCTTGGGCAGACGCGCCGCCTGCTCAGCATGATCGACGGCGCGCGCGCGCGGGGGCTCGACGTGACGACCGAGCTGTATCCGTACACCGCCGCGTCAACGTACTTACAGTCGGCGCTGTTCGAACCCGGCTGGCAGCAGCGCTTCGGCATCGGCTTCAAGGATGTGCAGTGGGCCGCAACCGGCGAGCGCCTGACCGAAGAGACGTTCGCACGCTATCGCGCCCGCGGCGGCTTCGTCGTCATCCACATGATTCCGGAGGATGCACTGCGCGCGGCACTGACGCACCCGACGGTGATGGTCGGCAGCGACGGAGTACCGCTGACCAACGGCGGCGGACATCCGCGCGGCGTCGGCACGTATGCGCGCGTGCTCGGCCGTTATGTGCGCGAGGAAAAGCTCATCGACCTGATGACGGCGCTGCGCAAGATCAGCCTGATGCCCGCGCAACGGCTGGAGCTATTTGTCCCCGCGATGCGTCGCAAGGGGCGCATCGCGCCTGGTATGGACGCTGATTTAACCGTGTTCGATCCGACGCGCGTCATCGACCGTGCGACCTTCGAACAGCCGGCGCAGTTCTCCGAAGGCATCCGCCACGTGATCGTCGGCGGCACGTTCGTGGTGCGCGACGAGCAGCTGGTGCCGAATGTCGCGCCTGGCCGGCCGATCCGCAACACGCAACCGTGACGACCAGACGCCTCGCGATGACGGGCCAGGCCGTGCATTAACCGCCAAGTAACTCGATGCCGCCCGCTTCGTAATAGGCGGCAGCACCATGGCGCGCCTCGGCCAATCGCGCGGTCCGCTCGAACGCCTCGGTCCCGTGCAGCGTTTTCAACCAGGGATCGGCCCTAGCTTTCCGTTCGCGTCGACGACCTTCTTCGCCAGATAGTTGCCGTGCGCCGCCACTGCTCGCCGTGACGGGCGACGCGCAGGTCGACTTAGATGCATCGGCTCTCTGAGAACGAGGTGCATCGCAACTACGACCAACTCGCATGCTGTGACGTCGTCACTCGCGGCGCGGCGTTTTACAAGGGCCGGGTTTACCTTGGCGCGCTCGATGGACGCCTATCGCAATCGATCCCAAGAGCGGCAAGCCTGCTCGCGGATGCTGCGCTTGCTGGTGCGGCACTACCGGCACTACCATAGGCAAAGACCCCTCCTTTGCACATCGATCTTTTCACGCTCTGGTTTCTGCTGATCGGTGTGTTGCTGATCGGATTGGCGCTCGCCGGCACGTTGGTGAAACGCCTTCCGCTGACGACATCGCTCCTCTATCTGGGCGTCGGCGTCATTCTCGGGCCCCAGGTTTCCGGACTGCTTCGCGTCGACCCCGTCACCCACTCGGCCATCGTCGAGCGACTGGCGGAAGTGGCGGTCATCGTGTCGCTCTTCACCGCCGGCCTCAAGCTGCGGGTGCGCGTCTCGGACCGCCGGTGGCTGATCCCCGTGCGCCTGGCGACGACGTCGATGGCGTTGACGGTGGCCATGGTGGCGGCCGCCTGTGTGTATCTCCTGCAGTTGCCGCTCGGCATTGGCATCGTGCTGGGCGCGATCCTCGCACCGACCGATCCGGTGCTCGCGTCGGACGTTCAGGTCGAGCACCCGTTCGACAATAACCGCCTTCGCTTCGCGTTGACCGGCGAAGCGAGCCTGAATGACGGCACGGCCTTTCCGTTTCTGATGCTGGGGCTGGCGGTCCTTGGCCTCGATGCCGATGCCGCAGCCTTCTCGATGTGGCGCTGGCTGGGAGTGGATGTCCTCTGGGCGGTGGCGGCCGGAATCGTCATCGGCGGAATCCTGGGGACGCTGGTTGGAGAGTTCGTCCTCTATCTGCGGCGCACGCACAAGGAAGCGCTCGGTCTCGACGACTTTTTAGCGCTTGGTCTAATCGCGCTCGCTTACGGCGCGGCCGTCGCGTGCCACGCCTACGGGTTCCTGGCGGTATTCGCCGCGGGTCTCGCCCTGCGGCGCATCGAGCGCGTCACATCGCAGCCTGGGCGCCACCGGAAGGCAGAAAGGCTGGCGCTCGCAGGAGTTTCAGCCGAGGATCTGGCGGCGGATCGCGAGCACGGGCCGGCCTACATGGCGAAAGCCGTGCTGGCGTTCAACGAGCAGCTCGAGCGAATCGGCGAGCTTGCCGTGGTCGTTACCGTGGGCGCGATGTTGTCGATCAGCCGGTTGGACGTCGAGACGCTGTGGTTCGTGGCGCTGCTGTTCCTGATCATCCGGCCAATGTCCACATTCGTGGGGCTCGCCGGCTCAGGATTGACGCGCCGCGAGCATCTGCTGATCGGCTGGTTCGGGATCCGCGGCATTGGCTCTGTCTATTACCTGATGTTCGCGATCAATCACGGGCTGCCCGCCGATGTTGCTGCGCAAGTGATCAATCTCACGCTGGTCGTGATTGCGCTCTCGATCGTGGCGCACGGGATGTCGGTGACGCCGCTGATGCGTCGCAGCGGGGAGCCGATTCAGGAAAGTTGACGCTAGCTACGGCGATGGCCGATGCGGACCTGCCTTCGTTCGCGTTCGATTTTTTTCATGCCCCCGTCCTGAAAAGTGAAGTTACCCCATCAGGCACGTGCGACAAATCCGTGATTGAATCGGAGATCGAATGCGCAAGGGGTTCACCAGACATCCGAAGGCCGACGCGCCCGCACCGCGCGTCAAGAACTACATTACGCCGAGCGGCCTGCAGCGGCTCAAGGACGAGCACAGGTTTCTGCTCACCAGGGAACGTCCGGCCGTCACGCAGGTGGTGGCGTGGGCCGCAAGCAACGGCGATCGCAGCGAGAATGCCGACTATCAGTACGGCAAACGGCGGCTACGCCAGATCGATAAGCGGATTCGCTTTCTCGCAAAGCGGATCGATGCCGCGGAAGTCGTCGATCCTGAATCCCCGCGTCCCGCAAAGGCGGCGACACGCGCCTTCTTCGGAGCGACTGTGCGATTCGCGAACGCCGCCGGCACCGAGCGCGAAGTAAGCATCGTCGGCACTGACGAGGTCGATCTCCATCGCAACCACATCAGCTGGGTGTCGCCTCTAGCGCGCGCGTTGATGAAGTCTGGACCGGCCACCGCGTGGTCCTTCACGCCCCAGGCAGCACGGAGAAACTGGAAATCCTCGAGGTTCGTTACGAGCACATCCCCGTGGATCCGTTCCGCGAACCACCGGGAGCCGAGGCCACTTCCGCGCCGAGTCCTGCCGCGGACAGCTAAGGACATCGATCAGGCCTGAAATCGCTTCAGACGCTGTCGTTCTCGACTGCAATGGTGACCGGAATGCTACACCGACTCATCTGGTAGCATGCGCGAGTCATGCGCGAACAGCTGGCGGGCGTGGCCGGCGCCGTCGTGGCCGTCATCGCGGCCTGGCTGCCCTCACGCTACTGGCCCGCGCTCGACGGCCTACCCATCCGCCGCATGGCCCTCATCTCCGCGCTCGCGACGCTCGGGCTCGGGTTCGGCGCCGGCATGCACGGTTCCTGGCGGCGAGCACCCGCATGATGCCTACGTGACGGGTACCGACGGGCCGGGCGGGCGCGCCAAGAAGGGCCTGAGGTGCGGGCCGGCTACCGGATTTCGAGTTCGTCGTCGTCGCCTCACGGCGTAAGGCCGACTGGGAGCACTGGAACAGCCACTTAATTCGCTTATCGGCGGGTTTTACACCGTGTCCACCGAATATCGCGACGGCGAGCAGACTACGCGAACGTTCTCCGCGCGCTGACCCCACTCGTCAGCGCCGGACGGCCTGGACCATCACCTGTCCCTGCTGTTCCCAGGCAATCACGGTCCGGTCCGGCAGCGCGATGAGCGCCGGAAATCTGCCCCGGCCCAGTGACAGGGGGGATGCATCGCCGCGGAAGAGCATCACGCCCTCAGGTGAACTTCAGGCGACGTCCCGGTGGTTCAGGCGCTGACTGACGACCGAGTCCCGTCCCGTGCCCAGTTGTCGTTCGGGCGTCGCGGCGGTACTCAGATAGACCCTGTCCTCGCGCCGCCAGGTGGCGACGACGTCGCGCCCGTCGAAGCCGATGGCACCGCCGTCCATGGGGCATGCGTTGATGGCCCACGAGCCCGTACGAGTTTCGTCACAGGCGCGAATCTCACGCCGTCGGCGGACCGCGTCACGTACATGTCGCGATTGCCGTCCAGGTTGTTGCGGAACATGAGGGCGAAGTCGCCCGCGTCACCGATCGCGACAGACGGGTGACAACACTCGCACACCGCGCCGGCAGGGGAGGCGTACACCAGGACATCGCGTGCCCACGTGGCCCCGTGGTCGCGCGAGACGGCGGCATCGATGCGCACACGGTAGGTCGCGTCGAACTGATCGTTGATCGGCCGCGATCCGCGGACGTCGTACCCATTGACAGCGGCCAACAGTTCGCCGGCCGGGTGTCCAGGCGAGACCGATCACGTTGCGGAAGCCGTCGGCCACCGGGCGCAGCGTCCTCTCGGGGTCGCCAGGATCGAAGACGAGAATCGCGCCGCCGCATTTATTGGTTCCCGGGATTCGCTGTCCGGGCGTGGTTGGCGTGCCGAAGGGAACGAAGGCGCCGGTTTGGACGGTGTCACCTTGATCCGGTGTGCGGAAGTCTGGTGTGGAGAAGTTCTGCCCGGTGAGCACATAGTCGCGACATGGGGTGGTGCGCAGGTTTGGGCCAGGCACCAATGAGCTGTGCAGCTTCGTGGCAATGTGACCGTTTTGTAACTTTTTCGGCACCGCTACGTGACCGGCGATCGTTACTTTGTTCGGAGTCGATCCATTCGAAAGCTAATTGACATGGTCTCTCCTCTCACACAAGTTTTACTGAAACCTTCGTTGCTGGTTACGCTGGGCGCGGTTACGCGCGCGCCGGGCGGGAGGATATGATCGCGCTTCTGAAGAGTCTCTCGGCCCAGTAGCCAACCGAATTCACCAGGAGTCTGACCGTGTCGGTGCAATACCTCAAAGAGGCCGTGATCGCTGGCGATCACGACCGCCTGCTTCGTTACGTTCGTCTGCACCTGGGCGATGGCAACGAGGACGCCGGCCGCAAAGAGATCGACAAGGCGTGGGTGGAGGCCCTGACGCTGCTGCTCGATGTGCCGCCGACCGATCGTGCGTTCATCCTCGGGGCGATCGACCATCAGTCCGCAGCCACGCTGGCGCATCTCTTTTTTCACCTGCACTTCTACTTTGTTCAGCGCTCAGGAGAATGGATTCATGATGGACAACTCTGAAGGGGCGCAGCTGCGGCCGGGTCTGTGGGACACGGTCAACGAGCGCTATCCCGGATCGATGATCGTCTCGGCGGATGACGTAGCATTGGTTTCGTTCACGCGGCCGATTCGCGAAGCACGCGTGGCGTTCGTCAGTTCCGCAGGGGTGCAGCCGAGGGGTACGCTGCCCTTCGACGTCGTGCATCCGGTGGGCGACTACTCGTTTCGCCGCGTCCCGAGCACATCGCGGGTCGAGGATCTGGAAATCCATCAGTTGAAATACCCGACCGACGGTGCGGCTCGCGACCTCAACGTGATCTTTCCGATCGAACGACTGCAAGAGCTGGCGGCAGAGGGCGCCATCGGCGGGCTGACGCCAGAATTTTTTTCCTTCATCGGATACAACATGGATCCGGTCCGCTTCGAACGAACCCTCGCGCAGGAGCTCGCCGACGCAGTCGTGGCTGAACAGCCAGACGTGGTGCTCCTGGCGCCCGCCTGACCCATATGACACCAGTCCATCGCGCTGGTCCAGCGCGCCATCGAACGACGAGGCGTCCCCACCGTGTCCATCACCGTGGCGCTTGACGTGACCGACCGCGCCAAGCCGCCGCGCGCGGTGTTTGTGCCGTTCCGCATGGGCCATCACTTTGGTGTGCCGTTCCACCCGTCGCTGCAGAGAAGAATCATCATGGACGCGCTCGCGTATGTGGAGCATGCCCGCATCAGCGGCGATGTCCACAGGCTGCCGATTACGTGGGCGCAGGCGCGCCGAGAGGGCCTCGAGCTCGAGGCCGCCTCCCTCCCGCCGCTAACGAATCGCTCTTGACCAGGATTTATCTCAGCGGCCAGTTCGAGGACGGACTCGCCTTGTGCGAAGTGCGACAGGCGCTCGTCGCCGCAGGTTATGTCATCACTTCCCGGTGGCTTGATGCGGCGACAGCTGGTCCGGCGACCGCCCGCGTCCACGAGGACGGCGCGGCAGCGCGCCTCGCCGAGATTGCCCGTCACGATCTCGAGGACATCGCCGATGCAAACCTCGTGGTGGTGTTCAATCCCCCGCAAGCGGCGACCGTCGGGCGCGGCGGCCGGCATGTCGAGACCGGCTATGCCCTTGCGTTGCACAAACGGGTCATTGTCGTCGGCGTGCGCGGGAATGTCTTTCACTGGCTGCCCGACGTGTCCGTCGTGTCCGACTGGCCCGGACTGCGTGCTCTCCTCGACGCCGAGTTTCCGGCGAACGCCTCACCATAAGCCAAGATGAACGGCCGGTGTCTCGCACCGCAACGCGTCAAGGGCGAGGTTGCCGGGGGACCGAATGCTTGGCGCCGGAAGCTCGCGGTAATCAGACAAACGCGCGCTGGTGTTTACGCGATACCGGCGGCTCCGCGACTACTCTCTCAGGTCCTCAGGACTGGCCGGGCGGTCAGGAAATAAAAGGGCGCCGCGCGGCGGTTGACACCGGGCGACGCCCTTTTCAAACTTCCTATCCGGTGCGCGATTTACCGGTTTCTTGCCCGCCTACTGCGATCCTCCTCCAACCCCCAGACCCTGTGCGATGGTGAACAGGGTGTCCGGCGTTGCCAGGAGGCGAACCGCCGGACTAACCGGCAACAGGATCTGGCCGGTGCCCGGAGGGAACCGTCCGTCCGCCCATACTGTAACGAACTGGTTGAAGCCCAGCAGTTCGCTGGAGTTGTAGTCTCCATAATCGGGCCGGGAGTCCTCGCGCGTGAACCAGGATGTCGCCACGTCGGTCTGCACCTTGTTGTGCCCGAAGGTCACTCCGAGGTCCTTCGACACTGCCGCCCATGTATTGTTCAGAATGTTCCCGCCTGCACTGAACGGCTCCGGATCCTCTCTGCGGTCGATCCAGGCGACATACACATCTCCGTGTTTGTTGGCCTGCACGCTTGGAAAGACGTGGGCCGTATTCGTGACATCGTCGTTGACCTTCACCGGCGGACCGAAAGTCGTGCCGTCGTCGGCCGACGTGCTGACGAAGATGTCAGCCGCCCTGGTGACCGATCCCAGCGGTGTTTTCCCGCTGAAGTAGGTGATGTAGACGTTCCCGAATCCAGGGCGGGAAGCCTCCTGATCCGTATCGACTCCGTCGTCGGAGCCGGCATCCACCGTGATGTAAGGCGCGTTTAGGATCGTGGCGCGTCGCCGGTTATATCCGGGAGGCTCCCCTTGAGGATTGACCACGGCGAGCAGCTGCTCGGTAGTGAACACGGGAACCGCGTCCTCCGGATTGTCCGAGTACGCATACTCGATCCGCTGCTGCACTTCCGGGAATCGCGGCGCAGGGCCGAACTGGCGCGCGAGCCAGGTCACGATGAGACGGCCGCTGGGTGTCGTATACGGCTGCGTCGCCTGGTTGAACTCCAGGTCCTCGTTGGGCACGATGACCGTCGGGGGGGTGAAGACAAGCAGCCCCGCGGGATCGTTAGCGCAGCCAATGCAGCGCACCAGCTCGATCGGGGTCGACCCGTCGGCCTGGAACCGGGTATAGGTCAGGAACAGAGTGCCGGTTCGCTGATCGACATACAGCCATTCCTTATCGAGGAAGTCATCATTCTCCTGACCAAGAAACGGCGGCAGCACCGCTTCCACGGGAGGCTCCCAGATGATCCGCTCGTTGCTCGCGTTGGGCGGGTCTGGGGCGCCGAAGCTGGCGGCATCGTTCAGACAGTTGGTGTTCGAACGGCTCTCGGTCGGCATTGTGGCGGGCTTCGGTGCCTTCTGGAATCGGCCGCGATTCACGCTCAACGTGAAAATACCAGCCTGGTTCTGATAAATCGACGCGTAGAAAAACGTCTCGGTCCGGTGGTGCACGACCAGCACTGGGTCGCCGAAGTAGGCGTCGGAACCCGGGGTGCCGGCCGGCGCCCCTGACGGCACCCGTGGCGGAAGGCCACCGGCGTCAATGAATGTGTTACCGCCGTTGGTCGAGTAAGCGTAACCGCTCAGGCCCTGACGGTTGTCGTAGAAGCCTAGCGAGTCGTTGTAGCCGACGACGATTTTCTTGCCCATCGAAAAACAACTTCTCCGCGCGAGTTTAGCCTAACGAGGCCGACGCCGAATTCGATATGCTCAACCCGCCGATTCTTCCACTCGACTGTCCTTGCCCGGTTTGATTCTGTCAAATCTTTGGAATCTGTGGTCCGACCATCCGTGGTCTGGCTTTCCGTGTTGAAATCTCGTTGGCTTAATCTGCGGTGGGAGGAGTCGTGGATCGTCGGGCATTAATCAAAGAAGGCGCGATGGCGTTGGCCGCGCTCGGTCTAACCGGGTGCGCGACGCGTCGTTCGGCGGTCGCCGCCGCAACCGCCGCTGCGCACCGCGCGCCGGTGCGGCTCGCCCGCGTGCGCGTCTCCTACGATCGGATCATTCGCGCCACGGTCGGCCTCCGCCCGTTTCGTCCTTCAGGTTTCGTGCTGCGCGCGGAGAAGATGGACGCGAAGACGCTGATTCACAACTACGGACATGGCGGGTCGGGCATGTCGCTGTCCTGGGGCACCGGGCAGATGGCCGCGGAGATGGCGCTCGAGCAACCTGATCGCCGCGCTGCGGTGCTTGGCTGCGGCGTCGTCGGCCTCACCACCGCGCGCCAACTGCAGCGCCGCGGATTCGATGTGACGATCTACGCGGCCACCGTTCCGCCCGACACCACGTCCAACATGTCGCTCGCCGGGTTCACGCCGACCTCTGGATTGATCACCTTCAATCGGCGCACACCCGCCTGGGACGAACAGTTCCGCCGCGCTGTCGTGATCGCCTATCGCCAACTGCAGCTGCTGACCGGTCCCAAGTACGGCATCTCGTGGATTTACAACTATTCGCCGACCGAGAGCCCGCAGGCGGCAAGCGGCTTTAACGCGCTGCTCCCCGAAGCAGCCCGGACCGGGTCGGTGCTCCTGCAGCCTGGTGAGCATCCCTTCCCGTCGACTTATGCCATCGAACGTCCCGACATGCGCATCGAGCCGTCGATTTATCTCGACGCGCTGATGCAGGACGTCATCGCATTCGGCGGCAAAATCAGGATCCGCAAATTCGACACGCCGCGAGAGGTGATGGCGCTCGACGAGTCGGTCGTGGTCAATTGCACCGGCCTCGGCGCCAAGGCGCTCTTTGGCGATCCCGAGATGACGCCGTTGAAAGGGCAGTTGATCGTCCTGCTGCCGCAGGAAGAGGTGAACTACAGCACCAACGGCGGCGTGAATATTCCGCAATCAGAAGCGGGGATGTTTATCCACATGATGCCGCGCCGCGACGGCATCGTCCTGGGCGGCACGTCGGAGCGGGACATGTGGGCGCCCGAGATCAACGAAGACGACAAGAAGCGCGTCGTCGACAACCACATGCGGCTGTTCGCGTCGTTCAAGTATTGAAGTCGCGCGGCTGCTATTGCGCGCCGCCGGCGCGTAAAAAAGAGACTGCGTCGGGGCAGGCCGCCATGGCTTCGCTGAGTAGGGTCATCCCCGGCAGCCGTTGGTGCGACAGATCGACCTTGAGTTCAACAAGTGCGCGCACGACCGGCGGTTGGCACATCAACACGGCCCAGTTGATCAACGGAATCTGCATCTTCTGATCGCGTGCGTTGGGGTCGACTCCGAGCTCAACGATCGCGAGCGAGCGCGCTTCGTCCCCTTCCTGCAACGCGGCAATCAAGAGGGCGGATGCCGCCGCGCGATCCGCGTCGGTCTTGCTCGGCGGCGGCAAGCCGGCAAGTGGAATCGCCGGCGCATCCGCACTGGTCTGTGTCTCCACCGGAACCGGTACGGTGAACTCGGAGGTGACCTCGTAGTACCGTCCACTGAATTCGCGTGTCGCTAACGACAGGCTGCCGACGCCGGCCTTATAGCTGTATTTGAACCAGACGTCGGGCAGCAGCGCTGTCTCGGTCAAACCCCGATGCGTCACCGCGACGTTGAATAGCTGGCCACGCTTGGGCCGGCCGTCGAACCGGACGGCAAGCGCGACGAAGTCACCCTGTTGCGCGCGTGCAAGTAGCGCGGTGCCGTCAGCGGCTTCTGCCATCGTCAGCGGGCGGTTACTCAACACCACCACGGTGTCGGAGAAAAAGTCGCTGAACAGGTTGGGCCGCGTCGTCCGCACCGCATGCGTCAATGGCGTCGCGACGCGGTCCACGGTGAGCGAACCAGTCGCTTGACCAGGCTGCGCCCACGCCGAAGCCGTGGCGAGAAAGAGCAGGACGATCAAATTGAAGCTGAGGCGGCAAATGCGCGACACGGACCCTCCGAAAACGATGCTACGCCTTGATTTTACTGTGTAGCTTTCGTGTCCGATCGACGATCTCCCTCAGCGAACTGATCCGTGGGTCACTTTGAAGGTAGACGATTTCGACGGTTCCGCCCGTGGCAAAGCGCACATCTTCGGTGGAGGGCAAGGCGATGAATTTGCGATACGCCTGGCCACCGGCGACCTCGAACTGGTAGGTGATGCCGCGGAAGATCCCGCCCTTCATCTTGTAGACGAGCTCAGTCACGCGCGCCTGCCGCGAGACGCCGTGCGTGGTCAGCAGCTGCACCTCGCGGGCGCGGCGCACGGTATAGAGGTAGGCGGCAACCGGGATGCCGATCGCCATTGCCGCCACGACGGCGAACATCAACAGGATCATTTGAGTTTGTAGTCGGCAAACATCTGTCGCAGCTCGCGCTTGAGGACCTTCCCCGTGGCACCGAGTGGCAGTGCGTCGATGAACTCGATCGCATCGGGCAGCCACCATTTCACCAGCTTGGTTTCGAGAAACCGCTGCAGCTCCTCGCGCTCGAGCTCTTTGCCGGGCGCTTTGACGACGATCAACAACGGACGCTCTTGCCACTTGGGATGCGGAATACCGATGGCGGCCGCTTGCTGCACCGACGGGTGACACATCGCCGCGTTCTCGAGATCGATGCTGCTGACCCATTCGCCGCCGGATTTGATCACGTCCTTGCTGCGATCGGTGATCTGCATGTAGCCATCGGAATCAATCGACGCGATATCGCCGGTGTAGAACCACTCATCCTGGTGCGCTTCGTCCCGATCGCGTTTGTAGTAGGAGTCGGCAACCCACAAGCCGCGCACCTGCAGATGGCCAGAGGTCTTGCCGTCGTGTGCGATCACCACGGCATCGTCATCGACCAATCGCATATCGACCCCGAAGATTGGCCGGCCCTGCTTACACTTGACGGCAAAGCGGCGTGCCTCGTCCATCGCTTCGTGTTTCGGCAACAGCACCCCGGTCGTTCCGAGTGGACTCATTTCGGTCATGCCCCACGCATGAATCACGCGGGCGCCATGTTCTTTCTCCCAGGCCTCGATCATCGGGGGCGGACACGCCGAACCGCCGATGACCACCTTCTTGACCCAGGACAGCCTCTTGCCCTGCGCGCGCGCGTGGGCCAGCAGCGCCATCCAGACCGTCGGCACGCCGAGCAGGCTGTTGGCTTGTTCGCTTTCGATCAGTTCGAGCAGGTTTACCGGATCGAGACCCGGACCAGGCAGGACGAGCTTGGACCCGCTCATCGCCGTTGCGTACGGCACGCCCCACGCGTTGACGTGAAACATCGGCACCACGGGTAACGTGACGTCCGCCGCGCAGATCCCCAGCGCGTCCTGCATGCAGATGGCGTAGGAATGAATCACCGTCGAACGGTGTGAATAGAGGACACCCTTCGGAAACCCGGCGGTGCCCGACGTGTAGCACAGCGACGATGCGGTGTCTTCGTCGAACTGCGGCCATTCGAATGTGGTCGGTTCGCCTGCGATCAGGCTTTCGTAATTTTGCAGACCGGAGATCTCGGCATCAGCAGGCAGATGCGCCGCGTCGGTGAGTGCGATGTAATGCTTGATCGGATTCGGCTGCTTGGCGAGGAACTGCGCGAGTTTGACGAAAGTCGTGTCGAAGAACAGGGCAGTGTCTTCGGCGTGATCGACGACATACCGCAGTTGGTCGACCGGCAAGCGCGGGTTGATGGTGTGAAGGACCGCACCGAAACTCGAGACTGCAAAATAGACCTCGAGATGGCGATGCGTATTCCATGCGATCGTCGCGATGCGATCGCCGCGTTTGATGCCCATCCGCTGCAGGGCGTTGGCGAGCTGCCGGGAGCGCCGCGCGACCTCGCCCCACGAGGAGCGATCAATCGGACCCTCGACCGTGCGTGTCACCACTTCGACAGAACTATGGAATCGCGCCGCGAACTCGATCTGGCTCGAGATCAGCAACGGTTGCTTCATCATTTGGCCGATCATTCGGAACCTCCGGAGTCGGTGAACAGTAGTGCCGAACGCGGTTCTTTACAATGGCTTCGGCACTGCGCGTGAAAACCTTCTGGCTCTCAATGCACGTCGGATACGGCTGCCGCGACGCCGGGGCGTGTTGTTCGTCGGGGTGGCCGATCCCGTTGGAAGCGTCGCGGGTCAGCGCGATTCGCGGATTGAAAGGAGACGACGGCTGGCTGATGCAGGCTTCAGGTGCGCCAGCAGAGTTCGCCGGCGTGCTTGCGACCAACGACCAGCGGTGCATCTTTCATGGCGACGCACGCTGCGACATTCATCAGGCGCTCGGCCCTGACGCGCTGCCGTCGGCGTGTCAGCACTTTCCACGCGAATGCCTGATCGATCGGCGCGGCGTCTTCGTCACGTTGTCGCATTACTGCCCGACAGCCGCCGAGATGCTGTTTGCCCATCGCGGGCCAGTCGCCGTCGTCGAAGGCCCGTCAGTGGCGGGCGGTCGGCCGGAGGGGCTCGATGCGCGCGACGCGTTGCCGCCGTCACTCACCGAACGAGTGCTGATGGATGACGACAGCTACGCTGCGTGGGAACAGCATGCGGTGCGCATTCTGACCGCCAGCCACCTGGGCCCCGAAGCCGCACTGGCCGGTCTCGCGCGGCAATCAGAACAGGTGGCGCAGTGGCGTCCCGGCGACGGCAGCCTCACCACCGTGATCACCGCACTCCCGACGCCCGAGGCGCTGGCGGCCATCGACTGGGTCGCCGAGGCCCGCCGCTTCGAGGCGGCGCGGGCGGCGCTGGCGCCCGGACACACCTGGCCTGACTATCCGGCGAACGCCACGGCCGAGTGGGACGGTTGGCTTGCCGCGTCCTGGCGCGGCCACCGCGACGTCATCAATCGCTTCCTCGCGGCTCACGCCTTTGCCTCGTGGGCGGCCTACCAAGGCCACGGTTTGCGATCGACGGTCGCCAAGCTGCACACCACACTGGCCGTGCTGCGGGCGGAGCTGATTCGCGGCGCCGGCCACCGCGCAAGCGCATCGCCGAGGGGGGCGCTGATGCACGCGATTCGACAAACGGATCTACTGTTGATACATCTGACGGAGCGCGACGCGCTGGCGCGCGCGTGGTCGTCATAACAATGGTTGAGGTGGATGTGGACGCACTCGAGTTGATCAAGCAAGACCAGGACGCGATTAAGAAACTGTTCGACGATGCCCTGGCCAACAACGACCCGGCGGCGCGTGCCGGTCTGCTGCAGCACATTCGCGCCGAACTCACCGCCCACAAACGGATGAAAGACGACGTCTTCTATCCGGCGTTACGCGCGGGGGGCGACAAGGCCAAGTCGATCATGCTCGACGGGCTCGATAGCCCGCTGCTGACCGACGTCATTCTTGACGAACTTCTCGAGGTCCCGGAGGAAACCGATCACTGGCAGGCCAAGCTGAAGGTGCTGAAATCGAACCTCGAGCAGCAGGTCGAGGCCGAAGCGGAACTCTTCACCCGCGCGCGCGGCGCGCTCAGCCAGGTGACGCTGACCGACCTGGGCGCGAAGATGGCCGCCATTCGCAAACGCGCATAAACCGCAACTGACGACTGACGACTGACGACCGGCTACAGCTCAAAGGTCGCGACGACGGGGCCGTGGTCACTGGTGCCGATTTCGCGTTGCACCACCATCGTTCGCACCTTGGCCGCGAGCCATGACGTCGCCAGCACGTAGTCGATCCGCCAGCCGATGTTGCGGTCCTTCATGTTGCGCCACGGCGCCCACCACGTGAAGAGGTTGTCGTTGGTCGGTTCGAGCGTGCGGCCGACATCGACCAGGTCGTGCGACAGGATCTGCTCGAAGGTCGCGCGCTCATCCCGTCGTGCGCCCACCTGGTTCGGCTTGCGTTCTTTCGGATGGATGTCCATATCGCTGCGCGCGACATTGAGGTCGCCGCAGATCACCAGCGCTCGCGCCGCCAGTTGCGCCTCGGCGGCCCACGTTTCAATGCCTTCGAGAAAGCGCATCTTGGCGGCAAAGTCCTTACCGCCATTCGGTACATAGACCGAGGCGACCGTCACATCGCCTGACGGCGTTGCCAGCGTCACAGTGCAGATCCGCTGCTCAAAATCAAAGTCGGGATGAAAGATCGCCGGCCCTGACGGCGCGAACGTTTTCGCGATCAGCAGAGCGACCCCGGAGTAACCCTTGCCGCCGTGCCAGTGGCCCCAGTAGCCGTCGATGTCACGAAGCTCGAAGGTCAGCTGATCTGGTGACGCTTTGATCTCCTGAAGGCAGACCACGTCGGGGCGTTCAGTCGCGAGCCACTCGAGCAACTGCGCCTGGCGAGCGCGGATGCCGTTGACATTCCATGTAGCAATCTTCATCGCATTCAAATGCAACACGAAGGACACGAAGGTCACGAAGAACATAAAAATGATGTCTTCGTGCTCGTGTTCTTCGTGTTGTTTTTATCTTGGTTGTCCGAGGAGTTCGTAAGCGCGGAGCATGGCGTGATTGGGTGTGATCCCCGGCGTGCGAATACCCGGGTAATTGATCGCGTTGCCGCGCAGATCGACTTGCTTGGCGGCTTCCTCAGCCGGCACGCCCGTCTGGTGGAACTTTTGCGCCTGCGCCCAGAAGTCCCGCAGGTAGGCCTGCCAGTGACTGAGCTTGTTCTTGCCCTTGAATGACTGACCATGCCCCGGCAACACCGTGTCGAAGTCGAGCCTCTTCATCACTTCGATCGTGTCAATCCATTCGCTGAAGTAGGCGTCGCCCATGTATGACGTGTTCTCGACGAGCAGGTCGCCGGTGGCGATGATCCGTTCCTTCGGCAAATGCACGATGAGGTCTCCGGCGGTGTGCCCGCGGCCCAGATGCAGAATGCGGATCTCGCGATCGCCGCGAAAGAGCGTCATGGTGTGGGTCAGCGTGACGTTGGGCGGAGTTGCGGTGACCGCATTGGTGCCTTCGAGATGATTGCGTTGCACCGCGATCTGCGTGTGCAGCGTCGCACGTTCCTTGGCGTCGGTGGCCGCGGCGAGACGCCCCTCGAGCGTCGTGATCGTAGTGGGCACGCCGCCGACGAAAAACTCGCGCGCCCGCGAGTCCTGGGACTTGCCGGCGACCATCATCTCGCGTGCGAACTCGTGGCCGATGATTTCGACGTCCGGTCCGTAGACCTGATTGCCGTGCGAATGATCGAAGTGATAGTGCGAGTTGACCACGTAGCGAATCGGCTTCGCGGTGATCGCCTTGAGCTCTTCACGCAGCGCCCACGCGCCGCCCGGCGACACATGAGAGTCAACGACGAGGACATCGCGTTCGCCTTCGATAATGGTTGCGTTCGACATCACTACCAGGCTGCCGGTGCCGACCGCGTGATAGATGCCGTCTTGAATCTTGTTGAAGGTGAACGCCGGGCCGGTATAGGTGGTCCCTGGCGGGCGCGGCGGCGTCTGACGGCCAAACACGATGGAGCCGGCGCCGAGGCATACCAGCGTAACGAGTAAGAACAGTCGCGGTCTCGTCATGGCGCGGATGGTAGCAGACTCCTCACGTTGACCACGACGGTGGGCGCACGCGGGGCCGCGTTGGTGGCCGCGACATTGATCAGAAATCGCTGGCCGTCGGGTGCCACGTCATAACCGCGAAGCTCGGCGCCGACATCGAGGAGCCGTTCGGACGACACCGCCTCCAGCCGGTCGCCGGCCGCGCTGGTCTTGACCGCATGCAGCTCCGTGCCGCGCCGGAAGAACAGTTCGCCGCCGTCGGCGCGCCAGCGCGGATCGCTGCCGCCACCGGTCGTCAACAACGCGCGCCGGCCGGGTGTCGGGAACGCATCGACGTAGATCTCGAATCGCCCTGATTCGTCGGACGCGTAGGCGATCCATTTCCCGCTCGGCGACACCGTTCCCTGGGCCTCGTTGAACGGCGTCTGCGCGTATGCCCGCGGCTCGGCGCGGCCGTTGGCATCAAGTAGCCAGATGTCATCGCGCGTGTCCGGCCGTGACTCGGTGATCACCATCCATCGATGGTCCGCCGACCAATCGCTGACCCGCACCGGATGCGCGAACCTGCGGACCACCTCCTCCGGTAACTGGGCGCCGGCGCCGCGTGTCATGACGGCTCGCCGCCCGGTCACCCACGCGAGCTGCGCCGCATCTTCGGCCCACACCGGCGATTCGTCGACGTCGATCGCGAGCGAAATGCGTCTCGGCAATGGCTTCTCGCCGTCGTAGACCCAGATGTCCAGGGTGCCGAGTTGCGGGTCGGCGCGGGTCACGGCGACGGTCGATCCGCGCGGCGACAGACGCGCATCCCAAGCCTCCATCGCTTCACCGACCATGCCGCTGGGCGCTCCGCTGCGATCGACCCAGCGCAGTTCGCGCAGACCTGGCACCGGCGGGCCGAAGAGCAGCACGTCGCCAGAGGCCGCCGCAAACAACTGGTTGTGGCTGCCGCGACCCACCGAGGTGCCGAGCAGGACGGGGCGGCCGGTCAGTGCGTGCTGTGCGAAATCGATTCGCTGCCCGACCAGTGCCTTATCGCTCCCGAAGATGATCATGTCGTCAACGGCTAGCGCATGACTGTCGCCGCCGACCAGCCGCGTACGCGCAGAGGGCTGATCGATCGGCGCGATCCAGATGCCTTGGCGCGTCGCGACGTTCGCGCGCACATACATCAGCAGATGGCGACCGCTGTTAACCACCACTGGAAAGCGGTGTCCCAGTTCGCCGGCGCCAGTGTCGACGATGGTCAGGGGTTCGATCACGCCATCCGCCGCGCGTCGCTGCGACAGCCCGCCCTCGGCTGTCGCGCTGAAGATGATGTCGCCGTCGGGGTGCCACGCCGCTCCGCGTGGTGACGCGGCGTCGGCCAGCTCAGTGATTCGTCCGTTGGCGAGCGTGAGCGCGCGCATCTTGTTCTGGCTGAAGAAGCCGAGCGTCTGGCCGTCGGGGGCCCAGAACGGCAATACGCCGTCTTCAGTGCCGCGGAGCGACTGGGTGTCGCCGGTCGTCAGATCGTGCAGCCACAGCTGCTGGATTCCCGCCTGGGTGGCGGGCAAGGCGAGCCGACGGCCATCGGGCGCCAGCGCCAGTCCAAATGGATAGTCAGGTCCACCGCCGATGGCGAGGTCGCGGGGTGTGACCAGTGCGAGGCGGATCGCTGCAGCCAGCGGCGTCGGCGTGGCGCGCCGGTTTCGAACGGCGCTCACCGCCAGCCCGGCTGCCACGATGCCGATGATCGCGATGCCGCTCAGCGCCCAAAGGCGCCAACGGCTTCGATCTATACTCATCTGCTCAGGTTCGTTTCAGGAGGAAGTGTTCGTTATGACCATTTATTTTCGCGGCCTCGTCTTCATATTGTTTCTGGCGAGTTGCGCCTCCACCTCGGCCGCGCCAGCCGGCGTGCCTACGGTTGACGCGCCGCAAGCGGCGGCTCAGGACGCGGCGCGCCGACCGGACGTGATCTATGTGCCGACGCCGGAAGAAGTCGTCGAAGCCATGCTTCAGGTGGCCAACGTCACCAAGAACGATATTGTCTACGACCTCGGTTCGGGCGACGGCCGCATTCCGGTGACCGCTGCGAAAAAATACGGCGCACGCGGCGTCGGCATCGACATTGATCCGCAGCGCATCAAGGAAGCCAACGAGAACGTCGCGAGGAACGGCGTCGGCGACAAGGTCAAGATCTTGAACGCCGACCTGTTCGCGACGGACATCAGCGAAGCGACCGTCGTCACGCTGTATCTGCTGCCGTCGTTGAACGTCAAGCTGATGCCCAAGCTGATGAAAGAGCTCAAACCCGGCACCCGCATCGTGTCGCACGCCTTTGACATGGGTGACTGGAAGCCGGAAAAAGAGCTCGATGTCAATGGCCGCAAGGTCTATTACTGGGTCATTCCAAAGAAATAAGCCGATGCTGGACGCCGGCAGCGTGCTGCTGCCGGCGTTCGGATCCGCGTCGTGTCGCGCCGCTCCCTCCTCGCCGCCGCCTTCCTGTTCATCATCATTAGCCTCGCGCTGGTTCTGACCGGCGGCTTCGCCACATCGATCATGGGCGTCCGCGTTTCGGCGCGTTCGCCGGGCAGCGCGATTGGGGCCGCCGTGATCCTTGCGCTCGCCTGGTTGATGGCGGCGTATCGCGCCGGTGGTGTCGTCGACGATCTCGGGCGCATCGAGATCGGCCTGCAGCGTCGTGCACCGCTGGTCGTGCTCGCCGTGGCGCTCTGTGCGTCAGGTCTCGCGCTGCGGTTTTTCAGTGTCAGCGCCGGCGGTGCCGACGCGTCGGGCTATCTCAGTCACGCGGAGATGTGGACGACGGCGCGACTGACGCGAGTTGAGGTGCTGGACCCGGTCGCCGATTGGGCCGATGCGCGCGCCACGGTCGCGCCACTCGGATGGCGTCCAGCGGTCGAGGCCGGCCATCAGGTTCCGACTTACGCGGCTGGCTTGCCGATGCTGCTTGCACCGCTCCTCGCAGCCGGCGGTGCCGTGCTCGCCAGCCTCTTGATACCGGTGTCGCTGGGGCTCGCCGTCTGGTCGACGGGCCGGCTGGCTTACATCGCCGCCGGTCCTTCGGCATCGATCATCGCCGCGGTGTGGATGGCGACCAGTCCCGTCGCCCTCGTCGAGTCGATGCAATTCATGAGTGACGTGCCGGTGACTGCCGCCTGGTTGCTGGCCTGGGTGTTGCTGGTTGGCGAGCGTCCGCGGATCCTCGCCGCCGCGATGGCGACGGCTGTTGCGATTCTCATTCGCCCGAACCTGGCGCCTGTCGCACTGGTCCCGCTGTTGTTTCTTGTGCTTGGTCACGGGCCTCGGCCTCCGGTGCTGGCGGTCTCAACCCGCGATTACGACGGTGCGCAGTCCTCCTCACAGGGCGACCCGAGGTTGCGCGAAATCGGGATCGATGCGTTGGTCTGGTTCCGAGGGCGGCCGGCGGCGATCTTCGCCATCCCAGTCGCGCTTGCGGGGCTCATCGTCGCGCTCCTGCAATGGCGCTGGTTCGGCTCACCATTGCGCTCTGGCTACGGCACCGCGGCGGAGATTTACGCGTTCGCCAACGTGCTACCGAATGCGGCACAGTATGCGCGCTGGTTGCTCGAGACGCACGGACCGTGGCTGTTTCTCGCGCCAGTTGGCGCGTGGTGGCCGCGGCGTGGCTCGCGCGTCCGGCGCTGGTTGCTGATCTTTGCGGCGACGGTGTGCAGCGCCTACCTGATCTATGCGGTGTTCGATGGCTGGACGTATCTCCGGTTCCTGCTGCCCGCACTCGCACTCGCGATGATTGCCGTCGCGGCGTTGATCGCGGGGCTGGTCGAGAAGATGCCCGGTGCAGCGCGAGTGGTGATGGTGCTCCTCGTCGTCGTTGCCGGTGCCGCTGCCAACTTGTCCGCGGCGCGGACGCTCGACGTCTTCCGCGGGCAGCAACGGCAGTCGCGGGTGGCGCTGATCGGACGCTACCTTGATGGTGCGCTGCCGGCCACTGCGGTGATGATCAGCGGCGAGCAGAGCGGCGCCATGCGCTATTACACGGCCCGGCCCATCGTGCGGTGGGACCTCGTCACGCGCGATGGACTCAACCCGATCGTCAGCCGCCTGACGACCGTTGGCGCCGAGGTGTGGATCGTGCTCGACGAGTGGGAGGAGGAACTGTTCCGGCGCAAGTTCCCATCGACCGCCGGCGCGACGCTCGATTGGCCGCCGGTGATCGACGCGGGCGACCAACCGCGCACCCGCGCCTGGCGTCTGCGCGACCGCGCGGCGTTCCATGGCGGCGTCAGTCCCTCGACCGATCGGCTGCGCTGACGCGGAAGAAAAAGGGCAGGCCCTTTTCTCAGGCCCTTTTCTCGGCCAGGCGCCGGGACAGCGCCCGGATGACACCAGTTACCTCTGCCGCTGCGTGCTACGCTCGCCCGCCGGTCATGCGCCGCGAATACCTTTGCATACTCACGATTGCCGCGGTCGGATGCTTCGTCCGGATTTACCCGGCGTGGGACACCGTGTTTGGTGGCCGGGCAATCAATTTTCTCGAAACCGACTCCTGGTACCACCTGCGCCTGATTGAGAACCAGGTGCGGAATTTTCCGTGGCGGGTCACCCTCGACCCCTATGCCGCGGCCGGCGGACAGTTCGTCCCCATTGCGCCGCTCTACGACACGTTAACCGCGAGCGCTGTCGTGATCAGCCATGGACGTGAGGCGACAACTCATCAAGTCGAATGGATCGCCGCGTTCGTCCCGCCTCTCCTCGGCACGCTGACCATCATCGCGGTCTGGGCCACCGCGCGGCGACTGTGGGACCGTCGGGCGGCGCTGCTCGCGGCGGCGCTGCTGGCAGTCCTTCCCGGGCACTTTCTCGATCGCACGATGCTGGGTTTTGTCGATCATCACGCGCTCGAGGCGCTGCTGGCGGTCGCCACCTTGTGGGCCGTGACCCGAGCCTTGGTGTCAAGTGCGTGGATTGGCGACGCACTCCTGGCCGGTCTGGCGCTGGGCCTTTATTTACTCGGCTGGGGCAGCGGCGCGTTCCTGGTCGGCATCCTCGGGCTCTGGGTGGTGATCCTCGCGCTCCTGGCCCGCGAGCGAACCGAACTGCTGACCGCTGGCCGCCTCGCGCTGATCGCGGCAGTGGTGGCGCTCGCTCTGGTCCTGATTTTTCAAGATTCTCGCATGCATCGCTATGCCAGTCAGGTCATCGGCCTGATCGGTTTAGCCGCGATCGGAGCCGCGCTGTGGGTCGGGGGCCGGACGGCACTGCCAATCAGCAAGCGAACGATGGTGACCGGTGGCCTGGTGCTCGCCCTCCTTGCCGTTGGCACAGCATCGGTCGTGACGCCCGCCCTATTTGGTCAATTGGTCATCGACCTCGGTCGACTGGCTCCCGATCCTGGCCGCATGGGCGTGCTCGAGGCGCGACCGTTGTTTCTGTATTCGGGCACCTGGAGCTGGGCGCAACCGTGGCAGTTCTTTCGCACCGGGTTCTTCATCGGCGTGATCGCGCTGGTGCCGTTCGTGTGGCATGTGTGGAAGACGCGCCATGCCGGGGAGCTGCTGGTCGGTGTCTATGCCGTCGCGACGCTGGCTGCGACGATCGGCCAGAACCGCTTCGGCTATTACCTGGTGACTGCCTGCGGGTTGCTTGGTGGATGGCTGGCGGCGAGGGTACTCGATTGGGGCGGGGTGCCGCATGCGTTGAATCCGACGCCGGCAACCAGGACCCGTCTGCCGATGCAGCGTGAACTGGCGGTGATTGCCGTGGCCGGCGGGATGTTCGCGCCGAATCTCGCGCCTGCGCTGCTGCTGATGCCGCGTAGCGGCAGCCTGTCGCCCTACTGGCACGACACGATGACCTGGCTGCGTCAGCAGACCGCTGACCCGTTCAAGCCGACACCTGATGGCTCACCTGACTATTACCTCAGCCGCTACCCGCGCGACGCGGCCGTCGCGCCGTCCTACACCGTGATGAATTGGTGGGACCAGGGCTACTGGCTGGTACAGCGTGCGCGCCGTGTGCCGGTGTCCAATCCGACTCAGGAACGGGCTCCGAATGCGGCGCGGTTCTATGCCGCCACCGATGAAGCGGAGGCGTTGCGCATCCTGGCGGCTGAACGCGCGCGGTTTGTCATCTCCGATTGGGAGTTGCCGTTTCGGATTGTCGATGGCGGCACGGTGATGGGCCGTTTTCAAAACGTCCTTGACTGGGCCGGCGGAAAGCACGACGACTACTACGGCATCTTCTATCGCCGCGACGGTGATCGCTGGACGCCGGTCTGGGTCTTTCACGAGCCGTATTACCGGAGCATGGCCTACCGGTTGAGCGTGATGGGCGCCGCGCGGGCGGTCCCGATCAACGTCACTAGTGTTCTGACCGTGGCTGATCGCGTCGATCAAGCCGGCGTGCGCTTTCGCGAAGTTCTCACGCAGCAGACCTTTGCCACCTACGCGCTTGCGCAACAGGCCGCTGCGCGTCTCGGCGCGACGGCAATCCTCGTTGGCCTCGATCCGTGGCAGTCGGCGTTTCCGCTCGACGCGCTTCAGCGCATCGTCCCACTGCACGGCGTGCGGACACCAGAGCAGGCCGCGAGCGAAGCACCGTGGGTGCGGATTTTCGAAGCACGCTGAGCGACCGGCGAACGGGGCGATGCAGAAGTGATACGCTAGCCGCCCTTGATGAGCGGAACCCGCGCAATTTACGCGGCCACGGGTGCAGTCCTCGCCCTTATCGCCACCCTCAGCGTGATTACCTACCGCGCGACCGAACGCGATGCGGTCGCGTCATTTGCGGCGGTCGAACTCGCCGTGGCGCGCACAGTGGCCATTGCGATTGACACCGAGGTCAAGGCGCTCGCCTCGAGTCTGCGCCAACTCAATACGCTGCCGAGCGTGCAGGTCCTCAACATTCCGTTTATCGGCCAACGCGTACGCGCCGCGTTTGCCGGCGACGACAGCGGCACCATCCGGCAGGTCGTCCGCATCGATGGTGCACAGCGTCGCCACACCTGGTCCGCGCAAGGCGATTTGATTGACAGCGACGTGGCGACCATGATGCCGGACGAGGTCTGGCAGTGGTTCAGCGACCGCCGTCAGCAAAATCAGGTGCGGGTCAGTGAGGTGTGGTGGGATGCACGGGACGGCTCGTCGCTCCTCGCCTTCACGGTTGCATCGTGGCGAGTGGCGACCAGCGCAGAAGAACCGGTGCCACCGAACAACTTCAACGGCGTCCTGGCCTTTGTCGTCGATGTCGAGCGTCTGGTCCAGAGCTACGCTCGCCCCGGAGCGGTCGAAGCGATGGGCGGCACGTTGGCGCTCGATCTTGGACAAGGGGACGGCATCTTGCGCATCTCCTCGGACGGCGCGCGCCGCGATGTCCTCACGCCGGACCATGTGGCTCAATTGGCAACGGCGCCAGAGGATGCGCGAGTGATTGGCAACGCGGTCGTGGCATTCACCGCCCTGGAGGTTCCGGGAGCCCGCTGGATGGTGATTCTGTCAACACCCTACGCCGCGGTCGCCAGTAGTGCCCGCAGTGCCAGGATCTCGCAGCTGGCCCTGATCGCCTTGCTGCTGGTCACCGTGCCGGCCTTGGGCTGGGCACTGGTGCGACGCGAGCGGCGCGCCGACGATGCCCGCCGGACCTTGGAATTGCAACTCGCCCAGTCGCAGAAGATGGATGCGATTGGCAAGCTCGCCGGCGGCGTCGCGCACGACTTCAATAATCTGCTGACCGCGATTATCGGCTATTCCAGCCTGATCCTCGAGGACGTCGATCCGCAATCGCCGGTGCATCAGGAAGCGACCCAGATCAAGCGCGCCGCTGACAGCGCGGCAACCCTGACCCAGAAGCTATTGGCATTCAGCCGCCGCCAGGTGCTGCAGCCGCAGCAGATCGCCTTCAGCACCCTGCTCGGCGAGATCGTGCCGTTGATCACGCGCGTGATTGGCGGCCACATCGTGCTCGAGTCCGAGACCGACGACGGGCTGTGGCCGGTGGTGGCCGATCCCGTCCAGGTCGAGCAGGCCCTGATCAATCTCGCGATCAATTCGCGCGACGCGATGCCTGACGGCGGGACCCTGACCATCACTGCGCGCAATGCGCCGCGGCCCAACGGTGAGCGGCGCACCGATCACATGGTCTCGCCCGGCGACTATGTGCTGATCACTGTCCGCGACACCGGCCAGGGCATGGACGAGGAGACGCGGGCGCGGATGTTCGAGCCGTTTTTTACGACCAAACCGAAAGGCAAGGGCACCGGCTTAGGGTTGTCCACCGTCTACGGCATTACCAAGCAGAGCGGCGGCTACATCAATGTGGTGTCGACGGTCGGCCGTGGCACGTCGATCGAGATGCTGTTTCCGCGCGCCGCCGCTGCCGCGGCGCCGGCGCCGGCCCACACTGCAGTGCCCGAGCAGTCGCTGCAAGGCACCGAAACCATCTTGCTCGTCGAAGACGACCCAGCCGTGCGGGAACTGACACAGAACATTCTGGAGCGTCATGGCTACCGTGTATTGTCGGCGCCCGGCGCCGAGCCCGCGTTGGCGATCGCAAACGAGGCCAAGGAACACATCGCGTTACTCCTGAGCGATGTCGTGATGCCCGGGATGCAGGGGCCGGAGCTTGCCGGGCGACTGCGGCTGGCCGAGCCTGGCCTGCGGGTCTTGTTTATGTCCGGCTATGCCGCCGGCTCGATCACCGGCGCGATGCTGCGCGAGAGCGGTCTGATCATGAAACCGTTCTCCGCGGCAGCTCTCACCCGAGCGGTGCGTCAGGTGCTGGACCGTGACGAAGGGTCTGGCGTTCGCGGACCTGCTGCCGTCGTCTCCGAATGACCCGCACTGTCCAGCGATAACTCACGCCGCTCCCGATCGTCGCGTACGGGACGCAGCCGATTATCGTCGGCACGCCGACCGCGCGCGCGACATTTCCCAGCCTTGACAGCCACCCGTCGTTGGCGTCCCCGTCCCACAACCCGACGAAGGCGTCATAACCACGCGCGAGCCCAAGGTCGCCGAGCAGCCATAAACCGGTCAGATAAAAAACGTACAAATGCACCCTTGACAACCGCAACGGCAGCCGCAGCCACCAGAGCGAGTACATCGGGATCATCGTCACCGGGTTGTTGATCCAGACCCAAACGAACGCCTGCAGCAAGCTTGACTCTTTGCGGAAGACCTTGCGGCCGATTAGCCAGGTCAGTAGGATCTCGCCCGTCTGTAAGCCAACCGAGGGTGTCAGACCCCAGAACACGCTATTGGCCACTCCACGCGCGGTGTGTTCCGCGGCGTGAGGGGTCCGAAAAACGGGAATGACCAACCGGTAGCGGAAGAATCGTCGGCCCGTCGTCCAGATCCCGTGCTTGCGTCGGGCGCGCGGTCGCGTCAAAGACACCAATCGAATATCTTATCCACGATGTCGCGCCGTTTGACGTCCTTTCAAGTGCTCGCGCTGTGGACGACGGCGACGACGTATTTTCTGATCTTTGTCGGGGGGCTCGTGCGGGCCTCGGGCGCCGGCCTCGGCTGCCCTGACTGGCCGCGGTGTTTCGGCTCGTGGATCCCGCCCGCGTCGGCGGCGGAACTGCCGCCCGGCTTCGATCCGTCGCAGTTCAACGCGACGCTGATGTGGACCGAGTATTTGAATCGCGTGCTGGGCGCTAGTGTTGGGCTGCTGATCTTCGCCACGCTGGTTTCCGCTCTCCGCAACCATCGACAGGTGCCGCGTATCGTCTGGCCGACGTTCGCGGCGTTGGTGCTGGTTGGTTTCGAAGGCTGGCTCGGCGGGGTCGTGGTCGAACATGAACTGGCGCCTTGGATCGTCACGGTCCACCTGTTGGTCGCCCTGGTCATCGTGTCACTGTTGCTCTACGCGACGGTTTACGCGTTCTTCGCCGCGGGCGCCGGGCATCGTCTTCATGGCCAGCTGCGCCGGCCGCTGGCAGCGTCGGTATTGGTGTTGATTGTCGTCACGCTTGGCCAGATCGCGCTCGGGGCACAGGTGCGCGGCGGGATCGATGACGCGATTATTCACGGCACGTCGCGGACGCTGGCGCTGGCGAGTGTCGGAACCTACGATCTGTGGCATCGCGAATCGGCGCTGGTCGTGCTCGGCGGCGCGCTCCTGATCGTGTTGCTGGTCCGCGCCCGCCACCGTTTCGAGCGTGCGCTGGTGCTCATCTCCTACCTCGTGCTGACGCTGGTTGTCGCGCAGATTCTCCTGGGCGTCACCATGGCGTATTTTGCGCTGACACCGCCGGCGCAGGTCGCGCATCTCACTGCATCGAGTCTGCTGTTAGGCGCCGAGACCATGTTGTTTTTGCTGGCACGCTGGCTGCCGGCGTCGGAGTAGGTCACAGATGAGGAAGGGCATCATGCGCATCACCCACGCTGTCACGATCGCACTCACCCTCTCAACGGCGGCGGTGGGCGCCGCACAGGACGCGCTCGCGATCCGCGCCCTCATACAGCAATAGCCACATGTTGAGGGACGTCCAGAAGGCGATCGGCACCCGGCCGGCCGGCACCCGGCTGGTCGTGTTGTCCGACTACGACGGCACGCTTGCCGAGTTTCATGACGATCCGACGATCCCGCGGCCGTCCGAGGAAACCACCGAGCTGCTGGGCGCGCTGACCCATCGCGCCGATCTCTCGTTCGGGATCGTCAGCGGCCGTCGCGTCTCCGATCTGCGCACTCGCACGCAGTTACCATCACGGGTCTATCTCGCCGGCCTCCATGGGATGGAAATTGAAGTCGGCACGGTCCGGTGGCAACACCCCGATCTCGATGCTGCGCGCAAATACGTCCGTGCGTTATCGGAGCGCCTGGAAGAGGTGCGCGGACAGGTGCGCGGGTTGCTGCTCGAAGACAAGGATGCGTCGATCGCTGTGCACGTCCGAACGGTCGACCCGGCCGAGCGTGCTCACGCCCTAGAACTCGCCGATCGCTGCGCCGCTGATTGGGTCTCCAACAGTCATCTGCGTCGCCTGACTGGCAACATGGTTCTCGAATTCCTGCCGAATATTGCCTGCCACAAGGGCGATGCGACGCGATGGATTGCCGCCGATGTGCAGCAACGCTGTGACGCGCCGCCGTGGGTGGTCTTCATTGGCGACGATGTGACGGACGAAGATGCATTCGCCGCGATTACGCACGGCGTTGGCGTGCTCGTCGGGTCGCGACCGTCGGTGGCGCAATACCAGCTGGACAGTATTGGCGATGTCAACGCGCTGCTGTCGTGGCTGGCACGCGAAGGATAATCGTCCTGACGCATGACTTCGGCAGAGATGGTCGCGGCGCTTGGTGATCGGCTCAAACACACGCAACTGGTTGTCGTCGCCAATCGCGAGCCGTATATTCACCTCCGCCAGATGCGCGAGCCCAGCGGCTTTTGGGACTGGTTGCGCGGTCTGCGCGAAAGCCAGGAGGTGATTACCTGGATCCGGCCGGCCAGCGGCCTGGTCACCGCGCTCGATCCGGTGATGCGCGCCTCCGGCGGCACCTGGGTGGCACACGGGAGTGGCAATGCCGATCGCGAATCGTCAGACGCGCATGGCCGCGTGCGCGTCCCACCGGATCGCCCGTCCTACACGCTGCGCCGCGTCTGGCTGAGCGAAGAAGAAGAGCGCGGCTACTACTACGGTCTGTCGAACGGCGCCATTTGGCCGCTGTGTCACATTGCCTACTCTCGCCCCGAGTTCAACGAGTCTGACTGGGAGGCCTACAGCCAGGTCAATCGTCGCTTTGCCGAAACAGTGCTCGAAGAGATCGGCGACAAGCCGGCGATCGTCTTCATCCAGGATTACCACTTCGCCTTGTTGCCGCGCTTCATCAAGGACGCGCGACCGGACGTGATCGTGTGTCAGTTCTGGCACATCCCGTGGCCGAATCCTGAAGTGTTTCGGGTCTGCCCGTGGGCCGAACAGATGTTGCACGGCTTGCTGGGTAACGACCTGCTGTCGTTTCACATCCAATATCACTGCAACAATTTTCTCTCGACCGTCGAGCGCACGCTCGAAGCGCGGGTCGACTACGAACGCTTTGCGGTCGTCCGTGGCGGGCATCCGACCATTGTCAAGGCGTTCCCGATCAGCATCGATCCGGATCTGTGGTCGGCCGGCAAGTCGGTGGACCGAGCGCTCGAAGCACGCGAGATCCGACGCTCGATCGGTGTCGGCGACCAACGCATGATTTTCGGCATCGACCGTCTCGACTACACCAAAGGGATTCCTGATCGCATTCGTGCCTTCGAACGCATGCTCAAGCGTCATCCCGAGTGGCGCGAGAAAGTGGTATTCGTGCAGATCGGAGCCCCCAGCCGTGATCAACTGCCACGTTATAAAGCGCTCAGCCAGGAGGTTGACGATGCGGTCGCATCGGTCAACGACACCTACGGCACGATGTCGTGGCGGCCGGTCGTTTACGTCCGCGAGCATCGTGATCCCGCCGACATCGCCGCGATGTATCGCGCCGCGGATGTCTGCGTGGTCTCGTCGCTGCACGACGGCATGAATCTGGTGGCCAAGGAATTCATCGCCGCCCGAACCGATCTGAGAGGCGTGCTGGTGTTGTCGCGCTTTACTGGAGCGGCGCGCGAGTTGCAGGAGGCGGTGCTCGTGAATCCGTTTGCCGTCGATGAGTTCGCCGACGCCTTGAACACCGCGTTGGCGATGTCTCCAGAACAGCAAACTCGCCGGATGCGCGTGCTGCATGCGCGGGTGCGCAACGAAACTGTCTACGACTGGGCTGCCGGGATCCTGCGTGCGGCCTGCGGCATGGCCGAGGCCGTCTGATGCTGCTGAACCACGGCGTCATCGGGAATGGGCGCGTGCTCGCCCTGGTCAACCCCAATACCAGTATCGACTGGTTGTGCATGCCGCGCTTCGATAGTCCGTCGGTGTTTGCGCGGCTGCTCGACGAGCAGAAGGGCGGCTGCTTCGCCTTCGAGTCCGACGGGATGCAGGCGGTGATGGCCTATACGCGCAACACCAATGTGCTGCGCACCGAAGTCACGACACCGGACGGACGCTTCGAGATTTTCGATTTTGCGCCGCGCATTCCGGCCGGCCTGTCGGTCGATGCGCCACTTGAAATACACCGGCTGGTGCGTCCGCTGGAAGGCACGCCGCGCGTGCGTGTGCGCTTCCAACCCGCTCCCGATTACGGCCGTGCCGTGCCGGAGTTCGTGCCGATGGGACTGGGGCTGGAAATCCGCGGCGGTCCGTCGCGACTGTTTCTGCGGTCGAACATCCCGGCTGATTACATCCTCTCCGGCTTTACCTTCCGGATCGACCGGCCGCTCTTTTTCGTCCTCAGTTGCGGGCGCCCGACCGATGTCGATACCACTGCGTCGGTCGAACGCGCGCTCGAGCTGACCATCGCCGGATGGCGCCAGTGGGCAAAAGCCTGTGCGCTGCCGACCTTCGCGCCTGAAGCGGTGTTGCGCTCGGCGTTGTGCCTCAAGCTCCACGCCTTCAGTGACACCGGCGCGATCATCGCCGCGGCGACGACGAGTATTCCGGAGTCACTCGATTCAGTCCGCACCTGGGATTACCGGTTTTGCTGGCTCCGCGACGCGGCGTTCGTGGTCGAGGCGCTGCGTCGATTGAGCCACTTTGCCGAAGGCGAAGCGTTCGTGCGCTTCCTTCGCGACGTCGCCGACGCCGGTCCGCTGCAGCCGCTCTACGGAATCGGCGGGGAACGCGAGCTGGTCGAGGAATTCGTCCCGACGCTGTGCGGTTTCGAAGGCGTCGGCCCGGTGCGGATCGGCAACGCCGCCTATACCCAGAATCAACACGACCTGATGGGCGAATTGATCCTCTGTCTCGAGACGATCCTCACCGACCCGCGCGTCGTCTACGAGGACCGATCGGTGATGGTGCTGATCGACCGGCTCGTGGAAGAGGCGATCGAGTTGTCCCAGCTCGAAGATACCGGCCTGTGGGAATACCGCACGATGCCGCGTCATTACACCTTCTCCAAGGTGATGTGCTGGGTAGCGGCACATCGCGGCGCCCAACTCGCCGATATGTTCAGCCAGCCAGAGCGGGCAGAGCGGTGGCGTCACTGGGCGGCGATCGAGCGTGAACGAATTCTCAAGAGCGCCTACAACGAAGAATTGGGATTTTTCACCCAATCGCTCGACGGACAGCACGGCGACGCCTCGAATTTGCTGCTGCCGACCCTCGGCATCATCGAACCGACAGACCCACGTTTCGTGTCGACGGTCAGGGCCTACGAGCGGTTGTTGGTCGATAACGGCCTGATGCTGCGCTATCGCCACCCTGACGATTTCGGTGCGACAACCAGCGCGTTCTCAATCTGTTCGTTCTGGTGGGTTGAAGCGCTGGCGATGATGGGCGAAGTCGAGGAGGCCGTCGCGCTGTTCAATCGATTGTTGGGGCACGCCAATCCACTCGGCCTGTTCTCGGAAGACATCGAGCCACAAACCGGGCGTCTGCTCGGCAACTTCCCGCAGGCCTACACCCACGTCGGGCTGATTCACGCCGCGGTCACGATCGGCGAGATCCTCGAATCGCGCACCGGCCACTTTCGGGCGTGGACGTAGGGTGGGCGGGTAATCTGGTAGGCGGGTAGGCGAATTTTCACCTGCCCACCTGCCCACCTGCCCACCTGCCCACCTGCCTACCTGCTCCTACCTCACCAGCCCGATATGCCCCAAGTGATGCCGGCAATGCCAGGCATACATCTGGAGCAGCGAGTCGATGGTCATCTGCCCGTTGGCCGGATGTTGCGCGATGCGCGTGAACTGTGCGGGCGTCAACGACTTGAGCACCATGGTCAGCCGCGTGTGCACTCCGGACAGGATGGCCAGCGACGGTTCCAGTTGGGCATCACGCGCATCGGGGAGCTCAGCCCACGACTGTTCATCGTAGGTTTTGAGCATCGGGGACTCTTCAGTCAGCGCCAGCTTGACGCGGGTGTACGCGTTGAGATGGCTGTCGGCCAGATGGTGCACCACCTGGCGCACGGTCCAGCCCCCTTCACGGTAGCAGCGGTCGAGGCCGCCATCCGGCACCGCGCCTAGCGCGCGCTCGAGGTCGGCGGGCAGCGAAGCGATCTGAGCAATCCATTGTTGGCGCTTGTCGGCCGTCACATCCGAATCCACCGAGAATTTACCGACGGGATAGCGTGGGTCCATGGTCAGATTCTCGCTCAGTTCCAACCCTCCGGGCTGGGCGGCCACTGGCCGCGGTAATAACATGTAAAGGATGCTGACTCTGCCGCCGCCAGACGACGAACTCGCCCGGCGGCGCGAGCAGATGGTCGAGACGCAGATCCGCACGCGCGGCGTGCGGTCGGCGGCGGTGCTAGACGCGATGGCGCGGGTGCCGCGTCATCGCTTTGTCCGCCACAGCGATATCGACAGTGCCTACCGCGATTTTCCGATCGCCATTGGTCTCGGCCAGACCATTTCCCAGCCCTACATCGTCGCCTTCATGACCGAGGCGCTGGCCTTACCACCGAAGGCGCGCGTGCTCGAGGTGGGGACGGGGTCGGCGTATCAGACCGCCGTTCTCGCGCGGATTGCGGGCGAAGTCTTCAGCGTGGAGATTGTCCCGGCGCTGGCGACCGCCGCGGCGCAGCTCTTGTCAGCCCTTGGTCACACCAATGTGCAGGTGCGCACCGGTGATGGCTACGACGGGTGGCCGGAGCATGCGCCGTTCGACGGAGTCATCGTGACCGCGGCACCTGATCACATTCCGCCGCCACTGATTGCCCAGCTCAGAATCGGCGGCCGCCTGGTCGTGCCGGTCGGGCGCGGCGATCAGGCTCTGCTGACGCTGACGCGGACTGTGGATGGCCTGCACGAAGAAGGGCGCATTGCCGTGCGCTTCGTCCCCTTGACGCGATGATGCGCGCGCTCGAAGAACGGTTGCGGGCACGGTTACAGAGGCCCCTGCCAGGTTTGGATGCGCAACTCCGTCTGTCGCCGACGCCACGGGTGGGCTGGGACCCGCGCACGCTGCCCGACGGACTGCGCAACGGCGCTGCGCTGGTGTTGCTCTACCCGATTCATGATGCGCCGCACCTCGTGCTCACCGTGCGGGGTTCAGCAATGCGCCAACATACCGGACAGGTATCGTTTCCGGGCGGCGCGGTCGATCCCGACGAATCGTTCGAAGCCGCCGCCTTGCGGGAAGCGAGCGAAGAGGTCGGCTGCATTCCGGGGTCGGTGCACGTGCTCGGTCCACTGACCCCGATTCACATTCCGGTCAGCGGTTTTCATCTCCATCCGATCCTCGGGGTCTTGAATCATCATCCCGACTTTCGCCCGGCGGAGTGGGAAGTGGCGCGGATACTCGAAGTGCCGCTCACGCTTCTGCGCGAACCCTCAACGATCAAGCACCAGATGCAGACCAGGAAGCTCGGCGACAAGACCATTCCGGTCGAGGTGCCCTACTTCGACATCGACGGCGAAAAGGTGTGGGGCGCCACAGCAATGGTGATTGCGGAGTTGCTCGCCTGCTGCCTGACGCTTGACGGCGACGAGTAAACCCTTCGGGTAGGACCTTTTCAAGGTCGGACCGCGAGGCGGTGAAGGATCGTCGTCGTCCGGCGACTAGAATACAGCGTGCATAATCCGTTCGTCCCCGAGACGCTCGAAGGCTGGAGCGCGCTCCATTTAATGTTCCGTGTCGACTGGGGTCGCCTCGGCCAGGCGTATCCCGGTGATCGCGCGCAGATGGCGGAGGAGGCTGCGGCCGCCCTCGCTGCAGTCGCCGACCCGGCGCAAGGCGCGACGACGCTCGTGCAGCTGCTCGGGCATAAAGGCGACCTGATGGTGATTGCCTTTCGCCGCACCTTTGACGACCTCGGCCGCGTTCAACTCGCGTTATCCCGCACCAAGCTGCATGCGTTTCTTCAGCCGACGACATCCTACGTCTCGATCGTCGAGCTCGGAATGTACGACATGACCGCGAAGGTCCATCGCCAACTCGGTGAACAAGGCTTGACCCACGGTTCTGACGCGTACAACACCGCGTTCGACGAAGAGATGGAACGTCAGCGCGGGCGCGTGACGGGGCGGCTGTTCACGCCTATCCCGCCGCATCGGCACGTCTGTTTCTATCCGATGAACAAGCGGCGAGGCGAGGCGCTCAACTGGTATGCCGAATCGTTCGAACGGCGCGCCGAGATGATGCTCGAACATGGCAAAGTCGGTCGTGAATACGCCGGCAAGGTGACCCAGATCATTTCCGGCTCGATTGGCTTCGACGATTGGGAGTGGGGCGTCGACCTGTTCGCCGACGACCCTCTGACGTTCAAGAAGCTGATCTACGAGATGCGATTCGACGAAGCCAGTGCCAAGTTCGCGGAGTTTGGCCCGTTCTACGTCGGTCTCCAGTTCCCGCCGAGCGAACTGGGCAAGTTTCTCGAGGGCGAGTTACCGCAACTGACCCGATAAGTACATCCCGATCATGCCGCTGGGCTGCCGTCGCTGTTCGGTCATTGGGTTCGGCGATAATGCTGCGATGACAGCATTCGCACCTCTTGCAGCTGCCGCGTTGGTCATCGCGAGCGTCTGCACCCTCGGCGCACAGGCCGCTCCCACGCCTGCGGCGATCACCGTCACCAGCCCCGCATTCAAGCACGGCCAGCCGCTGCCGGTCGACTACACCGCTGATGGCAAGAACATATCGCCGCCGCTGATGTGGACCGGCGCGCCTGTCGGGACCAAGGAACTGGTGCTGATTCACGAAGACCCCAGCGCCCCGACGCCGCAACCGTTTGTGCACTGGGTCGTGTACAAGATCCCGGCGACCGCGAAAGGGCTGCCGGAGAACATCTCGGCCGATCCGGCAGTCGCCATGCCTGCGGCTCTGACTGGCGCGGTCCAGGGCATTTCTGGATTCCGTCGCGCCGGTTACCGCGGCCCGGCGCCGCCAAAGCCGGGCAAGGTCCACCACTACCACTTCATCGTCTACGCACTGGACGCGCCGCTCGACGTGCAGCCGGGCTTGAACAAGAAGCAGTTGCTCGCAGCGATGAAGGGGCACATCATCGGCCAGGGCGAGATCGTCGGCACCTACGAACGCCAACCACCGCAGTAGGTTATTGCTGCTGCGTGACCGTCGGCCTCGGCGCAAGCCTCGGCTCTGTCTCCCACCAGAACTGCTTCGGCAACGGCTTCTGTTCCGGCCACACCATATTGAGTGTGTCGCCTTCATAGAGTTCGCCGTTCTTCATCACGTAACGAATCGAATTGGTGTGGCGGATGTTGTCGAGCGGATTCTTGTCGAGCACGATCAGGTCGGCGAGTTTGCCGACTTCGAGCGACCCGACATCTTGATGTAAGCCGATTGCCTCAGCACTGAACTGCGTCACGACGCGCAGCGTCTCGTGCGGCGTCAGCCCACCGGACTGCAGGTTCCACGTTTCCCAATGCGCACCAAGGCCTTGCAGTTGTCCGTGACTGCCGAGACCGGCTTTGCCGCCGGCATGCACGATGTCGGCGACCGTCTTGGCGATGGCGGTGTGGCCATATTCTTCGGGCAGGAACCACTGCGTACGGCGACGGACCATGCCGTCGAGTAGCTCCCACGGCACCCAGCGCCGCAACTTCTGATCGCCGACGACGTTCTCGGTTTGGAAGTAAAAGTTCTCACTCCACGGCGCGCCGTAGGCGACGAGAATCGTCGGCGTGTAGAACGTCTTGGTGCGCGCGACGAATTCGACGACGTCTTTGTAGAGCGGCATGATCGGGAAGCTGTGTTCCTGACCCGAGTAGCCGTCGGCCATCTGCGTCAGGTTGAGTTTCAGGTCGAGCGAGCCTTCGATCGTCGCGGTGATGCCGTAATCCTTGCACGCCTCGATGATCCACTGTCGGACGATGCGATCGCCGGCGACGTACTGCTTGAGCGTGTTGGTCTTGTATGCGTCGCGATAGCGCTTGATGTAGCTCATGGCCGCCTCGCGATCGACAATGCCGGAGCCAGCGAAGACGCCTGGTCCGGTCGCATAGATGCGTGGTCCCGGCATCATCCCCGCATCAACCATGTCCGCATAGGCGAAGACGTCCGGCGTCGACGTCTGCGGATCGCGGGTCGTCGTCACACCGTAAGCAAGGTTGGCCAGGTACTGCCACACCTCGGTCTGGTGGAGTCCGCGCGGCGCCCACATGTGTGAGTGCGCGTCGACCAGGCCGGGCATGATCGTCTTGCCGGCGATATTGATGGTGCGCGTTCCGCCGGGCACTTTCAGCGACCCCTTCTTGCCGACCGCCGCGACCCGATTGTCGGTAACCAGCACATCGCCTGACGGAATCACTTCGTCACCCTTCATCGTGATGATGCGGGCTCCCGAGAGCAGCACCGAGCCCTTGGCCCTGGCGCGCGGCATTTCGATGATGACGTCGGTCTTGTGCGGCGCGGTCGCGTCGATCGGCTGCTGAAAGAACTGCGCTCCCCACGCCCAGGTCACCGCTTTGCCATCAGCCGTCCACTGCAGGTAATCGCCGCCCTCTGCCGAGAACCGCTTGACCGGGACGACCGCATTGTCGGCGCGGCCGGTGATGCTGATGTCGACCGTTTCGCGTCCGGCCATTGGCACGGTCACCATGTAGTGACGGCCCTGCAGGCTGACAAACGCGCGATTGCCGTCCGGCGACAAACGAATCTCTGTCGCGGTCGGCGGATTGTTGCCAGGACCGGTGCCGGTGATGCGGAAGTGCGTCCGGCGGTCGTAGCCATCCAGGGTGATCGACTGCAGGCCGCGATTGCCGGTGAGGTAGACGCGCTTCGAATCATTACGCGCGAAATGCGGACCGCGGCCGCCTTGCGCCGACGCGATGAGCGCGCTGGCGCCACCACCAGCCGGCATCGAGCGCAATTCGAGCGTATTGGGCGGGCTCACACCGCCGATTTCTTTCGGCGCCTCGCGATTATCGTCCGGCGCGGGCGTGTCCTGCAGGATCGAATAGAGCTGATCGGCTGCGGCGCCGCGGATAAAGACCAGGCGTGATCCATCCGGCGTATACGCGGGGTCGAGGAAATAGCCTTCGGCGGTCGTCAGCGTCTGCGGTTGTCCTCCGGTTGCGGCGACGCGCTTGATATGACCGCCGGTCGTCGTCCAGGTCACGTAGGCGACCGACTGTCCATCGGGCGACCACGTCGGCATGAACTCGCCTTCATTGCCCGGAGCATTGGCGCCCGGGGCCTGAACCCTGGGCCCGGTCAGCAGCCGCGGTGTGCCGCTCGGCAGATCCATCACGTAGAGGCGGTTCATCGCGCCGAACACCAGGCGCTTACCGTCTGGCGACACCGTCGGCCAGCGAATCAGCCGTGCGCGCACGGTGTCGTTATCGTCGACGCGAACGGGCGTGTAGACGCGTCCAGCAATCTCCGCCTGCACGCGCAGCGAGAAGCGGATTACCCGCGAATCCCCGGTCGCAAAGTCGACGCGATGAATCTTGCCGCCAATCGGTACGATCAGCGACTGTCCATCCGGCATGAAGTCATAGCGCGGCAGCGTGTCGCGGCTGGCACGCGACTCCTGATCATCGCGAGTCACCGGATAGGCGAGCCAGCGCTCAGCGCCGGTGTCAAGATTGCGCACGCGTAACCCGGTCTGGGTCTTGTGTCGCGTGCCATAGACCATCCACTTGCCGTCGGGAGAAATCGCCGGCCGGATCGCCGAGCCGCGCGCGTTGGTGACCTGCGACGCGTCACCCGTTTCGCGGTCATGACGGTAGACCTGCCACAACGGGAACTGTGCGTTGTAAGTGAAGCTGCCGGTGCGTTGCGTGTAATAAATGAAGCGGCCGTCAGGTGACACCGTCGCGCCCATCTTGTTGGTCGGCGGCGCCGGCGGCGGGCCCTGCGCATCAGGAGCGGGTTGCGGCGGCGGTGCCGGACCGACGCGAACGCCTGTGCCGCCGTCGCGGTGATACATGAACAGCCTAAACGTGCCGGGCTCGGGCGGCCGGGACTTGGAGACGATGATGTACTCGCCGTCCGGCGTCCAAGCCGGCGACACCATGATCTGCGGCCGGTCGTTCGTCTTCTCGTCTTTGCTGATCGCTCGAGGATTGGAACCGTCGGCGTCCGTCACCCACAGGTTCTCGACGCCGCTGCGGTCGGTCAGGAACGCAATCGTCTTGCCGTCGGGCGAATACGCCGGCTGGCTTTCGAACGACATCCCGCCCATGATCCGGTTCGCCTGACCGCCCTCGATCGGCAACGTATAAAGGTCGCCCAGGACGTCGAATAAAATCGTCCGTCCGTCCGGCGAGACATCCAGTGACGGCCAGGTGATCTCGTCGGTCGTGAACTCGAGCGTTTCCGCTGTCTTCAGGATCAAGCCTTCCGGCGTGCGATTCCCGGCCGGTGCCTGTTCCTGCCCCATAGTGGGAACCAAGGTGGCCGCGCAGACGATGCCGACGACGACGAGTAGCCGCAGAAACTTCATGAGTCCTCCTGGACGGGCGAATCATACACAACCGGATGAGGCCGGCGACCGACCACCGGCGACCGACCACTGTAAGATCACGGACGGAACGCATGATCGTCACGCGGACACACATTCTGGGCGGCTGGCGGTTGCACCACGTCGAGGAGCTGCACGACGACAACACCATCACCGAGCCGTTTACCGCAGTCGATGGCGGCCTTGCCTACCTGCAGTCAGGCGAAGTGATCGTCGCGTGGGGCGGCGACGAGCATTTCAACGCCTACTTCGGTAACTTCGAGCTCGACACTCCGGCGGGAGTCATTCGCCATCGCGTCCGCGGCGGGTACAATCGCGGCGCAGCCGGGACCGTCCTGGTGCGTCAGATAACGGTCGACGGCGATGTGCTGACGTTGACCCGCGACGGCGATCTGCCGCGGCTGCGACTGACCTGGCTCCGCGCTCGATGAGCGGGTCGCGGAATCGCACGACACGATTCGATATCGCTCACCGATCACGAGGACATCATGAAACTGACCACTGCGCTGGCGTTTGCACTCCTGTTTGTCGCCGCGTCTGGCGCGGCTCAACCGCCACAACCGGCCCAGGGCCAGAATCGTCCACCATTGACTGCAGAGCAACAAGCGGCGCAGCAGGCGCGCCAGGCGGCGTCTGCACCTGACGCGGTGCGCCCGATCGACATGCTCGATACGGTCTGGATCGAAGAACAGACCTGGATGGAAACGCGCGACGCGATCAAGGCTGGAAAGACCACCGCGATTATCGGCACCGGCGGCAATGAGCAGAACGGTCCGTACAACGCCAACGGCAAACACAACTACGTGTTGCGCGCGACCTGCGAGGCGACCGCCCGCAAACTCGGCAATGCGTTGTGCGGGCCGATTGTGACCCTCGAACCGGGCAACCCGGAACGTCCAGGGCTGACGCCGGGTAGCGTGTTCATCACCGAAGCCACTTTCCGCGCCGTGCTCACCGACATGTCGACCAGCTTGAAAAGCATGGGTTTCACCGACATCGTCATGATCGGTGACAGCGGCGGGAATATCAATGGCATGAAAGAATCTGCCGCGGCGCTCAACGCCAAATGGGCCGGCATTTCGGCGCGCGTTCACTTCGTACCGGAGTATTACGAGGAAGACAAATGGAGCTACCAGTTCCTCAAGACCCTCGGCATCCATCAGACGCCGGATGTGCAATCAGCGACCCGCTACGACATTCATGACGACTACCACTACGAAGCGTTAGTGGCGTTGATCGACCCCATGCTGATTCGTCCGGAACAGCGGATGAAAGCCAAGAAGTTCAGCATCAATGGCGTGGACATCGGCTCGGTCGCCAAGATGATCAAAAACGGCAAGAAGATTCAGGAACATCGCGCGACGATCACCGCGAATGCCATTCGTAAAGCACTGGCAGCGCCGCGGGCCAGCAGCCGGCAGTAGCACACGATGATTAATTCGGATTCAGTCGGCGATCCGTCGACCTTTCAGCGGCTTGACGTCCTCGAAACGAACTTGCCGGCACTGAATACGCCGCGCGATCAGGGCCGAGTCGTGCTGATTGTCAGTCGTGGCCAGAACGGCCGCCGGCAGGAGATCGAACGCACGACGCTGACGCCCGAGTCCGGGGTGCCCGGCGATGCCTGGGGCCGTCGGCGCGGTTCGGCGGATTCGCAGCTCGCGGTGATCCAGAGTGACGTCGCCACGATGATTGCCAACGGCCAGCCGTTGTCGTTGTTCGGCGACAACCTCTACCTGCACCTGGATCTTTCGAATGACAACCTGCCGGCGGGCAGCCGCCTGCGGGCCGGGTCGGTGACGCTCGAAGTCACACCCACGCCACATGACGGCTGCCAGAGATTCAATGCGCGATTTGGCAACGGGGCGTTGAAGTTTGTCTCAAAGAAGCCGCTGCGTCACCGCAATCTGCGTGGCGTGTATATGAAAGTGGTTGAGGCCGGTGACATTGCCGTCGGCGACGTCATTGACGTCGTCAGGCGGGGGGCGGCGATATGAGCCGCCGTATCCCGCCGGTGGCTATGATGCTGGTGATGTTAGCCGGCTCCGTTTTTGGTCAAGGACTGCCGCGGACCAGTCCCGAGGCGGTCGGACTCGCGCCGGACGTACTAAGTGAGGCGACCGCGCTGTTGAATCAGTTTGTCGCCGATCGCAAGATCGCCGGCGCTGTGGCCGCGGTCGCGCGCAACGGTCGCGTCGCGTATCTCGAGGCGATCGGTGTCCAGGACCTCGAGAGTAAGGCACCGATGACGGATCGCACGTTGTTCCGTATCTACTCGATGACCAAGCCGGTCACCGGAGTGGCGGTGATGATGCTGCACGATGAGGGCCGCTTTCGACTCGACGACCCGGTCGCGAAGTATCTGCCTGAGTTCAACGACGTGATGGTCGTGCCTGGCGCCGACCAACCGGCGCGTCGTCCGTCACGCGCTATCACCGTCGACGATCTGCTGTTGCATACGTCGGGGCTCAGCCACCGCACCTCAGAGCTCTATCGCAACGCCAAGGTCCGCTCGCGCGCTGACACGCTGCCCAGCTTCATCGGCAACATCGTGCGCGCGCCGCTGATGGAAGACCCCGGCACTCGTTTTCGCTACAGCGAAGCGACGACCGTGCTCGGGCGCTTGGTCGAAGTGTGGACCGGTAAGCCGTTCGATGCGTTTCTCGACGAGCGGGTCTTTCGACCCCTGCGCATGACCGACACCGTGTTCACGGTGGGCCCCGATCGGCAGGCGCGGCTCGCGACCGTCTACGCGCCGGTGGCCGACGGCGGCCTCACCCCGACCGAGATCGAAGCGGTGCCTTTCACCCAGCGTCCCGCCCTGATTGAAGGCGCAGTGGGATTGGTGTCGACCGTGCCGGACTACCTTCGATTCAGCCAGATGCTGCTCAACAAAGGCGAACTCGATGGCATCCGCCTGCTGAAGGCGGCAACCGTCGAACGCATGACGGCAAACGGGCTACCCGACGCGGTGTTGAAAGTGCGCGGCGGCTCGATGGGTTGGGGACTCGCTAACGTCAACATCGTCCTCGACCCGGGGTCGCCGTTGCGTGGTGAGTACAGCTGGGACGGCACCGCCGGTACGATCTTCTGGATCGATCCCGCACGCGAGATGATCACTATCCTGATGACGCAGAGTGCGCCGTCGAATCCCGATGGCATTCGGCAGAAGTTCAAGGCGATTGTCCAGCGGGCGGTGAAGTAACGGGAACGATGTGTTGGATCGGGCTGTCCGTGCGCTCTCAGGTCGATGACCTTCTTTTCCGATCTCTCCCGCGCCTTCGCCGTGCTGGCCCAGGCCATGGCGCGCGCTTGAGACGTGCCGCCGCCACTCGACGTTGATGGCCGGTAACCGGTAACCGGGAGCCCGTAACTGGTAGCCTACCGACGACCGACGACCGACCCCTGATGACTGACGACCGACCACCGACTACCGTCTGGCAACGACGATAAACCAGCGGTCGCGGCCTTCTTCCGACGCAACGACATCGAATCCCGCCGCCTTTAATTCCTGCGCCACAACATCAGGGCCGACGCCGTGCGCGGAATCGTCCCCGCGCTTGCCGGGTGGTGCGGTGAGGGGCATGCTATCGTCCCCGCGGACAAATCGCCGCGGCGTGAAGTCGATGATCGCGATCCGTCCGCCGGGTCTGAGCGCCCGCAAAAAGCTCGCGTGCATCGCCGCCGGATCGCCGAAGTGGTGATAGACGTTGCGCATGAAGATTGCGTCGCAGCAGCCGTCAGGCAGATTCGCACGCTGCTCGTGACCGTCGACGATGGTGACGTTGGCCACAGCGGATTTCTCGACTGCCGTGCGCAGCCGCTGCACGCGTTCGTTACCTAGTTCGTTCGAAAAGACGCGACCGCTGGCGCCGACGTGTTGGGCCAACGCGATCGTCAGCTCACCGCCGCTGCCGGCGCCAATCTCTGCGACCACCGAGCCCGGCTTCAGCAGAAGGACGTCGATCAGCTTAGCGGTGTCGGCGGCGTTGTCCTGTGCGCGTGCGGTCACCGCGTGGAGTAGCAGCGCTGTCATCACAAACGTGGAGAGCACGAATCGTCGTTTGGTCATATCTGATCACGATTAACGCTGAGTAGTCGCCAGTTCAAAGCACCGACGACCGACGACCGACCACTGATCACCGACCACTGACCACTGACGACCGACCACTGACCACTGACCACTGACCACTGACGACCGACCACCCAGACCATGGGCGGCAAGGGCGACGACGCCAGCAGACGCCAGAATCTTGAGGGTTTCGTCATCTTGGGCGGCACAGATTACACCGAACGCGCTTGGGGTGGTTAGACTACCGGCGGTTGGCTAAAGTTCTAAGGTGAGCCGTGTTTGACCTTCGCGCGATCTTCGGCTGGATCGACCCTCGGCTCCGGCTCCGCTGGGCGGTACTGGTCCCGGTCGTCTGTGCGGCCGCCGTTCTCGAAGCACTGGGGGCGATTGCCGTATTCGGGCTGCTGCGGCTGGTCGTTGAGCCGCACCGTGTCCGGAGCACGCCAGTCGTGTCGCGGCTGTGGCTCGCCTGGCCATCCGATGATCCGGCTCAGATCATTGCCGCGCTGACCGCGGTGGTCGCGTTGTTCTACATCGCCCGCGCGGTTTTGCTGTCGTGGTCGGAGTGGTTGAAGGAATCGACCGTCGGGCGTTCCGCGGCGCAAGCCGGCGAACGGTTGTTCTCTCACTATCTGCACGCCGACTATGCGTTTCACTTGCGCCGCCGATCGGCGTCGATGATTCAGGAAGTGGCGCGCTCCACCGACGTTGCGTTCCAGTTGATGGCGGCGTCAGCCGTCAACATCATCGCGGAAGTCGCGATTATCGTCGCCTTGATTGCGGTGCTGATCGTCACCGCGCCGCCGCAGACCCTGCTGGTGGTGGTTGGCGTGCTCGCGCTCGTCGCGTTGCCAATCTTTTCGACACGGCGGATGTGGGTGCGGTCAGGCGAGTGGCAGAAGACGCTTGAAGAGCAGCACCTCCATGTGCTGCAGCAAAGCCTCGGCGCTGTAAAAGAGGTCAAGGTTGCGGGTCGTGAGTCCTTTTTCGAGCAGCGGTTCCGGGGCGTTCGCCGCACGTTGTCGCAGGTGCGCCAACACCGAGCCTGGCTGTCGACGACATTGCGGCTCGGGGTTGAGACGGCGTTGATCATCTGCATGCTCGCAGTCGTCCTGGTGGTGACGATGCGCGGCACGTCTGGCGCAGAGACCGTGTCATTGCTCGCGCTGTTCGCTTATACCGGATTCCGCGTGGTGCCATCGGCGAACCGGATCATGTTGAACGCGGGGTATCTCCGTGAAGGCCACGCCTTCACCAGAGACGCGCGCGATGACTTTGCGATGCTCCGCACGGCTGCGACACCGCGCGGGCACGGTCCCGAGCCGGTGGTCGACTTCTCTCACGCGCTGGTGTGCGAAGACGTCAGTTTTTCGTACGGCGACGGTCCGCCCGCGATCAGCAACATCTACCTGCGCTTGAAGCCGGGCGAGTCGCTGGGGATCGTCGGAGCGACCGGGGCCGGGAAGAGCACTCTCGTCGATGTATTGCTCGGACTGCTGCAGCCGACCAGTGGACAGCTATTACTCGACGGCGAAGAGTTACGCGGCAAGGAGCGCGCGTGGCAGCGTCTGATTGGCTACGTCCCGCAAAACCCGTATGTGCTCGACGACACGGTCCGCCGCAATATCGCATTCGGGGTACCGGACACATTGATTGATGAACAGCGCCTGTCGCGCGCCGTGGCTCTGGCGCAACTGGATGAAGTGATTCAGCAGCTTCCCGAAGGCCTCGACACGCCGCTCGGGGAACACGGGACACGTTTGTCCGGAGGACAGAAGCAGCGGGTCGCAATCGCTCGCGCCTTGTATTCGGATCCGGCGGTGCTGGTGTTCGATGAAGCGACCGCGGCGCTCGATAACCAGACCGAACGCGAGGTCACGCGCGCGATTGCCGCGCTGCATGGCACCCGCACGTTAATTGTCATTGCCCACCGCCTGTCGACGGTCGAAGCCTGCGACCGGTTGATCTTTTTGCAGGCTGGACGGATTGCGGCGACCGGCACCTACAACGAACTGCTGTCGCACGCGGCGTTCAAGTCGATGGCCTTGCTGTAGCGGCCAACATTATTCCCTGAAGTCGCGGACGATTGATTGCACCGTCGACACGAACGATTCGGCGCTGAACAGTTGCACGCGAGACGCCAGGTGCTCACGAAGACGGCCTTGTTCGCCGGCGCTTGCCATGACCCGCCCAATGCTGTCTGCGGCCTCTTCGTCGCTGTCGAAGGTGAGGTCCGGCGACGCGACGATTTCCACCTGGCCGCCGCCGTTCGGCACCCAGACGATCATGCCGGCGCGAGCCATCTCCGCCGGAGCCATCCCGAAATGTTCTTCGCGCATGCCGTGAATGCCGTAGCGATGGCTGGCGAGCATGCTGCGCAATTCCTCGCGCGTGACATCGTGCCGGAACGTCACCCACGACCCGGCAGCAACGGCCGCCGCGCGCAGCTGGTCGTAGTAACGCCGGCCGTGGCGGTCGGTGGTGCCGACGATGGTCAGGGTCACAGCGGGGCGGTGAACGCGAACACGGGCCAGAATCGCGATCAGTCGTTGGTAGTCCTTCTCCGGCGAGATGCGCCCGACGGCAAGGAAGCCATCGGCGCGGTCGCTCCACGGCAGCGGGGCCGCGGCCGGCGCCACCGGCGGGTATAACGTGCGCGCCTGGATGCCGAGGAAACGCTCGACGTGCGCCGCCGTCCAATTGGAATTCGCCAGCGTCAAGTTGGCCTGCATCCGCTCGAACGAAAAGTCGGCAAGTCGATCGGCGAATCGGTAGTAGCGGTCGAGGGCGGGCCCGAAGCGGTGATACCACCGGAAATCCACGGCCGGACGAGGCCGCAGGTAGGTCGGGTAGTGGATGTACTGAATGCCGCGCCGGCCGTAATCGGTTTCGTTGTGCCCACCAACCACGACATCGAACCGGTCGTGAAAGCGCCGCGTGTAGCGCATTAATAGCGCCGATCGAATCAGCGAGGCGGGCACCGGCAGCAGTTCGGGGATCGCCCGCCACGTCCGCGGCAGCTGAATCGTGTCGAAATCGCTGCGCCGCAGCGTGGTCCCAAAGAATCGATTGATCGGATCGACATCGACCTGCCGCCAGGACAGCACCGTCACGTGATGTTCCCGGGTCAGCGCCTGGAGCATCCATGCCGCGACGCCATTACCGCCGCCCGGTGGCTGCAGCGAAGGTTGCACCAGCAGGACGCGGCGTCGCTCCATCAGTCGAGGCTCGCCGTGGCCAGCGCCAGCGCCGAGAGCGCACCAGTGACCGCGTAGAGCACGATCACCGTTCGGTGCGTCGACCAGCCCAACGCGATCAACTGGTGATGGATGTGCTCGCGGTCAGGCTCCGCGATCTGCCGGAGCAGTGAGGCGGTAGTGACCGGTTGGTCGGCGCGCCGCCGCGTCAATCGCCGGGTCAACGCGCTGATCGCGTCGGCCAGGGGTAAGGCAAAGATCAACAACGGCACGCCGGCAGCGAGTGCGGTCGCGCCTTTTTGCCAACCGGTGATGGCGGTGGTGGCGAGCACAAACCCAAAGACCAGGCTGCCGCTGTCGCCGAGAAAAATCGAGGCGGGTGCAAAATTGTAGACAAGAAAGCCCAGTGCCGCTCCGACCAGGGCAGTGAGCAGCGTCGCTTCGGCGGCATGACCGCGTGCGACCAGAATTGTCGCGCAGGTGGCGCCGGCGATGACAGCGATTCCGGCCGCCAGACCATCTAACCCGTCGATGAGATTAAATCCGTTGGTCAAGCCGACGATCCAGAGCAGCGTGACTGGCCATGCCATCAGCCCGAGCGACACGGTTCCGCCCAGCAGGGTCGTCGTCTCGATGCGCAGGCCGGACCCGATGACAATGATCGCGGCCAGCGTTTGCACCAGCAGCTTCACCCAGGCGGCGACTGGCCGGAGATCGTCGAGCAGACCAATACCGAAGACCAGTGCCGCGCCAATCAGGATCGGGGTGAGCGGCTGGAGGGACGGTGCCTCGATTTGTTGCCAGCGAGCTAACGTTGCGGTCGCGAGCAGCGTCAAAATCGAAGCCATGGTGACGGCGAGCCCGCCCATCCGGGGCACCGAAAGTGAATGAACCTTCCGCCCACCCGGCGCGTCTACAAGCCCGAGCGCGGTCGACACAGTGCTGACCAATGGCGTCAGAATCAGGCAAAGCAACGTGCTTGTGAGCACCACGGTTAGGTAAACGGTCATCATGCGAACAGCGGTCGTCGTGCTCGGAGATCTTGGCCGCAGTCCGCGCATGCAGTACCACGCGCTCGCGTTGGCGGTTGATGGCGGCGAAGTCGACCTGGTCGGTCTCGAAGGGGCGCCGCTGCATGCGGCGCTGACCGCCGAACCGAGACTGCGGTCGCATCGCCTGCCGGATCGCGCATTCGCGTCGCGCGCCGGCCACGGGCGTCGTCGCTTCGTCGCGCTGTCCGCAGCGCGGGTATCGTGGCAGGCCGCCCGTCTGTTGTCGAGCCTACTGCAATTACCGAAGCCCGATGTGATCCTCGTTCAGACACCGCCCGCAATCCCGACACTTGCGGTCGCGTGGACGGTGGCCAAGCTCCGCGGCGCCCGACTGGTCTTTGACTGGCACAACCTGTCGCACACGATTCTCGCGGTCAAGCTTGGCGACCAGCACCGCGCGGTGCGCCTACTGGCGCGCAGCGAGCGCCGCTGGGCACGTCGGGCGGATGCGCACCTTGCGGTCTCGCGGGGCCTTGCCGACTTCCTGCGGCGTGAATGGGGTGTGCAGTCGACGGTTGTTTACGATCGCCCGGCCGCCTTTTTTGCCAAACCATCGCTGCAGGCGGCGGCGGAGTTGTGGTCACGTCTGTCGCGCGATTACTCGCTCGGTGCGCGGCGAATCCCCCTGCTCGTCTGCCCGACGAGCTGGACGCCCGATGAAGACTTCGATCTGCTCCTCGAAGGACTGGAACGGGCCGAACGCATACTGATGGCGCAGCGTGGCGCGTCCGATGCCGGCACGCCGGACGTCGCGGTCGTCATGACCGGCCGGGGCGAACTGCGTCAGGCCTTTGAACAGCGCGTCGCGCGGCGCGATTTCACGCGCATCGCGGTCCGCACCGCTTGGCTCGATCCGGCCGACTATCCGACGCTGGTCGGTATGGCCGACCTCGGCCTCTGTCTGCACCAGTCTTCGTCGGGACTCGACCTGCCGATGAAGCTCGCGGACTTTCGCGGCGCCGGCGTCCCGGTGTGTGCCTACGATTACGCGCCCGTGCTCGGTGAAGCCGTGACGCCGGGTCGCGAGGGCATCGCGTTCCGCGACCCCAATGATCTCGCTCAGGTCGTGCTCGCGCTGGCGACCGCTGACTTCGGAAAGGTGCCGCAGTTTGCCGCGTCGCGCGCTTGGTTGGCGGCCCATCCGGCGCAGCACTGGGACGCACAGTGGCAGGAGCACGCCCGCGCCGCGATCCTTGGCGGATGATCAGAATGGCATTGCGGACTACAATTCGTCGGTTATGCGTCCGATTTTTGAAATCGCCGAACGATTGGGCATCCCCGATGAATTGATCGAACCGTACGGCCGCTACACCGCCAAGCTGCGCCTCGAACTGCTCGACCATTTTCCAGGGCGCCGCGGCAAGCTCATTCTGATTACCGCCATTACGCCGACCAGCAGCGGTGAAGGGAAGACCGTTACCACCATTGGCCTGACGCAAGGACTCGTCAAGCGCGGGCACCACGCCATCGCGGCGTTGCGCGAACCGTCGCTCGGTCCGGTCTTCGGTCAGAAAGGCGGAGCGACCGGCGGTGGCAAGGCTTCACTGGCACCGCTCGATAGCATCAACCTCCACTTCAATGGCGACTTTCACGCCATTACCGCCGCCCACAATCTGCTCGCGGCGCTGATCGACACGCATCTGCATTTCGGCAATGTCCTGGCGATCGACCCCAAAGAGATCCTGTGGCCGCGCGCGATGGACATCAACGATCGCGCGTTGCGTCAGATTGCCACAGGGCTGGGCGGGCGCACCAGCGGCCCGGCGCGCGAGACCGGATTCGTGATCACGGCCGCATCCGAGATCATGGCGATCCTGGCGCTCGCCGACAGCCGTGCCGACCTGCGCCGCCGCCTTGGCGAAATCGTGATCGGCTTCACCTACGGCGGACAGCCGGTGCGGGCCGCGAACCTGAAGGCCGTCGGGCCGATGATGGTCTTGCTGAAAGACGCGCTGTTGCCCAACCTGGTGCAGACCAGCGAAGGCGCGCCCGCGATTGTTCATTGCGGCCCCTTTGCGAACATTGCGCACGGCACCAGCAGCGTGCTTGCCCAGCGCATGGGGCTCCATCTCGCCGACTACGTCGTCAATGAAACGGGCTTCGCCGCCGATCTGGGTGCGGAAAAATTCTTCGATCTGGTGATGCCGATGTGCGGCCACGAGCCGGCGGTGGCTGTCGTGATCGTCACGCTCAAGGCGTTGCGAGCTCAGGGCGGCGCCGCTGACGGACCCGTCGTTCGCGGCTTTCCCAACCTGCAGCGGCATCTCGAGAACGTCCAACGCTGGGGCGTACCGGCGGTTGTGGCGCTCAATCGCTTTCCGAGCGACACGGACGAGGACCTCGAACGCGTGCGCGCCTTCTGCGCGTCGCTCGGCGTCGATGCCGCGCTGTCAGAGGGTTACGCCAAAGGTGGCGACGGCATGGTCGACCTGGCCGACAAGGTCGTCGCCGCGGCAACGCGCGTCTCCGCGGCAAAGCCGCTGTACAGCAGCGCCGACACGCTTGAGGCGAAGATCGGCACCATTGCCACGACCGTCTATGGCGCTGCTGGTGTCGCCTTTAAACCGGCGGCGCGCACGCGCCTGCAGCAGTTCGCGGACTTGGGCTACGGCAAGTTGCCGGTGTGCATTGCCAAGACGCAGTACTCGTTCAGTGACGATCCCAGACTGATGGGGGCGCCCACGGGCTGGACGCTCAATATCACCGACGCCACGCTGTCGGCCGGCGCCGGCTTTGTCGTCGCCATTGCCGGCAGCATGATGCTGATGCCCGGCCTCGGCAAGACGCCACAAGCCCACAACCTCGATCTCGACGACGCGGGTCAGGTAATCGGGATGGACTACTAGTCGAGCGGGCTCGACATGACCAATCGCCGAATCACCCAATCACCCAAGCAATCGCCCATTCACCAATCACCCAATCTATAATTTCCCCTCCGTGGAATACCTGATTAAGCAGTACCCCGTCGAGACCGGCGCCCTCGAAATTCAGTATATCGAGGAGTTCTTTGGCGAATTTCCGCGCCGCAAAATGGCGGCGGAGATCATGCACCGTCTCGAAGGACGTGAATCGCTGATTCTGATGGCCGAAGGCCCGTTGCCCGACGATGCCGGGACGATGGTGCCGGTCGCCTACAAAGTCGTCCACGAAGTCAAAGCGAACGAGACCGAGCCCAAGCTGCGTGATCTGGTCGAGCGTCTCGGCGACACCATTCGATTCCATGACCGCAAGATTCTTTATTCGTGGATCGGCGCGACGCGCCGTGACTGGCGAGGTCAGGGGCACTTCCGCGCGCTGAGCGAAGAATCAGAGGCGTGGGCCGTCGCCACCGGATTTCAGGAAGTGGTCGCCAAGACCAAGAATCGCTACTACGGGATGCGCAGCACGCTGACCCAGCTCCAATTCGACGTCGTCAAATACGAGCGCAACGCCGCCGACAACGCGGAGTCGAAGGTGTATATGAGCAAGCTGCTCTCCGCAGAGATGGTGCTCGGCCACCGCAGCCTGCGCTCAGTTGTCCAGGTGGACTAGGGAACGCAGCGCCGGATCATTTCATGTGCCCATTGGTGGGACGCCAAAGAAAAGCCCATGAAAAAAAGATTGGCACAGAACACCGCGACACCATCCGCTAACGTGGCTCGACGGGTCATCCCGATTGCCGTTGGCGTCATTGCGTCTGCGCTGACGATTGTGTCCGGGGACCTCCTTGACGACCATTTCGGACGCATTACCCTCGGCTATCAGTGGCTGACGTACGGAGACAGACCCTTCCGAGACTTCTTCGACCCCGGCCTCTTCGGGGCCGCCGCGTGGTCCGCGATTGCCTTCGTGGCCACCGGCGGCAGCCTGGCGGGCGAAGTGTGGTTCGACTCGATTGCCATCGGCACGGGGCTCGCGATTACGTGCGCCCTGGCAACCCGGGCGACGAACTCCTCGAGTTGGGGCGTTTTCGCGGCGTCACTATCGTTTGCGTGCGGAATACGCCTGTACGACTTCGACAAAGTGCTTTCCTACCCCGCCGGTCTGTGGGCCTGCTGGCATTATGCGGATCGCCCATCCACCCAACGCGCGGCTTTAGGCGGCCTGTGTATTGCCGCCGCGGCGCTGTTGCGTTACGACACGGCCGTTTATCTGGGCGCGGCGTGGGCGGTAACGTTGCTCGCTGTTCATCGAACTGCCTGGAGAACATTATTTTCGAGCGCGCTGATCTCAGTTGCCGCCGGCGTCGCGCTCGCCGGCCCCGTGGTCTACTGGATCCATTCACTGGTCGGTCTGCCTGAAGCGATCGACCAGGTGCTGACGTATGCGCGAATAGAGCGATCGCGATCAGAGCTGTTCGACTGGGCCCCATTACTCCGAGAAGGATCAGCGTCGGAAGCGTGGTTCTCGATCATGCGTCGGGGGCGCGCCACCGGCTCCGTGTACCTGGCCCTCGCGATGCTCGTGCCATTAGCTCTGGCGACCGCGTGGCAGATGCGTGGTCGGTTTGCACCGGGCTCCGTCGCATCGGCGCACCGGCTGGCTGCGGCGACGCTCCTCGGACTGTTGGTGGTGTTCATTCTCAGAGATCCGCTCCCTGCACGATTGGGATCGGTTCTACCGATCGGTGCGGTGGTGGCCGCCTGTGTCTTGGGTCCAACGCGACCGTCGCGCAAGAGCGTGGCGATGTTGGTCGCCGTCGTCGCCTGCATGGTCGCCGGCGTCGTTTCGACGGCGGGCGAGATCGACCAGCGTTTGCGATCGACAGGCATCGATCGCGGCCCGCAAGCGTTCTGGGCAGCCACCAAGTGGCGCGTCTCAAATCTTGCGAGCGTGCCGCCCGCCTTGGGTCTGATGCCCGGCGGCGACCGGTCGAGGAATCTCGCGTGGTACCTGCGGAGGTGCACGGCTCCCACAGATTCCGTGATGATTACGTGGTTCGGACCACAAATTTATTATTTTGCTCAGCGCCGCTTCGGAGGCGGCGCGTGGGCATTTTTCGGAGACCACTGGGCGAGCACCGACCGCCAAAGCCAGGTTATCGCACGTCTAAGGCAACGGCCGCCGTCCGTCGTCATCCGAGATCGTGATCGCGAACAAGAATTTCTGAGTTCGTACCCACAGATTGCCGACTACCTTAACCGCACCTATCGAGTCGGAGGTGTGACGGACTTCGACCTCAGACAGCATCGGCAATTTACTATTCTTGTGCCGGCCGGGTCCGATTGGACCTCGAAGGAACTTGTCTGGGGACTGCCATGCCGGGGCCGGCTATGAGATGCAGGCAAGCATGTCCTCGCCATCCGCGCTTAGCGATTAGGCACGGGGATTAGGAACCGGGCCGCGGCCAACGATTGCGCGCACGATGTGTCGATGCCGGCCATCGACGCCTGCTCGATGAACTGCAGCAGATTGCGTCGCCTGCGGCAAACTGCGGGCAGGACAAGACGTTCGACTTCCCGGTCCCGCGCAGGTCTGCACCGCAGATGCGTCGAGCAGGCTGTCATTGAACTGTCCGTTGCCAGGGATGGTGCACGGGGCCAGTGGCAGTTGGGCTTCCCCGCGGCTGGCGATCAGCAGAACGAGCAGCGCTGCAGTGAAACGCACCGACACGTGGCTAGCCTCACACGAGTAAGGCGCAGCGCATCGGTGACCCCGGGCACGGGGGCCGGCCGACGTGGCGTCGCTCCGGTCCGTGATCTGGTGTTGACGGCGCGATAAGGACCGGCGACGGTGGCAATTCAAGGCTGGAAAGTTAGCAGAGACCAGCTTGATCCCCGCAACCGCCGTGGCATAAACTCCTAATTGAGATTCAATCTCACTTTGCCCGCACCACGCACCACGGCACCCTTTTATGCTCCAAGCGTTCGTCATTACATTCCGCGAAGGCCTCGAGGCCTTTCTCATCGTCGCGATCAGCCTGGCGTTTCTCCGCAAGAGCGGCAGTCGCCATCTCGTCCCCGCCGTGCAGTGGGGCATCGCCGTTTCGGTGGTGATGAGCATCTTCGCCGGCTACCTGTTTGCGACCGCCGCGAATCAGGCGTTGTGGGAAGGCATTCTTGCGCTGGTTGCGGCGGTATCAGTCGCGTCGCTGACGGTGCACATGTGGCGAACGGCCCGGCGGATTAAAGGCGAAATCGAAGGACACCTTCAACAGTCGACCAAGCTGCAGGGCGGTAAGGCCTGGCTGGGCGTTTTTCTCTTCACGCTGCTGATGATTTCGCGGGAAGGCATGGAGACGGCGCTGCTGATGGGCACGCTGATCTTTCAGGTGCGGGCGCTCGACATCATCGTCGGCGCGATCGCCGGCACCTTCGTCGCCGCGATGGTCGCGTGGATGTGGTCGCGTTACGGCCACCGCGTCAACCTTGGATTGTTCTTCCAGGTCACCGCGATCTTTCTGCTGATTTTCGTCGCCCAGTTGGTGATCTACGGTTTCCATGAGCTCACCGAGGCGAACCTCTTTCCTGGGAGCGAAGCGCTCCACTGGGCAACCGAACCGTATGGCCCGGATGGCAGGTACGGTCAGTACCTCACCTATCTGTTGATCGCCGTGCCGCTTGGCTGGCTGCTATTTGCAATGGCGACCGGCGACCGGCGACCGGCTCCGAAACAAGCCTGATCACTCCAGTCGTGTGCGCGACGCGTCGCATGCGACGCGACCGTGGCGTTCCGAATTCTCGGTAACCGTTCATAATGCGGCATGGGCAAGCCACCCTTGGTCGTCGCACTCACATGGAAGGGCGATCGCCGTTTTGCAGCCACCGCCAACGGCGGCGCGATCACACTCGACGGGGACAGTAGCGCTGGGCCTTCGCCGATGGAAACGCTGGCCTTCAGCCTTGCCGGGTGCATGGCGATTGATGTCGTCGACATCCTGAAAAAAGGCCGCCATCATGTCGCCAGCCTCCAGGCGCATTTTTCCGGCGAGCGTGTGGATGAATCACCGCGACAGTACCAACGCATCACACTGCGCTACGTCATCCAGGGCGACGTGCCCGACGCCGCGATCGAGCGGGCGATCGAGTTGTCTCGCGCCAATTACTGCTCGGTGTGGCATTCGATGCGTCAGGACAGTCAGTTCCTCACCGCCTACGAGGTCCAGCCCTGAGCGCAGCGCTCGACAAACCGGCGGCGCGGCTGCTGTATCTGGATTGGTTGCGCGGCGTCGCCGTCATCGCGATGGTCCTGGCTCATTCAATCGACTCGTGGACGCACGATGCGGACCGTCATGGCGAGCCCTTCTACACGTTATTTTTTATCGGCGGCGTGGCATCGCCGCTCTTCCTCTTTTTAGCCGGACTCGCAAGCGCGATGTCGGCGGCCTCGAAATCGCGGCGTGACGGATGTCATGCGGCCGGGGCGCGGGCGGCGCGGCGCCGTGGGTGGGAAATTTTCGGCCTCGGTTTGATCTTTCGAGTGCAGTCGCAGCTGCTCGGGATGGGGCCGCTGCAGAATCTTCTCAAGGTCGACATGCTCAATGTGATGGGCCTGTCGATTGTCGCCGCCACCTACTTATGGCAGGCGATGCCGCATCGCCGCACCCGCGTGATCGCATTTTCGCTGGCTACGGCGGCGGTGACCTTCAGCACGCCGCTGATTCGTGCGGCCGCGTGGTTGACCCCCTTCCCCGATGCGATCGAAGCGTATCTGCGCCCGGCCGGCGCATTGGCCGCGTTTCCGCTGTTCCCGTGGGCTGGTTTTCTCTTCGCGGGGGCGCTGGTCGGCGATCTCATCGATCACCGACGGATCGACTTGACCCGTCAATCGCGACTGCAACTCGGTGTGGTCGTCGTCGCCACGCTGGGAGTGTGGCTGGGCTGGCGCGCGTCATTCGCGCCGGCGCTGTTTCCGGCCGCCAGTTTCTGGCACGACTCGCCGACGTTTTTCTTTATCCGCCTTGGCCTGTGCGCGCTGACCGTGCCAGTCGCGTTCGTCGTGGAGAGACTAGTCAGACCAGCGGTGCTAATGCCGGTCGTGACGCTGGGACGGTCGTCACTGTTTGTCTACTGGATTCACGTCGAGATGGTCTACGGAGTGATTGCGGAACCGATCAAACAGAATCTGCCGATCGCCATCGTCTTGATGGGGACGACGATGCTGACGCTGTTCCTGTATCTGCTGGTGCTGCTGAAGAACCGTCTGCTCGACCGTCACGAACTGCGCGGACCGTTCAAGATCCTGGCGCCGGTGATTCGGTAGGGGCTGAGCGACGTTTCTAGAAAGCGATCAGATAGGTCATCTTCGCGATCAGCGCGCGGTTCTGGACCAGGCCGCTCTGCGAGTCATGGCGCTCGTTGTAGACCAGGAATAGATCACTCAACGGGCGATGAATGATGTTCAGACGAACATTCGAACTCCACTGCCTCGCGTCGGTGTTGTACTGGAGCAGCGCGTTCAGAAACACCTTGGTGTTGAAAAAATAATTCACCCGCCCAGACAGCAGGGTGGTCGTGAATGCGCCCTGCGGCAATGAGATGTCATTGAACGCGACGTTGCCAGAGACATTGAAGTGCTCGTTGACGCGGACTGTCGACCCGAGCTCATACCCGCGCCGGTAACCGCCATAAAAATCGCCAATCGAGTAGCGCCCGTTGAAGGCCAGCGGCGCCGAGCCGTTGGTCCGCCACAACACGAAGTTCTCATAAAACTCATAGCGGCCCGGCACGACCTGGATGCTTCGGCGGCTGTTGATGGTAAACGGCCGGCGAATCATTTCCACATTGGGATTGACGCCGACCTCGACGAACGTACTGTTCTGCAAGGTAATCGGCCAATGCCAGTCCATATAGCGCGATTCGAGCCCCAGGCCCTGCCGTCGGGTGAAGTTTTCGATCTGGAAGTGCGGATACGTTTCGCGCAGCCACTTCCGCGCCCACTTCGGTCGGATGTGAGTGCCGACGTGGAACTCGCCGTTGTTGACACCGGTGCGAGGGACGAATCCGAGCTCGTCGTTGAACCGATTGCCAATGGTCTGGTAGGCGCCGCGGAGTTCCCAGAAGTCATTGCGGAAGCCGAAACTGGATTTCGAATACCAGTCACCACCACTGCCCGGGAGCTTCACCTGCGGTGATTCGGTCTTGGCCACCGCCAGATTCACGGTCAGGTCGCGGAAGAAGCGGAAGTTGCCGTCGAGACCTGCCGCCCGGTTGTAGAGGGCGCCGGCGTCCTTGTTGAGAAACATCACCCCGACGTCGGAATTGCCCAGGATATCGCGGCGGACGCGCAGCGCCGTGTAGTTGGTGCTCGGGGTCGCAGCCTGACGACGCTGCTGAATGTTGAGCGCGCCAATCGAAAAGCCGCCCACGCGCCCGGTCAAGCGGGTCCCGCCGAGAATCGGAATCGCGTCGCCGCTGTCGGCGAGCCCGATGCGTCGGCTGAAAAACAGGATCATGTCCTGCGACGCATTCTGACGCCCCCCGCCGCCGCCTCCGCCCCCGCCGCCCCGTTCATTACCCGCACCGAACTGAAAGACGCCCGAGTTTTCGAGAAAGAAATCGCGCTTCTCAGGAAAGAACAGACTGAACCGGGTCAGGTTGATCTGTTGCTCGTCGGCTTCGACCTGCGAGAAGTCGGTGTTGACAGTGAAGTCCCAGGTCAGCCCCGAGGTGACGCCGTACTTCACGTCGACGCCGGCGTCGGCATCGCCGTCAACGCCGCCGCTGGCTAAGCGATTCCCGCTGACCAGCCCGTACGGCTTGACCCGCAGGTTGGCGCCAGGCCTGAGCCCGCGAAGTCCTTCCAGCGTGCCGGCCATCGATACCCGCGACAGCTGATGGATGCGCTGCAACGGTGACCAGTAGCTGTTCTCATTCAACCGGCGCAGTCGGCGCTGAAAATTAATTCCCCAGGTCTGCAGATCGGCAGGGCTGAACTTCAACGTCCGGAACGGGATGCGCATCTCCGCGTACCACCCGGCTTCGCCGATGCGGGTGCGAACGTCCCAGATGCCGTCCCAGTTGCTGTTGTTCTCGCGCCCCTCATTGGACATCTGCGAGTCCCACTTGGCGCCCGCCGGATTGATCGCAAACTGGTAGCCGTTGCGTTCGTCGAGGAAGGTATCGATGATGACCTGGAAGCCGTCACCGTTGCCGGTATTGAAGTCCTTGCGGAGCTCGTTGATGATGATCCCGCTCGGCTTGTCGTCTTTAGCAAACACGCCGATGTACAACGCGTCGTCGTCGTAGACCAGGCGGACTTCCGTATCGAACGTCGCCGGCTCGCCCTCGCGCGGATCGTTTTGAATGAAATCCTTCGCCAGCGGCGCGGTCGCCCACGACGGTTCATCGAGTCGGCCGTCCAGTTCGATGATCCCGCCGGCTCTGGTCGCCGGCAATTTTCGATCGCGCCGCGCCGTAGCGTAATCAATCGGTCCCTGGTCGGCAGTCGCGCTATCGCGCGACGCCGCGGCGGCGTTGGCCGCCATCGTCAATACCAAGGCGCAGACGGCGAGCGCGCGAACGACACTGCAATTCGAAGGCATAAGATGCAAAACCTATCGGGGATCGCGGCGTGTCTTTCGGTCACGCCCCAGTTCAGTAGTCTGGCGGATCGGTCGAGCTTAGATGTAAAAGAATGTCACTGCACAAGCGAGTAGGTAGAATCGCCCTGTGAATGACTTCGTCGCCGCGCTGTTAATTGCGCTACTGATTTTGGCGGCGGTCGCAATCGCCGGCTATTTCATTTTGCGCCGCCTCTTCGAGCGCGCGTCGAATGGCTTCGCCGACCAGATTGGTCGCATGCTGGCGCAGGTCGTCAACCGCGCCGCCGCAACGCAAACTGGACAGCGCACCTCGGCGGCAGTGAATGTCGCCACCGGGCGGTTCACCAACATCGGCGCCTACGCCGCTGCCCAGGGAATGTCCGAGTCGGACGCGCGGCAACAATTTTCCAAAACCATCGAGCGCACGGCGCGCATCATGGATTCGGCGATCACCCTCCCTTTGATTGGACCAGTCGGTCTCGACGCCGTGCTGGGTCTGTTTCCAGTGGCTGGCGACGCCGCCGCTGCCGCGGTCTCAGTGATGCTTATTGCGAAGAGCGTCCGTTACGGGGTGCCGCGCGAGATCATCACGCGCATGCTGACCAATGTCGTGTTCGATCTGCTGATCGGGTCGATTCCAGTCGCCGGCGACGTCGCCGACCTGTGGTTCCGGGCCAACGCCCGCAACGTGGCCTTGTTGCGCGAATATCTCGGCGACCAAGCACGCAATACGTTCGAGGTGACGGCGACCCGCGTTTCGTAGCCGTGCCCTTATCTTTTCTGCTCGAGTCGCTGCGCTGAATGACGCGGAGCGGTAGAATCCGGGCATGCTGAGCCGAACTGTCGTCGCTACCATCGTGACCGCCGCTTTCCTGGCTTCAGCGGCGACCGCCGATGCCCAGGAAGCGCGCCGCCGCTGGGAAATGCAGCGGCAGATTCGCCTCGACAAATTCGAACAGATCCTGCCGTTGGCCATGCGCAACGCCGGCATCGATATGTGGATCGTGGCGGTCAAGGAAAACCATATCGATCCGCTGTGGGAGGACCTGGGCCGCGGTTATGTCTCCGCCATCGGCTATTACGTGTTTACCGATCGTGGCCGCGATCGCATCGAGCGCGCCGCGCTCGGTCCCAGCGGCTACCTGATCGAACAGTCCGGCGCCTACGACATTTTTGCGTCGGCATCGACCCTTGCTGCGTTCGTCAAGGAACGTAATCCGAAACAGATCGGCGTGAACATGTCCGATGAGATCGGGCCTGCCGACGGGTTGTCGCACACGATGCATCAGCACCTGGTCAAGACGCTCGGAGCGCCGTTGGCCGGCCGGCTGGTCAGCGCAGAGCGTCTCGTCTCCGAATTTCGTTCACGGCGCGTCGCTGCGGAGATCGTCGCCTTCGGCGAAGCGTCCGGGATCGCCATTCAACTCGCCGAACGGGCGTTGTCGAACGTCGTAATTACCCCGGGCAAAACCACCCTCGAAGACGTTGCATGGTGGTTGCAGGACCAGTTGCTGGCGCGCGGCCTCGGCTCTGAGTTCGACATGCCGTCGGTCTACATCACCGGCCCTGAAGGCATCGTCGCGACATCGACCGCCAGGATCATTCAGCCCGGCGACGTGATGATGATCGACTGGGGCGTGCAGTTGATGAATTTCGGCACCGACGTGAAGCGAGTCGCTTATGTGTTGAAGCCGGGCGAACTGACGCCGCCGGCGAGTATTCAGCAGGCGTTCGATAAGGCCATCGCGGTGCGCGATGTGCTCAAGCGCGCGATCAAACCAGGCATCCGCGCCGACGACACCATGAAGGCGATGGACGCCGCCCTTCGTGCCGCCGGCTACGGCGTCATTGAGTTCAATCGGCCACATGCCGACGACAAGACCGACGTCGTCTATGGTTTTCATCCGGTCGGCAACACCGGTCATGACATTGGTCCCTCGCTGACGACATGGCAGCCGCTGCAGCGCAGCTTCACGATGCACACGCAGCACTTGTTTGCATTCGAATTTTTTGCCTACTCACCAATTGCCGAGTGGGGTGGCAAGAAGTTGCGCATCCCGATCGAAGATGACGCGATCTTGATGGAGCACGGGATCCAGTTCGTGCATCCGGCGAACTACCGGTTGTTGACAATCAGATAGCACGGTCGAACTGAACATCGCCCACGAACACCGCCACAAGGACTCAGAGGCACAGAGAAGAACAATCACTCTGTGTCTCGGCGCCCTCAGTGCTTGTCGTACAAGTGTTGGCCGACAGCGAAGACGCGAGGCGTTATTACTGCTGCGTCGAAGCCGCCGGTTTGGCCGTGGACGCCGGCATGTCGTTGAAGAACATCAGCGCGTTGAACACCATTCCGTGCTCACCGAAGGTCTGCCAGCGGTAGATCGGGTTATTCGCGTAGAGAATGACGCGCCCTTTGCCAACGGGGGCGTCGACGACGGCGGGGCGGTTGCGGACCTGGTCGGCGCCGCGCATCAATCCGCTGAGGACGCCGGCGTCACCACCCTGAAAACGCACCAGCACGTTGGGGGTTTCAGGTCCGGCGGGCGCGGCTGGCCCAGAGGGTCCCGCCTGTCCGGCCACCTGCAGCAGCGGACCGCCGGCCCATCGCATCGGCACGGTTTTCTGGCCGTGGTAGCCATACAACACGGGGTGTGACGGCTGCAGGATATCGGCCTGGACGTACGGGCCCGGGGCGTACCAGGTGCCCGACGGGCTCTGCGCGTCGACCGAGCGCGTCAGCCCGAACTCCGCCGGGAAGAAACTCGACACGCCGAAAGTCAGCAGCACGCCGCCGCTCTCCACGAACCGCGCGAATTCAGCCGCACCCTCGAGTCCCATGCCGCCGCGCACATCGTCGGTCTCGGCATACATCCCCATCGACTTGAACGTAGTGTTCTTCTTGTAGGGTAGCGGCTTCGAGAGCTTCGGTTGTTCGTAGACGAGGCTCTTGCCTGAATTGCCCTGGTGAGGGACGACGATGACGTCGTACTTGGCGCGGAGGGTGTTTGGCTTGATCTGATCCTTGTGAATCAGGTCGTAGGGAATCTCCCAGCGATCGAATGCCAGCCGCACCCAGCCGACTTTTTCGGTGTTCGACCACGTCGTGTACATCGCAATGCGCGGCAGATCGACATCGACGGTGTCCACCGTCGGCGCGGCAGCGATGGCTGCGGTCAGGCCTAGCGCCTCGACCTCTTTGCGCGCGCGCTCAACGTCACCGGTGATCACAAATGAGCCAGCAGGATAGTCGGTGTCGCCGACTTTGAACGCCGCCTTGGCCGCGCGTACCGACATGTCCTTCAAGCGGTAGCGCAGCGTAATCAGATTCAATGCACCGTCGTGACGGACGACGAGGGCGCCGACGCCGCCCGAAGACGTGGCGATCGTCGATGCTGTCGTGACGTCGCTCGCGACCAGCGAAGTGGCGGCATCGAGAATCGAGCGGTCTTCGATCGTTTTGACCTCGATGTTATTGGCCAGACCCATCGTCCACGCGCTGTCGTCGTAGGTGCTCAGCGCCGGGTCGGGATAGGTCTGTTTCTCGAGGAACGTTTTGGCGAGACGGCCATACGGCTGATTGAGGCGCACGATGTACGACCCGGCGGGGAAGGTGCCTTCCTTGACTCTGACTTCGGCGCTCGCGCGATGCACTTCGATTGCCTGGCGCCGGAGCAGATTGGCGACGCGATCGACTGCGGTCTGGTCGCGCTGGCCGCCAGGAATCACAAAGGCGTATGGCGGCTTGGTCGCGCCGGCCGCGATCGAGTTGGCCGACTTCTTTGCAAAGTTCTCGACGATCATCGTCGGGAACTTCGACGCCAGTTCGAGCGCCGTGAGCACGCCGGTCTGCGCGTAATTGATCGAGTTGCGGATCGACCAATCCACCTCGCCGACAGGCGCCGGATTCGGCCGATACCACTGGCGCGTCGTCTGCGGTCCCTGCAGTCGCGCCTTCTTGGTGTTAGCGCCGCCCTGATTGAAGATCTCGTACATCCGCAACATGCCGTTGTGATTGGCCGCGACGAACCCGAGATACCCCGGTGACCACATGTCGACGAAGCCGAAATGCCAGACGCCGGGCATGCCGTAGCCGGTGAGCCTGCTCACTTCGTAGTTGGCGAAGAAGGGAAGCTCTGAATAGAGCAGGGGATCGAAATTCGGATTTTGTGGCGGTTGCCCGCTGAAGGTGTAGAGCAACGTCTGCGCTTCGTGCAGATCGTGCCAGATCGGCGGGACCCAATTGAGGTACCAGTCCAAATGGACGCGCAGTGAATCGACGCCGTAATTGATGTCGCGGTTGTTGTCGTGAAAAACGTACTTGCCCCAGTACGGAGGACCGCCGTAGTTTTCGCCGCCGTCATACAGCTCGTTGACCTTGTAAGCGTAGTACCAGTCGACATAGCGATCCCGGCCATCAACGTCGGTCGAGGGGGTGATCGAGACGACGACGTTGTCGCGGATGGCTTTGATGTACGGCTCCTCAGACACCGCTAGGCGGTAGCCCAGTTCCATCAACGACTCGGGGGGATTCGTTTCGCCGCTGTGGAGTCCGCCGCTGAGGTGATAGTGCGGCTTCGTCACGCTGACGATCTGCGCGACCTGCGCCGGGCTCAGTCCGCGCGGGTCGGCCAGCTTCTTCATGTTCTGGCGATTAACTTCGAGGTTCTTGAGGTTGGCTTCGGAGCTGATGAAGGCCACGAGAATGTCCCGCCCTTCTTCCGTCTTGCCGATGACAAAGGTCTTGATTCGACCGGGCAGGGCTTTCTCGAGCGTTCGGAAGAAGCGAAATTGATCGGCGGTGTAGGTCAGCTTCTTCGGCTCACCGATGTGATAGCCGAGGAGATCCTTCGGCGTTGGGACACCCGCCCGTTTGGGCAAGTGATCTACCAGCGGCGACAGGAACTCCGGCTTCGTTGTCCATTCCTTCACCACCTTGGCAAATTCTCCGTCGTTTGCCTCCGTTTGGGTCTGCGCGGCGGGCACCGACACGACGAGGAACACTGCCGCCAGAACCGCGAGGGGGCGCCGGATCACCATCAGAACTCCTTTAATTACAGTGAGATAGCGAAATAAGCCCGGGTGCGATAGAATCCGCCGGAATCTTATGATTAGTGTCGCCGCGATTCGGATGCAGCAGTTCGGCGTGCAATTCTATCAGGCCGCTCTCACCGCCAACGATATCGACAAGCTGGTGCGTTTCGAGGTCTTGGACTACAACAGCCAAGGTCCGGCATCGGCTCGTGGCGGCAAGAAGCAGGCATCGCCGTCCAAGATCAGGTGGGACCTGCTCGAACGCCGGATAGCGTCGAGCGAAAAGGCTTATCAGCGCCACATCATCCGCAAGAAGATCGATGAGCTGGTGCAGTACTACGAGCAGTGCCGCCAGGCTCGCGACCTGCCCTCCATTCCCGGCGCGGTGATCATTTCTGCCGACGAGAAGTTGACCTTTGAGCCGGTTGAATCTGGCAGCCTCGTTGGCCGCTTGAAAGTGCCGGAGCGCGAAGGGGTGTTGCGCGCCATCGATGGCCAGCATCGCTTGCTGGCGCTGCACGCCGACATCGAGAATTTCGCTGACGAACCGTTTACGGTGCCGGCGATCATCTTCGACCGTCTTCCTGAAGACCACGTCGTGCAGATGTTCGTCACCATCAACGCGAAACACACCCGGCTAAACTCGTCGCATCTGGTGTCGCTGTCCGGCCGGCAGCTCTATCGCGACGAGGCGTTGGCGGCGGCGCACGACGTCGTGCGGGCGCTGAACGATCGCGAGGAATCACCGCTCCACGGTGAGATCAAATTGCTCGGCGTCGGCCGTGGCCGCGTCGCCCAAGCGCCACTGGCGCAGGAATTCAAGAAGCTGTTTGCCAACGAGGCCGCGCTCGGCGGCGCCAGGAAGGCAGCAGACTTCCGGGACGAGTCGAAAAAGTTTTTCGTCAACTACCTCAAGCAGATTGCCACGATCTTCGAATCGGCGTGGAACGGCCGGAAGTATTCGGTCAAGTCAGCGACCGCCTTACGGGCGTTTATCCGGGTTGCGCCCGACGTCATCGAGCGGATCGATCAATTGCACGCCGACCGTACCGACTATCGGGCGATCGGCCGCGTCATTGCGCCGTGGGGGCGCCGGATTGGCGCGCTGCGCTTCGAGACCGATGGCGCATGGAAGCGGCAGGGGACGACGGTCGACGGCCTCGCCAAAGAATTGCGGCTGGCGCTGCAGTACCCGGAAGGCGCCGGACTGTAGGGAGCGAAAGACGAAAGACGAAAGACAAAAGACAAAAGACAAAAGACAAAAGACAAACGGCGCACGCGAACGGCGGAAGCCAGAAGCCAGAACGCCGACAGCTGAAGCCGTACAACAAACGGGCGGGACACCCGAAAGCATCCCGCCCGCCTGTAAATATTGTCGCCGGCCTGGCTCCCCCCAGCGTTCACGGCACCTTGCCGTGAACAACAAACCGGCGACACGGTCGGTTATCCAAGCTCCGTGCCGCTCAGCTGCAGCACCGGACGTCGCGCTTTATCGGCGTTTTCCTGAAGGGCCCGTTGCACAGCACCCGCAACTTTGTCGCTCGACTTACAGAGTTGTTGACAACGGTTTGACCGACACGCCGGCCGCGTCGAGCCCGGCGCGGATTCGCGTGGCCAGCGTCGCGGCGTCGGGAGTGTCGCCGTGCACGCAAATGGTGGTCGCACGCAATTGCACAACCGAACCGTCGGTCGCGACGACTTCTCCGCGGGTGACCATCCGCACTGCCCGGGACACGACTTCCTCGGGGTCGTGGATGACGCTGCCGGCGTTCTGTCGCGACGTGAGACTACCGTCCGGTTCGTAGGCCCGGTCGGCGAACGCTTCGGCCGCCACGGCAAGCCCGGCCCGTTCGCCGGCGCGCAGCAATTCAGAGCCGGGTAAGCCAAACAAGATCAAGCCGCGATCGAGCGCAGCGACCGCACGTGCGATGGCTTCGGCAATCTGCGCGTCGCGGCAGGCCATCGTGTAGAGCGCGCCGTGCGCTTTGACGTGTTGCAACCCGACTCGTTGCGCGGCGGCGACACCGGCCAACGCCGCGACCTGGTAGAGCACGAAATCTTCAATCTCACGTGGCGACGCGTGGATGTCGCGGCGCCCGAATCCGGCGAGATCCGGAAAGCCGGGATGCGCTCCAATCGCGACGCCATGCTGTCTGGCCAGCCACACCGTGTTTCGCATCACGCTCGGATCGCCGGCGTGAAACCCACACGCCACGTTGGCCGACGAAATGCTGGTCATCAGCGCTTCGTCCTGCCCTTTGCTCCACGAACCGAACGACTCGCCGAGGTCGGCATTGAGATCAATCTGGGTCATCGCCACTCGAAGATCACCTTTCTGTCACAGTTGGGAATTGACCGCATTGGGGGTTGACCCGTCGGTGCCGGATGTCTCGCCGACGCGTGCCGGGGCCGGCGCTTCGGAAGGCGGCGTAACCAGCCGCCGCCGCTGGTAGAGATATGACACCAGCACCAGCAGGACACCGAATGCCAGGAACCCGACCACGCGGTAAATGCCTCCGAGTTCCCACAAGTCATAGAAGAAGACCTTGAGGGACGCCACCGCCAGAATCGTGATGCCGATGTAGCGCACCGCGGCATAGCGCTGGCGCATGCCGATCGCAATCAGTAAGGCGCCGTAAAGCCCCCACGCCAGCGACAACATGACGTGTTCATAGAGATAGGCCTGCGCGTTCTCGTAACGCACTTCCCAGTACGAGCGAATCTCCGCCGTCAACCATAACAGCGTCAGCACGCTGGCCGCGACGTGCAATGCAACCCGCGTCCGTTCGGTCGCTTCCGCGCGATGACGCGCAAACATCCAAGCGAGTGCATAGGCCATCGCCACGACGAAGCCAATGGCCAGCGACCGCTCGTTGAGAACCGCAGTGAACCCCGCAGGCGTCGTGAAATAGCCGTCGGCAAGCCGAAGCGCGGCCATCCCCCAGAGCAGTAGGCCGCCGTACTGAAATGGCAAGCTCGGCGCCCGCAGTCCGAGCCACACCGCCGCCGCCGCCTCGGCCGCCCACCCGATGACGGCTGCGCGTCCATCAAACTGCACGGCGACTGCGATGGCGCCGAGTGTGAAGGCCAATGCAGCTGCATTGAGAGACGCCACGCGATCCCGCGACGTCAACCACTGCCACAGCGCGACCGCGGCAAAGGCGATCCCCGCCGCAAGCGCGCCGCGCAGATCTGGATGTGACGGTTGCAACGATTCGTAGAGCAGCGAAAAGAGACCCAGCCCGGTGATCTGCAGCGCCAACAGATCGGGCCCGGCCAACCGTTCCTCTTGCCTGACGATGCGATTGAGCAGAGCCATCGTATGCAACGCGGCAACGGCGACGATGGTCACGACATTCGCCAGGACCCATGACATGCCGTCGGGCAGGGTCAGCGTGCCGAACAGTGGGATGAAACCGCCAAGTAAGACCACGAGCCGAAGCCACGGACGGTGCGGGTCCGCGGTAAGCCATAGGCCGGCCGCGGTAAAAGCGATGAGATAGATGTGGATCGCCGGGGGGTGTGCGGCGGTGATGGTGACGGCGAACAGGTGATACAGCAGGGGAGCGGTGGCCAGGACTGTCGTCACCACGTGGGCCACTGCCCCAGCAGCGCGTGACGTCGCGCGCAGAATGATCAGGAACAGCACGCAAAACAGGGTCAGGAACAGCAGCGTTCGGAGCCACTGGTCTTCGGTGTAATAGCGCCCGGCCCAGGCGAGCAGGGTGAAGACGGTGCAGGTGTAGCTCAGAGCGTTCAAGCCTAGCCACTGGTGGCGCAACGCCAGCACCATCGTCCCGATCACCAGTAGCGCGTCGTACGAGAACAGGGTCAGTTGGGCGTTCTCAGCTCCGCCGACAAGAAATGGCGTCATGAAACCGCCGCCGACGGCCAGTACCGCCAGCGCCTGCGCGCGCTGTCGATCGGCGGCGACGGCAGCGGCCAGGGTCACCAGCAACATCGCGCCGAATGCGACGTTGGTACCGATCAGCGCGTAGAAATTGAAGGCCGCGTAGATTGCTAAATAGAGAATCGCGAACCCGCCACCAGCAAGCGCCTGTCCGAAGACGCCCAAGCCGCGGCCTGACATGCGCAGGCCGGCCACGACCAACCCGAGACCGCCAAGGGCGCCGAGCACGACGCGGCCGGTTTCGTTGATCCATTGGTTCTCGAACGCGTATTTCAGAAAGAAGCTGACGCCGAACAGGAGGACGAGGACACCGGTATAGAGCAGGCCGCGGCCGCCGATTCGATCCTCGAGGTCGTCGGGGATGTCGACGGCTGTGGGTGCGACGGGGGCGAGGGGTGCGGAAGGTGCGACAGGTGCTGGGGCTTCTGGTGAGATCAGTGCTTCGAGCGGCGACGGTGCAGCGGGCGCGCCCGCTGCTGCGAACGCGGGGCCTGTTCCCGGCGATGCCGACGCAGCCGGCCGCTCGAGCCGGTCAATCCGCGCGCGGAGGGTCTCGAGTTCGCGACTTAGCCGGCCCATCCGCACGAAGGTGAGCACCGGCATCAACACAAAAACCACCGTGAGCAGCGCCAGAAGCAAGGCCAGGAATTCCACCACCGCGGAGTGTAGCGCCGGACGCTATACTCGCCGCAATGAACCGTCTCCTGTTCGTGATGTTGGCGCTCCTCTGGCCCGTGATTACGACCGCTCAACCGTCGCCGCGGCAGACGCAAGAGGACGATTACACCAAGTACGAGCTCCTCGCGCCTGACAGCGCGCAGTTTCGAATTTATTACGAGGTCACCGGCACGACCGCCGGTGCGCGGTTCTTTTACAACACCATTCGCCCCGGCAGCGTCGCCACCGACGAACGGGTCATCGACATGGCCACTGGCCTGCTGCTCAAGTGGGAAGTGGTCAGTGGCAAGGATGCGCGGACTGCCGGGCATCCGAGCGCGGACCCCGAGACCGAATACATCAAGGTGCACCTCGCCAAGCCGGTTCCGCAGGGCGGCGAGGCACGGGTCCTGATCGACAAAACCTACAAGGACGCCAAGAGCTACTTCCGCGACGGCGACACCATCGTCTTTGATCGCTCGCTGGGAATTCGGCGCAACACCATCGTTCTGCCGCTTGGTTATCGACTGATCAGCGTCAACGTGCCATCGCAGATCATTCCAACTGAAGACGGCCGCGTCCAGATCAGTTTCATGAATACCAGTGCAGCGGCGGCGCCACTGGTGATTCGCGCCAGGCCGGGCCTGGCGCCATTCAAGCCGCGCGCGAGCACCACGCGTGGCACGCCGTCGACCGTCTCGCTTGCCTCACAAGCGTCGCGACTGAGTGAGCGCACCCATCAAGATCGCGAGATCGTCTATTTCCTCAACGACCCGACGACCAACTCCTTCAGCCTCTATCACGACTACACGGAGTCACGTCCAGGCGTGAAGAACTATTTCAATGTCGTGCGACCGGGTAGTCGTGTCTCAAGTCCTTCCGCGCGCGCGCTCGATACCGGCGCAGACCTCACGGTCGAAACGCTGACAGGCGCCGAGCTGAAGCAGCGGGCGCTCGATGCGGGCGAGCCGATGCAGAACGACACCGAAGTAGTGGTCATTTCATTTCCGCCAGTGCAACCGGGCCAGTCGACGCGGTTGCGCATCTCCGAGACCTACACCGATCCGATGCGCTACGGGCTTGACGGGGACGAACTGGTGTGGGACCGGGCGTTCGGCCGGCCGCGCAACACTGTCGTCCTCCCTGCAGGATGGACGGTCGTGGCGAGTTCGATTCCCGCCGCGGTTTCCGAAGACGCCGAAGGCCGTCAACGGCTGTATTTCGAGAACGGCCGACCAGACGAGATTCAGACACTGATTCGCGCGCGCCGCATCGCGCGCTGACCGACGAAGGAACCGACCACCGACGAAGGGACCACCGACGAAGGGACCAGGCACCGGCATGACAAAAACATACAAAGTCCGCAGTTTCGTCGCCGTCTTCATCGCAGTTCTTGCGATCGGTAGTCAGACCCGGCCCGGCGCGCAGGCGCTGTCGCCCTTTACTGCACAGGACATGCTCGACGTTGCGACAGCGACGGTGCTCGATCTGACCGAGGACGGCAGTCGGGTGGCCCTCTCGGTGCGTCGCCTGCGCGAGAACGCAGAGACCGACCACCGCCGCTTCGGCGACCCCGCCTACGTCGCGCCGACGATGGTCGAGGTCGTAGTCTTCGACACCCGCACTGGCGCCTCGGACAAAGTGTTCAAGCAGTTAATGAACGTGCGTCAGGCGACATGGTCGCGCGACGGCGGGCGCCTTGCGCTGCTGACCGCGACTGAGGGGACCGACCAACTGCCCGTCACGGCGGCGTGGATCTGGGACGCCGCTAGAAAGTCGCTCAGTGAGGTGCCGCGCCAAGGCGTCGGCGGCATTGCGGCAAATTCTGAACTCGCGTGGCTGCCCGACGGGTCGCGTCTGCTAGCGGCGGTGCGCACCGCTGAGGCCGATCGTGCCGCGCGCGATGCGTTCAGGAAATTGGTTGACGGCCCGGTCATCGTCCATCGCTCGCAGGACACCTTTCTGGATTGGGATGGCCTGCGCCGATCTGATCGATTGCGTGCACTGTTTGAGCTCGACCCGCGCACTGGCGAACGACATCAAGTTCTGGACTCGACCAAGATCACCGACTATCAACTGTCGCGCGACGGCAGCTTCATCACCTTTCGCGAGGACGCGACCGAAAAGACGGACTACGACGTGATCTCGGGCACGCAGAATTCCCTGCGGTTGGTGCCGCGCGGCGGCGTCGTCCGGACCCTGCTCGACACCAAGACGCTCAAGACCAGCAACGTGCGGTGGTCCGACGA
>DATLXN010000003.1:0-78128 GCA_035575715.1 Vicinamibacterales bacterium | reverse complement strand
ATCGGCGCCCATCTAAAAAACCGGGGACCCGTAGAAAGCAAAATCTTCCTCCGGCACGGTTTCCGCGGCTGCTTCATCCGGCATGTCCCGTTGGCCCCCGGAGTCTGCGGGGTGTCGTCGACCTCACGCATGGCGCGCCTCTGGGTCGTCGCTGAACAAGTGCGAGTCGTCGGGCGTGTAGCCAACCAGCTTGACCAGCTCGTCCCGGTGTAGGCGGATCGTGGCACGCAGCTCGGGCGTGAGCCGCTCAGACGGCTGCACACGGAGCCGGCCGTCCTCGAGCAGCGTCAGCGTGAACGCGTCCTCCTCGAGCTGCCAGAGCAACCGGAGCGCGGCCTCCGCGACAATCAGCCCCCCTCGCAGGTGGACGCTAGAAGACGTCATCGGGGGCCTCCGTGGTGTCGGTTGTGGCGCGGGAACCGGATGCGGGCACCGCGGAACCGGACGGGTCTGGCGCCTCTGTTTCTAGAACACCCGGACCGTGTCCCCTTAGAACACTTTTCAGTGCCTCTTCTTCTTCTTTCCACGGGTTTTTGCTAAGCGGACTAAGCGGACACGCTGCGGTGTTCTGGGGAACGTGTCCGCTATGTGTCCCCTTAGTGGCGGCTGGTCGATACCACAACCATTTCCCGCCGTGGCCGAACCCTGATTTTTCGATGCGGATGCCGAGTCGTTTCGCCGCCCGACGCAGCGTCCGCTCGTTAACGCCATTGGCCTGTCCGGCTTCCATCGCGAGCCTCGCTTCGAGTGGCCAGGACGCCTCGTCTGCGAGCAGGTCGACGATCACCTGTTCGGCGCCGCTGTGTTCCTCCCGGTCGCTCGGCGTGCTCGAACGGAACAGCGCCTCCACGTCGACATCGGCCACGGCGTCGGCCTCCCAGGCGAGGCGGTCGTCCGTAATCCTGAATGCCAACGTCGCCGCCGGACGGCAGATGTTCGACTTCAAGGGCACCAGCAGCCGCCGTTCTGGGTCCTGCTGGTCGGCCACCAGGCCGAGAACGATCCGCGCCGCGGCCACGAAGGCGATCGAGCCGCCAGGGCGGTGCAGGGCCGCCCGTTGCGCGTCCTTCGACAGATGGCCGATGCCCACGAGCGCAAACCGTCGGTGCGCGGCCATATCGAGAATCGGCGTGAGCGCGGCGCGTACCTCACTGTCACGATGCGTGTCGGTGCCGCCCAAATAAGCGTTGAGGGGATCGATGTCCACCAGCATCGGATCGACCTCGCGGATGGCCTCGGCCAGCACCTGAAGGTCACGCACCAGGGAGATCGCGCTGCGCGTGCCGTCGCGTTCCTTCACGGCTTCGAGGACGGCGATCTGCGAGGGGTCCCCTCCGAGCGCGTCGATCCGCGGGCGGATGGTGTCGGCGAGTCCGTCTTCGGCCGTCAACTTCAGCACGCGGCCTTTCGGCGCGATCGTGCCATCCGGAAACGCCGTCCCGCGTGACACGCGCGCGTTCACGTCCAACATGGCGAACGTCTTGCCAAGGCCGGGCTCGCCGGCGAACAGTGTGTACTTCCCCACCGCGATGCGCCCCGGCCAGAGCCAATCGACGGCCTCAGGCTGCACGCATGACAGGAAGGTGACAATCGGTGCGCGGCCGTTCGTGCTCGTGACGGTAGCATCCGGTTTCCACAACGGCGTGGCCTGCACCAGCGCGAGCAATTCGTCTTTGCTGTGTCCCGCGGCCAACCAGTCACTGACGTCGCCTTTCGGCGCCAGGCCGGGCAGGTCGAGCACCTTCACCTGCAGGCCGGCCCCATGCGCCAGTCGAGCGACGAGTTGGCCGTGGTCATGACCCGGTTGATCGTGATCGGGCAGCACGATGAGGTTCTGCACGCCGGCTGCGACAAGGGCCGCCGTCTCGGTGTCCGTCCACTTGCCGGCGCCGCCGACGTTGCACGTGGCGGCCAGTCCGAGCGCCACGAGCCGATCGACGTGCTTTTCACCTTCCGGAATGAAGACCGTCGCTGTGCCTTGAATGCCGGCCCGGTTGTACGGGACGCGGCGCGCACCGCCGAACCCTTTCTCCCAGCCGCCACGGCCGTCGGGATGCTGGACATAAAAGCTTTTTGCTTTGCCGTCGAAGCCAGGGACGACGCACACCGACTGAAACAGCGGCGCGCCGTGCTCATCGCCGTAGACGAAGGGCGTGTGGGTTCGCGCGTCGGTGGCACGGCCGGTCATGACATCCGCCGCCGTGAGCTGCCACGCGGCGAGGATGTCGCTCACGACGCATTGCTGCGAACGACACTGAAACACGATGCCCTTGTCGCCGTCGCGAAACTCGAGCGAGGCGTTCTTGTCGCCATGCACCGGACAGCACACGCGGTACTCTTTTCCGATGCGCTTGGCACTGACGCGCGCGGCCAGGTCGGCGGCGGTCATCGGTAGCACCTCTCGGCTTTCGCCCGATACACGGCGAGATCGGGCACCTCGTGGAGTTCACGCGCGGCCAAGGCGCGACGGGTCGCGCGGATCTGCCAGAGGAGTTCGCCGCGGCGTTCGACGCTGCGCGGGTCAGCCGGGTCGATCGTCTCCTCAGCCCACGCGGCCATGAGGTCGATCAGATTCTCGCGCGCCTGCGCGAGTGCGATAAGCTGCGGATGAGTAGTCATGGCGGATCGGCCGTGACGCTCAGCGGCCCGATGGTAGGAGCACTACCGCCGGGCCGCACGCGCGTACGGCTATCGACCCTCCGTGCGAGAGTCGCGCGTGTTCACGCGATGCCTGTTTAGCCAATCGTCAAGGTCGGCACGGAGATACCGCACCGAGCGACCATGACGAACGAAAGAAGGTCCGCGGCCTTCACGGCGCCAGAGCTTCAGCGCCGCCGGCGTGTAGCCGACATACGGCGCTGCGTCTTTTTCGGGAAGGGTTGTCGGTGGAGGGTGATGTTGTGCCATGCCAGAAGCCTGACAGGCAGGTGAGACAGTAGCCGGGCTCCTGAGACTAAGACTGTCGTTTCAGTCTGCGGTAGACGGTGGCTCGCGACAGGCCGGTCATCTTGCGAAGGTATTCCGCCAGCGTGGGGTACTGCATCTGTAAGTATTCTTCGCTGGCGTTCCAGCGCTTTGCGTACTTGCGGAGGTCGGCGTCGGCGTCCCGGTACCGTTTCGTGGCCGCCGCGGCAATCTGGCGGCCTCGTCCGCTACCCGCCTTCCGGGCTTGCTTTCCCACCTTCATCCGATCGACGTTCGCGTCACCTGCATACAGGCCGGCAATCAACGCCGCGTAGGCCGCCGCTGGCGCATTCGTCGTCGCGAGCCCGGTATATTGACGCACCTTCGAAAGATGCACCAGGACGTGCATGGCGCACCGGGCCCGTTGTTTCGCACGTGCGGCTGTTTTTTTAGGCCACGGTGCGCTGCGCTCCCCGTTGAGAATGGCGTAGAGGCTCACCGGATCACTCGGACACCGTAGCTCCGCTAGAATCGCCCGCTCGCCCTGCTCAATGCGCGTCATGAGTTGTTCGAGTAGATCGTGCTCAAGTTTCCATCGTTCCATATCTGCGCGGGTCATCGCGGCACCAATTTTGCGACGGCCGCCGCCCGGTGCTCCGGTGCCAGGTGCGCGTAACGCAGCGTCATTTTGAGGTCGCCGTGCCCGAGCAGCTCGCGGACGGTGTTGAGGTCAACGCCGGCCTGCACCAACTTCGAGGCGAACGTGTGCCGCGTATCGTGGAACCGGAAGTTCTCGACCTTCGCCGCTTTCACGAGCTTGCGCCACGAAGTCTTGATGTCGCCGAGCGGTTCGCCGTCCCTGCCAGCGAACACGACGGCGCCGCCGCTCGCGGTATCCGTGCCGGCCTTCCACGCCTGCAACACCGTGAGCGCTTCGCTATTCAACGCGACATGCCGCGTCTGGCCGCTCTTCGCGTCCGCGCCGCGCACAGTGACGACGGCCCGGCTCACATCAATGTCCGCCCAGCGCAACGTGAACAGTTCGCCGCGTCTCAGGCCCGTGTTGAGCGCCAGCACGACGAGCGGCGTGAGATGGTCCGTATAGGTGCCGTACGCGGGCCACTCGGCATAGCCACGTTCCCGACGCCAGGTATTCGCTCGTTCCCGTTCCGCCCGCCGTTTGTCGTCGCGCGCGGTCAGCGCGTGCCGTAGTCGCGTCTCTTCGGCCGGGGTGAGATACCGCACGGTCCCCGAGCGATCCGTCTTCATCGGCTTCACCCCGTCGAGCGGATGGGCGGTTAAGAACTTTCCCTCCCCTCTCCCGACAACCCGTGAGAGTGCGCCCCGCAGTGTGTTCAAGTCGCGATTGACAGTCGCGGGTGCGGTGCCGTCTTTGAGTCGCGCGGATCGCCAGCGCTCGATATGGAAGCTACTGATCTCGTCGAGCCGCAGCCCGTTCAGGGCGGGGCCGAAGATGCTTCGGAGTCGCGCCACTTGCTCTGTCCCGGTCTTCCGCTGCGCAGTCGCCCACGGTTCGTAATCTTGCGTGATGAAGTCTTCGAAGGTGAGGCGCGCGCGCTCGGTCTTCCGCGTTTCGATAGGGTCCTTGCCCTTCCACACGTCGGCCAGTTGGTCCCGAGCGATCTTCCGCGCCTCGTCTGGCGTCAGCACGTCGGCCGGTCCGAGCGTGATCCACTTGCCACGCCCGTAGGTGAGCCGGTAGGTGTGCGTGCCGGATCGACGGCAGCGCAACACGAGCCCTTTGAACTTCGCGTCGTAGATGTCCAGGTCCACTTTGGGCAGCTTGCGAACCACGTCGGTCGTAATGGCGAGACGCATAGCGGCAGAACCTCCGAATCAACAACCCACCCGCCGAACTTGCACCCCCCGCCAGATCGCCGGGGGTGCATTAGGGGTGCATATCCGCTCACCCGTCATAGGCGAGGATGGCTGAGCGTAACACAGGAAGCACGCGAATTACTCAACAAAACCGCATAATTGTAGTTATCGTGGGCGATGGGCGGGTATGGCGATCGAGTGTTTTTTCGCCTTCACACGGCGGGGGTCGGTGGTTCGAATCCACCAGCGCGCACCATTCCCGGTCCAATAATTGCTAACGCCATGGCGTCATGGCACATTTCAATACCCGCTTGGTCGCTGTTGCGACCTTGATTGCTCTTGCCTTGTCAGGAAAACAGGCAACCGCCCAGTATTTCGGACAGAGCAAGGTCCAGTACCGCACCTTTGATTTCCAGGTACTTAAAACCGAGCACTTCGATCTGCACTATTACCCGGAAGAAGAGGCGGCCGCTCGCGATGCCGGGCGCATGGCCGAACGATGGAATGCACGCCTGGAAAAGGTGATGCAGCATCGGCTCTCCAGCCGCCAACCGCTGATCCTCTACGCCAGCCACCCGCACTTCGAGCAGACCAATGTCATCGAGGGCGTGCTCGGTGAAGGCACCGGCGGCGTGACCGAGGGGCTGAAACGACGCATTGTCATGCCGGTCGGCGCCGGACCCGCGGAGACCGATCACGTGCTGGGTCACGAACTGGTGCACGCCTTTCAGTACGACATCCTTGGGACCAACTTCAACCTGCCGCTCTGGTTCATCGAAGGCATGGCGGAATACCTATCGATCGGCTCGGTCGATGCCCACACCGCGGTGTGGATGCGCGATGCAGCGCTCAACGAGAATCTGCCGACGATTGAGCGGCTGGCCCACCCCGACTACTTCCCCTACCGCTTCGGTCATGCCTTCTGGGCCTACGTCGGTGGCCGGTTCGGCGATGACGCGGTCGCGCAAATCCTTCATGCGGCCAGCGCGCCGCGCGGCGGTGGCGGCAATGCCGCGCCGGTCAGCGATCCGATTGCGTTGATTGAGGGCGTGCTGGGGATCGACGACGAACAGTTGTCCGCCGAATGGCATGCGTCGGTGCTGGCGACGATGCTCCGGCCGTTAGGCGATCGCGCGACCGAAGCTGGCCGTCTGATCATTCAGCCCGAAGACGAACAGGAATTGAACATCGGACCGGTGCTCAGCCCCGATGGCTCGCGCCTCGCCTTTCTGTCGTCGCGGGATCGATTCTCGATCGACTTGTTCGTCGCCGACGCGACGACCGGACGCGTGCAGCGTAAAGTCATCTCGACGGCGGCGGATCCGCACTTCGACAGTTTGCAGTTCATCTCGTCGGCCGGCGCGTGGGATCCGAGTGGGCAAAAACTCGCCGTCGCAGCGATTCGAAAGGGCAAGCCGGTCATTGCCATCTACAACGTGAATAACGGGAACCGCGAACGCGAGATCCCGCTGCCCAATATCGACGAAGTGTTTCATCCCGCCTGGTCTCCTGACGGCAACCAGCTCGCCTTTTCCGGTCTGGCCGGCGGCTACAGCGATCTGTTTATCGTCGATCTGGCCGGCGGCGCGGTCCGCAAGCTCACCACCGATGCCTTTGCCGACCTGCAGCCGGCGTGGTCGCCCGATGGCCGCCGCTTGATCTTCGTCACCGATCGCTTTTCGACCCGGCTCGAGTCGTTGAACTTCGGCACATACGAACTGGGCCTGATTGACGTGGCCAGTGGTCGCCCGACCCGTCTCCAGGCCTTCGAAGGCGCTCGCCACATCAATCCACAGTGGGGGCGCGATGGCTCGATCTATTTCATTGCCAATCCGGACGGCGTGCCTGATGTTTACCGCATGTCGGTCGAGGGCGGTGCCGCATCGCGCGTCACGCGTCTGATCACCGGTGCCACGGCGATCACCGCCACCAGCCCGGCCCTGAGCCTCGCGGCCGACGGCAGCCGCCTGGCGGTCGTCGTGTATCGCAAGTCGACCTACGAGATTCATGCGGTCGAAGGCGCACGCCTGCGCGGCGAGGAGGGCGTGCCGGCGCGCGCGACGATGGCGGCGGCGCAGTTAGCGCCGGGCGAACGGCGCGGCGAAGAAGTCGACGAGCTGCTGGGGGCGCCGGAATTCGGGCTGCCGTCCACCGCTCCGGCAGAAACCGAGGCCTACGACACGAAGCTGGCTCTCGACTACATCGGCCAGGAGTTTGGCGTGTCGAACAGTAACAACATGGGCGGGTACGTCGGCGGAGGTATCGGCCTCAGCTTCAGCGATGTCCTGGGCGATCACACGGTCAGCGCGGTCCTCCAAGTCAACGGTGGGGTGGACGACTTCGGCGGACAGGTGGGCTATCTCAACCGCAAGGGCCGGTGGAATTGGGGGGGCTTCGTTTCACAGGTCCCGTACGTCACTGGCGGCGTGATTGGCGGTGTCCAAAACATCAACGGACAGGACGTCATCGTCGAACAGGTCATTCGCGATCGCCAGATCGATCGTGCGTTATCGGCGGTCGCCGCTTATCCCTTCAGCCGCACGTTCCGATTCGAAACGCTCGCAACTGCGCGTCATCTCAGCTTCAATCGACAGGTTGATACCCGCGGGTTCGCGTTCAACACCGGCCAACAGCTGTTTGATGAAACCGAGAAGACGCCACTGGGCGAATCGCTCAAGCTTGGTCAAGTCTCCGCGGCGCTGGTACGCGACACGTCGCTGTTTGGCGCGACCGGTCCAATCCTCGGTCACCGATCACGCTTTGAGGTCACGCCGTCGTTCGGGACCATTTCGTTCACCACGGCCACCGCGGATATCCGGCAGTACGTCATGCCGTTTACGCCGCTGACCATTGCCGCGCGATTCATGCACGTCGGTCGCTACGGCAGCGACGCGAACTCATCCCTGTTGTCGCCGCTGTTCGTGGGCTTTCCCAACCTGGTTCGCGGTTACGACATCGGCTCTTTCGACTTTGATGAGTGCACGCTGACTGTCAGCGCGGGGATCACGGGTTGCAGCGCCGTGGACCAACTCGTCGGCAGCCGTCTGATGGTGGCTGGATTAGAGCTGCGGGCCCCATTAGTCGGCTTGTTTACCGGGAACCTCGAATATGGGCCGATCCCGGTCGAACTGATTGGATTCTTCGACGCCGGGGTCGCATGGGACAGTGACTCACGGCCGGAAGGATTCAGTAACGGTACGCGTCCGTGGGCGCGCAGCTACGGGGCCGGCGTTCGGGTTAACGCACTGGGGTATGCCGTCATCGAACTCGCGGCCGTCAGACCGCTCGATCGCGTGAAGGACGGCTGGCGCTTCGTCTTTGGAATCCGGCCGGGGTTTTAACTGATTCGCTTTAACATCGCAACCGGCCACGAGTGGAACACGTTCCTGGCGAGCAGCCACGGCACGCCCTGATACTCGGCCGGTTGCACGCGCTCGCCGGTAAAGACGTTCTCGAACGCCGCCTTGGCCAGGCGTCGCGGCAGGCGCGCGCCGATACTTCCCCACCGTTCCGTCCCCAGCGGCGTGCGCAGCGACCCGCGCATCAGCGTCGCGAGGAAGCGCGGCACCATCGTGATCACTTCGGCGTCATCGCGGCGCCGGCCGAAGGCGATGATGTGGCCTTCGTCTTCGTCGGCCGCAAGCGGCTCGTAGTCACCGTAGAGAAACAGATCCGGCAGGCTGCGCCGCAGGTGCAGCGCGGTCATCAGCGTGTAAAGCTTGATTCGTCCGTCGTGCCACTCCGCCATCAATTCGGATAGCCGAGCGGTGCTGTGCGCTGCCGAATTCAGCCGCGCCACTTGCTCGGCGCGGCTGGCGAAATCGACGGGGCGACGGTTATCAGGGTCGACCAGTGAGAAATTCCATAACTCGGAGCCCTGATAGATGTCTGGCACCCCCGGCGCACCCATCCGCACGGCGAGCTGCGCCAGAGACCCCAACATGCCGAACCATGCGATTTTGCGCTGGAAGGGGACGAACGACTCGAGGAACGACGCGGCGATCGGCCCGGTCAACACGGTGTCGACAAAGGACGCCGTGGCGTGTTCGTAGTCGGCGTTCTCGTGCAGCCAACTGGTGTGACGCTTGCCTTCTTTGAGCGCCTTGCGCAGGAATTCCTGCATTCGTCCAACCAGTTCCGGCGGTGCAGCACTGGGCACCGGCGCCTCACGATGTTCAGCCGGCCACGCGCCAATCAGCGCCTGGTAAAACATCCACTCATCATTGCGATCCGGCCGGGCATCGTCGCCGCTGCGGGTTCGTGCCGGGTCATTGATCGAGGCCCAGCGCGTGAGATGGAGGCGCCAGTCGCCGGGGAGCTCGGAGATCACGTTGATTCGCGCCCGGGCATCCTCCCCGCGTTTGGTGTCGTGCGTCGACCCGGCAGTCATTTCGAGCGGCCATCGCCGCAACCGGTGCGCGCTTTCGTGGTGCAGTTCGGCGATTGGACGCGCGCGGTGCCGCAGGTCGCCACCGACTTCATTCGTCGACAGCAGCAGCACGTCGGTATAGAACGCCGTATCCTCCAATCCCTTGGCGACAACCGGCGCGGTGTACTGCTGGAACTTTTGCGCGAAGGACACCGCCTGGGCCCGGAGCGGCGACGTCGCGGCTTCCCCGTCAGCCGGAGGCGGCAGCAAGGCATTGCGGATGAATGCGAAAATCGACGGCTCCTGCACCGGGTTTCGCCGCCGCGCCTCGCCGAGGGCGGCATCGACGACGGCAATGTCCTCTGGGCTGGCGCCCAGTTCGGTGATGTACGTGCGATACACCGGAAAGCCCGCAATCACTTCGACCAGGCTGCGGCGTAGGCCATTCAGCGTAAAGTCGCGGCACCGGCGGTCCGACTCCGACAGGCGCGTCAAGGCGCGGGTCAAGACGTTCAGCTCGCTCGCCATTGCCGACCGCATCATGAAGGTCTTGCTGGCGTGCACGGTATCGGCAGACGTCGAACGGTGATGGGTGAACCGCCGGTAACTCCGGCGCAGGTCGGCGAGGCCAGGCGCGTGCACGAACGCACCGTTGACCGTATTGAGCATGTTGTAGCCGGTGGTGCCGTGCACGGGCCACGAGTCGCGCAGACATTCCCCATGCGCGAGGATCTTTTCGACGACGACGTAGAGAGCCGTGCCGTCACCACTGTTGAGAGCGTCGCGAACTGCGGCATCGAGGGACTGGAAATAGGCTGTCGGATCGAACAACCCATCCGGGTGATCGATACGGATCCCGGTGATGGCGCCAGCCGCGATCAGCTCCAGCATCAGCCCGTGTGTCGCCGCAAAGACGCGGGGATCTTCCATGCGCAGGCCGGCCAGATCGTTGATGTCGAAGAAGCGGCGGTAGTTGATCTCGTCGACCGCGGTGCGCCAATAGGCCAGACGGTAGGCCTGCACCTCGAGCAGTGCATGGAGGGGATCGAAACTGCGGCGCTCGCCGGCCGTGCCGTTGAAGTGCGCGACAGCCGCTGCGAGGTGGGTGGCGACGTGGTGCGATCGTGCGACCAATATCGCCAGCCGCTCTCGGGCGGCGGCCTTGGCTTGTCGGCGGCCGGCGATTGCTGCCTCGGAGGTTTCCGTGGTCGGCGGCAAACCCGCGAGCATGTCCAGCACCGCGCGCAGCTCGCGGAGGTCGTGGTGGCCCTCTCCGACGACGACGGCCAGCGCGTCGAGTCGGTGGCCCAGCACCAACGGCGCCTGGCGGGGATTGATCGGCAGTTCGCGCTCGAAATAGTCGAGGACCAGCGCACCGTTGTCGAGACGCAGCTGCAGCTCGCCGCGTTCCAGCACCTCACCGTACTGGTCGCCGAGGATCGGCAGCAGCACCTTGTCGCGCAATTCGAACTTGATCGGGAGCCAGTCGATGTCGAAGAAGCGGGCGTAGGGCGAGCTCGGACCGTTTTCAAGCACGTCGCGCCACCAGGCGTTGGTCCGCGGGTCGTTGCCCATGTGATTGGGCACGAAGTCAACAATCAGGCCGAGGCCGCGCGCGCGCAGCGCCGCCGACAAATGATCAAAGTCGACGCGCGAGCCCAGTTCGGGATTGAGCTCGGTGTGATTGCAGATGTCGTAGCCGTGGGTGCTGCCGGGCCCGGCGGTTAAAATCGGCGAACAGTAACAGTCAGTGACGCCGAGCGCCTCGAAATAGGGCGCAAGATCCTGTAGCTGCCGGAAGGTGAATGATCGACTGAGTTGTACGCGGTAGGTCGCGACCGGCGCACGTGTCAAGCGATCAGCCGCGGCTGGAGATGGGATGTTGGGAATGCTGGCATGATTCCATGCTTTTGAAAACGGACAAGTCAGCGCCGGACTGGCACGGCCGCCGATCGGTCCACATCACGTGCGAGTAAACTCGTCTGCAATGGCTCTGCCAGCTCGTGCTAATCAATACTGCCAGCCTCTCGCCCCAAGTTGATACAGCGGTGGCGAAGCGCCGTTGCGGCGGACCGCCCCTTGCTATGGACGCGCCACACTGTGAACCAATCTGAGAGTTCCGACAACGAGCCCGTGCCGCCGATCGGCACGACCATTTGGACGGGAAAATGGTATCCACTGGGCGCCACCTATGACGGCGGCGGCTGCAATTTCTCGGTCTTCTCCGAGGTCGCCACCCGCGTTGAATTGTGCCTGTTTGAGGAGAACGGCCGCGAATGCCGTCTCGATCTTCCCGAAACGCGCAGCTTTTGCTGGCATGGCTATGTCCCCGGCGTGCAGCCGGGTCAACGGTATGGCTTTCGTGTCCACGGTCCGTGGCAGCCGTCGCGTGGTCATCGCTGCAATCCCAATAAGCTGCTGCTCGATCCCTACGCGAAGGCGATCGAAGGTGCGGTCGCCTGGGGACCCGCCGTTTTCCCCTTCGCCATGGACAGTAACGGCGACACCCGCGAAGACGAACCGTCGCCGCTCGACAGTGCGGCCGCGATGCCGCGTGCGATCGTCGTCGACGACCGCTTCGAGTGGGGACAGACGCGCCGTCCGAATCGGCCGCTGCACCAGACTGAAATCTACGAACTTCACGTCAAGGGCTTTACCGCGCGCATGCCCGACGTCCCACCCGAGCTACGTGGCACCTACGCCGGGCTGGCCCACCCGGCGGCAATCGATCACCTGACCCGCCTCGGGGTCAGCGCCGTGGAACTGATGCCGGTTCACCAGTTCATTCACGACGGTCACCTGCTCGCACGCGGCCTGCGCAACTACTGGGGCTACAACTCGATTGGCTTCTTCGCTCCGCACAACGAATACGCCAGCGCCGGACAGCGCGGCGAGCAGGTGCGCGAGTTCAAGGAGATGGTCAACGCGCTCCACACCGCCGGCATCGAAGTCATTCTGGATGTGGTCTACAACCACACCGCGGAAGGCAATCACCGCGGCCCGATGCTGTCGTTCAAGGGCTTGGACAACGCCGCGTACTACCGGGTCGTCGCCCACAACCAGCGCTACTACATGGACTACACCGGCACCGGCAATAGTCTCAACATGCGGCATCCGCATGTGTTGCAGCTGCTGATGGATTCGCTGCGCTACTGGACGGTCGACATGCGTGTTGACGGCTTTCGCTTTGACCTCGCCGCGACCCTGGCGCGCGAACTTCACGAAGTCGATCGCCTGTCGGCGTTCTTCGATCTCATCCAGCAGGACCCGGTGGTCAGCCAAGTCAAATTGATCGCCGAACCATGGGACGTCGGTGAGGGTGGCTACCAGGTGGGTAACTTCCCGGCGCTGTGGTCGGAATGGAACGGCAAATTCCGCGACACGGTGCGTGACTACTGGCGTGGATCCGATCAGACCCTGGGTGAGTTCGCCAACCGCTTGAGCGGCAGCCCCGATCTGTATGCGCCGAACGGGCGCCGGCCGTCGGCCAGCGTGAACTTCATCGTGGCGCACGACGGATTTACGCTGCGCGACCTGGTCTCCTTCAACGAGAAACACAATGAGGCCAACGGCGAGGGTAATCGCGACGGCGACAGCCACAACCGGTCATGGAACCACGGCGCGGAAGGACCGACCAACGATCCGGACGTCATCGCGCTGCGGGCCCGCCAGGAACGCAACTTCATGGCGACCTTGCTGTTATCGCAGGGCGTGCCGATGATGGTCGCTGGCGACGAATTAGGCCGGACACAGGGCGGCAACAACAATGCGTACTGCCAGGACAACGAGCTGTCGTGGATCGACTGGGAGAACGCCGACCAGGACCTGCTGTATTTCACCGTGTCGCTGCTGGCGTTCCGGCGCGCCCATCCGGTCTTCCGCCGCCGCCGGTGGTTTCAGGGCCGTCCGCTACACGGCCGTGAAATCCGCGACATCGCGTGGTTCACCCCAGCCGGCCGCGAGATGTCGGAGCAGGATTGGTCGGTCGGGTTCGCCAAGTCCCTGATGGTGTTCTTGAATGGCAACGCGATACCCAGTCGTGGCGATCGCGGCGAGTCGATCGTCGACGACAGCTTCCTTCTGTGCTTCAACGCCCATTACGAGTCGATGCCGTTCACGATGCCGGAGGAGCCGTTTGGCTGCCGGTGGTACCGAGTGATCGACACCGCCGACCCGGACCTGCGCCAGTTAACCGGCGTCTTGACCCCTGGTGATCGCGTGCGCGTCGAAAATCGCAGCGTGGTCGTTTTACAGCTCGCCGACGGAGATAGGAAGAGTGGCATCGGGCTTGCTGATACGTAGATCGTAATGATTTCCGAGAGTGCCTTTATGATGCCCCAGCCTGCTGCCTTCGGCCTGTATCCATCGACCAAAGCGCTCCACTTCGGGGCTGAGGCGCTGCGCGCCGCACGCTTCCGTCAAACCGATATTTCGGTGATGTATTCAGACGGGTCGCAAGCGATGCGGCTACGGGAAGCCGAGTCACCGGCTGAGGCGGATGTCGCCGATGGTGAGCCGGAAACACTGGGCGGTTTGCTCAGCGCGCTGTCTGGAATCGGTGCACTCTCGATGCGCAACGACGGACCGTATATGGCCGCTGGGCCGATCCTGGCCACCCTCATCGGCGGCTGTCAGGAGCTGCTGGCCTCGCTGCGCGGTCTGGGCATCCCAGACACTACCGTGCAGTGTTTTGAAGATAAGCTCAAGCAGGGCGGGCTGCTGCTGTCGGTTCAGTGCGAGGATGAAGAGTGGGCTGAGCGCGCCCAGCAGATCCTGCACCAGACCGGTGCAGAGCACGTGTCGGCGACCATGTAAGTGGCTTCTGACGGGAGCAAAGATAGTCTCGAGGCCTGGTAGATAGTGTGGGTAAGGCGGCGCCTTACCCAATATATGGCGTTACTATCCTACTTATCAGCCGCAATCGATGCGGTCCACTCCTCAATCTGCTGTGGCGTCATCCGGCCAAGGGGCATTTCGCGGGCGTCCATGTATCCCCACTCAGTCACATCCTTCAGGTATTGCTCGCGGGAAATCAACGTGCCGCGACACAGGCCCTCCGGCAGCGGCTCGGCGGGCCGCGACCTGAGCCATAACTCGTCCATCACCCAATCGGGCACGTTCGCGCGATGATCGGGATAGGCGAATTGAAACAAGACCAAGTGGGACAGCAACACCGGTGCCTGGGCACCAAATCGGCGAATCAATCGCACCCAGTCGATGTCAGCGCCCGACTTGCGCAGAATATGAGTGATGTCTCCCCCGTCGTAGCGTTCACGCTCCATGACGAAGGCCTTCGACCAGACCATTTCTTCCGCGGCGACGAGGTGGACCGGCACTTCAAGAATTACCGACGGCACTCCGTGCGCCAGCCAGTCGTCGTCCACTTCGACCAGCCCGTTGCCACCGGCAAAGATCATGTCGACAAAGTGTCCGCTGGCGTTGTGTGCCTTACCGAGCCAGTGACTGAAAATGAGTTCGAGCCGCAGCCCGTCCGGGGCAAGCGTCTCCTCGATGCGGGACCAGTCGGCGCGGCGCACGAACAAGTCCAGGTCTTTGGTGTCGCGCACCAGGCCTGCGTGATGTTCGAGAGCGTAGGTGCCACCGACGAGATAGGGAATCCCCGCCTCGCGGAGATTCCACAGGATAGAACGGTAGACATCGGCCGCGCGGGCGTCGTCAATAGCGTGGAGAACGGCGTGACTCACGCGCATCACAACGCAAAGCTCATTCCATGAAAAATTTCATCCGTCTTGCCGCGGTCGGCGACCTGCATTACGGCAAGAGCTCGGGTGGCATGATGCAGTCGTTGTTTGCCGCGATCACCAAGGTCGAGGCGGACATTCTGCTCCTGCTCGGTGATCTCACGGATTACGGACTGCCGGAAGAAGCCGCTGAGCTCGCCCGCGAGCTGGCCAGCAGCGTCCGCATTCCCATGGTCGGTGTGCTCGGCAATCATGACTATGAATCCGGCGCGGTCACCGAAGTGCGTCGGCTGTTAACCGAGGGCGGCATCCGCCTGCTCGATGGCGAGACCGCGGAAATCAAGGGGATAGGCTTCGCCGGCGTCAAAGGGTTCGGCGGCGGCTTTGGCCGCGGCGTGCTCGGTCCCTGGGGAGAGGACGCCGTCAAGCGTTTCGTGCATGAAGCGGTGGACGAAGCGCTCAAGCTGGAATCGGCACTGGCGCGCCTGCGCACCTCGACCCGCGTCGCGCTGCTCCATTACGCGCCGATCGCTGAGACCTGCGAAGGCGAGCCCCGCGAGATTTTTCCCTATCTTGGTTGCAGCCGGCTCGAAGAGCCGCTCGCCCGCTACCAGGTGATGGCGGTTTTTCACGGACACGCCCACCACGGTGCACCCGACGGCAAGACCTCGAGCGGCACGCCGGTTTATAACGTGTCGCTGCCCTTGTTGCAGGCCGCCAACCCCGACCAACCCCTTCGGATTCTCGATGTCCCTGTCCAGACAGTGAGCGCCGCATGACTACAGTGCCTAAAGACCCGGTCGATCCGCGCGGCTTGGTCCGGCGCGTGACCTTCGACCCTGATCAACTGAAGGATCCGGCGCGCTTACTGTCGCGAGAGTGGCTGGTGACCAACGGCCTCGGCGGATATGCCGCCGGGACATTGGCCGGAGTGATCACGCGACGCTATCACGGCATGTTGATCGCCGCGCTCCCGGCGCCGCTGGGACGATTGGTCATGGTCAGTCAGCTCGGCGAACGCCTGCGTCTGCCCGGCGGCCATGTCCACTGGCTCAGCGGCGAAGAACGCCAGAGCGGAACGCTCTACGTCGAAGGCGCGAATCGGATCACCGAATTCCGCCTCGAAGCCGGTCTGCCGGTGTGGGCCTACGAGATCGACGGATACGTGCTCGAAAAACGTTTGATGTTGCCGCGTTTTCAGAACACGGTGCTGGTGACGTATACCTTGATCAAAGGTGAGGGCTCAGTCCGCCTGGGTCTGCGTCCACTCTTGAATGCGCGGCCGCACGAAGCACCGGTGGACCATCCGTTGTCGCACGCGCCGACCCTGGTCGCGCGCGACCGTCAGATCGAAGTGCAGTTCAGCGCCGAGATTCCGCCGTTACGCCTGCAGCTCGCCGGGGCAACCGGGGCGTTCACCGTCGATGCGCTGACAGTCAACCATATTCACTATCGCCTCGAAGCCAGTCGCGGCTATCACGCGAGCGGCGACGCCTGGAGCCCCGGCTACTTCCGCGTTGACCTCGCACAGGGCCAGTCAGTCACCGTCGTGGCCTCAACCGAGAGCCCCGAGATCATGGCGGCCTTGCCGCCCGATGATGCGCGCAGTGGCGAATTGGAGCGCCGCCGCCGTTTGTTACTGATGGCCGATCCGGTGCTGGCCGATCAAGCGACGGCGGAACTGGTATTCGCGGCCGACCAGTTCGTCATCACGCCTGCCGGTCGAGTCGAGGACGCGGCGCGGGCGCGCGCCGCTGGCGACGAAGCCCGCACCGTCATTGCCGGCTACCACTGGTTCACTGACTGGGGCCGCGACACGATGATCAGTTTGGAGGGCTTGACCCTGACCACCGGTCGGGTGACCGAAGCCCGGGACATCCTGCGCACCTTCGCGTTCTACTTTCGCGACGGTCTGATTCCCAATTTGTTTCCCGAGGGCAACAAGGAAGGGCTGTACAACACCGCCGACGCGACGATGTGGTTCTTTCACGCGCTCGATCGCTATGCCTCAGTGAGCGGCGATTGGGCGACGGTGCAACTGCTGTTGCCCAAGTTGGACGACTGTATTCGCCGCCACGTCGCGGGGACGCGGTTCAACATCGGGATGGATCCCACCGATGGTCTGTTCCGGCAAGGTGTGGAACGGCTCGCTCTGACCTGGATGGACGCCAAGATGGGCGACTGGATCGTCACGCCGCGTCGCGGCAAACCGGTCGAGATCAACGCGCTCTGGTACAACGCCCTGCGCCTGATGGCTGAGTGGCACCAACGTGACGGCAACGAGGCCCGATCGCTCGAATTGCAACAGCAGGCGGCCACCACCTATGAGTCGTTCAATCGCCGATTCTGGTACGACGCCGGCGGGCACCTCTACGACCTCGTCGATGGCGAGACCGGCGACGATGCCGCGTGCCGGCCCAATCAGGTGATGGCGCTGGCCCTGCGTTTTCCAGTGCTCGATCAGTCACGCTGGCTGGCGGTGCTCAAAGTCGTCGAGGAGCGTCTGGTCACGCCGGTCGGGCTGCGGTCGCTTGATCCGCAGCACCCCGATTACAAGAGCCGCTACTTTGGCGACTTGCAGGCACGCGATGGCGCGTACCACCAAGGCACCGTGTGGGCGTGGCTGATCGGCCCGTTTATCGATGCGTGGATTCAGGCAAATCCGGACCGCCCGCAAGAAGCGCGGCGGTTTCTCACCGGGTTTCTGCATCACCTGGACGAGTCGTGCGTGGGAACGATCAGCGAAATATTCGATGCTGAAACCCCCTACACGCCGCGCGGGTGTGTAGCCCAGGCATGGAGCGTGGCCGAAGTGTTGCGATGCTGGGCCAAGACCGCGGCTCGCGGCGAGGCTGAACGCGGAGTCTCGCAGCTCGCCGCGCACGGCAAGGAAATGCCGGGGATGTAAGGCCTAGTCGTCGTCTACTTCCTCGTCCTCGTCATCCTCGTCGTCATCATCATCATCATCGTCCTCGTCCACCACCTCGTCGTCTGCCACGTCGTCATCGTCGTCATCGTCGTCGTCGTCATCATCATCGTCGTCGGCCACCGCGTCATCATCGACAGCGGCAGCAACGGTGCCGTTGCCGGCATGTAAGCCGGTGAACAGGTCGGCAGGTGACGCAACACTGCCCAGCCACACGGATTCGAACTCAGCGCTCATAGATCCTCCAAAGGTAATACGCGACCGCGAGCAAGCGCCTTGCCAACCCTCACCCGCTGCCTGCTACGCCCATTACCCAACTGCGCAGGCACTGTGCTTGCATCTGCTGGGGTGGCGCGTCCAAGTACGGCACAAATGAGGATTCCAGAGACCCGACAATGGTAGGGGCGCTTCCGCGCCTGCCCGAACGGCAGACGGATTGGCGTCAGCAGCTGGGATTGGTCACGAGCGCGGGGCCGGCATGACGCCACTCCCTGACGGCCTTCTGGTCCTGCTGGTCCTTGCCATGCCGATCGCGGCGATCACGTGGACGGTGACCCACGAGGAGGTGTTTCGCGAGCCGCGCGACTTTTGTGTCAAGCGCACGGAAGGGGCGCGCAGCATCTTCGTCCGCAAGCTGTTTTATCTGCCGACTTGCGAGTATTGCTTCAGTCACTGGGTGACCGTCGGCATGCTGGCGCTGACCGGCTTTCGTTTGCTGTTCGATGACTGGCGCGCTTATCTGATCAGCGGCTTCTCGCTGGTCTGGGTCGCGAATCACTATATGAGCCTGTTTGGACGTCTGCGTCTCGGTATCAAAAGCGAGCGCATTGACGTCAGCCTCAAAGAAGAACTGTGCGACAAGGTCACGGATGCGTAAGGGACGATTTGGCGCCGAAGTACATGACGGGGGCGTGCACTTCAGCGTGTGGGCGCCGGCACAAAGCGAGTTGGCGCTGATACTCGACGACCGGCCGCTGCCAATGCAGCGTGCCGACGATGGATTCTTCAGCCTGGACGTGGCCGAGGCACGCGGCGGCGACCGTTATTGGTTTCGCGTCGGCACGGACTGGCGGCCCGATCCAGCCTCGCGGTTTCAGCCCGACGGGCCACTCGGCTCTTCGCAGGTCGTGGACGGTCGCGCCTTTGAGTGGACCGATCAGCAGTGGCGTGGCGCCGGCCCTGTTCACCGCCACGTGATCTACGAGATGCACATCGGCACGTTCACCAAGGACGGCACGTGGGCCGCGGCGGCGTCACATCTCCCCCACCTTGTTGATGTCGGCATCACCACCATTGAAGTGATGCCGATTGCCGAATTTGCCGGACAGTTCGGATGGGGCTACGACGGTGTCAATCTGTTTGCCCCGACACGCGTCTACGGCGGTCCTGACGACGTTCGCAAATTTATCGATCAGGCGCATGCGCACGGCATCGCGGTGATTCTCGACGTCGTTTATAACCATTTCGGGCCAGTTGGCAATTTCATCCGCGAATACAGTCATTCGTTTCTCGGGAAGCCCGGCGAATGGGGTGATTCGATCAATTACGACGGACCGGGCTCAGAATATGTGCGCGCGTTCATGACTGAGAATGCTGCGTTCTGGATCTCCGACTATCACTTCGATGGATTACGCCTCGATGCCACGCAGGCGATTCATGACTCCTCCCATGAACACGTCGTCTCCGCGATTTGCCGCGCGGCGCGTGCCGCGGGGGGCAACCGCACCGTGTTCCTGGTCGGCGAGAGTGAACCGCAGGACGTGCGGCTGCTCAAAAGGTCCGGCATCTATCCCGACGGCCTCGATGCGATCTGGAGCGAGGACTGGCATCACGCCGCAGTCGTCGCCTTGACCGGGCGGCGGCAGGCCTACTTCACTGACTACCTGGGGAGCGCGTCGGAGTTTGCGTCGATGGCCCGTCATGGCTTCCTCTACCAGGGGCAGTGGTACACGTGGCAGACCAATCCGCGTGGACACTACGCGCTCGGCGTCTCGCCCTCAGCCGTGGTCAACTTCCTCGAGAATCACGATCAGGTCGCCAACACCGGGATCGGCTCGCGTCTGTATCACCACGTCGATAGCGGTCGCTGGCGCGCGTTGACCGCGCTGTTGTTGATTGGCCCGGCGCTGCCGATGTTGTTTCAAGGGCAGGAATTTGCCTCGAGCAAGCGATTCACCTACTTTGCTGACCACGACGGCGAGTTGGCGACCGCTGTCGAGAAAGGGCGGCTCGAGTTCCTGACGCAATTTGCCGGACTGTCGAGCGTCGAGATGCGCCACCTGCTGCCCGCTGCGAGCGACGCGGCGGTGTTTGAGCAGTGCAAGCTCGATGATGCGGAACGAACCGGTCACGATCAGGCGTTGGCGCTCCACCGCGACTTGCTGCGGCTGCGTCGCGACGACACGGTTTTGAATCGTGTCGGCACAGCGGAGGTGATGGTCGAGAGTTCCGCACCCACGCCGTCGGTGGTCCTGATCCGGTACATGAGCGATGAGGGCCACCGGCTCCTTGTTGTCAACCGTGGAGACGATTATTTGTCGCCGATGAACGACGCCTTGTTTGCGCCGCTGCCTGACCACCACTGGGCGTTGCAGTGGTGGAGTGAGCGACCCGCCTATGGCGGCGGCGGTACGATTCCTTTTACCGGGGCTGGCCGCTGGCTCATCCGTGGTGGAGCCGCGATGCTGTTGAAATCAGAGCGTCACAGTTGAGTAGAAGACACAAATACCGTGGTAACGTGCCGGCCGTGCCCCAACGGCTCCGATGGCGGTCCGCCGTTGTCCTCGTGCTCCTTGGCGTCGCAGCATCGCCGCCGGCGGATGCGCAAACGGTTTCGGCCCAGGCCCAGGTAGCCACGCTGAAGCAACTCGATATCGAGGAACTGCTCGAAGTCTCGGTTGCCTTGCCGTCCCGTCGCGAAGAGCGCATCTTTAATGCGCCGACAGCAATCACGGTCCTGACTAACGAAGACATCCGGCGCTCCGGCGCGGTGTCATTGCCAGAAGTGTTGCGGTCAGCGCCGGGTCTGTTCGCCGCTCGCTCAACCACGACGTCCTGGGCGATCACTGCCCGCGGGTTTGCCAGCAGTACGTCGAACAAGATGCTGGTGATGATCGACGGGCGCACCGTCTACTCGCCACTCTTCTCCGGCGTGTTCTGGGAAAACCAGGACGCCATCCTCGCCGACCTCGATCGCATCGAAGTGGTGCGCGGTCCCGGCGCGGCGCTGTGGGGTTCGAACGCCGTGAACGGTGTGATCAACGTCGTGTCCAAGCGCGCCCGCGATACCCAGGGCACATTGATAATGATCGGCGGCGGCATCGAGGAGAACGGGTTTGCCGGGGTTCGCTACGGCGGTCACGTCGGCGACGGCTACTACCGGGTCTACGCCAAAGCCTTCGACCGTGACGATGCCAAGGTCGGCAACGCCGATGCCGAGGACGGGCAGCGCTTTGGCCAAGGCGGCTTCCGGTGGGATCTCGGTGGCGGCCCGTCGACCTTCACGTTACAGGGCGACGCGTTTATCTCGCGTGCCGGCCTCTTCGGTCGCGACGACATTGAGAATAGCGGCGTCAATCTGCTCGGCCGGTGGACGCGCGCCGTCTCGGCGAATTCGGAATTCCAGGCACTGGTCTACTACGACCGCACGATGCGACTCGCGCCACTGCAGTTTGAGGAGACGCGGAACACCTTCGACCTTGACCTGCAGTACCGATGGGATGTGGGCGCACGTCATACCCTGAGTGTGGGGGGCGGCCAGCGAGTGAGCGCTGATCGGACCGAAGAGACGCCCTTGCTGTTGTTCGTCCCGGACCGGCGGACCACGACGCGTTCGAATCTCTTCGCGCACTACGAATTGCGCTGGACCCCGAAAGTCACGACGCACGTCGGTGGCAAGATTGAGCGCAACGACGATACCGGCATCGAATTTCAACCGACGGCGCGCGTCCGGTGGTCGCCGACCTCCACCCACATGGTGTGGGCCGCGGCGTCACGCGCGGTGCGTTTGCCGACACGTCTCGAGACCGACGTCCGCGTCAAGACTCCGACCGGGGCGATTGGCATCGTCGGCAATCCGGCGTTCGCATCTGAGGAACTGATCGCCTTTGAAGCGGGACACCGCGCCGCATTTGGCGGCATCGCGAGCATTGACACCGCCGTGTTTCGCAATCGCTACGACCAGTTGCGCACGCGGGAATTCCGTCCGGGGCAACCGGTCCAGTTCGGCAACGGGCTCAACGCCAGGGCATCTGGTGTCGAACTCACGCTGTCGGTGCAGCCGCGTAAGTGGTCGCGTTTCACCGGTTCGTACGCCTATCTGAAGAACACGTTGTCGCTCGATGCCTCCAGTCGGGACGTGACGGGAGGGCTCAACGAGGCCATCGACCCGGCGCACCAGGTATGGTTGCAAAGCCGGCTCGATCTGCCGCGCCGTCTCGAATTCGATGTGTGGGGGCGCCACGTCTCGACGCTGCCCCATCCCGGAACACCGGCGTATACCGAGGCGGGCTTCCGGCTTGGCTGGCGCGCCACTGAAAACGTCGAGATTGCCCTGATCGGCCGCGACCTGCTTCAGCAACATCACCTCGAGTTCTCCCCTTCATCGCAGCAGCGGCGCACGCAGTTCGAGCGCGCGCTGTTCACGCGGGCGACCCTCGCGTTCTAATGGGCCCACTCCGACTGGCCGGAGCGGTGGTGATCGCGATGGCGGTGAGCCTCGTCGTCGGCAGGGCGCGCCAGGCTCCGTCCGAGTACGACGTCAAGGCGGCCTTCCTGCTGAATTTCGCCCGCTACGTCCAGTGGCCGGCATCGCCGCCCGGGCAGCCATTTCGATTGTGCGTGCTTGGCACCAACCCGTTCGGCCGGCGGCTCGAGTCGGTCATCGGCGGCGAACAATGGCGCGGCGGACGCATCGAGCTGATCAGCGCACCAACGGTGCGCGACGCCCGCGACTGTCACCTGTTGTACGTGCCGGCCTCCGTCACCGATCACTTTGTTGCCGCGGCCGCGGATCTGGCGAGGCGGCCGGTGCTGACGGTCGGTGAGACCCGCGCCTTCCTCGGCCGCGGCGGAATCATTCAGCTGTTTGTCGAAGACGGCAAGGTCCGCTTTTCAATCAATCGGCAGGCTGCTGACAATGCCCATCTGCAGGTCAGTTCGCGTCTACTCCGGCTGGCGCGCATCGTGATTCAGGGCACCGCGCAGTAGCGATGAAGCCACTGACAAGGGACCGGTCGTTGCGCCGCAGGATGACGCTGATCGCCTTGGTGATTGTGGTGTCGGCACAGGTCGCCGCTGGTGTCGCGCTGGTGATTTCCGAGCGGAGCGCGGCACGCGCACGCCTGGTCACCAACCTTGAAACCTACGCGCGCATCGTGTCGTTCGATATTGCCGCGGCGCTCTCGTTCACCGACGTCGACGCCGCCATTGAAACGCTGCGGTCGTTAGGCGCGCCGCAAGGGTTCGAGCATGCGTGTCTCTATGACCCGGCCGGGCGTTTGTTCGCCAGCCATGTCACGACCGGGAGGTGCCCCGCCGCGCCCTCTCCTGACGGCGCGGCGTTCGACGACGAGGGCCTGCTCGGTACCACCGCGGTCGTGACGCCCAGAGGGCAACGGATCGGCACGCTGGCGATTCGTAACAATCTGAATCCAGTCACCGCGCGAATGCAACGGCAGATGTTCACCACCGGTCTGGTCCTGCTGTTATCGGCAGCAGCCGCCGGCGGCCTGATGGCGCTCTTGCTGCGGCAGTTAACCGAGCCGCTGCAGCAACTGGCCAGCACCGTCGAAGCGGTCACCGCCGACCGCGATTACGCGCACCGGGTGACCAAGTATGAAGATGACGAAGTCGGCGCTGTCGCCGATGCGGTCAACGACATGCTGTCGCAGATCCAAACCCGCGACAACGAGCTGCAAAACGCACTCCGACTCAAAGACGAATTCCTGGCGACCGTCTCCCACGAATTGCGGACGCCGCTCAATGCCATGCTCGGCTGGTCGCACGTGCTGCGCAGCCCCGAGTTATCCGTGCAGATCACCCAACAGGCCGTTGACGCGATCGATCGGAATGCTCGCCTGCAGGCGCGACTGATCGAAGACATCCTCGACGTGTCGCGGATCATTACCGGCAAGTTGCGCCTCGAGCTGCGGCCGGCCGACCTGGTGGCGATCACCCGCTCCGCGGTCGATGTGGTTCTGCCGTCGGCAAAGGCTAAACGGATCGCCATCGAGACTGTGTTACCCGGCAGCGCGCCGTTTGTCGGCGATCCCGATCGGCTGCGCCAGGTCATTTGGAACCTGCTCTCCAACGCGGTCAAGTTCACGCCGCAGGGCGGCACAATCAAAATCAGCATTGCCGACCTGCACCACGAATATTGCGTCGCGGTGACGGACAATGGCCGCGGCATCAGTCCCGATTTCCTGCCCTACGTCTTTCAGCCGTTCCGCCAGGCCGACGGCTCGCCGACGCGCAGCCAGGGCGGACTTGGTCTAGGCTTGGCTATTGCCCGTCACTTGACGGAGTTGAGTGGCGGGTCGATTCACGCAGACAGCCCGGGCGACGGCGCCGGGGCGACGTTTTCGATTCGCTTGCCGCGCCATGAGTCCGCGCCGCAGCTTGCCGTTCCTGAGGAGCCTTCGCCGATGCCGCAACGATGGTCTGATTTGGCGGGGCATGAGGTCGTGGTCGTTGACGACAACGAAGACACACGCCAAGTGCTCGCCACCATGCTCGAGGCCCACGGTGCCACCGTTCGCACCGCCGCTTCGGTTGAAGAGGCGCGCCAGGCGCTTGCCGTGAGCCTGCCCGATGTGCTGATCACCGACCTGGCGATGCCGATTGAAGACGGCTTCGGTCTGCTGGAATACTGCCGCCACCACGGCGATCCACGACTACAGACCCTGCCCATCATCGCTTTGACCGCCTACGGCGGGGAGCAGGCCGAACAGCGGGTGTTGGCCGCCGGCTTCGACGCCTACTTGTCGAAGCCGGTGGAGCCTGCCGAAGTCGGGCAGGTCGTGCGGGATTTGGCGCGGGCAGGGCGGACGGGGCCGCAGGCTGAGAACCGTTAGCGGCACGCCTTACGAGGTCTTTTTCAGTTCCGCGACGAGCGCTTGCAACGCGGCGACATACGCGGCATCCGCCTGCGTGAAGATCACCATGTAATCCTTCTCGGACATCTTATCTTCGCGCCAGTTGCCGTCGAAGCGCGTCGCCTTGCCGCCGCCGTCGTGCGTATCGAACGCCATGTTGGCTTCGCGCTTGGCGCGCAGCCCATCGGCGCCGCCATCGCTGATCATCACGCGACTCTGCGGAATCGACGCGCTGTTCAAATCGATGTAGACGTCGCGGAACTCGCGACGCACCAGTTTTTCGTTGACCACCGGTGGCGACACCGAGCGGGCCGAGATCACCAGCAACTGGCCGGGAAAATACAGCGCCGCGACAAACTGGTCGGGGGCGGCGGGATGCCGCGCCGCCACGCTATCGAGTTTGCGTTGCTGCAGGATGCTGGTGAGTTCTTTGGCGAGGGCCGCGGACGTGGCTTCCTGCGCCGCCGCAGATCGGCTGCCAACCGACGCGGCAAGGAACGACACGCCGACCGACACCAACAGGATCCGGAAAAACGTCGTCTTCATAGCCAACCCCCTGCGGTCAGCTTAGCCGATAAAGAGCGATTCTTCCTCTTCCTCGAAGCTCTGGCGAACGGCGGAGCGGCGGCGAGCGCCTTCGCGGATCCCCTTGAGGGCCCGCATCGCCGCGCGAATGCCGGCGATGATGGCCATCCCCTCCCGGGCCGGGCCCCCAACAAACTGCTGAACGCTGGCGAGGGTCTGTTCGACCTTGATCGCGAGATCGGCGAAGACTTTGTCGAACCGCTCAACCTGGACAGCGGCCAGGTTCGCTGCACGGGCGGCATCGGCACTCAGCGCCGACAGGTTCGCCAATAACGGCTTCACGCCGGTTTCGAGCTCGGTCGCGATCTGTTCGACGCGCCGGGCGACGCGCAAGCCGGCGAGGATCGCGCCGACCTGAACCACCGCCATGATCGCGACGGCAAAGGCAATGATGCCGAGCAGTATCTCCGCCGTATCGGTCACGCCTGTTGATCTCCGCGTTCCCGAGCCGCCTGGAACGCCTCGCGGCCACGGTCGACGGCGCTGGTCAGGCCATCGACCTGCTCCTGATACAGCTCGCGGCCCTGGTCGACGGCGTCGCGGGCACGGGCGCGGCCTTCACGAGCCCGCTGCCCGAGGTATTCGCGCGTTTCTTCCCCGGACGCGGGAGCAAACAGCAGTGCCAGGCCGGCACCGGTTAACGCGCCGACGAGAAACGCCAACATCACCGTCCCGCCGCTGTCATTGTTGTCGTTATACATACGCTCTCCGGGTTAGAAAATGCTGACCTTGACGTTGAGATACTTTTTGGGATCCTTGCGAATCTCGGCGATCAGGCCGGTGATCTCATTCATCGCTTTCGTCATGTTCTCATATAACTGCTTATCTTTGAGTAGCTGGCCCGCGGTGCCCTCGCCGTTATTGAGCGCCGTGGTCAATGCATCGAGCCGGCTGGCCGTCTGATTGAGGCGGTCATACAGCTGCGTGTCGGTCATCAATTTCCCTGCCGTGCCTTCCCCGCGGTTGAGGCGGCCGGTGAGGCTTTCGATGTTCTGCGTCGTGGTGGTCAGCGAGTTGGCGAGGGCCGGGTCATTCAGCAGCTTGCCAATGCTCCCTTCCCCACTGCGGATGCGCGCGGTCATCGCATTCAAATCGCGCACCGACGCGGACAGCTCGTTATACAGACGCGGGTCGGTGGTCAGCCGCCCGAGTGTGCCGCGCCCGCTGGCAATCTGGTCGGTCACGCGCTCCGCCTGCTGGACTAGCGCCGAGACATCACGATAGATTGCTTCGTCGGTAAACAGCTTGCCAATCGTGCCGCGTCCCGAGCGAATGTCCCGCAGCACGCCGGTGGCTTCCTCGATGCCCTCAGTCGCTTGGGTGGCGACTTCTGCAATCGACCCGACCGGCCGCCCGCTCGGGATATACCCCCACTCCGGAATCGGCGTGCCGGTGCGCGACGGCGTGATATCGACCGCCGCCTCGCCGAGGAGCGACACCGACCCTAACAGCGCCTTTGAGCCGGTCGTGATCAGCGGCTGATGCTCTTGGGCGACCTCCAGGGTCACCTCGACGACTTCCCCCATCAACTCGGTCCCGGTGACCGAGCCGACCTCGACGCCGGCGACGCGCACCGGCGCGCCGGCCTTGAGGCCGGCCACGGTCTGGAACTGGGTCTTCAGCGAATAGCGCTGCCAGAAAAACCCGCCCGATGAGCTGAGCATGAAGATCATGACCGACGCCAGCACCAGTGCAACAATCGCCACGACGCCGATTTTCAATTCCGACCAAGCCAGGGAGCGAGTACGCGGCATTGTCTTTCCTCTTATGACAGGAACGCTTTGAGATAACTGTCGGTGCTCGCGCGCAACTGCCGCGCGGTCCCTTCGAAGGCAATCCCGCCGTCCCGCAACATGATGAACTCGGCCTCTTCGGCCTTGTCCTCGTCGGCTGGAATGATCCGAAACGACTGGCCGTCGCGGATCGCATGACAGGTGGCGATGCGAAACGCATCCCGCAATTGATGGGTCACCACAATCGAACTGACGTTTTCGAGATCGCGCAGCTTGACGATCTCATCGTCGATGGTATTCGCCGTGATCGGATCGAGCCCGGTGGTCGGCTCGTCGTAGAGCAGGATGCGCGGCTTGTAGGACATCGCGCGGGCAATCGCGACGCGGCGCCGCTGCCCGCCCGACAGCGCGGACGGCGGCTTGTCGATGTGCTCGGATAAGCCAACAAACCCCAGGACCTCTTCGACGCGCTTGCGCACCTCGTCGACCGCCATATCGCTTTCTTCGTACAGTTTGTAGCCGACGTTCTCACCGACCGTCAGCGAGTCGAACAGCGCGCCTTCCTGAAACACCATACCCAGGTCAGCGCGGACCTTCATCATGTCGAGTTCCGACATGCCGTCGACGCGTTCACCATTGACCCAGATCACGCCGCTATCGGGCCGCAGCAAGCCCAGAATCAATTTGAGGATCGTCGACTTGCCCGCGCCGCTGGCACCCAGGAAAATCTTGGTATTGCCGGTCAGCAAGGTAAAACTGACTTCCTTGAGAATCACCTTGTCGTCGAAGGCCAGCGAGACCTTGTCGAACACGACAATCGGCGAGCCCGGCCCGAGCGCTTCTTCCAGTTCCGCTGAACGTTCAGAGAGTGACACCATCAGTACAGCAACGTTATCAGCAGCCGGGTGATAAAGAAGTCGACGGCAATCACGCCGACCGATGCGGCGACCACCGCGTTGGTGGTCGCGCGACCGACGCCTTGCGTCCCGCCGCTCGCCCGCAGGCCGACATGGCACCCGATCGTGACGATGATGAAGCCGAGAAAAAACGGCTTGATGATCCCCATGTAGGCGTCCTCCAGGAACAGCCCCTCGATGATCGACGACCAGTAGAGGCTTGACGCGACCCGTAACTGGGTCACCGCAATCAACCAGCCGCCGACAATCCCGACCGCGTTGGCGATGACGGTCAGGACCGGGGTCATGAAAAAGCCCGCCAGCAGGCGCGGCACCACCAGCTTGCGAATTGGATCGGTGCCGAGCGCGCGCAGGGCGTTGATCTGGTCGGTCACCACCATCGACCCGAGCTCGGCGGCGATCCCTGAGCCGACCCGGCCGGCCAGCATCAGACCGGTCAGCACCGGCCCCAGCTCCTTGATCATCGACGCGCTAATCAGTCGGCCGACGAAATCGCGGGCGCCGAATTGATCGAGCGTGATGCCGGTGTTGAGCGCCAGCACCGCCCCGGTGAAGAAGCCGGTGAGCAGCACGACGGTCAGTGAACCAATCCCGATCGCCTCGAACTGCTCGACGATGTCGTGGAAATACCACGGACGAGAGACCGTGCCGCGCAGGGCGGCCGCGCACATGCGCAGGTACTCCTGCACCTCAAACGCGGCGGCTTTGGCCCAATCGATCAGAAAATGCACGCGCCGCTACCCCGCAATCCGAAGCCCAAGTTCGTGCGTCTTGAGCGACCGAACACGATCGCGAAGCGCGGCTGCACGCTCGAAATCCAGGTTGGCGGCGGCCGCTTTCATATCTTTTTCCAAACCAGCAATATGCGCGTCGAGCTCGGCCTGGGTGCGAAACGACGGGCGCTCGTCCTTGACCGGGATCGGGCCGTAGTCGCGCTCGTAGACACTGTGCAGGACATCGTCGATCGACTTGATGATGCTGGTCGGCGTGATGCCGTGCTCCTCGTTATAGGCCTGCTGCCGGGTGCGACGACGCTCGGTTTCACCAATCGCCGTTTTCATCGAGGCGGTCATCACATCGGCATACATAATGACGCGCCCATTCAGGTTTCGGGCGGCCCGCCCGGATGTTTGAATCAACGCCCCGGCTGACCGCAGGAAGCCCTCTTTGTCGGCGTCGAGAATGGCGACCAGCGACACCTCAGGCAGGTCGAGGCCCTCGCGGAGCAGGTTGATCCCGACCAGGACGTCAAACACACCGCGGCGCAGGTCGCGCAGGATTTCCATCCGCTCCAGCGTATCGATGTCCGAGTGCAAATAGCGCACCTTCACCCCGAGCTCCTGATAATAGGTCGTCAGGTCCTCCGCCATGCGCTTGGTCAGGGTCGTGACCAGCACGCGCTCGTGGCGGGCGGCCCGTTCGCGAATCTCGTGCAGCAGGTCGTCGACCTGCCCCTTGACCGGTCGCACTTCGACTGGGGGGTCCATCAGACCGGTCGGCCGGATCACCTGCTCCACGACCACGCCCTGCGCCTTGTGCATTTCGTAGGGGCCTGGTGTCGCCGAGACATAGACCAGTTGCGTGACCCGCGCTTCCCACTCCTCGAAACTGAGCGGCCGGTTGTCAAGGGCCGACGGCAAGCGGAATCCGTAGTTGACGAGCACTTCTTTACGCGATCGATCGCCGAAATACATCCCCCGCACCTGCGGCACCGTCTGATGACTCTCGTCGACGATCACCAGTGCGTCGGCGGGCAGATAATCAAGCAGCGTCGGGGGCGGATCGCCGGCGAAGCGTCCGGTCAGGTGGCGCGAATAGTTTTCAATCCCGTGGCAATAGCCGATCTCGCGAATCATTTCGAGATCGAACATCGTCCGTTGATGCAGGCGCTGGGCCTCGAGCAGCTTGCCTTCACTCTCGAGTTGGCCGCGCCGCTCGACCAGTTCGGCTTTAATCGTCTCCACTGCCGTCTTCAGCGTCGTGCGCGACGTGACGAAGTGCGATTTCGGGTAGACCGCAATGCGGTCGTGCCGCTTCAGGATCTTGCCGGTCAACGGGTCGATCGTGACCAGTTCGTCAATTTCATCGCCGAACATGCCGATCCGGAGGGCCGTCTCTTCGTACGACGGGTAGACCTCGATAATGTCGCCGCGGACGCGAAACGTGCCACGCCCGAATTCGACGTCGTTGCGCTCGTACTGAATCTCCACCAGCTTGCGCAACACCTGGTCGCGCTCCATGCGTTGGCCGCGCTCGAGCGGCAGCAACATCCCGTAATAGGCTTCCGGCGACCCGAGGCCGTAAATACAGGACACGCTGGCGACAATGATCACGTCGCGACGTTCGAACAACGAGCGCGTCGCCGACAGGCGCATGCGATCGATCTCGTCGTTGATCGTCGATTCCTTTTCGATATACGTGTCGCTGGCGGGGACGTAGGCCTCGGGCTGGTAGTAATCGTAGTAACTCACGAAATACTCGACCGAGTTGTCGGGGAAGAAGCGTCGGAATTCCTGATACAGCTGTGCGGCCAGGGTCTTATTGTGGGCCATGACCAGCGTCGGGCGATTCACCGTCGCGACCACCTGGGCCATCGTGAAGGTCTTCCCCGAGCCGGTGACCCCCAGTAAGACCTGGTGCTTGTCGCCACGCGTCAACCCGTCAACGAGCTCGGGGACGGCGTGGACCTGGTCGCCGGCGAGTTCGAACTCGGATACGAGGGTGAAGCGATCGGAATGGGCAGGCATCGTCGAGCGACGTGGACTGCCATCGTACCACGTTGGAAAAGGCAGTTAGGCGGGTGGGCAGGTAGGCGGGTGGGCGGGTGGGCAGGCAGGTAGGGTTCTAGCTCTTCGTGCGGACGTCCGAGAGTGCGTCGATCGCGGTAATCAGTTGTGCAATATCGACCGGCTTGCCGACGTGCAAATCAAACCCCGCATCGAGTGCCGCGCCCGCCTCGTTGGTGCGCACGTGGGAGGTGAGCGCAATCGCCGGCAGTGCGGTGAGGCCGTCCGCACGCACCTGACGCATCAGCGCCAACCCATCCATGCCGGGCATGTCGAGATCGCTGACCACAGCGGTCACCGTGCCCCCGCGGATGAGTTCGAGGGCGGTCGCACCCGAGGCAGCCAGGGACACGTCGGCCCCCGATTGACGCAGCAACAGCCCCAGGAACTCGCGCTGGTCGGCTTCGTCGTCGACCAGCAGCACATGCTGGCCGGCAAGGCTGGGCAACGATTGCGGTTCGTGACTGGCGGCCACCCGCTCGGCGCTGCCGGAGGCGCTGGTGTAATCCTCGCCCGGCTGCACGGCGCGACGCGGAATGCAGATGGTGAAGGTCGCACCGGTGTTGGGTCCGTCGCTGTCGGCGCGCACGGTCCCACCGTGTAACTCGATCAGGTGCCGGACGATCGCCATGCCGAGGCCGAGACCGCCGTGACGTCGATTCGCCGACCCATCGGCCTGGCTGAAGCGATCGAAGATATAGGGAAGAAATTCCGGCGTGATGCCGATGCCATTATCGCGCACCGTCAACACCTGGTCATCGCCTTGCGTCGTCAAGGACACGTTGACTTCGCCGCCTTTCGGCGTGAACTTCACGGCGTTCGACACCAAATTCCAGCAGACCTGCTGAATGCGGTCGCGATCGACGACGATGGGGTCAGATTCCTCGAGCTGGCAGTTGACGGTGATGCCCTTAGCCGCGGCCGCGGGGACGATCGCCTCGATCGCTGTCGACACCACCTCGCGCAGCGAGACCGAGACCAGGCGGAGGCGCAGCTTGCCGCCGATAATCCGCGACACGTCGAGGATGTCTTCGATGATCTGCGACTGGGCGACCGCATTGTTTTTGATCACGGTGACGGCGCGCTCCGTCATCTTGGGATCGTCGGTCGGCAGCGCCAGCAGATGGGTCCAGCCCAGGATGGCGTTCAAGGGCGTCCGCAGTTCGTGCGACAGCGTCGCCAGGAACTCGTCCTTCAGGCGATTGACCTGTTCGGCCTGGGTGCGCAGATCGCGCTCGACTTCGTTGGCCGCGGCGAGCGCGGCGGTGCGTTCGCGGACCCGCTCCTCGAGCTCGTCGTGGGCGCGTTGCAGCGCCGCGGTCTGCCACTTCAGCGCCTCGCGTTTCTGAAACAGCTCGACGAACACGCTGACTTTCGATTTCAGGACATCGGGCGAGAACGGCTTGAAAATGTAATCGACGGCGCCAACCGAGTAGCCGCGGAAGATGTGGGTGTCGCTGCGGTTATTGGCGGTCAAAAAGATGATTGGTGTGTCGCGCGACCGCTCGCGCTCGCGCATCAGCGCCGCGGTCTCATAGCCGTCCATGCCGGGCATCGCCACATCGAGCAGGATGACCGCAAAATCACCGCGCAACGCCTCGCGCAACGCGTCGCGACCTGAGATGGCGCGCACCAATTCGTAGTGCGGCTCGGTCAGGACCGCCTCGAGCGCGAGCAGATTCTCTTCGTGGTCGTCGACAATGAGGATGCGCGACTGGCCGGAAGGTTGGTCGCTCATGCAGTCGCCCCATCCGCCAGCGCCACCAGATAATCGGCGATCCGCCGAAGCGGCAGCACCGCCGCCACCGGGGTCGCCGCGAGTGCGGCCGACGGCATCGTGCTGCATTCCGCCGTCGCCGGATCCTCGACGATTGCCATGCCGCCGCGATCCTTGACGCAGCGCAGACCGTCCGCGCCATCGGCGCTGGCACCAGTCATGACCACGCCGACCAGATTGGCGCCGTAGACCACCGCCGCCGACTCGAACAACACGTCAATCGACGGGCGCGCCGAGCGCACCGGCGGATCAGTGGACAACGCAAGGGTGCCTTTGGATTCGATCAGGACGTGGTAATCCGCGGGCGCCAGATAGACGTGGCGCGCCTCGAGCGGCATTTTGTCTTCCGCATCAACCACGCGGAGCTTGCTCCGTTGGGCCAAGAGGGTCACTAACCTTCCATTCATCCCGATGCCGCGGTGCTGGACGACGACCACCGGAACGCTCAGTGTACTCGGCAACCGATCGAGCAGGACAGTCAGCGCATTGAGGCCCCCGAGAGAGGTCCCGATCACGATCAGTTCGGGCGTCATCCGAGTCGCTTGTACAACCGCTGGCCATCAACCAGTGGTTCATAGAGCTTGTCCAGCCGCGTCAACCGCAGTGACTCCCCCGCACCAACACCAAGCAGACCAAAGTTCGACAGGCTCGCATGCAGTAGCGCCAACGCCTTGTCCTGCAGCGGCTTGGTGAAATAAATCATTACGTTGCGGCACAGCACCACGTTGAACTCATTGAACGGGCCGTCGGACACCAGGTTGTGTTGCGAAAACACGATGTTGTCGCGCAGCGCGGGCCGGATGATCGCCAGCTCGTAGCGCGCCGTGTAGTACTCGGAGAAACTCCGCGTGCCGCCGGCCTGGATGTAGTTCTGGGTATACCGCTGCATCAAGTCGGCGGGATAGATGCCGTCGCGGGCCTGGCGCAGCGCCGCCTCGTTAATGTCGGTGGAATAAATCAGGCTGCGCTCGTAGAGACCTTCCTCGTGCAGCAGGATCGCCAGCGAGTAGGCCTCTTCGCCGAGCGACGAGCCGGCCTGCCAGATCCGGATGAACGGATAGGTGCGCAGCAGCGGAATGGCGTGACGCCGAAACGCCAGGAAGAACTGTGGATCCCGGAACATCGCGCTGACGTTGACCGAGATTCCCTGCAGGCAGCGGTCCCAGGCGCTGCGGTCGTGGAGCACGCGATCCTGCAGCGCGCTGAAGGTCTTGAGTCCCTCATTGCGCATGATCGCGAGCAGGCGACGCCGCAGCGAGGCCCGCGCATAGCCGCGGAAGTCGTAGCCGTAGTGGCGGAACACGCCCTCGATCAGCAGTTCGATTTCGACTGCCTCGAGGTCTTCGCCCGGCGGCTCCGCGTCAGTGACTACCGGGAGACCCATACACGCATCAGGGACAACAACTGGTCGGTGTCGACCGGCTTGGTCACGTAATCCGAGGCGCCCGCCTCGATGCACTTCTCACGATCGCCCTTCATCGCCTTGGCGGTCAGTGCGATGATCGGGAGATCCTTGAACTGCCGCAGCTCGCGGATCTTCCGCATCGCCTCGTAGCCGTCCATCTCCGGCATCATCACGTCCATCAACACCACATCGATGTCCGGCGTCTCCTGCAGCATCCGGATGCCGTCACGGCCGTTTTCCGCATACACCACGTCGACCTCATGCCGCTCGAGGACACTGGTCAACGCAAAAATGTTACGGATGTCATCGTCGACAATCAGCGCCTTGGTCCCGGCGAGGGACGGATCGCTCGAATGCAATTGCTCGAGCATGCGGCGTTTTTCGGCCGGCAAGTTGCTTTCCACGCGATGCAGGAACAGCGCGGTCTCATCGAGGAGACGATCGGGGGACTTGACGTCCTTCACGATGATCGTTTCAGCGAGCCGTCGCAGCTCGGTCTCCTGCTTCTTGTTCAATTCCTTGCCGGTGTAGACGATCACCGGAATCTGCGACAGGCGCGGATCCGCTTTCATCGTCTCGAGCAATTGCAGCCCGGTCATATCGTCGAGGCCCAGGTCGAGCACCAGGCAATCGAACGTTTCGTTCGACAAGCGCTCAAGCGCCTCTTCCCCACTCCGGACCGCCGTCGTTTTCACGTCGCCATTGCCGATCAGCTCAACGATCGCCTGGCGTTCGACATCGTCATCTTCAACGATAAGTAAGTTGCGGACCTTCCGATCGACGAAGCCGCGAATCTGCGCGAATGCGTCATCCAGGGCCTCGCGTTCGACCGGCTTCTCGAGATAAGCCATCGCGCCCAGTCGCATCCCGCGATGGGATTCCTCGGAACTGGAGATGATATGAACCGGAATGTGGCGGGTGATTGGATCATGCTTGAGCCGGTCGAGGACCGACCAGCCATCCATCCCTGGCATCTCGATGTCCAAGGTAATGGCATCCGGGCGGTAATGACGGGCCATGGCCAGCCCGACATCGCCGCGGACCGCAGCCAGGCACTTGAAGCCCTTCTCTTTGGCGCGGTCCATCAGGATGCGCAGGAAGGGGATGTCGTTCTCCACCACCAGCACGACCATGTCGTTCTCGCTGATACGGTCGCGATCGTCCTCGACTTCGTTTTCGGTGAGCAGCGACTCGTCGAACACGATCGGTCGAGGCGTGTAGCCCTGATGATCGCGTGGCGTGTTGGGTACCGTCTGGGTGGTGTCGCGCTGCGCCATGAAGCTCGACGGCAGGAACAGGGTGAACGTGCTTCCCCGACCCGGTTCGCTCTCCAGCCGGATTTCACCGCCGAGCATGCGCGCAATCTCACGGCTGATCGATAGGCCCAGGCCGGTGCCGCCGTACTTGCGGCTGGTCGTGCCGTCGGCCTGCTGGAACGACTCGAAGATGATCCGGTGTTTGTCGGCCGGGATACCGATGCCGGTGTCGGTGACGCTGAACGCGACGACCTGGCGCGCGATCGAAAGCTGCCGATGGTCGAGGGTCCATCCGCTTTGGGCAGTGCTGACCGACAAGGTCACCGAGCCGGTCTCGGTGAACTTAATCGCGTTGGACAGCAAGTTCTTCAACACCTGCTGCAAGCGTTTCGGGTCGGTTTCAATGGTATTCGGCAACCCATCGCCAAGTTCGGCAGTGAATTCCAGGTCCTTGGCCGACGCCACCTCGCGGAAGCTGCGCTCCACGTAGTCCTTGAGCTCTGAGAAGATCACGGGCCGAACGTCGACGTCCATCATCCCCGACTCGACCTTGGCGAGGTCGAGCACCTCGTTGATCAACTCGAGCAAGTCCGACCCTGACGAGTGAATGGTGCGGGCGAACTCGACTTGCTTGTCGGTCAGGTTGGCGCCCTCGTTCGAGGCCAGCAGTTTCGACAGGATCAACAGGCTGTTGAGCGGGGTGCGGAGTTCGTGCGACATATTCGCCAGGAACTCCGACTTGTATTTCGAGGTCAGCGCGAGTTGCTCGGCCTTCTCTTCGAGCGACATCCGGGCCGTCTCGATCTGCTTGTTCTTCTGTTCGACCTCGAGGTTCTGACGGGCCAGCAACTCGGCCTTCTCTTCGAGTTCCTCGTTGGTCTGCTGCAGCTCTTCCTGCTGCTGCTTGAGTCGTTCTTCTGACGCTTGCAGCGTGCGCGCCTGCTGTTCCAGCTGCGCGTTGGTTTCGGTCAACTCCTCCTGCCGCGTCTGCAATTCGACCGCGAGGGTCTGCGACTGCTTGAGCAGTTCCTCGGTCTTCATCGTCGCGGTGATCGTGTTGAGGACGATGCCGATGCTTTCGGTGAGCTGGGTGAGGAAGGTCAGCTGGCTGTCGGTAAAACGATTGAACGAGGCGACCTCGACGACGGCTTTCACGTCTCCTTCGAACAGAATCGGCAGCACCACGATATTCATCGGCTTGGCCATGCCGAGGCCGGAACTGATCTGCACATAGTCTTCGGGGACGTTGCTGATCAGAATCGGTTCGCGTTCGAGCGCCGCCTGTCCGACCAGGCCTTCCCCGGCTTCGAAGCGGTTCGCGAGGTTCTTCCGTTCGGTGTAGGCGTAGCTGGCGAGCAGGCGCATATCCGGCACGCCGTTGGCCGATTCGTTGATATAGAACACGCCGTGTTGCATCTGGACCAGCGGGGCCAGTTCCGAAAGGATGGTGCGGGCCACCGCAATCAGGTCGCGCTGACCTTGCAGCAAGCGTGAGAAGTTTGCGAGATTGGTCTTCAACCAGTCCTGCGCCGTGTTCTTCTCGGTCGTCTCGCGCAGGTTGCCGATCATCTCGTTGATGTTGTCTTTGAGCGACGCGACTTCGCCGGCCGCTTCGACCGCAATCGACCGGGACAGGTCGCCCTTGGTCACCGCGGTCGAGACTTCGGCGATGGCGCGGACCTGCGTGGTCAGGTTGGCGGCGAGACGGTTGACGTTGTCGGTCAGGTCGCGCCACGTCCCCGCGGCGCCCGGCACCTCGGCCTGACCGCCCAACTTCCCTTCGATACCGACCTCGCGGGCCACGCCGGTGACCTGGTCGGCGAACAACGCGAGGGTATCGATCATGCCGTTGATGGTTTCGGCGAGCTCTTCGATCTCGCCTTTGGCATCGAGCACGAGTTTGCGTTTGAGGTTGCCGTTGGCGACCTCGGTGACGACCTTGGCAATGCCGCGCACCTGATTGGTCAGGTTGTCGGCCATGAAGTTGACGTTGTCGGTGAGGTCTTTCCAGGTGCCGCCGACGCCTTGCACGTCGGCCTGACCACCGAGCTTGCCTTCCGAACCGACTTCGCGCGCGACGCGCGTGACTTCGGAGGCGAAGGTGCGGAGTTGGTCGACCATCGTATTGACGGTGTTCTTCAGCTCGAGAATTTCGCCTTTGACGTCGACAGTGATCTTCTTGGTCAGGTCGCCGTTGGCCACCGCGGTGGTCACCGTGGCGATGTTGCGGACCTGGTCGGTCAGATTACCGGCCATGAAATTGACGCTGTCGGTCAGGTCTTTCCACGTGCCGCCGACGCCGCGCACTTGCGCCTGGCCACCCAGCTTGCCTTCGGTGCCGACTTCGCGCGCGACGCGAGTCACTTCTGAAGCGAACGCGTTGAGCTGATCGACCATCGTGTTGACGGTGTTTTTCAGCTCCAGCATTTCGCCGCGGACATCAACGGTGATCTTCTTGGAGAGGTCGCCGTTGGCGACGGCGGTGGTGACATCCGCGATGTTGCGCACCTGCGAGGTCAGGTTGCTGGCCATCGAGTTGACGTTGTCGGTGAGGTCTTTCCAGGTGCCGGCGACGTCTTCGACTTCGGCCTGGCCACCCAGCTTCCCTTCGGTGCCCACTTCGCGCGCCACGCGCGTGACTTCCGACGCGAACGACCCGAGCTGGTCGACCATCGTGTTGATGGTGTTCTTCAACTCGAGAATTTCGCCGCGGACGTCGACGGTAATCTTCTTCGACAGGTCACCGTTGGCCACCGCGGTCGTAACTTCGGCGATGTTCCGCACCTGGCCGGTCAGGTTGCCGGCCATGAAGTTGACGTTATCGGTGAGGTCCTTCCACGTGCCGGCGACGCCGCGCACATCGGCCTGCCCGCCGAGTTTGCCTTCCGAGCCGACCTCTCGCGACACGCGCGAGACTTCCGAGGCAAACGAGCCCAGCTGGTCGACCATGCGGTTGACGACCTCCTTGATCTGCAGGAGTTCGCCGCGCACTTCGACTTCGATCTTCTGGCTCAGGTCGCCGGTCGCAATCGCCGTCGCCACGCGAGACACGTCGCGCAACTGGACGGTCAGGTTACCGGCCAGCTGATTGACGTTGTCGGTCAGATCTTTCCACGTGCCGGCGACGCCCTTGACTTCGGCCTGGCCGCCCAGCTTGCCTTCGGTGCCGACTTCGCGCGCGACGCGGGACACTTCCGACGCGAAGCCGTTCAACTGGTCGACCATCACGTTGATGGTGTTCTTCAGTTCGAGAATCTCACCGCGCACATCGACGGTGATTTTCTTGGACAGGTCGCCGTTGGCGACGGCCGTGGTCACTTCGGCAATGTTGCGCACCTGCGAGGTGAGGTTGCCGGCCATGAAGTTGACGCTGTCGGTCAGGTCCTTCCAGGTCCCGCCGACGCCAGGCACGATCGCCTGGCCGCCCAGCTTCCCTTCGGTGCCGACTTCGCGCGACACGCGGGTGACTTCCGATGCAAACGCACTCAGCTGATCGACCATCGTGTTGATGGTGTTCTTCAACTCGAGGATTTCGCCGCGGACGTCCACCGTAATCTTGCGCGACAGGTCGCCGCGCGCGACCGCCGTGGTCACGTCGGCAATGTTGCGGACCTGGCCGGTCAGGTTGCTGGCCATGAAGTTGACACTGTCGGTCAGGTCGCGCCACGTGCCGGCGACGCCGCGCACATCGGCCTGCCCGCCCAACTTGCCTTCGGTGCCGACTTCACGCGCGACGCGCGTCACTTCCGACGCGAACGCATTGAGCTGGTCGGTCATCGTGTTGATGACGTTCTTGATCTGCAGAATCTCGCCTTGTGCGTCGACGGTGATCTTCTGGGTCAGGTCGCCCGACGCGATCGCGGTGGCGACCTTCGACACGTCGCGTAACTGGACGGTCAGATTGCCGGCGAGCTGATTGACGTTGTCGGTCAGGTCGCGCCAGGTGCCGGCGACGCCCTTGACCTCGGCTTGGCCCCCGAGCTTGCCTTCGTTGCCAACTTCCTTGGCGACGCGCGAGACTTCCGAGGCGAACGAACTGAGCTGGTCGACCATCGTGTTGATGGTGTTCTTGAGTTCGAGCAGCTCACCGCGCACGTCGACGGTGATTTTCTTCGACAGGTCGCCGCGCGCGACGGCGGTCGTCACTTCGGCGATATTGCGCACCTGGCCGGTCAGATTGCGGGCCATCGCGTTGACGTTGTCGGTGAGGTCTTTCCAGGTGCCGGCGACACCGCGGACTTCGGCTTGCCCGCCGAGGGCGCCTTCGGTGCCGACTTCCTTGGCGACGCGCGTCACTTCCGATGCGAACGACCCGAGCTGGTCGACCATCGTGTTAATCACTTCTTTGATCTGGAGAATTTCGCCGCGCGCATCAACGGTGATCTTCTTAGACAGGTCGCCGCCGGCAATCGCCGTCGCCACCTTGGACACGTCGCGCAACTGCACGGTCAGGTTGCCAGCCAGTTGATTGACGTTATCGGTCAGGTCGCGCCAGGTGCCGGCCACGCCTTTGACCTCGGCCTGGCCGCCCAGTTTGCCTTCGGTGCCGACTTCCTTGGCGACGCGCGTGACTTCCGACGCAAACGAACTGAGCTGGTCGACCATCGTGTTGATGGTTTCCTTCAGCGCCTGCATCTCGCCCTTGACGTCGACGGTGATCTTCTTCGACAAGTCCCCGTTGGCCACCGCCGTGGTCACTTCCGCGACGTTCCGGACCTGGCTGGTCAGATTGGCGGCCATCGAATTGACGTTGTCGGTGAGGTCTTTCCAGGTGCCGGCCACGCCCTTGACGACCGCCTGGCCACCAAGCTTGCCCTCGCTGCCGACCTCGCGCGCCACGCGCGTCACTTCGGAGGCAAATGTCCCGAGCTGATCGACCATGGTGTTGACGACTTTGGCCGAGCGCAGAAACTCGCCGGTCAGCGGCCGGCCGTCGATTTCGAGCGCCATGCTCTGCGACAAGTCGCCCTTGGCCACCGCGCCGATGACCCGCGCGACTTCTGTCGTCGGCTGCACCAGGTCGGAGACCAAGGCGTTGACCGCGTCGACCGCCGCCTCCCAATCACCTTCAGCGCTGGGCAGCGATGCGCGCTGCTTGATGTTGCCGGCCTTGCCGACCACCGCGCTGAGCCGCTGCAGCTCGCTCGTCAGTCGCTGATTACGCTCGATACACTCGTTGAGCGTGTCGCAGATCTTGCCGGCCATGCCGGTCCGGTCCGAGGGCATGCGCGCGGAAAAATCTCCGCGTTTGTAGTCGGACAGCACCTTGAGCAGGCGCTTCTGGTCGAGCATGTCAGTAGCTTGGGTCGCGGCAGTCGCCATGCAATCTCCGAGGCTTGGGTAATAAATAGATAGGCGTGTAAGCGGGCACGCGTCGGGCGATTATTGTCTGTCACGGGAGGCGTCCTATAAAAGTACAAAGACGCCACTGTCGAGCTTGGTAAGTAGAACGACAAAATCAACGAGGCTTGTATGTTGCGAAGTACCCCTTCCGAGTTCGCAGCTTGACGTCCGGACGCTTGATTTTAATTTCGACCTTCCGCCATTTGCCGTCCTGCGCGGGGTTGGAGGACGCATAGCCCAGTTGGTACTGCGCTTTGATCTCGGCGAGTACTTTTTGGTAGGACGCGTCGAGGTCTTTGAGCTGTGACGGAAAGAAGACCTGGCCGCCGGTCGCTTCCACCATCTGCTGCATCCGCATCCGTGACTCGTTACGGGCTGACCCGGCGTGTTCGACCAGACCGACCGCATACACGGTGACCGGCGACGCGCGGAGCATGTTCATCACCTCGGTGAAGCTGAGGCGCGAGCGTGAGTCGGCGCCGTCGGTATACATCACCAGCACGGTGCGGCCACTCCGACCATCTGCCCCGTCGAGATACACCCCCAGCGCGTCGTAGAGGGCCGTCCAGCCCTCGGCCTTGCGCATCCGGATACGCTCGACCAGCCGGGCAAAATCGCGTTGCGGATAGCGGGTCACACGGACCTCGGTGTCGAAGTCGACCAGCGTGATGTCTTCGGCTTCCGGCAACAGGTTGAGAAACTTCACCGCGGCGCTGCGCGCCAGCTTCAGGTCGGCGTCCATGCTGGCGCTGGTGTCCAGCATCAGGCCGAGATGGGTGGGGCCGGTCTCTCCCTCCGCCAACCCGCGCGTGAAGTACGTAATCGCCTGCGGCTGACCGTCTTCGAGCACCTCGAAATCAGTCGCGGTGAGGTCGGTGACCAGGTTCCCCTTGCGGTCGACGACGGTGACCCCAAAGGTGACCAAATCGACACCTGCCCGGAAGGTCGTTTGTGCGGAGCCCTCGCACCACCCCGCCCCGAGCATCGTCCCGATCAACAGGGCGCCGAGGATTGTCAGGGTTGCGGGCATGTGGGCTGAGCGCAATCTAACACGAGGCGTATAATGTGAAGTCGCCGTTATGAAAACCCCCGAGACGGGGCGCGAGAGTTTCCGTAGATGAGGTGTCTCGCGGTCTGTCACACGGAACTGGTAGTGCGGTTGCTCGATGCCGTCCTCACGCCCAGTTGCGAGCTCGACGTGGTGGTGGAGAGTCCGGCCCTTGCCAGACGCTTTGACCAAACCAGTTTCGGCGTCAGTGTTGGCGACGCCAAACGTGTCGATACGTATGTCCGAGGCGACGTCACCCCCGGCACCTGCGTCATCGTCGAAGACAACGGCCGGCGATCACTCCGTAAAGTCTTGCAGGCGATTCGGGCGGCCGGCGGCACGCTGGTCTGGGTGCTGGGGACCACTCCCGAAGACGCGCGACGTGCCGACGAACTCCGTCACGACTTTCCCGAAATTACCAGCCTGACGCTCGCTGAGCTCACCGGGCCTCCCCTGATCATGGAATTAGGGCGCTCGGTCGCTCGGCAGAAAGTCCAGCAGTATCAACGGTACCTGTCGGATGCCGATCGGGTGCTGATCCTGCTGCATAACGATCCGGATCCCGATGCGATCGCCAGCGGGCTGGCGTTGCGCAACCTGCTGCGCCGCACCAGGCAGACCGCGATCATCGGATGCATGTACGGTGTCAGCCGCCCAGAAAATCTACGCATGCTGAAACTGCTCGATCTACAGATCGAAGTGTTGACCGCCGAGCAGATCAAAGGCTTCGACCGTGTCGCATTGGTCGACGTGCAGCCGCATTATTTTCCCGGCTTGTTGCCGCAAGTTGACCTGGTCATCGACCATCATCCGGAGATGACCGGCTACAACGCGGTGTTCAAGGACATCAGGCCCGACTACGGCTCGACGTCGACGATCCTGACCGAACATTTGCGTGCTGTCGACATCGACATCTCGGAGCGCACCGCCACGGCGATGCTCTACGCGATCAAGTCAGACACGTTGTTTTTCAATCGTCAGGCCAATCGGGCCGATCTCGATGCGTTTTCGTACCTCTACCCGCTCGCCGACGCGACGATGATCCGCAAAATGGAGGGCTCGGAAATCACTGGCGAGCGCCTCGATTTCGTGATCAAGGCGTGGCAGCAGGGCCGGATGGTCGAACACGTGTTCTGCGCGTTTATCGGTGAGCCGTCACGCGAGGACTTCATTCCCTACGTCGCCGACTTCTATCTGCAGCTCGAGAACGTCCAATGGTCGGTGATCTGCGGCGTGGTCAACGACAGTTTTATCGTCTCCGTGCGCAACCTTGGCTATTCGCGCAATGCCGGCGACTTCGTTCGCCGCTGGTTCAATGACATCGGCAGTGCCGGCGGGCATCGCACGATGGCCAAGGCGGTGGTTCCGCTCGAAGCGTTCCAGCGTAAGTTCGGCACCTACGAGGGCAGTCGGATTAATCAGCGGATGCTCGAACTGGTCCTCGCCTTCCTGCACGAATACGACCGGCACGGCCCCAAGGATGGCAAAGAGGCCAAGGACTCGAAGGACGCCAAGGACACCACCGAGCCGGTGTCCCACTAACCCGCCTACAACGCTGCGACTTTCTCTTCGTGCTCGACACGGCGGCGGCCGGCAATCAGTTCCGCGATCCACGACTCGGCTTCTTCAGCAGCATTCTCGTCGAGGACTTCGCTCTCCTGCTGCACGCCGGTGGTATCGCCGCCACTCAACTCAACGACGCGTTCGACGACCGTACGCCAGTTGGAGTTCTGGGCCACGGTCCCACCCGTGCTCATCGCGACCCAATCGAACACCGTTGCCGCCCGCGCGAAGACGTTGACCGCGAAGCGGACGGCACCATCGGGCAGATCGACGGCGTCGAAACGGACCACGCCGGCGAGTGGGTGACCGCGCAGCGTGGCGAAGGTCACGTGGTCGGCGGCGATCTCTTCGACGCGGATCTGAATGTTGCCGCGCAACGGGATCGCTGCCGTCAATGTTGCGCCTTCGACGACTTCCTGCGGCGCCCCAGGTTCGGCGGCAAATTCAATCGGCATCACGTCGGTACACGACTGGCGAAACTGTTCGATCAGTGCCGCAGCATCGAACGACGAGCCGGTAATATCCGCCCAGAATCGCTTGCGCTCGAGGCCACCCACGCCCTCAGCCGGCTGTTGCTCCGGTTGCACATCCGCGAGGCGTCGCAGTCCTTCGGCGAGTGGCGTGGGCGTGACGGCGAATACGGCAGTGAGCGCATTGCCGTTCGGCTCGTGGACGACGTTCTCTTCGACCAGCATCAGGAACTGCGACTCGTTGATTGGCAACGTCACGCCCGCCATGTCGGCCAGACGCGTACCCATGCGCGCCAGGAACTCCGGGATCGGGATCCGCACCGACTGACGGTTGGTCAACGTTTGAAATCGATCGAGCAAATCGTTGGGTGTCGTCGTCTCCGTGCCGGCCAGCTCATAGACGGTGCGCGACCGATCAAGATCCAGCGCTTTGGCGATGGCGCATCCGAGATCCTCGTACCAGATCGGCTGAAAAGCATGGTTGCCGTCACCCACCACCGGAACTGCGGGGAGCGTCCGCACCATGCTCAGCAGCTGGGAGATCACCGCATCACCCGGGCCGTAGACGTTTCCCGGCCGCAGGATGAGCCATTCGCCGGCGTAGTCCTGAACCAATGCCTCGGCGCGCCGTTTCGACGCGTGGTACTCCGAGGTGCCGCGATCGGCGCCGAGCGATGACACGTAGATAAACCGGGGCGCGCCGACGCGGGTGGCTTCGCCTAACAGGTTCTGGGTGCCTTTGACATTGACATTTTCAAAGGTGATGTCGGGCAGGGTCTCCGAAACGATGCCGGTGATATGCACTACAGCGTCGCAGTTGTTCGCTGCACCGGTGAGATCAGTCGCGCTCGTGATATCGGCGCTATAGGCCTCGACCTGATCGGGCCACTCTTCAGCAGCCCGTTCGGCGCCGCGGCTCAGTAACACCACGTGATGGCCACCCTTGACCAATTGCGGAATCAACCCTTCGCCGTTGTGACTCGATATGATGAAAACCGCGTGACGCATTCCTACGACGCTGTCGTGGTCGGTGCCGGTCCCAACGGACTTGCGGCTGCCGTCGTCCTCGCCGAAGCGGGACGCTCGGTATTGGTGGTCGAGGCCAAGGACACCATTGGTGGCGGGTGCCGGACGGCCGAGCTCACCTTGCCCGGGTATCACCATGACATTTGTGCGGCGATCCACCCGATGGGTGTGGTGTCGCCACTGTTGCGGCGGTTGCCACTGGCGGCGCACGGGCTCGAGTGGGTCCAGGCGCCTGCGCCGCTGGCCCATCCGTTTGATGACGGCACAGCGGCCGTGCTGCATCGCTCGATCGCTGCCACCGCCGAGACGCTGGGCGGCGATGGCGAGGCGTGGGCCCGCCTGATGCAGCCCTACGCCGCGCGCGCCGACGCGTTCTTCTCGGAGATCCTCCGTCCGATTCGAATCCCGCGCCACCCGCTGTTGATGGCTCGCTTCGGCGCGACCGGGCTGCGCAGTTGTAGATCCCTGGTTCGCAGCCACTTCGAGGGGCGCAACGCCCGTGCGCTCTTTGCCGGTTGCGCGGCGCACTCGTTTGTGTCGCTCGATGCCACGGCATCCGCGTCCTTCGGCATGGTGCTCGCGCTGGTCGGCCATGTGGTCGATTGGCCATGCGCCAAGGGTGGGTCGCAACAGATCGTCGACAGTCTCGCCAGTTACTTGCGTGCCCTCGGGGGGCGGATCGAGGTCGGGCGCGAAGTGCGATCGATGGACGATCTGCCTGCTACTCGGGCGGTGCTGTTCGACCTGCCCCCGGTGGCGCTGGCTCGCATTGCCGGAACGGCGCTGCCGGATAGTTACCGTCGACAACTCCTCGCCTTCCGTCATGGCCCGGGCGTGTTCAAACTCGATTGGGCGCTCTCGGGACCGATCCCCTGGACGGCGCCCGAATGCCACCGCGCCGCCACCGTGCACTTGGGTAACACCTTCGAGGAAGTTGCCGCGTCGGAGGCCGCCGCCGTGAATGGACGGATTTGCGAGCGACCATTTGTGCTGGTGGCGCAGCAGAGCCTGTTCGATGTCACGCGCGCGCCAGCCGGCCATCACACCGGCTGGGCTTACTGTCACGTGCCCAACGGGTCGACCGTTGACAGGACCGACCACATCGAAAACCAGATCGAACGCTTCGCGCCCGGTTTTCGCGATCTCATTCTCGCGAGACACGTCATGCCGCCGGCAGCGATGCACCAGCACAACGCCAACATGATTGGCGGCGACATCGGCGGTGGCGCGAATGATTTCGGGCAATTCATGTTTCGCCCGACGCGGCGGTGGAACCCTTACACCACGCCGAATCCGCGCCTGTTCCTGTGTTCGAGTTCGACGCCACCTGGCGGTGGCGTGCACGGGATGTGTGGCTACTGGGCGGCGACGGCGGCGCTCAAAGGTGTGCTCGAACATCGGTAATGTCTGGTGTGTTGCTAAGCAACATCAGCACCACCGCGCCGAGGGGCGAAGCGATTTTGACTGAGAAGAAAAGAATACTCGGCCCGCTATCCAGCTACGACAAAGCGGCACTCAGCACTCAGCACTCAGCACTTCACTCCCCCAGCAGTTTGCCGATTGGCTGCAGGGAATCGATCCGGTCGCACACTGACTTGATCACCATCAGCAGCGGCACCGCCAGCAGCAGTCCCCAAATGCCCCACATCCAGCTCCAGAAGACGAGCCCGGCAAAAATCGCCACGGTATTGATCTGTGCGACCTTGCCCATCAGCATCGGCGTGAGAATCCAGCCCTCAAGTGTCGTGATCAGGAGGGCGATACCGGTGATCGCCGCGGTCCGCTCGAGCGTGCCGAACTGCACATAGGCGACGACCGTCAACCCGCCGGTGACAATCAGCGGACCAAAATAGGGAATCGAGTTCAGCAGCCCGGCGAACAAGCCCCACACTGGCGCGTTGTCGAGGCCGAACCACCACAGCGCCAACCACGTCGCGACGCCGACCACCGTGCTGGTGAACACCTGGACCAGGATGAACGCCTCGATCTGCAGGGCGATGTCACGTAACACCTCGACGGTCACTTTTTTCGTCGCCAGGGTCGAGCCGGCCAGCTCCACCAACTTGCGCTTGAACAGGTCATCGGTCAGCAGCAGGAAGTAAGCGAGGAAGAGCACCATGACCGCGCTGCCCAGCAGCGAAACGATGCTGAGTGGGCCCCAGCGAATGTAGTCACTGAGTTTGACCGTCGGCTCCTCCATCTGCACACGCACCACGCCTTGCGGCACGTCAGTCGGCCCGGCCGCTTCGGCTGCGGTCTTGTCGAGTTCGGTCGCGGCCTCCTGCAATTTGTCCATGGTGCTCGGCGCGGCGTCGCGATCTGGTCGAAGATTCACGCGCAATTTTTGCGCGGCCGACGGTAAATCGTTGATCACCCCGACCACATCGTCCGCGAGGCTGTAGCCCAGTCCACCGACGCCGGCGAGGACGATGAGCAACATCACCGCTGCACCGAGCGCACGGGGGACACGCCAGCGCTGCAGACGATCGACCATCGGGTCGAGTGCGTAGAAGGTCAATCCAGCAAGGACGAACGGGATCAACACCTCCTGCATATAGCGGAGCAGGAAAATGAGCGCACAGACCGCCAGGATGGTCAGCGCCGGTGTGGTGCCGAAGAACGAACCGTCCGCACGCGCAGCGGGATCGGCCGTCGGCTCATCTTTCTGTCGAGGTGTGTTGTCAGCGGTCACCACGCCAGACTACTCCAACGCCTGTCGCAGATCCGCAATCAGGTCCTCGGGGTCTTCAAGGCCGATCGACAAGCGCATCATGCCGCGCGTCACTCCGGCCTTCTCCAGTTCCTCGTCAGTCAATCCGTATTGCGACGTGAGGATCGGCAGACTGCACAGGCTTTCGACGCCGCCCAGCGATGCCGCGCGTTTAATGACCTTGAGACCATCGAACGCCTTATAGGCGCCGGCCTGCCCGCCCTTGACGTCGATACAGACCATGCCGCCAAAGCCGCTCATTTGCTTCGCGGCAATGGCGTGGTCCGGGTGCGAGGTCAACCCCGGGTAATAGACGCGCGCCACTGAGGAGTGGCCTTCGAGCGCGGTCGCCACCGCCATCGCATTCGCGTTGTGGCGCGCCACACGTAACGGCAATGTCTTCATACCGCGACTGAGCGCGTAGGCCGGCTGAGGATCCATCACGCCCCCTAACAACCGGCGGGTCTTGTTGATCGGCGCCAGCACGGTCTTCGATCCAGACAGGACGCCGCCGGTGACGTCGCTGTGGCCGTTGAGATATTTCGTGGCGCTCTGCATCGACAGGTCGACGCCCATTGCGAGTGGCTGCTGATTGATCGGACTGGCAAAGGTGTTGTCGATGCCGGACAACACGCCGGCCTTGCGGCAAGCCGCGACAATGGGCGCAATCTCGACGCAGCGCAGCGTGGGATTGATCGGCGTTTCGAACCAGAGCAGTTTGGTCCGCGGGCCGATCACGCGCGCGGGATCCCGCAACTCCTCGAGCGAGACAAAGCGGCGCTCGATACCAAAGCCGGTGAGCAGGCGCTCGATCAAATGGAACGTGCCGCCGTAAACCGCCGAGGCGCAGACCACTTCGTCGCCGGCCTTGAGCAATCCGAACATGGCGGTGGCGGTCGCCGCCATTCCTGAACTGAACACCAGCGACGCTTCGGCCCCGTCGACTGCGGCCATCTTTTCTTCGAGCGCCACCAGCGTCGGGTTTTCGTAGCGCGAATAAAGGAAGGCCGAGAGGCTCCCGTCCTGGTAGCGCTCGACATCCCGCGCTGAGTCAAAAACAAAGGTCGCGGTTTCGTAGATTGGTGTCGTCAGGGCCGTCGATGCACTTGGCGCCGGCCGCTCGCCGCGATGAATCAGGTCAGTTTGGATACCCATACCGGGTCAGCTTACACGTGTCGCGAGGTTGGCGGGCTTGGCCTCGAAACCTGGGTCAGCGGGATCCGTCACGCGGCGGGCGGCGCAGGGTGCGGCGTGATCGGCGTTGGCTGTCGCTGCCCAGCAGCTGCTGCAGCGCCGCGAGGCGGACGACCAGCGGCCCGGCCGGTTTGTAGTCGATGGCGCCCGCTAACTTGAAACGGTTGAGGATGGCGGTGACATGCGATCGCGTCAGGTCGGCAATCAGCGCAAGTTCGCGATGGGTCACCGCGAGGGTGGCCTCTGGCCGGTCGGGCATATGTGGTCGCGCCGACAGCATCAGCAGCAGGCGGCCAATCCGTTGCTCGGCATCGCGATGCCCGAGTGCCTCGGTGCGTAACTGGCACTCGTTCAGGCGACTGCAGAATGTCATCACCACCGCATCCAGAAGATCCGGTCGGGCGTGCAGATATCTCAGGAGCGAGGTATAGGCAATCACGGTGACTTCCGAGTGATCAGTTGCCGCCGCTGTTGAGCGGCGCATCCCGCCGTCCTCGGCGCAGAAGCACAATTCGCCAAACGGCTCCCCCGCCACCACGGTCTGCAGCAGCGACTCGCGCCCGCGATCGTCGGTCGTCGCGATCTGTAGCTGACCGCTTGTCAACACGTACATGTGGTCGGGCTTGTCGGTCGGTCCCCACAACGCGGCGCCCTTACGAAGTCGCCGGAGCTTCCCCAGTGCCGCCTTATCGTGCTCGATCAGGTCGAGCACCAACTGCGACAGCATGAGGCAACTGCGATGGTCGCGAAGCGGAAAACCGGTCATGGCCTTAGGCGCGGGGTGGGCAGGTCGGCGGGTGCGCAGGTGCGGTTAGACCGGCGGCGCCAGCAGCGCGTAGTACAGGAACAGGAGCGATACGGCGACATGCAGATAGTTGGCTGCCTGCGTCAATGTCGCTAATCCAAACAGCCCACCGGTCGCAAAGCCCGCGATAGCGAGTCCGCCGAACGCAATCCCGAGCATCCGTCCGCACAAGCGCATTGTGCCGATACCAGACATCGCGGCGCCGATCGCCGCAATCCCCGCGCCGACGTAGATCAGGTTTTGGAGAGGGCCGACATAAAGGATGCCCAGAATGGGATCCTGAACAAAACCGAGAGCGCCGATCACGATCAGAAGGGCGCCGACAGTGAGAAACGCAGTCTTCACGTTGGCAGGATACACCGACCTGCATCCCTGCCAGCCCGCCTAACAAGGTGCCGCGTTAACCGAGCCACCCCTGCGCCACCGCAAACCGCACCAGGTCGGCGCGGGTGGTCACGCCAAGTTTGTCAGTCGCGCGTGCGCGGTAGGTCTCGACCGTCTTCATGCTCAATCCCAGTGATTCACCAATCGCTTGATTGGTATGGCCAAGCGCGACCAGCCGCACGACTTCACGTTCGCGGGCGCTCAGTGGCGCGTGACCGTCCGCGACGCCTGGATCGCGACGCTGTTCGAGCTGTTTCAATTGCGCTTCGACCGCCGAGACGGCGCTCCGACTGGCCCCGATGCTGTCGAGCGACATCGCGATCTGGTAGGCGCCTGTGGCGCACCGCGCGATGCTTTGCAGACGCCGCAAGTCTTCATAGTCGAACTTGTGGTCCTCGTCGTGACTGACGACCCACACCGTCCCCGTCGCTTTGCCGTCAACGTAGAACGGTGCCAGCAGCCCTTCGACGACGGGCGGTTCGGCGGTGGCGAAGTAGTTGTAGCAGCGCTCCGGGTGCGACACGAGTTGCGGCGCGTTCGCATCGAACACCACCCCGCACGGCGAGTCCGTGCGCGGCGTGGTCCCGCCGATGTAGGTCTGCCAGCTGCCGGCGATGGCTGGCCAGTAGAACTCCTCGTCGCCGGCAGGTGTCTTTCTCAGCAGGCTCATGCCAGCCGAATCGGCGTCACACAGCCGCAACGCCACGGTGACCAGTTGCTGGAGCACCGATTCGGGTGCCGACCCCAGGACCGTGAGTATCGAAACCAGCGCTTCGGCCTCGGCGCCGTAGTCGGGCGCGCGTTCTCTGCGCTGCTCGAGTAATGATGTGATGACGACGCCGGGCGTTGCCGGCACGCTGGGCGATGGCTGGGCGGTCATACCGAGCCCAGCCAGCCTTCGTCGAGTGCATAGGTGACAAAGTCGGCGCGGTTGCGAAACCCAAGTTTGTCCGTCGCGCGCGAGCGATAAGTGGATACGGTCTTGACGTTGACCCGCAATTCCTCGGCGATCGCCTGGTTGGTGTAGCCCTGCGCGACCAGCACGACGACTTCGGACTCGCGCGCACTCAGGCGAGGACGCGCCATGGTCCGCACCGACTGCGACGACACATCGCGTATCGGGCGAATGGCCCCGCTCAGATGAACCAGCGACTGCGCGAGCTGCTCGGTAGCGAGCAGGCCGTATCTGACTTCTTCAAGAGCGTCGGCGACCTTGTGCACCGCGGTTGCGCAGGTGGCGATCGCGCGCAGCCGGCGTTCGTCCTCACCGTCGAAATGCCGCGACTCGTCGTGCGAGGCCACCCAGACCGCGCCAACCGTGACGCCGTCGCGCTGGTACGGTACCAGCAAGCCCTCGATCACCTCCGGCTGTGCGCCCTGCAAGAATTCGTAATAGCGTTGCGGACGGTAGAACAACTGCGACGCATTCGTCTCGAGGACTAGACCGTAAGGGCTCAGGCTGCGCGGCGCCTGGCTGTGCGGCAACCCGCGCCAGGCGCCGGCGAACGACGCTCGCACGAACGTCAACCCATCGTCGGCGAGGATGCTGACGCCGGCCGAGTGCGCGTCACATAGTGCGAGCGCGACGTTGGCGACGTCTTGAAAGAGATCATGCGTGGAGCGGAAAACCCTGCCAACAATCGATTGCAGGGCGGCGCGTTCCGCGACGGGATCGGCCCGCCGTCGCGGCAGCGTATGCAAGCGTTGGGTGACTAGAACACCGGCGCGCTTGGTTATCGCCTGAGCTGTGCTGCCAACCACACCCATCTGTCTGCCAGCTTAGCCGATTTGACCAGGCGGTGCGCGTTCTGGATACCCCAGCTCGTGCACGCTTTTGACAGCAAACGACCTACACGCGAACAGACAGATGCGGTTTCCGTGACGCAGACGGTGTAGCTGTCTTCCCCTCACGTTATCGTTTTCAGGGGCCTTTTGGGCTATTCGAGCGACGGACTCGTTCCTGCTTGGAGGGTGCTGTCTATCGCGTCATCAGAGATGCGACGACAAGGAGTAGCCCCCGAATGACGAAGCAAGAAGCGCTCGAGGATCTCGTCGCAAGTTCTGTCAGCCGTCGCAAATTCGCCAAGTCTGCTGTCGCGGCCGGTTTCGCGATTGGTGCCGCTGGTCTCATCGATGGCTCGTCGTCTGAGGCGCAGGCGCAGTCAATCACCGACGTCGATATCCTCAACTTCGCGCTGAACCTTGAATACCTCGAGGCAGAGTTTTATACGGTCGTCACGACCGGGCGTCGCATTGCCGATCTCGGGATTGGCGTCGGCGGCGTTGGTAGCCAAGGTGCGACGACCGGCGGCGGGATGGTGGCATTGGATGATCGCGCGACGCAGGTCGCCTTGGCCCTGGCCAACGAAGAGCAGATGCACGTGCGATTTCTGCGCAGCGCACTGGGCAGCGCGGCGATCGCCAAACCAGCGATCAATCTCGAAGCGCTCGGCATCGGCTATCGCAGCGTCGCGGAGTTCTTGACCCTCGCACGCGCGTTTGAAGACGTCGGCGTCACGGCGTACAACGGCGCCGCGCCGTTGATCAGCAGCCGCCAGATCCTCGCCGCAGCGGCCGGCATCGCACTGACCGAGGCGCAACACGTCGGTGTCTTACGCTACCTGGTCTATGACCGCAACATCCCGGTGCCGCAACTCGACAACGTCGACGTCCCGCCGCTGGCGTCGCCGGCCGGCCGCTTGTTCAATGTGTTCAACGAAGGCCTCACGCCGGCGCGCACGCCGTCACAGGTATTGGCCATTGTCTTTGCCAACAGGTCGGCTGGTGCGTTCAGCGGCGGCTTCTTCCCGAATGGTGTGAACGGCACGATCCGCACGGTCTGATACCAAGAAGTAGCAGACGGGTTCCGACCGCTGTCATTGGATGGCAGGGCTGAACCCTGATCGTTCGCTGATGTGTACAAACGCGCGTAGGCCTCTTCCCGACATCAGCGGGCAAACTAGTTGGCGCGATTAGTGCTCAGTGTTAAGCGCGCCCCCTCCCCTTTCGGTGAGAAGCCGGGGCCTCTACCAAGGAGCCAGTATGACCAAGCAGGAAACCCTGCACGACCTCATCGACAGCGCAGTTAGCCGTCGAAAGTTTGCCAAGTCCGCTATCGCCGCCGGATTCGCCATTGGCGCCGCCGGTCTGATCGACGGCGCAACCTCAGAAGCCGAGGCGCAGAACTTGACGGCGACCGACGTCGCGGTTCTCCAGTTCGCCTTGAACCTCGAATATCTCGAGGCGGAGTTTTACACCGTTATTACCAGCGGCGTCACGATCAACCAGGCCCCGCATAACATTCCGATTTCTGGAATCGGCAACCAGGGCCCAACGACCGGCGCTGGGCGGTTGGACTTTGGCGGGGACCGCGTACTGGAACAGCTGGCCAACGAACTGGCCTACGACGAACGGCAGCATGTGCTGCTGTTTCGGCAAGTGCTTGGGAGCGCCGCAATTGCCAAGCCGACCATTGACTTTGCTCCGGGCGCGGTGACCACGATCGCGCGCTTCCTGCAGGCTGCCCGCGTCTTTGAAGACGCCGGGATCACTGCCTATGGCGGCGCCGCACCGCTGCTCAGCAAAGACGTCCTTGCCATCGCCGCTCGCGTGGCACTGGCGGAAGGTCTCCATACCGGCGCGATCCGTCTGCAACTATTGCAGCGGGGCATTCCCGATCTCGGTCCGGTCGACGATGTCGATATTGTCGTCGGCGCGCCGCCGCAAATTGGTTCACGCCTGATCAGCACCGACGCGCAGGGCCTGACGGCCATTCGCACACCGGGCCAGGTTCTGTCGATTGTCTTTGGTCCACGAGCTCCCAGCGGCACGAGGCGCGGGCTGTTCTTCCCCAACGGCGTCAACGGCCCGATCAATTCCGTCTAGTTCGGCGGGATCCGCACCGATCTCACGCGGGGGACACCTTTCCGGTGTCCCCCTTCTTATTTCACACTGCAGGTAATTGATGACTCGGTCGGATTAATAAGGTAGTGATGATGAAACCCTTGACCCTAGTTGCCGTCGCCGTCCTCGTCTCCCTCGCCGCCTGTTCGCCGGCGCCGCCCGCCGCTAATCCGGACGCCGCTGCGGCCAGCGCGACCACCACTCCACGCCCGGTCGATGACGACAATGTTGACGACATCATCAAGGCCTGGGGACCACGTCAGGTCGTCGCCGCACGGCAGATGATGGCGGCCTACGGTGCGCCACAGGAAGCGACGGGCGAAAAGCTGGTGTGGCACCGCAAAGGCCCCTACAAGCGCATCACCGTGACGCGCGTCGAAGACCCGCATGACTTCCCCAAGCCGCACATGGACTTCCTGCAGCACACCATCGACTACCGCATCCCGTCGGACAAGGCGACCGCGCTCTACGCGTATGACGGCAGCGTCACGCTTGATCGCACAGTCGGCGAGATGTCAGCGCGGTGCGACATCGAAGGGCACAACATCCTCACCCTGAACCTCGCGCACGATATCGTCACCGGAAAGAAGGACGCCAAGCAAGCGCGCATGGCGTTCGGACAGATCGTCGGTCAGGACGCCAAGGGCGAGAATCCCGCCTACGTGACCGCGCTCCAGTTCGATCCCACGGCGTTCGACGGTTCCGACGCTGATGTGTCAGTGATGCCGGGTTCACCGGTGCGGGCGATGAAAGCGGACGGCACCACGATGGCGGCGAGCGGCGACGCTGAAGTCCTTGGCCTGGTGGGTGCGGTTAACGAGAACGAAATCCTGGCCGCGGTGGAGGCTCAGAAGAAAAAGGTCAGTGGGCCGGTGATGGAGTATGCCCGCATGCTCCACCAGGAGCATGGCACGAACCTCGAGATGGCAATGATGCTGGCCCAGAAGACAGCCATCACACCCATCGAAACGGCGGCCGTCGATGCCGAGCGTCTCAAGGGTGCGACCGCATTGGCCGAGCTCACCGCTCTGACCGGCGACGACTTCGAGCGCAAGTACATCGAGGCGATGGTCAAGGGGCACACTGAGGTCTTGCAGATGATCGACACTAAGCTCATGGGCATGGCTCAGCACGATGCCGTGAAGAAGCATCTGACCGACACCCGGGCGGCTGTCGCCGGTCATCTCGAGAAGGCCAAGAGCCTCGAGAAACGCTGATGAAACCCAATGACGCGAACGGCGCGCTGCCGCTCGAACAGCGGCCGTTTCGCGTCTTGGTGCTCGCCGGCTCAGACCGGCGGCAATACAACTGCCCCGGGGTCGACGGCAAAGCGCGCACCCTCGCCTTACGGGTCGCCGAGCGACTCCCCGCGGCGTGGGAAATCGATCTAGAAGATCTCGGCAACGTCTACGGGCGCGCCCGCATCCAGAGTTGCAACGCCTGCGTCTCGACATCGATGGCGCTGTGCGTCTGGCCATGCAACTGCTACGAACCGGATAACGAAGACGAACCCGATCTGATGTGGGATCTGGATCTCTACGCGCGGCTCGATCTCGCGGACGCGTGGGCGTTCGTCGGCCCGGTCAATTGGTACGCGCCCTCGAGTAATCTCAAGCTGCTGTTCGACCGTCTGGTTTGCATGAATGGCGGCAACCCGCGTGAAGAACTGATCGACCACAAGAATCCTGAACTCGCGGCAAAATTGGAGCACTCACCCGCCTGGCCACCGCTCAGTCAGAATCATCTCGAGGGCCGCACCGCCGCATTTTTTTGCTACGGCGACGCCGGCGGCGACGAACTGGACGACTCCGGCCGGCCCAAAATTCTCAAACACCGTGCCTACTTCGATCCCACACAGGAGCCGTTCGACAACGAGCGCGACACCTACGCGCCGCTGGTGTGGCAATGCCGATATGGTGGCGTCGAAGTTCCGGACGATCTCTGGATCTATGAAGAGTTCGGCAGGGATCAGCCGTACAGTGACAACCAGGCTGAGCATCTGGTCGAGCGGCCGCGCACGTTGGCGGCGATCGACGCGTGGGCTGACCGCTTCGCGGCATTCGTCGAACGTAAGGGCAAAGTGCCGCCCGGCGCATATCGCGCCTATGGCTATCAAGCGCCATCCCACCGGATGGCCAACCTCAGGCTGAAATGGCGCGAGTGGCGCATCCGAGCGGGCGTACCACCCAGTGATTCATCGCCGGCCAAGCAGCAGAAGCTTGGTTTGAAATGATCCCCCGCCTGGTCATCCTCGGCTTTGCCGCGGTCCTGACCATTGTCGAAGTCATCAAGCCATTGCGCGCGAGGCAGCACGAGCCCAAGTCGCGCCGTGCCCGACGTAACCTGGCCGTGGCCGGTTTGGCCGCGACTGCGGTGCAACTGATCGAACAACCCGTCGTGATGCCACTCGCGCGACTCGCCGAGCGTCGACGATGGGGATTGGTCCACGCGTTGGGGCTGCCCCCGTGGCTGGCGACAATGGTCGCGCTCGTCGCGCTCGACTACACCCTGTATCTGTGGCACGTGCTGGTGCATCGTTCGCCGGTGCTCTGGCGATTCCACGCCGTACACCACGCGGATCTCGACCTCGACGCTTCGACCGCCGTGCGATTCCACTTTGGCGAACTGGCGCTGTCCGTGCCGTGGCGGGCGGCCCAGATTGCGCTGATTGGCGTCGGCCCGCGCACGCTTGCGCTGTGGCAGAGCGCCACGCTGCTGTCGGTGTTGTTTCATCACTCCAACATCCGCCTCCCGCGTGCTGCGGAGCGCCTACTTGGCTATTTCCTGGTCACCCCGAGCATGCATGGCATTCATCATTCAAGGGATGACGCCGACATGAATGCCAATTGGTCGAGCGGGTTGAGCGTGTGGGATCGGATCCACGGGACCTTGCGCACGGACGTGCCGCAGGATCAGATCAGGATTGGCGTAGCGGGGCATGACGACCCACACGACGTGACGCTCCCAGACATCTTGGTGGAACCGTTCCGAATCTCGTGATCTGATGATCTGGTGATCTGATGATCTACACTCTCAGCTCCGCTTTCGAGATCAATGATCGCAGCGAAGCTGAGACCGTTAGATCGTCAGATCACCAGATCACCTGACCTCCCGATCATTCAGAGCCCAGTTGTAATCGAGAAACCTGATCGTGCCGGTGTAGCTGCGTGCGACGTCGGCAACAGCGGCCGGCGCATACCGGACCAGGGCGCCAAGAACGGCACGATCAACCGGCGCGCGCGAGCCGGCGATCGCCGGCGCGAACTGCTCGACGAAATCGCCGCCGTACCACTTGAGCAGACTCGATACGCGCAGCGATCCGTTGACCAGCTGCACGCCTTCCCCACTCGCAAAGAACCGCCGTGCTGCCGTATCGAGTTGTGCATCGAGCGTCTCTGCCAGATAGGGCGTGACGGCAAGAGGCGGACAACTGACCGACGCGCAATTGACGGCAAAGTGGATGCGCGGATCCTTGAAGACCGGGCGCAGAATACGGTGCTCAATATCGTCCAGTGTCACCGTTCGACCAGCCACGGGCCACGACAGCGTGGTCCAGACCCCGTCAATTTGGCGGATGCTGTTCCGTGGCAGGCGCGTCAACCAGCGCGATTGAATCGGATAGTGATCGACAATCGCCCGGAGCGTCAGCACATTGTAGGCATTGATCCAGAACGCCATGCGTCGCGCTTTGTCCCATGAGGCTTCTTCTGCTGCGGTCGGCACCGACAGGCTTTTCACGACCTCATCGAGCCGCCGCCGGTCGGCCTTCAGCGCCGCATAGTTCACGCTTGAGGGCCCGATGTGCGCGCGCAGCACGTCGTGGTAGCCACGATACGCGTGGTCGAACGAAGGCGACTGGAGCCCGGGCGCACATATCAGCGCGAGGATGAACGCGATCATGATTTGATCATGCCGCAGAATCGGGCAATGCGGTGGCGAGCGCCCGCCGGGCCGCCCGGGTGGCGACGATGGCGACGGCGATCGTCGCCATCAACCCCACCCCGTACGCCACCAGTCCCAGCCGGCTGGTGCCCCCGGTGTTGGCCAGGTCGGCGGCAGCTGGCGCCAATGAACCCAGATACACGTAGAGTGCGGTGCCCGGCAACATGCCAATCGCCGACGCGATCACATAGCGACTGGGACGCACCGTCGACAGGCTGAGGGCGTAGTTGAGGACATTGAACGGGAACAGCGGCGAGAGTCGGAGCAGCAGCACCAGCTTGAAGTCCTCGCGGGCGACTGCCGCGTCGAGTGCCTGCGCGCGCGGAGACTTGGCCACCAGATTGGCGGCCCAGCGGCGGAGAAAAGTACGACCCAGTGCAAAGGCGCACGTCGCGCCCGCGACACTCGCCGGTGACGCGACTGCCAGCCCCCAGACCGGTCCATAGGCGAAGCCAGCGGCGAGAGTGAGGATCGATCCGGGCAGCGCCGCAACCGTGCTGAGCACATAGACGACGACAAACAGCGCAACCCCGATCCATCCGGCGCTCCTTGCCCACTCAGCAAGCGAGATGGTCCACCGCGCCAGCGGCAACAGATAGGCGGCAATCGCCACCAGCGCAATGACGCCGGCGACGGCGGCGATGCGCACCGGGGTCTTCATCGAGTCCACCGAAAGTAGCGTTCCAACCACATCTTCAGCGCCGGGGTCACCGACCCCCGGCGGTACGCGTCGCCGGCTTTTCGAAACGATTCGCCGACCGTGGGATACGGATGGATCGTCGCTGAGAACGCCGACAACGTGGCGCGCTGGGTCAGGGCAAAAGTCGCCTGGCCGATCAATTCGCCGGCATGTGGCGCGACAATCGTGCATCCTCGCAAGCGACCACTCTCGTGTTGCACCCGGACAAACCCCTCAACTTCGTCGTCCACAATCGACCGATCGACTTCGCTGAGTGGCACGGTGATGCTGGCCACGCGGCCCATCGACGCCTGCGCATCCGTCGCGGACAGACCGACGTGAGCCACTTCGGGCTGGGTGTAGGTCACCCAGGGAATGATCAGCGCGCTGGCCTTGCGCCGGCCGTAGAACAACGCATTCTGAATGACGATGCGTGACATCGCATCAGCTGCATGCGTGAACTTGAAGGCTGAACAGACGTCGCCCGAGGCATAGATGCGCCGATTCGACGTGCGCAGATAATCGTCGACGAGGACTCCTTGGGCACTGACCTCGACGCCGGCGGCGCCGAGATTCAATTCTTCCGTGTTCGGCGCGCGACCGGCCGCCACGAGAATGGCATCGCCCTCGTGCGCGGCGATGGCGCCTGCCGCACCCGCGCCAACGAACGACACCGTTGTTCCGCCAGCCGATCGTTTCACGTCCTGCAGCCGCACATTGAGCTCGCACCGTACCCCATCGATCTCGAGCTGCTTCTGCACGATCGCCGCCGCATCCGCGTCGTCGCGAGGCAGCACGCGTGGCGATTGGTCGAGCAGCGTCACGAGCGAGCCGAAGCGCCCGAACGCCTGCGCCAACTCACAGCCAATCGGACCGGCCCCGATCACCAGCAACCGTCGCGGCAACTCGGTCAACGAAAACACGCTTTCGTTCGTCAGGTAGCCGCTCGTCTCAAGGCCGGCGACTGGCGGCGCGACGGGTCGCCCGCCCGTGGCAATGACCGCCCGGCCAAACTTGAGCCGCTGGCCATCGACGACGACGTGCTGGGCGTCGGCGAACGAAGCGTCGCCGAAGTAAAGATCGACGCCGCTCCGTTGCACCCGTGCGGCCGAATCATTTACGGCAATGGTGGCGCGGCGCTGACGCATGCGGTCCATCAGGCGCGCAAAATCCACGGTGACCTGTTCAGCCGTAACGCCGAGCGCATCCGCGCCTGCGAACTCCCCCACGACGCGCGCCGAGCGGACCAACGCCTTTGATGGAACGCAGCCCGTGTTGAGGCAATCCCCTCCGAGCAGGTGCCGTTCGACGAGCGCAACGCGTGCACCTAGCCCGGCGGCGCCGATCGCAGCAACCAGACCAGCCGTTCCACCCCCGAGGACGACCAGGTCGTAGGTACCAGACGGCGTGGGATTCCTCCAGTCCGGCGGATGTACTAGCTGGCGGAGGGCGGAGTCATTCATGGAGTCACAGCTAGATACCCGCGACGACGCCGTTTATTCCCCGCGGGGCGCGGGAATAAATTTGACAGGTGCGGGTATTGCAGTAGTAGGGGCACTGCAGCAAGCGCGCTGCCTAGCTGGCCGCGCCTCAGCCGTATTCTCCATCCGTAGAAAGAAGGCAGTCATGTATCGACGCAGGTTTCTTCAAAGCGCTCTGGCACTCTTCCCTCTGGCGCTGGTGGGCTGTACTGCTGAAGCCGGGACGGCGCACACCGACGGCGCCGCCGCGCCAGGACCTTTCGAGATTGTCAAAACCGAGGCCGAGTGGCGCAAGGTTCTGACCCCGGAGCAGTTTCGCGTGTTGCGCGGTCACGACACCGAGCGAGCCGGTTCCAGCCCGCTCGACGCTGAGAAACGCGCGGGAACCTTTCATTGCGCCGGCTGTGACTTGCCGCTGTTTGCCACGGCGACGAAATTCGATAGCGGTACTGGATGGCCCAGTTTCACCGCTCCGCTTACCAACGCCGTCGGAACGTCGATCGACAAGTCGCTCTTTGGCATCCGCACCGAGGTCCATTGCCGGCGTTGCGGCGGGCACCTGGGTCACGTCTTCGACGACGGCCCGCGTCCGACCGGCAAGCGCTACTGCATGAACGGTGTGGCCATGACCTTCAAACCACAAGGACAACCATCATGAGGCGTTATCAGATCGCAGTGATCGTCAGCGCTACTGTCGCGTTACTGGGGGCCGCCAGCGAGTCGCTATACGGGCAGAACGCGAAAGCCTCAACGCCGTCTCAACAGACCGCCACGGCAATCTTTGCCGGCGGCTGCTTCTGGTGCATGGAGCCGCCGTTCGATGCTCTGCCCGGCGTCATCTCGACGACATCCGGCTACACCGCCGGCCAAACCAAGAACCCCACCTATGAGCAAGTCTCGGCGGGGCGCACCGGCCACACCGAAGCCTTGCAGGTGGTCTACGACCCGACCAAAGTGAGTTACGCGCAACTGCTGACCGTCTTCTGGCGCAACATCGACCCGCTCGACACGGGCGGCCAGTTTTGCGATCGCGGCCCGCAGTATCGGCCGGGCGTGTATTACCAGTCAGCCGAACAGCAACAGCAGGCCGAGGCGTCGAAGGCGAAGACGGCGACGACCCTGGGCAAGCCGATCGGCGTCGAGGTCGTGGCAGCCAGCACGTTTTATGCGGCCGAGGGGTATCACCAGGACTATTACAAGAAGAACCCGGTGCGCTACAAGTATTACCGCTGGAACTGCGGTCGGCAGCAGCGGCTGGACGAACTGTGGGGCAAAACCACCTCCTGAAGCCTCACCTCGCGCCCCACCAGATCACAAGGTCCGCCGGGCGAGCAGGGTCCGTTGCGAGGATGTTATGAGGAGCGCCGAGACCCACACCCAGACCAACCACCAGACCTGTGACGGGAACAACACCCACAGGATATACATCGTGGTCGTTTCTCCGGCCTCGGCGAGTCCGCGGGTGAATTGAAACGTGCGGTTGGTCGCACTCACAGCGCGCTGCGCCGTCTGTGCAGCGTCGGACAGCGCCAGGGTCGTGGTGATCACCACGATGTAGGCGGCGAGTACCGCCGACCACCCGATGCCGACGTCAGGATGAAGGCGCTCGAATCCGAGGACCATTGCCGCATAGGCGACCATGTCCAGCGTGATGTCCAGGTAGCCACCGAAGGCGGAACTCTGGCCGCTCTCGCGGGCGACAACGCCATCGAGCCCGTCGCCGAGGCGACTGATGATCCACGTCACAATACCCAGTCGAGGATGACCGGTTCCGATCAGCACGGCCGCGCCGCAGCCGACCAGACAAGAGGCAACCGTCACCGCATTGGCGGTCACCCCGAGGCGCGCCAGTCTACGCGCGACTGGGGCGACGGCTGGCGCAAATCGCGCGCGGAACGGCTCGTCGAACATTGCTGCTTAGCCGTGGTCGACCGCAGACAACATGACGATCATTGACATCGCGGGTTTTGCGGCCTTCCTGTTGCTACTGGTCTGGGCCGGTTGGCGGCGCGCGCACACCGCCCGCGCGTTCCTGGTCGCCGACCGATCGTTGACGCTCTTTCCTCTGGTCGCGACGCTGGTCATGACGGAGTTCAACACCAGCACGTTGCTCGCCTTCAGTGCTGCCGGCTACCGTGTCGGGCCGATGGCGCTGGCGTTGCCGCTGGTGTTCCTGATTGGCCTCGGATTCTATACCGTCACCGTCGCGCAGCCGTGGAAGCGCTTTAATCGGCTATCGGTGGCGGAACTCTTCGCGGAGCGCTATTCGCCGGCGCTTGGACGATTTGCGTCACTGATGCTCCTGCTGGCGATGACCGGGTTCTCGGCGACCTATGTCAAGTCGATGGGATTGCTGCTGCAACCGTTGGCGCCGGCGCTACCCCTCAGCGCGCTGACCCTCGCGCTGGTCGTCGTCGGGCTCGCGGTGGTCTTGCCTGGCGGATTGGTTTCACTTGTCAGAAGCGACGTCATTAGTTTCTTGATTACGATCGTCCTGTTCCCGGTGCTCCTGGCCATCGGCGTGTGGCGCGGACACGCCGCCGGCGGCTTGGCGTCGGTTTTCCCCGCCGATCAACTCACGGTGTCACCGCTTGCGCAGTGGTCGCATCCTGCACTGCCGTTCTGGTTTGTGACGTCGTTGATTGTGTTGACCTGTTTCACTTACATCGCCGCGCCGTGGTACGGCCAGAAGATCTTCGCCGCCAAAGACGAACGGACGGCGTTTGTCGCCGTCGCCATTTCGGCGGTGTTGGTCTTTCTGCTCTATGGTTCGATGGTCCTGGCGGCTTCGTATTACCGCGTCGTCAATCCCGCCCTGGCGGACGCGCAGCTGGCCGTGCCGTCAATGGTGCTGGAGTGGCTCCCGCCCGCGGCGCGCGGCGTGGGCTTCGCGGTGCTGTTTGCCGCCGCGCTGACCACGCTGGCCGGCGTGTGGACCGCGATGGCGGCGATGGTTGCTGCCGACTTCGGCCTGGCCCGGGCTCGGAGCGTCGTCATGCAACGCGGCCTGTTGCTGATCTTTGCGGTGCTGAGCTGGGCCGGCGCGATCTTTCTTGTCGATGACATCTTGAATCGGTTGATCCTCGCCAACATCCCGGTCGCCGGCTTGGCATTCGCGTTGCTCGCTGGATTTCACTGGCCGCGCGCGACCACTGTGGCGGCGTGGACAAGTGCCATTGTCGGCGTGGTATGGGGTGCTGGCGCCTTTCTCGTCATCGGGGAAGCGGGCGGCTACACCTGGATCTGGGCGATGTATGGCATTCCGCTCATCTTCGCGACCGGCTGGGTGGTGTCGTTGATGACGACGGAAGACAAAAGACGAAAGACAAAAGACGAAATTCGGACGCGGACGGAGTTTTCGTGAACCACACGATGCGAACGGTGGACTGCCCGTCGACCAACGTCTGCATAGGTCCAACGAAGAAAGCCTTCGTGTTTCGTCTTTCGTGTTTGGTATTTCGTCTTGTGGCGGGTTACCTCCCCCGCCGCGTCGCTTGGCGGCTGTGCAGGTAGACAATCAGATCCTGCCGCCGCGCCGCATCGGCGACATAGAACGGATGCGGGGATCGTGCGCCACGCCCCGGATCGAGCAGGTTGTCCAGACTGCGTACCGATGCATCGTGTAGAAACGCCGGCTTGCGCGCCAGGTCCAGCAGCAGCGCCACGGCGTGTCCGCGCTTGTCGCGATCACTGGCATCGATGACGATCATCTTGTCGTCGTACCCGCCCGGCGAATTCTGCACCGGGCTGAGCGGCGGCATGCGCGTGGCCAGCACTTCCGGTTGGTAGTCCGGCCACAGGTCCTTCAATTCAATCAGCCGCGACGTCACCGCCGCATTTGGTGCGAGATTGTGGCAGCGCGTGCACTGGCCGCTGAACAGCGTGCGCCCTCGGGCGGCGGCAGCCTTGTCGACCGGCGGCGCGGCGGGCCCGTCCAGGTTCTCGACGTAGGCCTTCAGGCTGCGCAACTTCTGTTCATCGACGCGACGCCCGACGAGGCTGTCGGGCACGTTGACTCTCCCGGTCATCGTCGCCTTGACGAACGGGAAACCCGTGACCCCTGTGTCGGCCAGAATCTTGGCGTAGTCGTTGGCCAGTTCTTCGCCGAGCGCGCCGGCGCGCGCCTTGAGAAATGCCCGCCCCTCGGGCGTGACCAGCGTCGTCGGATCGAGGTTGGTGGTGAACGACCCGTTGGTGATGTCGATGAAATGCGCGAACTCACCCGCGCTGCCAAACGGCGCGGCCAAATCTTGCCGGAACAGCGGTGTATTGAGTACCGAGTTGCCGATGCCATCTTGTGTTTCGTCGAACGTGCCGACCGGATAGAACAGCGGGTTCGACAGGTAGGCATCGACCTCGGCCTCAGTCGACGCCTCGGTCAGCCCGGTTGGGGCGCGACCGATCGTCTTGCCGCCGAGATTGAGCTGAAGGTTTGGATAAAACGCGCGTGAGTTCGCGGCGGTGGCCAATAACTTGCCGACATTGAGATTCAGCGATGCCAGTCCGTCGATGCGTCGCCCGATTGAGCCGCCGTTAGGAAACGCATAGACCGACTTGTCGGTTTCGGTGTGACAGATCGAACACGCGACGCCGACTTTGTCTCCATTCGCGAGGCTGATCCGCCCGTCGCCGTTGGCATCCTTCGGCACCATGCCGACGATGGCGTTGGCTTCAATCAACATGACGGTGGTCTTCACATCGTGCAGCATGGGCGCATTGGCAGGCGTGCGGTCGGTCTTGAGCTCACGGCCCAACGCCTCTTGCAGTGCCGCGGGTACGGCCTCGATATCGACCAGCAACCCGGCTTCGAGTGCCTGCATCGGCGTGAGCTTGGCGTCGAGGACGCCCTTCGGCATTCTCGCGGCGTCGGTCCAGAACCCTTCGTTGCCGAACGTTTCGAAACGAAAGACATCGCGCCCACTTGTCGGGGTAACGCCGACAGGGTTTACTGCACGCGGACGAGGCGGTGTAGTGGATTGCGCGATCACCGCGACGCCGAACATCCCTGCGAGCAGCAAGAGCAATCCGGCGAAGCGGGATCGAAGCGTCGGTGACAGTCTCATCTCGGGATCCTTTGGAAGGCGCCGGCCCATACGGGGAGCGCGCAGCAAGAAGGTGGCCGTGCGACCCCCGCACCGAGCAAACAGCCCTGATGAGCTGGGCGCCGGCACAAAAGTGATTCTTTTGTGACCAACTTGGCACCCGGTCGTGACGCACGATTGCTACTGTCTCAATCGCGTCGGCTTACGTCCACGCCAATTCTCTGCGGCGCATACCCGCGAAAGGCAGTTGACATGTTTCCCCGTCTCACGCACACGCTATTAAGACCTTCCTTGCTGGTTACTCTTGGCGGGGTCGCGTTGCTGATCGCTCTCGTCTCGGCCACCGGCCTGACGACAGTGCGCGCCGATCAAGCGAAACCCGCATCGGGTCCGTCGCAGCCCAGCGAGGACCCCAACAAACACGAAACCGGTGACGCACGGGCCGGCCGCGACGTCTTTCGCAGTGAGACGTTTGGCAATGAAGCCTTCTGGACCGACGCGGTGCGCTTGCCACAGGGCGTGATGGCGGCGAAGTTCACGCCGATCGATGCACTCAAGGCGGGCTATCACGTGAACGTCGACGCCCTTGACGACAAGACGAAGGCCGCGCTCGCCGCCGAGTTGAAGACCGACCTGTCCCCTGCCCGGGCGCCGATGTTGAACGATCCCCGGACCACCGCTGCACTGGTCAACGCCAACGCGGTGATCGGTGTGGTCGCCAAAGACACCAATCGTGACGGCAGGATCGACATCACCGCGGGCGACAAGATGGGCGTCGCGTGCGCGTTCTGCCACGCCATCACCGACGGGTCGGTCTACTCGATGCCGAAAGGCGGCTCGATCGGCAAGCAGGTCGATGGTCCGACGCCGCACTTCCTCAACGTCGGCGCGACCTTTGCCATCGCTGCCAACACCCGGGCACTGTATCCGATCGCCCAACTGGCGCTGACCGCCAACAAAGGTCAGACCATCGGCCGCGCCCCGACCGGGTTGACTGAGAACTCGACCGAAGCCGAGATCGACGCCTACTTCAATAATCCGAAGTTCTACCCCGTCGGCATGTTCGACGATGGGTTCGATGGCAATGGCGCGCCGATGCACATGACGCCGATGTTCGAGGCGGAACTCGCGGCGCCTTGGGGTAGCGAAGCGGCGATCAGCAAGCTCGATAATTTCTCGAATCTGGTCTACACCGGACTCCTCGACCTCACCGGTATCACCACACCCGGGGGGCGTGCGTTTCTCCATAAACTGGGCGGCGCCGCAGGCGACGAGATCGTCGAGGACTACGTCAAGATCCTCGCGGCCACCAATGTGACCGGCTATCCCTATGCGCAGGTGTCGACCAAGACGACGCCCGGCGATGAGCGTGGGCCGCTGGGCATTCGCGTCGATAACAAGAAGCTGCTCGATATGAACGCCTATCTGAACGACCTGGAGGCTCCCAAGGGGATGGCGATCGACAACGCCACCAAGGATCGCGCCGAGAAGGTGTTCAGGACCAGCTGCACCACTTGCCACAATCTCGATCAAGACACACGCGTCGGGCCGATGATCGTGCCGATGGAGCAGATCTTTCCCGGTGACAACCCGGTCATCCTCGCCCAGCGCGAGCCGCCACTCAATCCCGTGCAGAACACCGTCAACAGTTTCTTCGACGACAAGATGGTGGTCGTCAACGCCAGCATTCGCAAGCTGGAGCGCGGGATCGCAATTCCGCTGTTGCTGGATTTGGCCAGGAAACCTGCGTTCCTGCACGACGACACGGTGAGCGATCTCGACATGCTGCTCAATCCCAGTCGAGGGCCGAACGCACCGCATCCGTTCTATCTCTCCTCACCGGAGCAGCGTAAGGACATGGTCGCTCTGCTCAAGAGCCTGTCTGCGAAGTAGCGGTCAGGCAGTCGTCAGTCGTCAGTCGTCAGTGGTCGGTGGTCTCGCCCGACGCAAAGCCGGGCGAATTGGGGGCGGAAATGAAACGTGGATCGGCTTTACTCGTCGCGGCGGCGCTGATTTTCGGCACGTCGATGACCTTCTCGGTGTACGGGCAATCCGGGCAGGACCGTCCTTCCGGTTTCGATCAGAATCCCAACGTCCACCAGACCGGCAACGTGGCGGCGGGGCGCGATGTCTTCCGTTTTGAGACGTTTGGCAATGAAGGGTTCTGGACCGACGCCATGCGGCTGCCCCAGGGCATCGCCGCCTTGGGTGGCACGCCGGTCGCGGTGCTTCAGGCCGGTCTCAGCCTGGACAGCGATGCCCTGATCGCGGCGTTTGGCCCTGGCGTGATCGGCCTGCTCGCGCGCGAGCTGGAAACCGACCTGTCGCCAGAGAATGCCCCGCTACTCAACAACCCGGCCAACACCTTTCGTCTGATCAGCGCCAACGCCGTCATTGGCGTGGTGCCGAAAGACACCAATCGCGACGGGGTGCTTAATGTCGCCGCCGGCGACAAAGTCGGCGCCACCTGTGCGATGTGTCACACCATCACCGATGGCTCGGTGTTTACGCTCCCCGGCGGCGGCTCGATCGGTCGCCGTCTCGATGGCCGCGCCCCGCACACGCTGAACTTTGGCGCGATTCTCGCCGCCGCCAACAACTCGCGCGCCTACTACCCCGTGCTGCAACTCGCGCTGAGCGCCAATGGCGGCAAATCGCTGGGCCGTGCGCCGACCGGACTGACCGAAAATTCGACCGAGGCGGAAGTGGACGCCTACCTCTTGAATCCGGCGTTCTATCCGATCGGCATGTTTGACGACACGCCGGACGGCAATGGCGACCCGATGCACAATGTGCCGCTGTTTAGAACCGATCTGGCTGCGCCGTGGGGCTCGGAGGGCGCGATCCAGTTTCTCGATAACTTCAGCAATCTCGTCTACACCGCGCTGCTCGACCCGACCAACCTGACCACGCCGGGAGGCACGGCCTTTCTGCGCACGCTTGGCGGCGATGCCGCCGGGCAGGAAATTGTCGATGACTACGTCAAGGTCCTGAGGGATACGGGCGTGACCGGCTATCCATTCACGCAAGTATCGACGCATCCGATGCCGGGCACCGAGCCCGGCCCGCTCGGCATTCGCGTCGACAACCAGAAACTGCTGGACATGAACGCCTATCTCGACAGCCTTCAGGCACCCCGCGGCGCAGCGGAAGACCTCAATGCGGTCGGCCAGGGCCGCGCTCAGTTCCGCACCAATTGCACCTTCTGTCACGACGTTGACCAGAGCCGCTTCGTCCCATTCGGCGTGGTCCCGATGAAGGTGATCTTCCCCGGCGACAATCCGGTGGTGCTGCTACCGCAGCGCAAGCCGCCGCTGAACCCGATCCTCGACACCCCGGGTAATATTTTCCAGAATCCGATCAATATCTTTGACGACAAGATGGCTGTCGTGAATGCGAGCCTGCGCGGACTCGAACGCGGTACCGTCCTGCCGCTGTTGCTCGATCTCGCGCGCAAACCGGTGTTTCTCCATGACAACTCGGTGCCGAATCTCGATGCGTTGTTGAACCCGGCCCGGGGCGCCGCGGCGCCACACGCGTTTTACCTGAACAGTCCACAGGAACGCGAGAATATGAGCGCCTTCCTGCGCAGCCTTACCGCAGAACCCAGACGCTAATCTCTCTGTGCGGGCCGCGGGCGTCATCCGCCTGTGGCCCGCATCGTCCGGGCCATCCGGCCCATTAAGTCGCAGTCGCTCGCCGCCTTTGATAGACTGCGCGTCGCAGACACATCCACGATGACCGCACACACCGATCCTTCAGCACGCTGGACCGACGTGTTCGAGGGCCTCGACCGAGAGGCCTTTACTGAGCTTGCGGTAATTGCCGCCGAGTTATCGCATGCCCCGATGGCGATGGTCACGCTGGTCGACGAGGATCGACACTGGTTCACGTCGGTGACCGGCGTGCAGTTGACGGCGGGGCCCTGGGAACAAACGTTTTGTTCGCATGCCGTCCGGCAGACCAATTTGTTCGTGGTGCCCGACGCCACACTCGATCCGCAATTTGCTTTCAGTCCGTTAGTTCAGTCCTCGCCGTTTGTCCGCTTCTATGCCGGCGCGCCACTGCTCGCCGGCAATCAGGTGCTGGGCACGCTGTGCGTCATGGATCGCACACCACGTCAGTTGACCTCGTCGCACCAGGCCAGCCTTCGCGCGCTGGCGCGACAAGTGGTCATGCAGCTGCAACTGCGGCGGCAGACACTGGAATTGGCCCGTCTGAATCAGGCGCTCGCCGAGGAAGCCAACGAGCGGCGAGTCACCGAGGACCGATTGCGTCAAAGCGAGAAGGCCTTACGCACCTCGCAGGCAGCGCTGGAACAGCTCGACGCGGCGCGGCGTGAGCTGGTCGCCGATGTCTCCCATGATCTGCGCACGCCTCTCACAGCCCTCCAGGGCTATCTCGACACCGTGATTCTCAAAGGCGGCGCGCTGAGTGACGAGGTGCGGCAGCAGTATCTCGACCAGGCGTCAGCTCAATCCCGGCGGCTTGGTCGACTGGTCGCCGATCTCTTCGAGTTAGCCCAGCTCGATGGCGGACAGGACGTGTTCCCGCGCGAACCGTTTGAGATCGCGGAGCTCACGCGGGATGTCGTGCAGACTTTTGTGTTGGGCGCGCGCGCCAAAGGCGTGGACCTCCGCTTCCACTGTGATGCCGGCTCCACGGTTGTGTCGGGAAGTGTCCGTCTGATGGAACGGGTCGTGGGCAATCTGCTCGATAACGCCATCCGCTTCACGCCAGATGGCGGTCAAGTGACGGCGACCTGTTACCGCGAGGCGAGTCGGGTCGGGGTGCGCATCTCCGACACTGGACCGGGTATTGCGCCAGCGGACCGGGCGCGCATCTTCGACCGCTTCTACCGCGGCCAGCAAGCCGCCGGCGTCGGGCCGACGGCCGGGCTCGGGCTGTCGATTGCCAAACGGATCGTCGAATTGCACGGCGGCGAGTTGGTCGCTGCCGCCAACACTGGCGGGGGTACGGAATTCAGCTTATTATTGGCGGCCACGGAGTGGGACGCGATAACGACGTGAGCGTTTTCCTGACAGCGGTTGTCAGGCGGTTTGCATACTTCGCCACATGGCTGGATTACCGAACTATGGCACGGGCCGCCCGTCGTCCGCCGGCTTGCCCGCGCCCCTGCCGGCCCGCCACCTCGTTCCCCAGGGGAGTGGCATGAATCACCGGGTCCTGGTGGTGGAAGACGATGCCGACATCGCGCACTTGGTCGAACTGCATTTGCGCGACCTGGCCTGCGAGGTGGAGGTCGCGCGCGACGGAGAAACGGCACTGCAGCGCGCCCTCGGCCAGTCCTACGATGCGATTGTTCTCGATCTGATGCTGCCTCGGCTGGACGGACTCGCGCTCTGCCAAATTCTTCGTCAGCAGCAGGTCTACACCCCCATCCTGATGCTGACGGCGCGCTCGAGCGAAGTCGATCGGGTGCTGGGACTCGAGCTCGGCGGCGACGATTATCTGACCAAACCGTTCAGCATCCGCGAGCTCCAGGCGCGCGTCAAGGCGTTGTTCCGGCGAGCCGAAGCGTACTCGGGTCGCATTGCCGCTGCGCTCGCCACGGTGCTCGAATGCGAAGACCTGTCGATCGACGTCAGCCGCCGGACGGTGACCCTGGGCGGTCGACCGGTCGTTCTGACTGCGAAAGAATTCGATCTCCTGGTCTGCTTTGCCTCGCACCCAGGCCGCGTCTATTCGCGCGCACAACTGCTCGATTTGGTCTGGGGCTACACCCACGAAGGTTACGGCCATACCGTCAACTCGCACATCAATCGGTTGCGCGCCAAGCTGGAACGCGACCCTGCGGCGCCACGGTTCGTCTTGACGGTGTGGGGTGTGGGCTACAAGTTCCGCGACGGCGGCAACTGAGCCGACCCGCATGCGCGCGCTCCCCGTCCCGGCGCTGTTCCGCACGCTCTACGGCAAGCTGGCGGCGATCCTGTTTGGCCTGTGTCTGCTGCTCGGCATCCTCTACACCGCGTGGATGATTCGAACCAGCCAGCTGTATCTCCAGGAAGTCGATCAACAGCTCAATGTCAATCTCGCGCGCCATCTCGCCGCCGAGCGCATCCTGATGCCCGATGGACGTATCGACAAGGATGCGGCGGCAGAGACCTTCCGCACGCTGATGGTCATCAACCGCAATATCGAGATCTACTTGTTGGATCGCGAGGGACGCATCGTCGCGTTCTCGGCCGCGCCCGGAGTAGTCACGCGCTCACACGTCCAACTGAAACCCATTGAGCGTCTGCTCGCCGGCGAGCCGCTGCCGATCTACGGTGACGATCCCCGGCATGACACGCGGACCAAGGTCTTCTCGGCGACAGCCCTGCGCCGGCTCGCCGGTGGCCAGCCGGTCCCGTCTGACGACGCGCTCCATGGTTATCTGTACGTCATCCTCGTCGGGCAGGATCCGCTGTCGGCGCTTCAGCTGATCGGCGCGAGCCGAACGCTGCGCACCAGCGCGTGGGGACTGGGCGCGCTGATCCTCCTGACTCTGGTCGGCGCACTGGCGATCGTGCGCTGGCTCACCCGCCGGCTCACGTTGCTCGCCAAAGACATGGAAGACTTCCGGGCGAGTGAATTCATGCACGCGCCGCCAATTGCAGCCGTGGCGGGCCGGGCACCAGACGAGATCGACGTCCTCGCCATTGCCTTTCGCGAAATGTCCCAGCGCATTGGCGACCAGATCCGCCGCCTACAGGACGTCGACCGGATGCGGCGCGACCTTGTCGCCAACGTCTCACACGACCTGCGCACACCCGTCGCCGCGGTTCATGGCTACCTCGAAACGTTGCTGTTGAAGGAATCGGCGCTGGCACCCGAGGAGCGTCGTCGTTACCTGGAAGTCGCGTTGCGGCACAGCGCCGGACTGAACGCGATGATCGAGGAGCTGTTCGACCTGGCCAAGCTCGATGCCCGCGAGGTGAACGTGAAGCTCGAACCGTTCTCCCTCTGCGAGCTCGGCCAGGACGTCTTGCAGCGATTCGAGTTGCTGGCGTCGCGGAAGGGTGTCGACCTCGAGGGCGTCCTCAGCCCGACGCTACCGGACGTGGCCGCCGACATCCGCTTGATCGAACGCGTCCTGGTCAATCTCATCGAGAACGCCCTGCGGCATACACCGACCGGCGGCAGAGTGTCTCTGGTGTGCGTCGCTGACGGCCCGGACGTGCTGGTCAGCGTTACCGACACCGGTGCTGGCATTCCGGTGGCCGAACTGCTTCACATCTTCGAGCGCTTTTACCGTCCACCCACGACCACGGATCTGGCGCACGGAGCAGGCCTTGGTTTGGCGATCGCCAAACGGATTCTCGATCTCCATGGCTCGACGTTGAGCGTGGTCAGCGAACCGTCCGAAGGTGCGTCATTTCGTTTTACGCTCCGCGCCGGCACCTAGTTCAGCCCGACAGCGGATGCCACCTAGGCCGCTTGCTCCCGATCGGGACTGAAACGTGACCGGCCTGTTGCGCGCCCGTGATCTCCGTCTGTCGTAATCGCTGCAGTGGCATTCCATGTGGGGTGCCCTGGAGGACTTACATGATCAATTACGTTTCACGCGCGGCCTCATTCGCATCGCTGGCAGCAGCCGCTGCCGTGCTCGTGCTTGCCAGCTCCCAAGCAACACCTGCCGCAGCCGGCGACGCAGCCCCCGGTGCTGTCTACGCCATGACCAACGATCCGACGAATAACGAGGTGGTGGTTCTGGATCGGCACGCTGACGGCACGTTAACGCCGGCTGGATCATTTGCCACCGGCGGGCGCGGCAGCGGCACGTTCGAGAATTCTGCGAACGGGCTGATCCTGGGCGAACAGTCGCCGAATAATCTGAATGGCGGGTTTCACTATCTGTTCGCGACCAATGCCGGGAGCGACAGCATCTCGGTGTTTCGCGTACGCCCCGGCGGCCTCGAGCTCGTTGATGTCGAGCCCTCCAACGGCGATCACCCAATCAGCGTGACCGTCCGCAAGCACATTCTCTACGTGCTCAACGGTGGCGCCAGCAACTGCAGCGGCGGCACGCCGACGATCACCGGTTTCATCGTCGGCTCCGGCGGCGACCTGTCACCGATTCCCGGCTCGTCGCGGCCGGTCAGCGGTGGCTCGAACTCCGGCTGCGCGCAGATCTCGTTCAATCCGGCGGGCGACGTCCTGGTGGTGACACAGCGGCAGGCCGACGCCATCGACACCTACCTCGTGGACCACAGCAGTGGCCTGACGACAGGGCCGATCGTCAACGACACGACCGGCATCGGTCCGTTCGGGTTCACCTTCACGCAGCGCGGATTCCTCCTCACCACCGAGAACTTCGGCGCGGCTCCCTTGCAGGGCGGCGTCGCGTCATACGACGTTCCCGCGGACGGTGTGCTGGTTCCCTTGGGCCCGACCGAACGTAACGGTCGTTCGGATACCTGCTGGATCGTCAATACCGACAACGGCAAGTTTGCATTCGTGACGAATTTCCAGTCTGGAGATATCTCGAGCTTCAAGGTCGAGCGGGATGGCACCCTCACTCTGCTCAATCCGATTGCCGCGGTGATCGGCGTGGGCGCCAGCGACCAGACACTCAGCCAGAACAGCCGGTATCTATATGCGCGAAATGCTCTGCAGGGCACGATCAGCGTGTTTCGAGTGGAGAACGATGGCAGCCTGACTCGGGTTCAGGACATCGCCGCCGTGCCGCCGGGCGGCGCGGCCATTGGTATTGCGGCCAAGTAATTGCAAGTATTTGGGATACGACAAGGAGTCACACAGATGAAATCGATGAACACAATAGCGCTAGTGCTCGGTACGGCAATGGTATTGGCGGGCGCCTCCACAACCCGACTCAGCGGGCAGGACGCCGGCATGAAGCCGATGATGATGATGAAGGTTGATCAGGGGATGGTCGACAAGATGTTGATGTCGTGGAAAGCCGAACCGAAGGCGGTGGCGATGAAACTGATCGCCAAGTACGGCTTGCCTCAAGAGGCATCGGCCAATCGCCTGATCTGGATGAACAACGGGCCGTGGAAATTCTCTGAGCTGGTCAACGAAGAGATCCAGCACGACTTCCCGATGCCGCATCACGACATGTTGCGCCAGGGGATCGCCTGGAAAGTGCCGGCTGACAAATTCGACGAGCTCGCCGAGTACGACGGCAGCGTAATTGTCGAACGCACCAAGGGCGAGGTGTCGGCCCGCTGTGACAAAGAGGAAGCGAATTTCCTCGCGATCAATCTCGCTCACGATCTGGTGATGGGTAAGAAAAGCGTTCGCGAAGCCCGCAAGGCGTATACCGAAGCGGTCAGCGAGATGAAGCACCCGGAATACATGAAGGGCTTGATCTTCACGCCGCCGATGGGCATGCAAGGCGATCCGGATATGGCCACCATCGACAAGAGCAAGATGTCGATGATGAAACAACCGGGGTAGCAGAGACGTCGAGACCAAGGCGACAGACGAAAGACAAGAGACGAGGACCAAGAGCGAACGCCTGAGAAGGCCGAGGGCCGGGTGTTCAGGGACAAACGGAGCGGGGGTGGCGCCGGTGACGGTCGGGCCGGAACGCCTCCGTTTCCACCGCGGCCAAGCCGTCGGCGCCGTGCGTTTAATGCCACCCATTTCAAACAACACGGCCAGCCCCTTGATCGCGCTCCCCTTCCACTCGCCGCGCTGATCGCAGCACCGTGCCCTATCGCTCAGCTCCTACCCGACCCTGCGACTAAAAAGTGACCGGTGTGGGACCGCCAAGTGACGCGGTCTGGGTAATGTCGCAGAGATGCGCTATCTGACCATCGGGATTGCACAGCTTGATGGTCTTCCGGCACCCCCTGTGCCGACGTGCTGCCGGTGTGCCTGCGATACCTGCTAGGAGAACGTAATGAAGAATTTGACCCCACCTGTCGAGCCCTCGCGACGGTCGCCCCGTATCCCGCGAAAACGACTCGCGCTGCTGGCTAGCAGCGTTTTGCTGGTCGTAGCCGCGCTCGCCTCGAAACCGTTCGTCGAAGCATCGAGTCACCGCGATTCGCCGTTCATCTCGGAAGATCCGGCGGCCGACAATACTGACGTCTATGCTTTCGTCAGCTACGAACCGGGGCGTGAGAACTATGTCACCCTGCTCACTAACTTCGTTCCGTTGCAGGAGCCGGCCAACGGCCCGAATTTCTATAAGCTCTCGGATTTCGTCAACTACGAGATTCACGTCGATGTCGATGGCGATGCCAAGGAAGATCTGACCTACCAGTTCAAGTTCATCACCCGAATCGTCGACCCGGGCAGTTATCTCTACGCCACGAGCACGATTCTGCCTCCGCCCAATCCTGCCGATCCGACGTCGCAGTATGTCAATCTCAATCAGCCGCAAAGCTATACCTTGATCGAACGCGGCCGTGGCACATCTGCAGGTGGCCGCGTGCTACTCGAAAACGTCCGTACCGCGCCGAATCGACCGGGGCCGAAGACGATCAATCCCACATCGGAGCCGACCGCGCGAGAAGGTTCGGCGGCGCGCGGAGATACCAGCGTGGCGTATCAAGAACTGGCGCAACTGGCGGTCCATACGGTGCCGAATTCAGGCGGCGCCCGCGCCTTCGTCGGTCCCCGCGATGAAGGGTTCTATGTCGGGTTAGGCACCGCGTTCGATCTGATTAATCCGGCGGCGCCAGGCGCCGACGGCACCAGTGGTTTCAACACTTCAACCCTGGCGATCGAGATCCCAAAGGCGCGACTGCGAGCAGCCGGCGACACCGACGGCATCATCGGCGTCTGGTCGACCGCGAGCCGCACCCGACACCCGGTGTGCAACACCCAATCCGGCCCGGTCGGCCCGGGCGCGAATACCGCCTGCAATGAATCAGCCGGCAAAAACAACGGCACTGGCACGCAGGTGTCGCGGCTGTCGAACCCGCTGTTCAATGAGTTTCTCAATCCAATCAAGGCCAAGGATTTTTACAACGCGACCGCGCCCGCGCGCGACGAGCTGTCGATCGCACCGTACATTCTGAACCCGGGCTTCGAGCAGGGACCGAACACGCTCACGCAACAATTGCGCGAGTTCACTCGATGCACCGAGACCACGGACCGCAACGACCAGATCGCTTCCTGGATGCTGGGCTATCCGGCGGGTGTGGTCCGAGGATTCCCCGGCAACCGGGAAACCCAGACCCCTCACCCGGCGATCTCCGACCAGATGCGCCTCAACTACAACATCCCGCCGAAACCATTCGGTGCACAAGATCCCATGGGCGTCCTGAATTTCGACTACGCCGGCATGCCCAACGGCCGCCGCGTCGGCGATGATTCAGTCGACATTCTCTTGCGGCTGTGGGGTGGCGAGTTGCAAACGGCGTTCGGATCCTCGGTCGACTGCACTCTCATTGCGGCGAGGCTCACCGATAACGTCGTGGCCAACGATGTGCCCTACCTTCCCTTCTTCCCGTATCTGGGACTTCCGCACGACGGCTTTAATCACACGCATGTTCACAACCAACCGTAGGTTGATCAGAATGCTCGACGTTGCGGGCATTCTGTTCAGCACCTCGACGGTGCTGGCGCACGACTTCTGGCTCGAGCCTTCGGCATTCAGGCTCGAGCCGGGAGCGTCGGTGGAACTGCGCCTGTGGGCGATGAAGGACTCGATCCCCCTGCCTGATCGGCGAACTGTTCTCGCGGCGCGCAAACGATGCTGGTCGCCGGTCCCGGCCCGGGTTCGGGGCCCGACCGTGTTCCGCTCTCACTTTCCATCACACGCGACCGATCACGTTGTGGCTCGAGGGCGGCGCGCAGAGCGAACCCATCGACCTGCGTCGAGACGACGACTCACGTGCCCGGGTGGCGCTGCGCTGCTTGCGACTGGGGTTCACGCACATTCTCCGAGGCACCTTGCGTAATCGTCGCGTCCGTCGTCTTTCTTGGATGCACTTGATGGCCCGGCGTTCCCCACGAACACAGGACCCCAACTAATTACGGCCGACGTAATCAATTACGATCGCCGTTTGGCCCCGATGGCGTCGGACCGCTAAACCCCGTGCCAGACTCCGTATTTCTGCCGGGCCCCAGGCGGCGCGGTATTTGCGTTTAGCGCCGAGTGAACTCGTGACCGCTGGAGAAGCCAACCCTGCCGACGTGCCTTCCGGCCAGCAGGTCGTCTTCCGGAATGTCGACAAGGTGGCGCATCGCGTTCTGCTGGACGATCTTGATGGCAAGGCGTTTCGTCCGGACGGCAAGGCGGCAGCGACGCTTATTCCGCCGGCGTTCGGAATGGCCGGCGTCAACCAGCACACATGGACGGGTGGGTGGGGCAACGTGACGTATTGGAACGCCTTCGTCGCAAACCTGGAGCTCAATGGTCGTGGCAACTTCCTCGACGCGCGACTCGACGACGCCAAGCATGTGCCGCCCATGTTCACGGAACCAGGCTGGAATACGTACAAGGGATCGGAAATCGGCATCGATGATTCCAAGCGAACCGATCGCCCGATCGCAGCTATCACCGCCCCGCTACGCGGCCTCATGACCCACGCAAAGGGCGGCTTCTACCACGATGGCCGCTTCGCCGATCTCGCGGCCGTCATCGCGCACTACGATCAGTTTCTGAAGCTGAGGCTGACCGACGCCGAGAAACGCGACTTGACCGAGTACTTGAAGTCACTTTGAGATCATTCGTTGATGCTCAACGAATCGCGCCCCCTGGACTCACCGGCGCCGCCTGGCCACGGTGGTAAGACGCGGTCCGTGACCGGTTCGCGCTTCTTGGCGCCGTTGGGCTGGATTCCGTCAGGCGTTCCGGATCAATTGGAACAGCGATTGCAAAAAAGTGGGCGATGTCGCCCTCGTAGGGCTGAGCCACATTTCTAAGAGGCGTCAGGCCAGCGTGTGTTTCCAGGGCCCATCGCCCATGATGTTTTCCATTCCCCGTGGAATAGAAGGAAAGATGATGAAGAAGTCGCGCAATTACCGTGTGAGACCAGTCGCCTCACTGGCCGGCATTGCCTGCCTGCTCGTGGGCGCGCTCGCCTACAGGCCGCTGGTCCAAGCATCCAGTCACCGCGAAGCTCCGTTCATTGCGGAGGATCCAGCCGCTGATAATACTGACGTCTACGCCTTTGTCAGTTACGAGCCGGGACGCGAGCGGTTCGTCACGCTCCTCTCTAACTTCGTTCCGGTGCAGGAGCCGGCCGAGGGACCCACCTTTTACCGCCTGTCGGACTTCGTCAACTACGAGATCCACGTCGATGTCGACGGAGACGCACA
>DATLXN010000002.1:0-95589 GCA_035575715.1 Vicinamibacterales bacterium | reverse complement strand
CAGATGGTGCGCCCTGCAAGACTCGAACTTGCGACCTCCTGGTTCGTAGCCAGACGCTCTATCCAACTGAGCTAAGGGCGCGCACGGGGTGGTGCGGGGGGCCACGGCGGCTATGGCGCGTGGACCCGAAACTACGATCCTAGCACACGAGATTGCCGGCTGGCGTCGGGCCAAATCGGCCATCGCCGCTCACCAATTCATTCACTTACCAATTGCCCGCTAGGGCCGCATCAGCCCGTGGCCAATCGGAAACAGTCCGGGCAGCGCAATCGGCAATCGACCGCCGATCGGAATCGCGCCGGCGATCGCCCGGACGGCAGCATCTTCGGCGGTATCGGAAAAATCGTAGGTCAGGAGCATTGCCGGAATATCGGGAACGCTGATCGGCACATAGGGACTGCCGAAGAATGCCGCGACGAACGGCTGGTTGCGACGCGTGCTTCCGCGTCCGAGATCCTGCAACAGCGCGGTCACCGGGGCAGCGAGATCGAGCCGGTTGGTGCCAGACGATGCGCGGACGAAGATCCCCGCGACGACCGCACTGAACCGTGGCGCCATTGCGCGCACCAGCGCCAGTTCGTTCGGCGAGCTCGCATCCGAAATTTCCACCGCCTGCACATCCGGCCAGCGGGCGCGCAGCGCCGGAATCATCGTGCGACTGGGCGCCGCGATGCGCCAGTTACGCGGGTAGTCCAATACCGAAAGGTAGAGCACGCTACTGCCAGGAGCCAGTTTCAGCGGCACTTGCTGCTGCTCGTCTTTGATCAGCGTGACCGCTCGCTCGCTGACCTGACGCGCCAGTGCCGCATGGCGGCGCGTTCCCACCACCAGCGGCGCCTGATCGAGATTGACCAGCCGCGACTTGTGTAAGCCAAGGCGCGCTTTCGCGGTCAGCACTCGACGGACCGATGCTTCGAGATGGGCGCGCGAAATCACTCCCGTGTCGACCGCGGCCTTGACGCCACGAAAGGCATCCATCGTGTCCGGGGAATCGAGCACGACATCGATGCCGGCGAGGACCGCCTTGACCGCGTTCTGCCCCGACGTACCCATCTTGACGACGGCGTCCATGTTCATCGCGTCCGAATAAATCAGACCGTTGAAGCCGAGTTGCTCACGCAGCAAACCGGTGACGACCGGGCGACTGAACGTCGCCGGCCCGGGCACCGGATCAAGCGCCGGCAGTTCGATATGCGCGACCATGACGCCGGCCGCGCCGCTGCCAATGCTGGCCTTGAACGGCGGCAACTCGATCTGCTCGAGACGTTCGCGCGGATGTTCAATCACCGGCAGACCGAGGTGTGAGTCAGTCGCTGTGTCGCCGTGGCCGGGGAAATGTTTGACGGTCGCCAGCATGCCGCCCTGCTGCAGCCCACGCGACCACGCCGCCGCAATCGCACCGACGCGCGCCGGGTCTTCGCCGAACGATCGAATGTTGATTACCGGGTTGCGCGCGTTGTTATTGACGTCGGCAACCGGCGCAAAATCGACGTGGACGCCAAGGGCACGTCCCTCGAGGGCGGTGACGCGACCGGCCTCGAATGCGAGTTGTTCGTCGCCCGCCGCGCCGAAGGCCATCGCTCGCGGAAACTTGGTCGCGCCGGCAATGCGCATCCCGACGCCCCACTCAAAATCGGCAGACGTCAACAGCGGTACGGCGGCGAGGTTCTGCAGCCGATTGAGCAGCGACGCCAGCGCGAGGGGTTGCCCGAGAATGATCGGGCCGTAGGTCGGGTTGAGCAGGACTTGCGGCGCCAGCTCTTCGCCGCCAAAGGCAATCACGCCGCCAATGTGCGCCTGCTCCACGAGCGTGGTCAGCTGTTGAAAGATGTCTGAATCAGAGCTGGTATAGACGCCCGCGAACCGTGCCATCAAGAGCTGCCCGACCATCTGGTCGGAGGTCAGCTTCTTGAGCGTCGTGTCGACCCAGCGCTGCGCGTCCCGATCGAGCGGCACTTGTGTTTCGACGACGCCCGACAGACACGCGCTGAGCAGGATGACGAGCGGCACAAGGCGAGGCATTGGCCCATGGTATCCCGCGTCAACTGGCGTTGGCGCTCCGATTAGAAACCGCGCCCACCCGTCGTCCCATCGGCTGGCGACGCAGCGGGTTGACCAGGTTCCACGCCCGCCAGGTCGACGGCCAGATGGCCCGCCACGTGTATTCGCGCGTGCGGGCCAACTGCTCTGCCGTCGCGTTCAGCGCGGCGGCCAACTGGGCGGCCGATTGATAGCGATCTTCGGGTCGCTTGCGCAGCGCACGCAGCAGCACCGCTTCGAGCGCTGGCGGGATGTTCGGATTGATGACACTCGGGCGGATTGGATCGAGATGCAGCAGGGCATCGATGAGGCAACCCAGCTGCGGCTGCGGAAAGGCCGGCCGGCCGGTTGCCATGTAGAACAGCACCCCGCCGGCGCTGAAAATGTCACTGCGCTCGTCGAGCGTTTCGCACCGCACTTGTTCCGGCGACATGAACGGCACTGTGCCGACCGGTCCGGTGAAGTCATCGGTCGCGGACCGTTGCGCCCGCGTCTCACCGGCCAAGCGCGCGACGCCAAAATCGAGCAGCTTCAGGTCGCCCGCCGGGGTGACCTTGATGTTGGCCGGTTTGACGTCGCGATGGATCACGCCTTCGGCGTGCGCGGCGGCCAGGCCGCGAGCCATCTGCGCACCCAGCCGCGCGACTTCGCGCGGCGCCAGTGGTCCACCAACGAGCATTTCCTGCAAGGTGCAGCCGGGGACAAATTCAAGGACCACGAATTCGCGGCCGTCGAGGACGCCCATGTCATACACCGCCGCGATGTTGGGATGATTGAGGCGCGACAGCATTTGTGCCTCGTTGACCAGGCTGGTGCACAGTCCCCCGTCGGTCCGGCAGCCGCCCAACACCTTCACCGCGACATCGCGCCGCAAGCGCTCGTCGTGCGCCCGATACACCGTCCCCATCGCGCCGCTGCCGACTTGCGCGCACAGCCGATAGTGAGAAAGCCGCGTGCCGATGAGCGGGTCCGTGTGCAGTGTGGCCATGATGACGCTCCTGTCCGAAAACCTAGCGGCCCAGGCGCCACGCCGACGCGTCGCGCGCCGTCCGCTCAATGCCCACGGTCGTCCACCCCGCCGCCTCGCGACGGAAATAGACCCGTACCGCCGCTTGCCAGTTGGGAAAGTCCGCGTGGCGTGTGCGAATCTCGACGCCGGCATAGTCACGCGCAGTGAACGCGGCTTCGGGCACGACGCCGCGAGGCATCGCCACGATCTCGCTGGGCCCGAACGATCGCAGTCCGCGCGAGTTGTCGTAGTGGAACCACGACAACTCGTACCGCGCCGTTGCTGACGCGTGACCGGCGTCGATGGCGGCATTGGTGAAGTGCAGCTCGCCGTCGACGATGCGCGGCTCGGCGATCGGATTGATCGCGGTGAGCCAGGTGCGCAGCACCTGGTCGCGGCGACGCTGCAAGGTCGCGATCATGTGGTCGCTGACGCGTCGATCGCTGTACCGCGCTTTTGCGACGATGGCCGCAATCACCTCGGGGGTAAACGGCGCCAGTTTCCGCGCTGCCCAAAACGCATCGGCCGGCTGCATGTTCGAGAACGCCGGGTTCGGATAGTGCGGCTTCCACGCCGCCGGCTCGAACCGGTCGGCGGTGAAGTTGCCTGCCGCGCGCAAACTGTGCGGCGCTTTCACCGACATGAACGGACGGCGATACAGCCCGAGCGACAGCAGCGACTGCACCGCCGGTTGCCCCTCCATCACGTACTCGTGGCCGACCCAGGGCAGATCGCTACCGTCGGTGCCGCTGCCGAGCATCGAGCCGAAGTCGAACATGTGATGGCGCACGGAGTGGTGGCCCGGTGCTCCGACCAGCATGTCCAGTGTATTGATCGCGCGCGAGTCGTCGTGATTGAGCCACGCGCAGAAGACGCGGTTGGCGCGCAGTTCGCGACGATGCTCGTGCGGCACCAGGTCGTTGGGATCGTCGGGCCGGATGCCGGAGTAGCGGAACGGGCCAAGATTCTTGCCCTCGGCAAAACGGCTGGCCAGGGCGCGGTAACGGCCGTCGGGCTGGCGCGCCACATTCCGCAGCAGCGCCCGGAGATCGTGTTGCGTGAACGGTCGGGCCCGCCCGTTGGTTTTGATCGTGGCATCGGGTGCAATGCGCAGCGACGCCTTCTCGAGGTCAACCAGGTAGACGTCGACGACGTTGTAGCCGAGCGCGTGGTAGATCGCCGTCCCGATGATTTCCGCACCGGTGGCCAGCTCCGGATTCCCGATGGGATCGAATTCAAGCTGGTAGACCTGGCGTGACGGGTCGGCGGCGTCGATGGCGCGGAAGCCAGGTTGTTTGCCGCTGTCTTTCCCTTCAATGATCACCCACTCGCGCACATCGAGGCGCGCGCTCCGAGCAGGCCCGCGCACGATCTCGTCGAGACTCATGGCTGACCGATTAGTAAACCAACTCGAGTCTGGCACCTCATCGAGCGTGTTGACGTTCAGCGCTGCCCGGCCGTCGGCCTTCTCGCCGGGCGAAAAAAACGTGTTGAGCACGAAGTCGGCGTAGTTGCCGAGCGGGTCACGGCTGATCGCGCCGGCGTCGACACCGCGATCCACGGCGCGGAGGATCGGGTCCTGGGGCGAGAACCTCGGCGCCGCCGCCTGCTGCGCGGCGACCACGTGGGCCGCCGCGAGCGCGGCCGCCAGAGTCAGCGATAAACGGCCGATGATGCTAGAACGCATGGCTTAACCTCATGATGAAACGGGTGCTGTCGCCACCAAACGCCAGATCGGTGCGGAACGCGACGGCGCCTGTGGACCCCAACCGGAAACCCAAACCGTAGTCATCGCGCACGCGAGCCAGGCTCAGGTCGCGGACCTGCGCCGCCACCGTGCCGGCTTCGTAAAACAGGACCGCGTTGATGAACGGCGTGACATCCCAGCCGTACTCGCCTTGCAGCACCACCAGGTTGCGATCGCGGAAGCGGTCATGCACGAACCCGCGCAGCAGGCGTGAGCCGCCCAGCGTCCGCTGCATGTAGAACGGCATGTCGTGCCCGGCATCGGCCTCTGACAGCGACACGACGGCGCTGAGCGTCAGCAGCCGTTGCTTCTTCCACGCCGACAAGTGCTGTTCGAGTTCCGCGTCGAGCCGCTTGAACGACGCGCGCGCGTCATCGGCCGCGGCAAAGCGCTGGAGCGCGACGTGATAGCGGCCGCCGCTACGCGGATTGCGCGGCCGGTCGCGGTAATCGATCGTCGCGGCGGCGTGGGTGCGCCGATAGGTGGTCGCCGGCGCGAAGACCTGGGGGTCGACCACATCAGCAACGGTCGTGCGCAGCGTAGCGAGTCCGCCGGCGACTTCCAGCCAGCGCACCGGGGCGACGGTGATCGCGCTCTCGATCGCGCGGCGGTCCAGACCAAACGTCGTCCAGTTCGCCTGTATCGACTCGCGGCCGAGGCCGTAGAAATCTTCCTGCGCAAGTCGTGTCGCCGAGGCCGACACCGACACGCGCACGAGATCGGCAGCCAGGTGTGGCAGGACGATGCCCGCTTCGACTTCGCGATCCTGCCGAATTGAGAGGGCGGCGGAGGCATGGGCCTGCACGTGTCCTCCGGCCAGATAGGAATGGCGCCAGGCGGGGCCGACGGCCAGGCCGCTGCCATCGGTAATGCCGCCAATCCGCACGCCGAGACCGTCGGCTGGCGTGAACAGCCTGGTCACCAACGCCCGTTTCTCGAGCGCGTTGAGAAAGCGCTCGACGCGGCGCGGCTTGAACGCGCTGGTCTGGATCGCCGCTGGAGGCGGAGTGGCCTGGTCTGTGCCGATTGCTGTCTGGGCTCGCGCCGGTGTGGCCACGCTGAGCAGGGCTGCAGCGCACCAACCGATGGGTCGAAGTGTCATCACGCCTCCTGTTGGATTGCGGTTTCGTGATGATCAACGACCCGGGCTGCCGAACCGTACAGTTACGGTTTACTGGGTGTTTTGCGCGCTGACGGCGGCAAGAGGGCGGGGATATCTGCGGCATCCGGCCACGGCGCCCAGTCTGTCCCGGGTGGCCGCGTCCCGAAGCCGCAGGCGTAAATCACCGACTCAGTGACGCCATCGATGCCGAGGTCCTGTTCGATCAGCGAGTCGGCGAGCGCCGCCGTGCAGAAGGGCGCGAGCTTGAGGGCGGTTGCGACCAGGCAGAAGGTCTGGGCGAAGTGACCAGCTTCGAGGAGGATGGTGCGGTAGGCGCGCGCGAATGGGTATTTCCACTCCGTCCGCTCAAATACCGCCGTCATCAACACCAGAACGTGCGCCTCGGAATACCACGGTTGTCCCGGCAAGTACTCGACAAACCGACCAGCAGCGTCGTTGAGCGCGGTCAGGCGATGGTCAGCCGCGCCGTAGTGATATACGCCGGGCTGAATGGTGCTGACGTTCCGCACGACCACATAGGCCTCGAGCGGATTGCGCGCTCCCGCTGACGGAGACGTTCGAAGCATCGCATGCCCCGCCATTCCCAGGTCCATCCAATGCCGAACGCCGAACGTGAGGTCCAGAACGGTACCTAGCTGGCCGACCGAGACGGGCTCGGACCCGAAACGCCGCCACGTGCGACGCTGGCGCAGCGTCTCATCCAATGTCCCCGGGATATCCTCACGCGGCAGCTGCACGAATGTGCGCCCACCCGGTTTCTTGATCGGCTCCGGAATCGGCCGCTCGGCCACGCGAGCGAGGTGCCAGTCGTTGACCTCGTTAAGGTCAGGCGAGAAGACGACGTCCTTGGTCGAGAAATGAAAAAAGCCGGCAGCCGGGTTCCACGACTGCCAGCTCTCCATCGCCGATTCCGCAATCGGAGTTGGGCGGTCCGAACGCTGCAGGGCGGTTTCTTCACTTAGCTGCTGAAGCGCCGCGTCCAATTCTGTCGGCGAAAAGCTTGACGCTTCCAGCAACGGCGCCGCGGCTTTCCACGTCGAAAAGTAGTCGAGCAAGCCAATCGTCAGCGCCGTGCCGCTGACGATTCGACCCGTTGCGAAATTGTGAAAGAGAAGTCGCTCGTCCGACCAGTAAGCAACCAGAAATGGCGAGCGACGAAAAAGACAATCCACTAGCGCCCTTGCGGCGATGTGTTATTCGTTTCTACCCTTCACAACCATGGCAAAGAAACAGCACTCCAGATATTTCTTGTGCTGCTTTTGCAGTTCGGCGACGCTCGTCTTGACGCGCTCGTCGAGGACGCTCGACTGGCCGAGATCTTTGAGTACCTTCTCAACTGCCATCAGCAGTGGCTTGAGTTCGAGCGGACCTTCGGGATGTGCATTTTCGGGCATCGGGGTTGTGCCTCCTGGGTCTGGAAACGACCGGGCGCAGTGTAACAGGCGGCACCCGAAGTTGCGACGCTATTCGCGGTGTTCAGTGCGCGAGTTTCATCTGGCGCAGGATGGCAACAAACCGCGGGTCTTCGCGCAAGGGATCAAGGAGCGGATCAACGCCGATGTGCGCCAACGCCGCGTCCCCCGTTCGCAAGGCCTCCTCCAACTTGTCGAGCGCTCTCGGAATGTCGCCCAGGGCGGCATAGATGATTCCCATGTCGTAGGCGGTCGGCGGCCGCGGACCGCCGGTCATGTTACTCAGCAGCCGTTGCGCCTCCTCCATGCGTCCCGCCCGTGCCAGCGCGGTAATCGCTCCAGGCGACCAGTTGGCCTTCTCGAACTCCCGGACAGCGTCGTCGTATCGCCCCGTCAAGGTAAACGCGCGGCCCAATAGCGTCCGGGCGGGGACGTAATCCGGCTCGATCGTCAGCGTTGCACGCAGTTGCGTGATGGCCTCCTCGTAACGGCGTGCCATGTAGAGCGCCCACGCCACTTTCCTGCTGTAGGCAGCCGCCAAAGGTGCCCTATCTTCCGCAAGACGCGCCTCGGTTACGGCGAGATCATGCTGCCCCATGATGGTCAGGTAGTTCGAGTAGTAATCGTGGGCAGCCGCCGCGTGGGGACCTAGTTCCAGAGCCCGCTTAAAGTCCGCTTCGGCAAGCGGCCAGTTCCAGGCGAGAGCGAGTTGGGCGAAGGCACGGGCGGCATACGCCTCCGGCATCAGTGGATCCAGTTCGATTGCTCGATTGCTCGCGCCCAGAGACCTCTCCAGCGCCACCTTCGACGGGACCACTGCGAGGTAGGCGGCTTGGAGCGTGTGGCAGTAGGCCAGCCCGGCATAGGCTTCGGCGAAGGTGGGGTCAATGGCGACTGCCCTGCGGAAGAGTGCAAGCGCACCAGTGATGTCGTTGCGCCCCTCCAATAATTCGCGCGCCTTGAGATAATCCTCCATCGCCTCCGCGGTCACTCGCCGCGCCTGCCCGCGCCGCATCTCGCGCCGCGCCACGACGACGTTCACTTCGCGCGCGATGGCTTGGGCGATCTCACTTTGCAATGCCAGGAAATCGCCCAAATCGCGCTCATAGACATCAGTCCACAGCAGCGCGCCGGTGCCGGCTCGATACAGTTGCACACGAATACGAACATGCCGCGGTCCGCCGGGCTGCTGCGTCGGCACGACCTGCACCGCCCCCTCGACCACTGCGTCGGCGTTGGTCGCACCGACGACATCGGCGAGCGTTGTCGATTCAGCGCCAAACCGTCGTGTGAACGTCCACGGCACCGCTCGCAGTGTCCCGACATCGGCCAGTCGCGCGGTCAGTTCCATGGCCACGCCAGTCGCCAGGTATTGCTCGTCGGGGTTGCTGGACAGATTCTCGAACGGCAATACGGCGACCAGCCGAATCGGCAGCACCGCCGGCACGGCCGGTGCCGGACTCCACTGCCACCCGACCAAGCCGAGTGCCGCCACGGCAACCAGCGCGAGGGCCAGCAGGGCGCCACGCCGAGGCGGTTGGCCGCGCGCCGGCGCTTGCAGCGCTTCACGCAATTCGCGCGCGCTGGCAAACCGCGCTGACGGATCGGCAGCCAGCGCGCGCTGGACGACGGCAATAAAGCCGTCCGGCAGGTCGGGACGCGCGTCACCCAACGGGGTCTGCACGCCCTTGGCGTGTGCGGCGTCAAGCGCGTCGATCGACCCGGCGGACACCGGAAACCGGCCGGTCACCAGGTGATAGAGCAACACGCCGACCGCGTAGATATCGGAGGCGACGGTCGGCACTCCCCCTGCGAGCACTTCGGGGGCGAGGTAGAGCGGCGTGCCGCCGGCGCCAAAATCCATCAACACCAGCCGGCCACCGGATTCGCGCATCACGTTCTGCGCTTTCACGTCGCGATGGACAAGACCCGCCGCATGAACGGCGGCAAGCGCCTGACACAGGTCCTGGCCGATGACCGATGCTTCCGCGGCACTGCCCGGACCGTCGGCGGCGACAATCTGCGCGAGCGTCCGGCCGCGCACCAGATCCATCCACAACCCGACCCGGCCGTCATGGCGGTCGGCGCCGTGCACGGTAACGACATTGGGATGGCGGACGCGGGCGAGCGTGCGCGCCTCGTCGACGATGCGCGTGCTCGAACTGTGCGAGGAGGCATTGGCCTTGACCAGCTTGAGGGCGACCTCGCGATCGAGCCACGGATCGCGTGCGCGGTAGACGTCGCCAAACGCGCCTTCCCCAATCTTCTCCACCAGCAACAGATGGCCCCAACGCTCGGTCTCACCGCTTGGCGCCACCGAGGCGGTCGGCCGCGTCTCGGTCTCGCTGCCATCGTCGGTGATGGTGCGATGCACTTCCGCAACACCTGCCACCAGGCGGAGGTGCCCGAGCAACCGTTCGCGCCCCGCGTCTCCGGGAATCGCCAGGCGGTCCCAGTCAATCGGGGTGCCGTCGGCGATCGACTCGAGGAGCTCGTCGAGGCGGAGGGGGTCAGCGCTCATGATTCATTTCCTCGACCAGCCGCGCGAGGGCACGCGTGACGGCCACCCGGGCTGCGTTTGCCGTGGGCTTACCCAAAGCAATCGCCACCTCCTCGTAACTTTGTTGCAATTCAAGCCGCGCGACGATCGCCTCGCGATCGGGTTCCTTCAGACGCTGCAGCGCCGCCTCGTAGCGCTCGAACCCTTCATGGCCAATCGCCTGCTCGAGCGGCGAGGGAGCGGCGTCGGCATGGACATCGACAAGTTCGACCGGCTCGGGTCGCCGGCTGACCCGCCGGATTTCGTCGCGAATGCGATTCGCGAGAATGGTGCGCAAATACGCCTGCAAGGCGCCTTGGTGGCGCGATTCAAAGGAATCGAGCCTGTTGAGCGCACTGATCACGGTTTCCTGGACGAGGTCCTGGGTGTCGGTCAGGTCCCGGGCATAACGCGGCAGCCGGCCGCGTGCCCACCGCCGTAGTGCGGGCACGCAGCGATCGAGCAGCAATTCCACCGCCCGGCCGTCCCCCGCCCGCGCCCGTACCAGCAAGTCGACGGTGGCATCGAGCGGCAGCGCCGGGTTATCGGGGGCTGCTGGCTCGTACGAAGACATCCGGCGTCGGACCCATGCGTGGGGATAATAGTCTTCAATTCGTGACGAGCGCAGCGTCTGTGTCATCGGGGCCAACGGCACGGTTGCAGAGAAATGAGTCAACGGCCTTCGCTTGCCATCCACTTTCTAGAACGTCACGCAGGGAGAAAGCGTACAGAGCGCCCGGCTCCAGCCCCCCGGCCGCCGACCGCTACGTATAATCAGCACGTGTCCCAACACGAGCACAAAGTAGCCGCGCCGTCCCGGGTCTCCTGTTTCGTCCTGACCGTTAGCGACACCCGCACCGAGGAAACCGACAGCAGCGGACGCGTGATTGCCGACCTCCTCGCCGCCGCCGGCCACGACGTAATCCGCCGCACCATCGTCAAAGACGACGCCGGCGACGTGATCCGCGTGGTGTCACATGAACTGTCGACCGGCGACGTGCAGGTGATCATCACCACGGGCGGCACGGGTCTGTCGTCGCGCGACAGCACCTATGAGGCGATCAGCGAACTGCTCGACAAACGCCTCGACGGATTCGGCGAACTGTTTCGCTCCTTGAGTTACCAGGAGATCGGTCCCGCGGCGATGCTCAGTCGGGCTACCGCTGGAGTGGCTCGTGGCAAGTTGGTCGTGGCGTTGCCAGGGTCGGAAGGTGCCGTTCGGTTAGCGATGACCAGGCTGCTCCTACCGGAACTCGGCCACCTCGTGCAGCAAATTTCAAAGTGACTGACTGGTCACCTACGATGCACGGAAGCACAGAAGCACAGAAGTGGGGACAGGTTTCGCAAACCTGTCCCCATCCGTGTTTCCGTGCTTCTGTGCACCGTCTATAGCCAGCACCACTATGTCAAAAACGATGCGACCGATTCGCGAAACGATCCCGCTCGAGGAAGCGCGCGGGTTGATTGCCGGGGTCGCGCTGCCGGTCAGCGAGACCGAGCGGATTGCACTCGTCGAGGCCAGCGGTCGCGTCCTCGCCGTCGACATGACATCCGATCGCGATGTGCCACCCTTCGCGCGCGCCGGCATGGACGGCTACGCGGTGATTGCCCAGGACACCTTTGGCGCCAGCCGCTACGAGCCGAAAACGCTGCGCGTCGTCGAAAAGGTCTACACCGGCGAGGTGCCGACCAAGGCGGTCGGTAGCGGACAGGCGGCAGAGATCGCGACCGGGGCACCGATGCCGCACGGTGCCGACGCGGTGGTGATGGTGGAAGAGACCGAGCGCGCCGGCACCGACGAGGTGCGCATCCACACGCCGGTGTATCCGCGGCAGAACGTCGGCAAGCAGGGTGCCGATATCGTGTCGGGTCAGGTGGTGTTGCGCGCGGGCGACCTGCTCAATCCCAGTCGCGTCGGCGCGATCGCAGCGTTGGGCCGCGTCGAGGTCGAGGTGTTCCGCAAGCCGTCAGTCGCGATTCTCTCGACCGGCAATGAAATCGTCGAGCCCGGCACGGCGCTCAAGCCGGGACAGATCTACGACATCAATCGCTACACCCTCAGCACCATCGTCACCGAGCATGGTGGCGTCGCCGTCACCCACCAAACCGCGCAGGACACCCTCGAGGATCTCGAACGGGCGATCGATCGCTGCCTGCACGAGGACATCATGGTCTTCTCCGGCGGCAGCTCGGTCGGCGAACGCGACCTGATCCTGGACGTCATCGGCCGCCGCGGCGAGATCGTCTTTCACGGCATCGCGGTCAAACCAGGCAAGCCGACAGTGTTTGGCGTGATTGGCCACAAAGCGGTGTTCGGGATGCCGGGATATCCAACCTCGTGCCTCTCGAACGCTTACATGCTGCTGGTCCCGGCGCTGCGACGCATGGCGCATCTCCCGGTGCACCGCATGCGTACCGTGCAAGTGCCAGTGACACAGCGCATCGTCTCTACGACCGGCCGGCACCAGTTCTACACGGTGCGCATTGTCGACGGCGAAGCGCAGCCGGCCTTTAAAGCATCAGGCGATATCACCTCGATGTCGCAAGCGGACGGCTACATCGAGATCCCCGCGCAGACGGATATCGTCGAAAAGGGTGAAATCGTGACAGTGAACCTGTTTTAGTCAGAATCCCAGTCCAGGCCGCCAGCCCTGCCCCTGAGACACTCATAAAATGTATCGTAGAGGTATGCCCATGACTCGCCGAAACGTCCTTGTCACCGCGCTTGCAATTGCACTCCTCGCCCCCCTGTTTGCAGTCGCGCAGGATCTCCACCCGTCACGGCGTCCGAGCCCGCTCGGCTGGTCACGTATCGCCCTCGGCGAAACCTACATCAGCGTCGTCTACGGGCGGCCCTACAAGCGCGGTCGCAATAACATTTTCGGAACCAAAGAGAGTGGCGCGGTCGTGCCTTTCGGCGAACGCTGGCGCACCGGCGCCAATGAAGCCTCCGAGATCACGCTGACAGGGAACGTCCTCGTCGCCGGCAAGATGCTCCGAGCCGGCACTTATTCGCTATTCACGACTCCTGGGCCTGAGACGTGGAGTGTGCTCTTCAACTCCCGCCTCGGCCTCGACGGACTCGGGACGTTCGCGAACAACAAGTTCACGCCGGTGGCACTCGAGCCTACCGACATCCTCGTCGTCACCGCAAAATCCATGCAACTGCCCGCCGACAAAGAGGTCGACCAGTTCACCATCGAGCTGGAGCGGACGACCGCAGGCGCGGACATCGTGCTTCGCTGGATTCGCACCGAGTTGCGGCTGCCCATCACAGTACCGGCGCGTTAGATTCGGTGACAGGGATCAGGGATCAGGGATCAGGGATCAGGGATCAGGGATCAGGAAAGACCGTGACACCGTCGTCAGCGATTTGCCCGAGAGCATGAGCTCGGCGCGCGCAAGGTAACGTCCAGGACTGAGGGACGTCAGCGGAACCACGGCACGCGCCACGGCCCAACCCCGGCGTGAGTCGGTCACATTGGCAGCGATCGTCAGCAACTCTGTCTGCTGATCGCTGATTACTACCCTCACCGCATCCGGCAGGACGCCATCAGTGCCGGCGTGCATTTCCAGGTAAGCGACGAGCGCTGACGCGCGCACGTGGTCGATCACCGGATCGAGTGGCGCATTGGGCCGCGTCGGTGGTGGGGCGAGGATGAGATCGCTGACCTGCACGCCTGCGCGACGCGCGACTCGCGCGTCCACGGTTCGTTCGACACTCCCGGGACGGTCGAGCGCGTCAATGCCGGCGACGCGCAGGGTGTAGAAGCCCGCCGGAACAACAGCGCTGAAGGCGTAGCGGCCGGCAACCGCGTCGTGCACTGCGCTGGCGGCAATGACGCCACTGCGATCGACCAGAACAAACCCAAGGAGCGCGGCGGATAGCTGCCGGCTGGCCGCCTCCACTTCGGCGGCAACCACGATGCGGGTGTTGGCTGAATCGGGTTCCAGATAGCTATAGGTCGCCACGCGAAGTGGCAACTCGGCGGCGATTGCCTGGCTGCGGAGGACTCCGAGTAATCGATCGGCGCGCGCCTGCGCCGACGGCCGCCCGGCCGGGAGCGTGAAGGTGTGGCGCGCACGTAATTGACCACCACCTCGCGCCAACGAGACTTGAATGCGATGGGCCCGGCCGTCACGATCGGTATCGAGCGGTTCGAAGGCGAGCAAGTAGTAGCCCGACATCTCGCGCGCAATGCGCTGAAACGGTTGGGGATTACTGCCCACCAATCGAAAGACCGCGCCGCGCGCCGCGCCGGCGACCCGCGCCAGACCGTCGCCCCGCACTTCGAGGTCGCGCAGAAAGGTCGGAGAGACGCGCTGTTGGGCGGCTTCGAAGGTCGGCACCTCGAGATGGAGCACGTAGATTGCGACGCGTGCCGCTTGCGCCGCCGCCGCGATTTTCGACAGGTCGGCACGGCGCGGGTCGGCGACCAGGCCCTCGGACAGCAGCACCAGCGTTTTGGCGCCGTCGATCTCGCGCAGGCTGATCAGCAGTGACTCGAGAGCGGTGAGAGAAATTCGAGCCTGAATATGGGCGTGCTGCGCAATCGCCCGTGACTCTTGTTCGACCTGTTCAGGGCAGGCGTCGCGGCCCGCGCCGCCATCTTCCACGGCCCGGGCCGAGCTGATGTACTCGGTCAGCGCGCGCCCACATTCGCGCAACACGGCATCGGCCAGTCGCGACCGGCTGCCGTCGGCAATTTCCAACGCTTCGCTCAACCCGAGGTTGAATTGCTGGAACACCGGATCGGTCTGACCGATCAGCGCACCCAGCCGACGCTTGGCGGCGAGGTGATCACGCGTCAACTCGAGCGCGCCAAGCCGCGTCAACCCCACGACGCCGACCCGGTCTGCCGCAGCGAGTGCATCAATGAACGAGCCGGCCGCGCGCATCGCCTCACGCCCTTCCAGCCGGCGGATGTGGGCTTCATCCACCGCCACCACCACCAGCCGGCCGACGTTGGCGTCCTCGTTGGAGGTGAAGTGGCGGGCAGCCAGGGCCGACGCCCCGGTGGACGCGCCCGTCTGCGCGACAAACTGTGCCGACACCACGCGACGCGGCCGGCCGTCAACCGACAACCGAAAGTCGGTTGCAGTCAAATCAGGGATCGGATCGCCCTGCCCGTCGATCACCGTGGCGTCGACGGTAATCAGGTCAACTCGGGAGCGAAACACAGGCTCCTGGGCCGTCGCCATCGTCACGGCCAGCAGGGTGGCGCTCGCTGCCACCCAGGCAACGCGGGGGGTCATTTGAACTCAGTCCTTGACATGGTCGAGCCGGAGGTTCATTTTAACCGGGTCGTTGGTACGAAGATACGTCCTGCAGGGCCAGAATGTGCCTTGGACGGGGCGAATTGCACTGGACGTTGGTTGTTTTGCTGGAGGTAGTCGTGAAATTGTCCCCGAAAGTGTGGCGCGCAAGACTGCGCGCCGTCGCATTGGTCGCACTTGTCCACATCGGTCTCGGCAGCGCAGCGTTCGCACAGACCGGCACGGCGACTCTGATTGGCGAGGTCGCGGATGCGCAGAAAAACGTCGTGCCTGGCGCGACTGTCACGGTGACGCAGGTGTCGACCAGCGCCTCCCAGGTGTCGATCACCGACGAACGCGGCGCCTACCGCTTCGGTAATGTGCAGCCAGGCGTCTACACGCTCAGAGTGGAACTTGCCGGCTTCAAGACCGCGATCACCGAAAGCGTCCAATTGCAGGTGGATAGCGCGACGCGCCAGAATGTGGTGCTGGAAATTGGCGGCATTTCCGAGACGGTCAGCGTGATGTCCCAAGCGGCACGGTTGAACACCACCGATGCCAGCCTCGGCAACAACATGTCGCGCGAGCAGATTCGCAGCCTGCCCGTTGAAGCGCAAAACGTAGTCCATCTGCTCAGTCTGCAGCCCGGTGCCGTCTTCATCCCGACCGCCAACCCAGCTACGGTTGATCCCCGCTACGGGTCAGTCGCCGGCGCGCGCGCCGACCAGCAAAGCGTCACGCTCGACGGCATCGACGTCAACGACCCCCAGTTGGCGACGGCTTACACCTCGGCGATCCGCATGACCCAGGAGGCGCTGCAGGAGTTCCGGGTCAGCACCTCAAACTACAACGCCGAGATGGGCCGATCGAGCGGACCCCAGGTCTCGCTGATTACGCGAAGCGGCACCAACCAGTACGGTGGCTCCGGGTATTGGACAGCGCGGCGCACCGCGACGTCGAGCAACGAATATTTTCTCAAGCTCTCTCAACTGGGCTCAGGCAAGGAAAGCCAGGCGCCCAAGCTCGACAAGGACATCTTCGGCGGTTCGTTCGGCGGACCGATCCGGCGCAACAAACTGTTCTTCTTCGGCAACCTCGAAGCGCTCAGGGAAAACAGTGAGGCCCCGGTGACGCGCGGCGTGCCGTCCAATTCGATGCGTGACGGCGTGCTGTTGTATCGCTGCGCGGTCGCCGCGCTGTGTCCGGGTGGCACCGTCCGGGGGCTGACCGGTAATCACAACGTCGAGGCCGGCTTCTACGGCATGACGCCGGCCGAAATTGCCGCGATTGATCCACTGGGCATCGGTCCCAGCCTCGCCGCCATGGAATACTTTCGCAAGTATCCGTCGCCAAACGACCCGGGCACCGACGGCCGCAACCTGATGGACTATCGCTTCGCCGCGCCGATTGAGAACGAGTTTCTCAATCTGATCAGCCGCGTCGACTACAAGGCGGCCGACAACCACAGCTTCTTCGGCCGCTTCGGCAAACAGGACGACACCATCAACAACGCGACGCAATTTCCCGGCACGGCGCCACGACGTCAGCGGTTGTTCAACAACCTGGGCGGCGCGCTCGGCTATGACGCGGTGCTGTCGCCGACCCTGACCAATAGCTTCCGTTACGGCTTTACGAAGATCGACGAGAACAATGCCGGTGTGACCGATGGCAACTACGTGACCTTCCGTTTCATCTCGCCCTTCGACGGCAAGGGCGATGGTGCGACGACTTTCACCGATACCCGCCAGACCCCGACCCAGAACATCGTCAACGACCTGTCGTGGTTCAAGGGCCGGCATACGATGAAGGCGGGCACCAACATCCGTTACACGCGGGTGCCCAAGAACCGGTTCCAGAGTTCCTACCTGAGCGCCAGCGTCAATCCGTCATGGGTCGCGGGCGTTGGCCGGCGCAACATGCCAGGCAGTGCCTTCTGCACGGTGCCCGGCTGCAATCTGCCGGCCGTGGCCTCGTCTTTCCAAGGGGGCTATGCCGATACGTGGCTGAATATTCTCGGCGTGCTCTCGACAGCCACGCAGCGCGTCAACTACAACATCGACGGCACGCCGCAGGCCCCTGGCTCGCCCGTTTCGCGTGAAATCGCCTCCGACGAGTATGAGGTTTACCTCCAGGACGCGTGGCAGTTGCGCTCCAACCTGACCCTGACGGCGGGGGTGCGCTACGGTCTGTATTCGCCGCCTTATGAGGTCAACGGTTTCCAGGTGGCACCGACTATCAGCATGGGCCAATGGTTTGATGAGCGGGCGCGGAATGCCGCCAACGGCATCCCCTCCAACGCCAGCCCGCTCATTACCTTTGACCTCGCCGGGCCGAAGAATAACCGTAAAGGTTTTTACGCATGGGACAAGAACAACTTCGCCCCGCGCGTCGCGCTGGCCTGGACACCGACGTCACGGATTGTGCTGCGCGGCGGCTACTCCAAGGTGTTCGATCGGGTGGGCGTCGGTCTGGCGACCAACTTCGATGAAGGGTTCGCCTTCGGGTTGTCGACGCAGATTACCAGCCCGTTTGGCGCCGCCTACGAGTCAAACCCGGGCGCCCGGTTCCGCGGCATCGACGTGATGCCGCCGACCATGCCGGCGGCACCTCGCGGCGGGTTTCCACAGACACCGCCCATTCGCGCCGGGATCATCACGTCGAGCATCGACGACACGCTGGTGACACCGTCGGCCCACATGGGCAGTGCCACCATCGGCTTCGACCTCGGTAGCAACTACACCTTTGAGGCGGGTTACGTCGGACGCTTTGGACGCGATCTGCTGGTGCGGCGCGACCTGGCGATGCCGCTCAATCTGGTCGACCCGGCATCGAAGACCGACTACTTCACAGCGGCACAGGCGATCATCCGCGCGGCGCAAGGCGCCGGCTTGACCGGTAACTCGCCGGCCAGTGCCTATGCCAACCTGCCCGCGGTCGCCTACTGGGAAAATATCTTCCCGGCCGCTGCGCGGGCGGGGCTGACCGCCACGCAGGTGATCGCACGGGCGTTCATGCAGAATGGCCCGGATTGGATTACCGCCCTCTATGACCTGGACACCGCGTGTATCCCCGCGTGCAGCAAGTTCGGCCCCTATGCCTACTTTGCCGAACAGTACGACTCGCTGGGCGGCATCAGTTCGATCGGGCGGTCGAATTACAACGGGCTCAATCTCACTCTGCGGCGCCGCTATTCCTCCGGCGTCCAATTCGACATCAATTACACGCTGTCGAAATCCGAGGACATGGGCTCGCAGGTCGAACGCGGCAGCGCCTTCGGCAACTTCAGCAATGGTGGCAATTCGGGCTTCCTGATCAACTCCTTCGATCCCGAACTCAATTACGGCGTCTCTGACTTCGACATCCGTCACCAAGTCAACACCAACTGGCTGGCGGAACTGCCGGTCGGCCGCGGCAAGCGGTTTGGTTCCGGCGTCAACAGCTTCATCAACCACCTGATTGGCGACTGGTCGGTTGCCGGGCTGATGCGCTGGACCAGCGGCTTCCCGTTCAACGTGTCTAACTGCCGCTCGTGCTGGGCGACCAACTGGAACCTCACCGGCAACGCGATGCTGGTCGACCCCAATGACCTGCCCGAAACCGGCACGACGCGCAACAAAGTCGATAATCGGCCAAGCCCGTTTGTCGACCCGGTCGACGCATTGACTAAGTTCCGTCGCCAGCTGCCCGGCGAAGCGGGCGTGCGTAACCTCCTGCGCGGCGATGGCTACTTCACGCTCGACACCAGCCTGAGCAAGGCCTGGAAGATCGGTATCGCCGACCATCGCATCCGTTTCCGCTGGGATGTGTTCAACGCCACCAATACGCCGAAGTTCGACGTCGGCAACTTGACCAACACGCCAGACCGATCCGGCTTCGGCCGCTACAACGGCACGCTGGCCACTTGCGACGCGCAGGCCGGACGATGCATGCAATTTGCGTTGCGCTATGAGTTCTAACTGACCGATGCCACGAAGCACGCTGGAAGCCCCGCCGCACGGCGGGGCTCCTGCGAGCCGAGCGAGTCCTGCGAGCGGGAGCGAGTCCTAAAAACGCAGCCTGCTTTCCACTGACACCACCATCAGGCGGTCGCGTGCAAACGACCGCCTGATGACTTCCCCACCCTGCATCATCCCCACAGCGGCGCTGAGCCGCCACCGACGTGTCGCGTCGAATGCGGCGCCGGTCTCCACTCGCGTGCCGAGCGAAGTCGCGAGACTCGATAACCTGCCGCTGTAGCCAAAGTAGTTGCCCTTGAACGCCGTCGCGCCAGTACCGCTGTACCAGCGGTCGTGGCGATCGGCGAGTGACATGCGGTGCACGTTAGCGTAGACATTCAGGCCCGTGCGCGGTTGGGCACGGAGCTCGATCGACGCATCACGGATATTCATCTGCGCGTAAGTTCCGGCAAACAGCGCGGGCTCTGTCGTCGGCAACAACGGGAAGAACGTGCGGTGTCTGAAGTCGGCCGGGTCGTCGTCGCCGGAGGCGTGCAGGAACGCGGCGCGAAGCCACGGCTGCCACGCGGAGCGCCAGCGGTAGCCGCCTTCGACCATCACGCTGCGGGCGAAATGCCGATCGCCGTACCAATCGCCAAATTGCTGCGCCGCCCAGACGACGGTGTCGACGCGTCCCGGGCCCCACGCGTAAGTCCCGACGTGAGACGCGCCCACAGTCATGAGGTTGATCGCCGCGGCCGTCACCGGGAAGCCGGTGTTATCGGGTCGGGATCGGACGTCGCGCCGATCGCGATAGTGCAAGGCGAAGGCCTGGAGCTCGTAATCGGGGTTCTGCGCCGTGGTGCTGGAGCGACTCCGCCTGGTCACGGCGCTGCTGATCACGCGCAGGCTCCCCATCGACGGACTGGCCGATTCTTCGAAGGCGCCTTGCGTTGGCAGCATCAGCGCGGCCGTCGCCTGCCACCGCCCGCGACTGAAATCGAGCCGGCCGCCATCGAAGTTACGTTCGAAGGGGGTCCATTCGACTTCGCCGAGCAGACGGCCATGCAGGCGCAATCGCTTGAGTTCCTCGATCGCCGGCGTCGCCGACCGTGCTTCGGCGCCCGACACGAAGCGCATGCGGCCGACCTGCAGCGACAGGCCGCGCCCTTTCACCGTCATCGACATCGCCTTGAAATACAACTGGTAGGCGCGCGTCGCGCGCGCCGCATCGAAGTACGACGCGCCCGGACCGAGTGGTCCGGGACCTGTCGATTGGCGCGGTAAGCCAATCAATTGCGCGTATTGAAATGCCCCGTCGACGTCAAAGTGGCGGCTGGTGACGCGCATGCCGAGCGTCGCGCGATTACTGAATAGTGAATAGGTCGGGGCGCCGCCACCGGGGTGGGGTTCAAAGAACGACCACCACTCGGCCTTGGTGACATCGATGAAGTAGGGCGTGACCTGCGGGTCGGACGCTTCTGTGGAGGACTCCGCGGACTGGCCGAAGGCGGGGGCCGCGACCGCGATCAGCCACAGCACAAAGAACAACCGCCAGATCCTGGCCACGCTGACCACAGGTATCTGGCGGTGCAACCTTGGATGCCTTCGGTTCCTTCGACGCCTGCGGGCGGCGACTATCCCTTCAGGCGCTTGTTCACTTCATCCCAATTGACGACATTCCACCAGGCGCCGAGGTAATCGGCGCGGCGGTTCTGGTATTTCAGGTAGTAGGCGTGTTCCCACACGTCAACGCCGAGGATCGCCTTCTTGCCTTCCATCAGCGGGTTGTCTTGATTCGGCGTGCTGGTGATCTCAAGCTTGCCGCCGTTATCGACCAACCAGGCCCAGCCGCTGCCAAAGCGACCGACGCCGGCGGTCTGGAGCTGTTCCTTGAACTTGTCGAAGCCGCCGAACGACGAATTGATCGCGTCGCCCACGGCACCGCTCGGCGTACCGCCGGCGTTCGGCGCCATCACCTGCCAGAACATCGAGTGGTTCCAGTGGCCGCCACCGTTGTTGCGGACTGCGGTGCGAATGTCCTCGGGAACCGTGTTGATATTCTTGATCAGGTCGTCGAGGCTCTTGTTGTGCAGCTCAGGATGCTTGTCGAGCGCCGCATTCAAGTTGGTGACGTAGGTCTGATGATGCTTACCGTGATGAATCTGCATCGTCAGGGCATCAATGTGCGGTTCGAGCGCGCCCTGGTTGTAAGGCAGCGCGGGTAGCGTATGTGGCATCTCTCTCCCTCGAATTATTGAATCGACAGCATCCTGTCTAGAGCGATCCTAGCCCATTTCTTCTGGTCGTCCGGGACGGTCACCTGGTTGTAGACCTCGCCGTCGACCAGCCCTTCGAGCACCCACAGCAAATGATTGGGTGACACGCGGAACATCGTCGAGCACAGGCATCCCACTTGATCCAATGAGATGACCGTCTTGTCCGGAGCCACCTCTTCGGCGAGGCGATGCACCAGATGGATCTCGGTCCCCACCGCCCAAATCGTCCCTGGCGCAGCGTCGCGCACTTGCTTGAGGATGTATTCGGTCGAGCCGCTATCATCGGCGGCCTGCAATACGTCGAACGGCACTTCGGGATGGACTATGATGCGCACGCCCGGATATTCCTTCCGCACCTCCTCGATCTGCTTGACGGTGAAGCGGACATGCACTGAGCAGTGCCCTTTCCACAGGATCAACCGCGCGTTGTCGAGTTCGGCTTTGGTCAGTCCGCCAAACGGTTCAAAGGGGTCCCACACCACCATTTGATCGAGCGGCACGCCCATCTTCCAGGCGCTGTTGCGGCCGAGATGCTGGTCGGGCAGGAAGAGAATCTTTGTCTGCTGCGCCCACGCCCACTTGAGAGTGGCTTCAGCGTTCGACGACGTGCACGTCGTCCCGCCACGTTCGCCAACGAACGATTTAATCGCGGCCGCGGAGTTGATGTAGGTAACCGGCACGATCTGCGCCGCGACGCCCATCTGTTCGAGCTCGTTCCAGCACGTCTCCAGCTGATCGGGCGCGACCATGTCGGCCATCGAACAGCCGGCAGCGAGATCCGGCAGGATCACCTTTTGATGCGGCAACCCCAGGATGTCGGCGCTCTCGGCCATGAAATGGACGCCGCAAAAGACGATGAAGTCGGCTTCGGGATGGAGAGCAACTTCGCGCGACAGCTTCCACGAGTCGCCGGTGTAGTCGGCGAACTTGATCACTTCGTCGCGTTGATAGTGGTGACCGAGGATGACCAGGCGGTCTCCGAGCGCGGCGCGCGCGGCGGCGATCCGGACCTCCATCTCTTCGTCAGACAACCCGAGATATTCGTCGGGCAGGGGCTGACGTTCATGAAGGCTCTGCTTCTCGACCTCGTTCAGAACGGGTAAAAAAGTGCCGGCCACTGTCGTCTCCTTGTTCGCGTGCGCCTCGGGCTCAAGCCCGGCGCTTCCGGTGGTATCTGACTGAGCCCGCCCACCGCAGCGTGCCGCGGAGGCGGGAGCTTGTGAAACTTTTCTCAATCTCCGGACGCGAAAAAACCAAGCGCTGTTCCCGGCTACTCTCGCCGGGGCGTCGCTTGGTCTAGGGGAATTATAGCAGGGATCGGTGGTCGGTCGTCGGTCGCCAGTCGTCGGGTGGTCAGTCGTCGGGGACCAGGGATCGGGACTCAGCGTCGGGGATCAGGATATTCCCAATGCGAGGCCGAACGGCCGAGCTCCTGCTTGCGCCGAAGGCCGCAAGTCCTGCTTGCGCCGAAGGCGCAAGTCCTGCTCGCCAAGCGAGTCCCGCTCGCGCAGCGAGTCCCGCTCGCGCAGCTTGTCCTCGACTACACGCCGACCGGCACGCGCACCACGTTGTACAGCGTGTCCCGCTCGATCGGCTCGCGCCCGGCGTCGCGGATTAGCGTCTCGATATCGTGCGTCGACAACGCGGTCGGCGTCTTGGCACCGGCCTGGTGATAGATCGTCTCTTCCTGCACGGTGCCGTCGAGGTCGTCGGCGCCGAACCACAACGCCGTCTGTGAGACTTCGACGCCCGACGAAATCCAGTAGGCCTTGATGTGGTCGACATTGTCGAGCAACAACCGCCCGACCGCATGTACGCGCAACGTGTCGCTGCCTGACGGCGCCGGCAGCTTGCGCATCTGGTTGTTGTCGGGATGAAACGCCAGCGGGATGAACGCCTGGAAGCCGCCGGTCTGATCCTGTAACGCCCGCGCCTGCAGCAGGTGATCGACGCGCTCTTCCATCGTTTCAATGTGCCCGTAGAGCATCGTGAAATTCGTGCGCATCCCGAGGTTGTGCGCGATGCGATGGATCGACAGATAGCGATCCCCATCGCACTTGTCGTGACAGATTTTCTTGCGCACGCGCTCCGCAAAAATCTCCGCGCCGCCACCCGGTAATGAATCGAGGCCCGCTTCACGCAATTCGATCAGCACCTGTTCATCGCTCATCCGATAGAGGTCGGCAAAGTAGGCGATCTCGACCGCGGTGAAACATTTGAGATGGATGTCCGGACGAATCTGTTTCAAGCCACGCAGCAGCTGCTGGTAATAGTCGAACGGCAATTCGGGATGCAGGCCGTTGACGATGTGCACTTCGGTGAGCGGCTCGTGCGCGCGCTGCCGCAACTTGTTCAGCACCTGCTCGACGGTCATCGTGTGCGCGCCGGTGTCGGTCGGCTTGAGCCGCGCAAACGAACAGAACAGGCAGGACGCTTCGCAGACGTTGGTCGCCTCGAGCCGCAGGTTGTGATTGAAGTAGGTGCGCCCGCCGTGCCGCCGTTCGCGCTCGCGATTGGCCAGCCACCCGACAGTCAGCAAATCCGGCGCCTTGAACAGCCGCACACCATCGGCAAACGTCAGTCGCTCGCGCGCCTCGAGTTTGTCGGCGATATCGGACAGATGCGATGAACGGAGGCGGTCAGGGGTCAACGTCCCATTTTATGAAATTGGTATACTCGACGCCACAACCGACGCTAACCGGACAGCTAGGGAAGTGGGTGGAATACCCACACGGTTTCGCCACTGTAAGCGGGGAGCGCGCGTTCTATCTCGGTCGCCAGAGTCGGGGTCAAAACCCTGCCCTACAGGTGACCCGTCACTGTCGCTGAGGCGATGGGAAGACGCGAACGTCGCGCGCCGATCCGCAAGTCAGGAAACCTGCTGTCACTGGGACGTCCCCATTTCGCTCGGCGCGACTAACGCCGAGGAGGGCTTATGACTGCTGCTGTTCCCGCGCGCATTCGCGCGACCTTTCCTGTCACCTTTTTTCTTTTATCTTTTTTCCTGGTCTGCGCCCGCGCCGACGCGCAATCGCTGAGCGGGCGCGCGGTAGACGGCCAAGGCCGCCCGGTCGCTGGCGCGGCGGTGGTCGCAATCGGTGTGGCCAGTGCGCCGATCGAAGTCACAGCCGATGAAGCTGGCCGCTACAGCTTTCCGTCGCTGATAGACGGTCGTTACGACCTGACCGCCTCAGCGCCTGGTTTACTGGGCGAAGCGCGCGGCGTCTCGATCAACGCCACCCCGGCGGCTCTCGACATCACCATGCGGGTCAGCGCGGTCAGCGAAACGCTGCTTGTCTCAGCAGCGCAGATCGACCAGCCGCTGTCGAGAACGGCTGACAGCGTGACGGTGATCACCGGCCAGGATCTACGGGCGCGGCAGATTACGTCACTCGGCGCGGCCCTCACCACCGTGCCCGGCTTCACCGTCGCACGCAGCGGCGGTCCCGGCACGCTGACTTCTCTCTTCCCGCGCGGCGGAGAGTCGGACTACACGCTGGTGTTGATTGACGGCGTTCGCGCCAACACGTTTGGCGGCGGCCTCGACCTCTCCCAAGTGCCGTTGAGCGACGTCGAACGGATTGAAGTCGTGCGTGGGCCGCAGAGTGCGGTCCACGGCGCCGACGCGATCGGCGGCGTCGTGCAGGTCATCACGCGACACGGCGGCGCACCGAGTGCGCACGCACAGGTCGAGACCGGTAGCCGCGCGACCCGGCGCGCCTTGGCGTCGACGACCGGCGAGCAGCGGGCGTGGCGCTGGCAGGCCGGCGCCGACTACTTCGCGGACGAAGGGTTCACCGGCACCGCCGCCAACGGCGAGCCGGTCAGCAATGACGATGCGCAGCAGCGGCAGACGTGGGGCGGTGGTGGCTGGCGCGCGGCGCGCGGGACCGATGTCCAGGGCACGTTCCGCTATGTCGATACCGATCGCGGCGCGCCTGGCGCTTATGGCTCAGACCCGGCGCGACGATTCTTCGGCGTCGATGCCGTCTCGCGCGGCACGACCGAGCGCAAATCCTTCGGCGCGCGCATCGTGCACCCGTGGACCGGGCCGGCGAGTCGCGTCCGTCAACGCATCGATCTCGATGTCGCCGACTACGACCTCTCATTTCTGAGCAGCTTCGGCCGCTCCGACTCCGACACGCGACGCGTCCATGGACGGGTTCAGACAGACGCTGCGCTTGATGCAGGCCTGGGCATCTCCGGCGGCGTCGACTGGCTGACCGAGCGTGCCAGTTTCACCGCCTCGAGCTTTGGTGCCGGGCCAATCGACCGGCGCGTAATCGGCGCGTTTGGCGAAGCCCGTTGGAACGCGCTCGAAAGGGTCAGTGTGCAGGCGGGGCTCCGCGCCGAACACATCACCAGAGATGCGTATGCAGCCAACGGGTTTGCCGATGATGCGGTGGTGTCGGTCAATCCCAAAGTGTCACTGTCATGGCTGATCAGTCCTTCGTTGCCAAATCAAGGCGCGACCGCGTGGACGCGACTGCGGATCTCGGGCGGCACGGGCATCCGCCCGCCCGACCTGTTCGAGATTGCGTTTACCGACAACCCAGGTCTCAAGCCAGAGCGCAGCCGCAGCGGCGAAGCCGGCGTCACGCAGGCGCTCGCCGGCGGCGCGGTGCAACTCGATGCGACGGGGTTCTTTAATCAATACGACGACCTGATCATCTCAGTCGGCTCGCTGCGCGATGTCAGCCGCTACCGCACCGACAACGTGTCAAACGCACGCGCCCGCGGGCTGGAACTCGGCGCCGCCTGGCGTGCGGCGCGCGGAGTGAATCTGCGTGCGAGCTACACCTTCCTGGATACCGAGATCCGCGCGGTCGACGGCCTGGCCCAGGCGCCGTCGCCGTACCGCGTCGGCGATGCACTCCTCCGCCGGCCGCGTCATCACGGCTCGGCGATTATCGATTGGACGTCGACCCGAGCGAGTCTTTTCGCCCAGCTCGATCATCGCGGTGCGACACTCGACGCCGAACCGGCGTTTGGCCCGAGTGGTGGGCTCTACGCAAACCCGGGCCGCACGCTTGTCGACTTCGGCGGCTCGCTGCGTGTCGGCGGCGGCGTCGACGCGTTCGCTCGCGTCCTCAACCTGTTCGACCGCGGTTATGAAGAGGTCTTCGGCTTTCCGGCGCCGGGGCGCACCGTGTTTGCAGGGGTCCGGCTTGCTACGCGCCGATAACGTTTCTTTCACTTACGGTCAGGGCCCAGGGATCAGGCCCGCCACGTTGTCCGGCATCTCGCTTGAGATTCGTCGCGGCCAGGTCGTCGGAATCTTGGGACCGAACGGGTCGGGGAAGACGACGCTGCTACGGATGTTGTGCGGTATGCGTCGTCCTGACCATGGCAGCGTGACGTTAGAAGGCACGTCGCTCGATCGGCTCTCCCGGCGGGCGTTGGCGCGCCGGATCGCCGTCGTTCCTCAAGAAACGCAACTCGCCTTCGAATACACAGTGCTGGAAATGGTGTTGATGGGTCGTCATCCGCACCTCGGACTGTTTCAGCTCGAGGGACCCAACGATTTCGATGTGGCGCGTGATGCGTTGGCGGCCACCGGCACGGCGCAGCTCGAACATCGCCGCTTCAGCACCTTGAGCGGGGGGGAGAAGCAGCGCGTGGTGATTGCGGCGGCGCTGGCGCAGGCCGCTGACATCATGCTGCTCGACGAACCGACCGCGTCGCTTGACCTGGGATATCAACTCGAGGTCGCTGCACTCGTCACCAGCCTCAACCAGGAGCGCAGCGTCACCATCGTCATCTCGACGCACGACCTGAACCTTGCAGCCAGCACCTGTCACGAATTGGTGATGCTCAGGCAGGGGCGTGTCATTGCCGCCGGTCCGACCACCGAGGTCCTGACGCCGGCAAACGTCCGCGAACTGTACGACGTCGACGCTGATGTCCACGTTCACGAGCCCTCCGGTCATCTCGTCGTCGTTCCGGTCACGCGCGTGACGCGACCGCGATGACCTCGGTCCGCCGGCGCCTGACCGTCGTGGTGCCGGCGTTCGGTTTGCTGACTTTCGCCGTGTTGCTGGTTGCGCCGACACTTGGCAGCACGCCGATCAGTCTGCGCCGCGTATTCGATTCGTCGATTGCCTGGGACGACAACGTCGACGCGCAGATCTTTTTCGTGGCGCGGTTGCCGCGAGTGTTAGCCGGGGCGCTGGTCGGCTCGACCTTGGCGGCGGCAGGTGTCGTGATGCAGGCGCTGCTGCGTAATCCGCTCGCGACGCCATTTACATTGGGCGTGTCGGCGGCTGCAGCGCTGGGCGCGATGGCGGCGATCGCGCTGCATCTCGACGCAACCTTCCTCGGAGCGGCGGCAATCCCTGCTGCGTGTTTCGGCGGCGCCATGGTCGGGACCACCATCGTCTACTTTCTGGCGACACGCGTCAGTGGCGGTTTATCCACCAATGTGCTGCTGCTGGCCGGCGTCACCCTCAATACGTTCTTCTCGGCGCTGATCACGTTCGTGCAATACCTCGTCGACCCGGCCGATTGGTACCGTACGGCGCGGTGGCTGTTGGGCAACCTCGACGTCAGCAGCTATACGCCGATCCTGGCGTCGGTGCCTCTGATTGGGATCGCGCTGCTTTTATTCGCCCTGCTGCCGCGCACGCTCAACCTGCTGACGCTGGGTGACGATGTGGCGTCGGGGCGGGGCGTGGATGTGGCGACGGCGCAGCGGATTGCGTTCCTCAGTGCCTCCCTCGCGACCGGCGCAGCCATTTCACTGGCTGGGCCGATAGGCTTTATCGGCATCGTCGTGCCGCACCTTGTTCGCCTTCTGGTCGGGTCCGATCACCGCATTGTCTTGCCGGCAGCAACGCTGTTCGGCGCGGCGTTTCTGGTCAGCTGCGATCTGATCGCCCGTACGATCATGTCGCCGATCGAACTACCGGTCGGGATCGTGACCGCGATGATTGGCGGGCCGTTTTTTCTGTGGTTGTTGGTGAGGAAGGCATGAACGGCTGTCCGCTATCTGCGATCGGCTTGCGGAGGTGTCTCACTGTCGCGGTGTTCGTCGCGATCTACGGTCTGTGGACCGGACACTCCATCCAGGCACAGAAACCGCGCGTCATCACGTTGATTCCGGCGCTGACTGAAATGCTGTTCGCGATCGGCGCCGGCGATCAGGTGATTGCGGTGAGCAGCTACGACGAAGATCCGCCACAGGTCAGGGCGTTGCCCAAAGTCGGCGCGCTGATCGATCCCGATGTCGAACGGATCATCGCGCTGCGACCAACCTTGGTTCTGCTCTACGGCAGCCAGACGGATCTGATGACGCAGCTGTCGCGCGCGTCGATTCCCTATTACGCCTACCGTCATGGTGGCCTCGGTACAGTGAGCGTGACGATCCGGGAGTTGGGAGTCCGGACCGGCCACAGCCGAGAAGCCGAGTCCCTCGCCAGCGACATCGACCGCCGGCTCGCGGCTCTACGCCAGCGGACAGCGGCGCTGAAGAAACCGCGCACGCTACTGGTCTTCGGGCGTGAGCGCGGCTCGCTGCGCAACATTTACGCCAGCGGTGGCCGCGGCTTTCTCCACGACATGCTCGAGGCCGCCGGCGGGGTCAACGTGTTTGCCGCGGTACAAGCCGAGTCGGTGCAGGCCTCGACCGAAATGATTCTCGCGCAGAAGCCGGACGTGATCATCGAATTGCGATCCACCGAAATTCCTGCCGAGAACCAGCGGGCAGCGGAACTCAGTTCGTGGAAGGTGCTGGGCAGCGTACCGGCGGTCCGTAGCAATCGCATCCATCTGCTGAGCGGCCGATGGCTTGTCGTGCCCGGGCCACGCGTTGCGGATGGCGCTGAGGCCTTCGCGCGGGTTCTGCATCGATGAAGATCCTGGTCAGTTGGTCGAGTGGCAAGGACTCGGCGTGGATGCTGCATACCCTCAGATCGCAGCACCCGGGCGCGGTGGCCGGGCTCTTGACGACACTGAACGAGGCGTTCGATCGCGTGGCGATGCACGCCGTGCGGCGCGAATTACTGCAGGCGCAAGCCGACGCCGCCGGTTATCCCCTGCACGCCGTGAATCTTCCGTGGCCCTGCTCGAATGCCGATTACCAACAGCGGATGGGCGAGGCGGTTGCCGGGTTTGTCGGCAACGGGTTTACACACGTGGCGTTTGGGGATCTGTTTCTCGAAGATGTTCGTCGCTACCGCGAAGAAACACTAGCCGGCACCGGCTTAACGCCACTCTTCCCGTTGTGGAAGACGCAGAGCACGGCGGAGTTAGCGCGCGAGATGATTGCGGGCGGCCTGCGCGCACATCTCACCTGCGTTGATCCCCGCAAGCTGGAGCCGTCCTTTGCCGGCCGGTCATTCGACGCACAGCTGCTGGCCGATCTGCCGGCGTCAGTCGATCCGTGCGGCGAGAACGGCGAGTTTCATTCTTTTGTGCATGACGGGCCGATGTTCACCCAGCCGATTCCTGTCAGGATCGGCGAAGTCGTCAGTCGCGACGGCTTTGTCTTTGCCGATCTCGTAGCTGATCAAGCAGGGCTGCCGTCACCTCCGACGTGTTAGCGGTCCCGCCCAAATCGGGCGTGCGCACGCCGCGTGCCGCGAGCATCGACGCAATCGCTTCGAGAATCTGATCGTGTGCGGCAGTTTCGCCCAGGTGCTGCAGCATCAGCGCCGCCGCCCACACGGCGCCGATCGGATTGGCGATGCCCTTCCCGGCAATGTCCGGCGCAGAGCCGTGGATCGGCTCGAACATCGATGGCGCAGTCCGCTCCGGATTGATGTTGGCGCCCGGCGCGACACCCATGCTTCCGGAGATCGCCGACCCGATGTCGGTGAGGATGTCGCCGAACAGGTTGGACGCGACGATCACGTCGAGTGTCTGCGGATGGGTGATCATCCGCGCCGCCAAGGCGTCCACATGGTAGCGCCGCATCTCGACGTCGGGGAACTCGTGGCTCACGTCTTCGGCCACTTCATCCCACAACACCATCGAGTGTTGCAGCGCGTTGGACTTCGTGGCGCTGGCGAGCAGCCGCCGCGGCCTCTGCCGCGCCAGTTCAAAGGCGTAGCGCACGATGCGCTCGATGCCGCGGCGACTGAACACGCCGGTTTGCTCGGCGACCTCGCGCGGCGTGCCCTGGTGATGGCGCACACCGGCACCGGTATATTCACCTTCCGAATTCTCGCGCACGCAGACCATGTCGATGTCTGCCGCCGTGCGGTTGGCGAGCGGCGAGGCGATGCCTGGAAGCAAGCGCACCGGCCGCAGGTTGACATACTGATCGAAGCGCTGGCGAATCGGCAGGATCAGTTCCCACACCGAGACATGGTCGGGAACTGACTGCCCGCCAACGGCCCCCAGATAGATGGCGTCGTAGCCACGCAGCTGTTCGAGGCCATCGGCCGGCATCATCCGCCCGGTGCGGAGATAGAAATCACAGCCCCACGGGAAGTCGGTGAACTCGCAGACGAAGCCGTGCATAGCCGCCACGGCGTTGACGACCTCCACGCCAGCCGGAATGACTTCCTGGCCGACGCCGTCTCCAGCGATAACCGCGATGCGGTAAGACTTCATAAAGTGCTGAGTGCTTGGTGACGAGTGCTGTGTGCGAGCACTTCTACATTCCCGGCGGCGTGAACCGACCGTCTGCCGCTAACCACCCGCCGTCGGCGAAAATAATCGTCCCGGTCACGTAGCTTGCCGCATCGGACAGCAGGAACAGCGTCGGCCCGACCATTTCCGATGGCTGCGCCCAGCGCCGCATCGGGTTCTTATTCGCGTAGGCGTCGTACCACTCCTTGTTGTTCTTGATCGGCGCGGTCAGCGGCGTTTCGACGACGCCGGGCCCGACCGCGTTGACCCGCACGCCTTGCATCGCCCACTCGGTGGCCGCGGTCTTGACCAGCTGCACGATGCCGGCCTTGGTCATCGAGTAGACCGACTGGCCAGGTTCAGTGACCAGCGACCGAATCGACGAGAACAGCACGATGCTCCCCGACTTCTGCGCGGTCATGATTCGACCGGCGGCCTGCAGCACATTGAAGTTGCCGCGGAGATTCACTTTGACCACGCGGTCGAATTCGTCCCCCGTGTAATTGAGGATGGTCTTGCGTACGTTGATCGCCGGCGTGCAGACGACGCTGTCGAGACGGCCGTGCGCCTTGATGATCGCCTCGAATGCCGCGGTGACGGCTGGTGCGTCGCTGACATCCACGGTTTGGCACTCGCTCGTGGTGCCCGCACTGGTGATCGACGCCGCGACGCTGCGCGCGCCCGGTTCGTTGACGTCGAGACAGGCCACATAGCTCGCGCCCTGTTGGGCCGCACCTCGGGCGACCGCCTCGCCGATTCCAGACCCGGCGCCAATCACCGCGACGACTTTCCCGTTAAGCGTGAACAGATCGGACATGCGTAGAAGGCCTCCCCATAAGTGCGACGATGACGTAGACGGCGGCCGCGATGAACAATCCACCCAACGCGGGGTCTGCCCATCGATACAGCGGCGTCACAAAGAATCGAATCGAGAATAACGCCACCAGCCCCGCAATAATCGAGGCGATCGCGGCGCTGGTCCCGGCTCGCGGCCAATACAGGCCACCGATAATCGGCATGAACAGACTGACGACAAGAATGGAATAGAAGATGGTCAGCGCCCCGATGACCGTGGCCAGATAAATCGACAGCACCACGCCGGCGGCACCGCCGACTACGGCCGCGCCGCGTGCGACGCGAAGCAGTTGCGCGTCGGTGGCTGCCGGGTTGATGACCTTTTTGTAGATATCCTGCGAAATCGTCGTCGACAACATGAACAACACGGCGTCGCAGGTATCGACTTCGGTTGAGAACACCGCCGCGAGCGCCAGTGCGCCAAGCCACACTGGCAAGCCGGTCGCGAGCAGGGTCGGTAACACGGTGTTCGAATCGGTAATCCCGGGGTTCGAGACCCGGGCGGCCATGCCCAGCAACGTCGGGATAAACGCAAACAGCATCAACACCACGGCGTTCAACGCAATGCCCGTCGACAGCGCGCTCTTCGACTTCGCGCCATACGACTTCTGAATCAATCCCGGTGACACGATGAATGCCGGCGCAAACAGGAACAACATCGTCCAGCCCGAGCCTGGTCCCCCGGAATACAGAAAGTCGCCGAACCATTCCGGTGACGGTGGCTGGGTCAGGCCGGCGAGGCCGCCGGCATTGTTGGTCAGGACCGGCAAGGCGATCAGAAAGCCAACCATCATGATCACTAACTGCACGGTGTTGACCCACGCCGAGCCGAGCAGGCCACCAGCCGTGAAGTAAACCGTCATGACCACCGCCCCGATCAGCGCACCGGCCCAGCGCGGTGCACCGGTGATGACGTTGAGGATGGCGGCGCCGGCAATCAACTGCCCGGCCAGCAACGCCAGTGACCCGATGCACACGACCGCCGAGATCAGGCCGCGCACGCTTGGACCGTAGCGGAACTCGAGGTAATCGCCGGTGGTATAAAAATTCCGGTCGGCAGCGTATTGCCAGAGGCGCGGCGCCACCGTATAGGCAAAGATCATCGACCCGATGCCGGCCGAACCCACCCACCACCAGGCACTGAGGCCGTCGCGATAGGCCAACCCGGCCACGCCGACCGTCGACCCGGCGCCGATGTTGGCGGCCAGCATCGATGACAAAATCAGCCCGGGTCCAAGCGACCGACCGGCAACAAAGAAGTCGCTGCTGCCCCGCACGAATCGCGCGGTCCACAAGCCGAAGGCGATGATGCCGATGGAATACGCGATCAGCAACGCGAGATGAATGTTCATCGGCGCGCCTCCTGTTCAACGCTGTAGATCGTCTTGCCGGACAGATCATGCAATGCCGCGCGCAGCGCCTGCGTCTTGCCGTCGATCTCGAGCGTGCCGAAGAATTGGAATCCGTCCCACGGCGGACGATTCGGCTTCATTCCAGGCGGGACGCCGACAAACTTGACCTCAGGACCAAAGGTCGCATCCATCTGGTTGGGGCCAAACGTGCCGGCGTGGAGCGGGCCGGCGACGAACTCCCAAAACGGATCGAAGTCTGTAAACCGCGCCCGCGCCGGATCGTAATGATTGGCCTGGCAGTAGTGAATATCGCCGGTGATCCAGACCACGTTGCGAATGCCGCTGCGCTTGATGAACCGGAGCAGGTCGGCAATCTCGAGCTCGCGCCCAGTCGACTCACCCGCGTCCGCGTTGGCGATCGCCTCGAAATGCGCTGGCCCGTCGCGCACAATCACACCGATCGGTAGATCACTAGCAATGATCTTCCACGTCGCGCGGCTGGCCGACAGCCGCTGCTTCAGCCACGCCAGTTGGCCGCTGCCGAGCACAGTAGACGATTCGTCGAGCGTGCCTTGACGGTTGTTGCTGTTGGCCCCACGAAAGCTGCGCATGTCCAAGGCGAACACCTCGGCGTGCGGGCCCAAGGACACGGTCCGATGGATGCGATCGCGGTGCTCGGCATCGATCTGGATCGGATGATGCTCGAGAAAGGCCTGCTTCGCTCGCGCCGCCAATAACGCCGTGCTCTTGACCTGATAGCGCGTATCGGCTGAGAGGTCGCGCGTGTCGTACCAGTTATCGCGAACTTCGTGATCATCCCAGATCGCCAGTTGCGCGACCCGCGCGTTGAACGCGCGCATGTGCACGTCAGTCAAGTTGTACTGGTGATTGCCGCGATAGTCGTCCAGCGTCTCCGCCACTTTCGCTTTCGCCTCGGTCACCACGTTCCGCCACACCCGCCCATCGTCGAGTTTGACTTCGGCCGCCAGTGGCGCGTCGGCGTAGATGGTGTCACCGCAGTGGATAAACAAGTCCGGTTCGGCGCGCTGCATCGTGTCGTACAAGCGCAGACCACCCCATTCAGGGTTGATCCCCCAGCCTTGCCCGACCGTGTCGGCCGACCAGGCGATCGTCACGTCACGAGTGGGATCGGCTGCTGGTGTGGCGAAGCTTCCGGATACCGGGTCGCTCCAGGCCCGCAGCTCCGTGAGATCTTGAAACGTCACGCGATAAAAGATGCGCTGACCGGGGGCGAGGTCGCCCAGCGTGACGCGGGCGGTGAAATCCGTGGAGACAAGCGCATTGGGGCCGGCCACGCGGCGTAGCTCGGCGAAGCGCTCAGTCGTTGAATATTCAACAACCATGCGCGACGGCCGGTCACTTCGGCTCCAGATGGTCGCTCGCGAGCCGCTGACGTCACCGGCGGCGACGCCGCACGGCATCGCCGGCTTCGATCCCTGCGCTCGGATGAACGAGGGCGCAAGGAACGCGGCCCCCACCGCACAGGCGCGCACGAAGCTGCGACGGTTCACTTGATTCGCGCCGGCACGGTGCCTAACTGTCGAGCCGACGGCACGCCGTTCGAGGTCTCGGCCTTCGCCGCGGCCCGCACGATCGCCTCGGCCATCGCCTCCGCTGCAAGCGCCCCGACCATGGTCGCGTTGGCCTCACCATCCCAGCGGCCGGTCGCGAGCGCAAACACCGTATCGCCGTCTCCCACCGTGTGCGACGGATTGATCGCCCGCGCCAATCCATCGTCCGCCATCATCGCGACACGATGCACCTCGCTCTTGCTCAACCTGGCATTGGTCGCGACCAGGCCAATCGTGGTGTTCTCTCCGGCGCGCGGCGCCGGACGACGCATCAACGCGCCGCTGCGCAGCAACGTGCGAACGTCGGCGAGGGACTTGCCGTCCTCGGTCCGCACACCGGCGACGACACTTCCGGTGGTCGGATCGATGATGTCGCCAACCGCATTGACGGCGACGATGGCCGCGACCACCAGACCGTTCGGCAGGGAGATGGATGCTGAGCCGATCCCGGCCTTCATCGAACGGCCCATACCCATCTTGCCGACGGTCGCACCGGCACCGGCGCCGATATTGCCCTCGGCGACGGCGGTGTTACTCGCCGCGACGGCTGCCTGGTAACCACAATCGGCCGTCGGACGCACCTGCGGCTTACCGCCGAAACCAAGGTCAAACAGGATCGCGGCAGGAACGATCGGCACCACGCCGGCTGGACCGACCTTCCATCCGATGTTGCGTTCTTCGAGATAGCGGACGACACCCTGCGCCGCGTCGAGGCCATAAGCGCTGCCGCCAGAAAGGACCACTGCGTTGACCTTGTCGACCATGTTGGACGGGTCGAGCAGATCGGTTTCGCGGGTGCCCGGCGCACCGCCGCGTTGGGACACGCCGCCAACCGCACCTTCACCATCAACAAGGATGACCGTGCAACCGGTGGGGCGTTCGCTGAGCGTGTGGTGTCCGACCCTGATGCCGGCAACCTCGGTCAACCCCTTCTGCTCGCGAGCGCCCGGCGTCGCCGCGCACGCGACGATGATCACGACTACGCCAATGCTGCTCTTCATCCGATGCCCCTCTGATCCCTAATCCCTAATCCCTGATCCCTAATCCCTGATCCCTGATCCCTGATCCCTGGCACTGGCACTGGCACTGGCGACCGACCACCGTTAGAAACTGTACTTAATCGCCAGCTGCACGATGCGGCCGTCGTCCGACGTGGTGATGACACCAAAGTTTGGTGTGCCGACCTGCCCGCCCGGCTGACCAAACCGTGTCTGGTTGAAAAGATTAAAACCTTCCACGCGCAGCTGGATGCGATGGTCGCGCGGCAGTGCGATGTTCTTGAACAGCGACAAATCGGTGCGCGTAAAGCCCGGTCCTCGCACACTGTTGCGCGGTGTCGAGCCCGGCTCCGCGGTCTGGGGAAGCGGACGGCGCTCGAAGCATGTCGTGTTGAACCACTGCGTCACCGAACGTGCCCCGCCCTCGTTCGGATCGCAAACCTGATTGGGCCGATTGGTCAGATAGCGGATGCCCTGCGTGGGATCGGTCACCGTCAGCGGGAAACCGGTCTGGGTTTGCACGATGCCATTCACTTGCCAGCCGCCAAGCAGCGCACTGGTCCATGCACTGTCGGAGAAGGTCGGGAGCTCCGCTGAAAAACTGACCACAAACCGATGCCGTGCGTCGAACAGCGCCGGACCCCTCTCAAAAGTCAGCGCGCGCTTAATCGACGCGTCGTCGCCGATGGTCACCGGTAACCCCGGACGCGATTCACCGCCGATGTTCAAGCCGGACACATGGTCTTCAGCCTTGCCCAAGGTGTAAGAGGCAAGGAAGCTGATGCCGCGGGTGGTGCGCATGCGCAGGCTACCCTGCAAGGAGTCGTACCACGACTCCGCCACCGAAAAAGTCGGCCGCACCAACGAGAACGCCGGGAACAGACGCGCACCGGGGGTGGTTTGGCCGGGGCTATAGACGCCTGGGTTGACCTCCAGGAACATCGGCAGGTTCGAGCCGCGGGAGCCGACGTAGCCGATTTCAGCGCCCATGTTTCGGCCGAGCGCCTGCTGCCAGGTCAAGTTGAAGTGATGAGCGGACGGCTGTTTAAAGTCGGATCCCCAACCGATGAAGATCAGACCCGGAGGGAAACTGTTCGGTCCCGCCGCGATCGCGCTGAGCGGGTTGCGCAGGCTCAACGACGCCGGCGGCGCATTCACTTCGACCAGCGGCGTAAACGGTGGAGCAAGCACGCCGTTCTGAAAGAAATCGCCCTGCCCTGCCAATGCGTCATAGAAGATGCCCCACGCGGCGCGCAGGCTCGAACGGCCCGTGCCCGTCACATCCCAGGCCAGCCCCAAACGCGGTGCGAAGTTGTTCCTGTCGGTTTCGTAGGTGCCGCGCGGCACACCCTCATCCCCCGGATAGACTAGCCCCAGCGGCGCTTGCGGGAAACGCGTCGACTGCTGACCCGGACGGAACGAGTTCAGCGCGTCGTTCTTATCGACGAACGGCACCGAGACTTCGTAGCGGAGGCCGGCGTTGATGGTGACATTGCCCGCCGGCCGGAACTCGTCCTGCGCGTAGCCGGCGTAGATCCACCCATGACCGTCCTGGGGCGTGTTGGTGGTCGTGCGCCGGAACTGAGCCGGGACCCCGAGCAGGAAATCGGCGGCGGCATTGCCGGTGTGCAGGCCATTGAAGAAAAAGTCACCGTTGGGACGGTTCACAAACGCGATGAACATGTGCTGCCGCTGCACCTCGCCGCCAAACTTGAGCGAGTGACCATCGCGAATCCAGGTGAAGTCGTTGCCGACATGGAGGACTTCGTTTAAGCGTTCAACAAATGGCTGTTGCGCGTCGCCCAGGCTGAAGAACCCGTTGACCAGAATATTGGCAAGACCCTGCGCAGTCGGCACGTTGTGCGGCAGGTTGATGCCGTAGGCTGAGTTTTCGAGCCCGCTGGTCGCAGCCGGGCTGGCCTCGATGCGGTTGTATGACACGCGCATCTGGTTGATCACGTTGTTGCTGAAGACATGGGTGTCGGCAAACATCACATCCTGCAGAGTTGCGGTTGCGAAGGTCCCGATTGGTCGCGTCGTCGGCGGCTCGTCACGTTCTGTCGCGCTACGCACGTAGCGCATCAGCACCGAATTGCTACCAGACAGATGCGCGTCGAAACGCATCCCGAACTGGTCGCGCGTATCGACCGTGCTCGGGGACACGACATACCGATTGGCCCCGGTATTGGCGCGCGGCACAAAGTCGGTGATCAACTTTGCTGCCGCCGGATCGATGCGGTCGCTCGGAATCTGATTGTTGGGAAACGGCAGACCCGTGAGTGGATCACGGACCGTGGTGGTGCCAAAGGCTCCCGTGCGTTGCGCATCGGTCAGCACGATGAAGTTCTGCGTTACGCCGCTGGTGTTGCGGAATCCCTCGTAATAGCCGAAGCCAAAGAGCCGGTTGCGCATCACCGGGCCACCGAGGCTGAAGCCAAACTGGTTTTGCTTGAGTTTGGGCTTGGCCTGCGTCGATGGGGCGAAGTGGTTGCGGGCCTGCAGCGAGTCGTCGCGATTGAATTCCCACGCCGCGCCATGCAGTTCGTTGGTGCCGCCCTTGGAGACCACGTTGACCACCGAGCCGGCACTGCGGCCAAATTCGGCGGTGTAGGAATGGGTCAGGATCTTGAACTCCTGAATCGCGTCGGGCGGCGGACGCATCACGAAGCCGGTGTTGAAGGTGTCGTTGTTGCTGGCGCCATCGAGCAGGAAGTTGTTCGACTGATTGCGCATGCCGTTGACGCTGAAGCCGGACGTCGTCGCCCCGAACCCGCCAGGCGTCGCTTCACCGCTGGCCCCACCGAGTGCCGCCGGTGGCGCGATGACGCCGGGGAGCAGCGTGCCGAGCTGGGTAAAGTTGCGGCCGTTGAGCGGCAGTTCGACGACCTTTTTTTCCTCAATGACGATGCCGAGCGTCGCATTCGAGGTTTCGACCAGCGGCGCGTCGGCCTGGACCGTGATGCTTTCCTGCAGTCCGCCAACCGGCAGCTGCATATCAACCCGAGCGGTGCTCTCGACGGTGACCGTGACGCCGTCGCGGAGGAACGTCTTGAATCCCCCGAGGGTTCCTTTGACCTGGTAGACACCCGGCTGCAGCAACGGCAGCGTGAAATAGCCGTCGGCACGGGTGACCGCGGTGCGGGTCTGTCCGGTGTTGGTGTTGGTGACTTCGACGGTCACCCCCGGCAGGACGGCCCCAGAGTCATCGGTGACAATGCCGGCAATGTTGCCAGTGGCTTGCGCCGTCAATGACGCGTGCACTCCGAGCACGATGACTGCCGTGGCGATCAATCGCGAGATAACACTTCGCATCGTGACACCCTTTCGCTAGGTTCCGGCCAGTTCGAGAATCGACAGCGCAAGAATCTTCGTCGCATTGAGTAGATCGTCGACACCGCACCACTCGTCGGGCTGATGCGCGAGGTCTAAAATCCCAGGGCCATACGCGACACAATCGCGAATGCCGCCAAGGCGATCGAAGTGTTTGTGATCATAGGTGCCCGGACTGGCCACCTGCGCGGCGGTTCGTCCCAGCACTTTTTCAATACTGGTGGTTAACGCGCCGACCACCGGCGATCCCTCCGGGGTGCGCACCGGGTGCACCACCATCAGGTCACGTAGGGCGTATCTTAGCTGCGGTGTGTTGACGGCGGCGTGACGTAATAGCTCCTCGACCTCCGCCTTGGTCGCTGCAAAGCCCTCTTCAATCAAAAACCGGCGGTCGAACACCGCGCGACAGGAATCGGCCACACAGGGCGTCTGAATGCCGTCCACCGGTTGCCCGCCACTGATCCCGTTAATGTTCAACGTGGCGTGCCGCGCGGCGTCGGGCACCACGGGTACGGCGGTGGTGCGCGCGGCTAACGCCGGCAGCAGATCTCGCCGCATCCGCTCGAGGATGACACCCATGTGCTCGACCGCATTGACACCCAGGAACGGCATGCTGCCGTGGCCGATGCGGCCGTAGGTCTCCACCTCGAACCAGTAGACGCCGCGATGGCCGATGCAGATGCGATCGACGTTGAGCGGCTCGGGGATGATCACGTGATCGATGCGGTCCGCGGTCAAGCGCTTGGCTTGCGCCAGCCATGCGACACCGGCAAACCCGCCGCTCTCTTCGTCAACGGTACCGCTGACCTCGAGCGACCCGCCGAGCTCGATGCCGGCGCGACGAATCGCCTCGGCGGCATACACCGCGGCAGCGATGCCGGCCTTCATGTCACACGAGCCGCGGCCGTAGATCTTGCCGTCGCGGACCAGCCCGCCAAACGGATCGACGGTCCAACCCGCACCAGCGGGGACGACATCGATGTGGCCGTTCAAGTGCACATTGGGGCGCTCGTTGCGGCCGCGACGCGTGCCGATCACATTCAGCCGCGGGTGGGCAGCGGTGTGTTCCGGCCGTCCGTCCGCCGCGTGGTACTCGATCGCGAACCCGCACGATGCGAGACGCGTTCCGATCAGGCGCGCGCAATCGGCATAGAACTCGCCAGGAGGGTTCACTGTCGGAATGCGGATAAGAGCAGCGGTGAAATCGACGATCTCGTCGGCCGCCGACTCCACGGCCGTCAATACCCGATCGACAGCCGCCGGCGGCACCATCATCTGTGGGGTCTTACTTACTCTACGGATGTGACGTTGTCAAAACGCGATCGCGTGGCGTCCTCTGCCTGACGACCGACGACCGACGACCGGCCACTGCCGCCTACTTCACCGCGTCGTAGATCGATTCGACGTTGGCCAGCAGGCGCGCCGGTTGCGGCGCCGCTAGGCGGCATACTTCGCGGGCATCGTCCAGCTTTCGGCAATCTGACTCGGCGAGCGGCCAGCTGTCTTGCCGTCCTGCACGAACATCATGAAGTCGCGGTTGAACTCCGAGTACTCCTTGAGGTCGGCCATCTTCATCTGCGTGCTGTGTCCGGTAATGATGGTCTCGACGTTCTTCAGCCCGGCGTGCGCTTTAGCCAAGGTCGCGGCGATCTCGACACCGGTGCCGCCGTTGTTGACATCGAGTAGCGGCAGGTTCTTGCCGGAGAAGATGTCTCCGGCGTGCACCACGCGCAGCGATGGAAAGACCACCCATGCGTCGCCGTTGGTGTGCCCGCGGCCGAAATAGTGGAGATCGATCTGGTCGGCGCCGCTGCCGATCGTCAGGCGGTCCTTGAACGTCCGCTTCGGCAGACCGCGCCCCTGGTTGGTTTCGAAGATGTTCGTCCCGGCCGCATTCCGCATCGCCTTCATGCTGGCCGCCGCGTTCTCGTGCGCGACGATGTCGATGGTTGCCGGGAACTCGACGTTGCCGCTGACATGGTCGCCGTGCGTATGAGTATTGATAATCGCGGTCACCGGTTTGGGCGTCAGCTGCTTGATCTGATCGAGAATCGGCTGCCCCCACCCGGGGTTCTTGGTGTCGACGACCACCACGCCGGTCGCGGTGACAAAGACCGCGGTGTTGCCGCCGCCACCGGCGCCGCGCAGGACGAAGAGGTTGTCGCGCAGCTTCTCGACCTCGATCACTTTCGCAGCCGGTGCCGCAGGGGGCTGCTGCATCGCTGACACCACGACGGCAAGCGCGCCGCACATCACTAAGGCCATCAGGCTGATTATTCGTCGCACGTTGTCACTCCCCTTCTCCGGTTACTTGAGCCGCCGAGCCACATTCTGTAGCCAATTGAATTCGGTGATCACGACTGGGTTTTCCGCGGTGATCTCGGCGGTGTCCAGGTTGTCAATCAAGAGCAGGTCACCATTCGGTAGCACATCAAAGGTGGTGTGCGACTCACCTTGCGGACGCCCGTAGATGTCTTTGAGGAGCGGCGCGGTGGCGGTGATGCTGAGCGCCGCTCCTGGTGTCAACGCCACCTGCATGATTTCGCTGGCGGATCAGTAGTACAGCGAGCGTCCGTCGCGCGACCAGACCGGCTGTTGCCCTCCGCCGGCGGACACCTGCAATTTGCGACCCCTCGTCGGAAACGACTGCACATAGATCTCGCTGGATCTTGACCGCGACGTCGCGACCAAACCTGGTGTCGCGCGCCCGATACACGTCTCCCATTCCGCCGGACCCAATTGGCGCGATGATCTCGTAAACACCAAATCGGGTGCCTGCGGCAACGGGCATGGTGCCGGATTATGTCACGCGACAAGCGACGGCTTGGGGCGAACTGACTGCGGACAGGAGCGAGTCGTAGCGGCGTTGACCCCCGCGTCGTGCTGCTATCATCTGGTGGTGGAAAAAGTCGTGGGCCGACGCCGAACCGATCGGACCGATCCGGCGGCGTTGCAGCGGACATTGGCTGCCGTCCGGCGGACCGGTGTCCTGGTGCCGCGCGGGGTGTATCGATTCTCGACCTTCGAGGAGGCCGGCGCGTGGATGACACGGATGATGGCCCGTACGCACGCGAGCCACAACGCGAGGACCTTGTCCGACTCGCCGACGCGCTGAATGCCGAGCACGTCCGGTATGTGCTGATCGGCGGGTTCGCCGTGATTGCGCACGGCGGTGCTCGGACCACGAAAAACATCGACCTGCTGATCGATGCGTCGCCGGACAGCGTTGCGCGGGTTCGCCGCGCGCTTCAAATTCTCGAAGACAAAGCGGTCGACGAAGTCTCTGACGACGACGTGGCCAAATACACCGTGGTGCGAATCGCCGACGAAATCGTCGTCGATCTCATGTCGAAGGCGTGCGGCGTGGATTACGACGACGCGAGCCGAGACGCAATTGAGATCTCGTATTCAGGCGTGCCGATCCTGGTCGCCAGCCCACGCACGCTGATCCGCACCAAGAACACCATCCGACCATCGGACGCGGCCGACCGTCACTTTCTGCAGGCGCTGATCGATGAAGAGGAGCGGTAACGTTCCGGTGCCATCGTTCCCCAACCGAATCATCTGCCTCACCGAAGAAACCACCGAGACGCTCTATCGCCTCGGCGAAGGCGACCGCGTCGTCGGGATCTCCGGCTACACAGTCCGCCCGCCGGAGGCGCGGCAGAAGCCCAAGGTGTCGTCGTTCCTGCACGCGCGTTACGACAAGATCGAAACCCTGAATCCGGATTTGATCCTCGCCTTCTCCGACCTGCAGGCCGAGATCACCCTCGAATTGGTCAAGCGTGGCTACCCGGTCTTCACCTTCAATCAGCGCAGCGTCGAGGAGATCCTGCAGATGATCCGCGTGCTCGGCGGCATCATTGGCCAATCGGCCAAGGCCGATGCGCTCGCGCGGGAGTTCGAGGAGGGTCTCGAGGCGATACGCGCGCAGGCGTCACGCTTTTGCCGACGGCCACGCGTGTATTTCGAGGAGTGGGACAACCCGCTGATCTCCGGGATCCAATGGGTTGAGGAGTTGATTGAAATTGCCGGCGGCGACCCGGTGTTTCCGGAGTTGCGCCACGCGAAGCTGGCGAAGGATCGCATTGTGACCAGCAAGCAGGTGATTGCGGCGGCACCTGACGTGATCATCGGGTCGTGGTGCGGCAAGCCGGTGCGCAAGGAAAAGATTGCCGCCCGCGGCGGATGGGAAACGATTCCCGCCGTGCGCGACGGACACATCTACGAGGTCAAGTCGACATATATCCTGCAGCCCGGTCCGGCATCGCTGACCGACGGGATCAGCCGCGTGCATGCGGTGCTCAAGGCATGGGCGGAGACGGCAGAAACAACGTCTCATTCAGTGGTGGGATAATTCCGGTCGCCTGGGCCCGTTCAAACAGCAGCTCCACCGCGCGTCTTCCCCCACTGCCCAAGTCGATGGAGTAATCATTGACATACAGATCAATGTGACGCGACATCACATCGTCGCTCATCTCCTGGGCATGTTGGCGTACGAAGGGGCGGCTCGCCGCCGGATGCGCGAAGGCGTACTCGACGCTGCGCCGCATCACCCGATTCATCCGCTGCTGCACCTCATCTGGCAGTGATCGCCGGATCACGATGCCGCCAAGAGGAATTGGTGCGCCGGTGTCACCCTCCCAGAATTCGCCGAGATCGACGATCTTCGACAGCCCCTTGTCGGCGTAGGTGAAGCGATTCTCGTGGATAATCAGTCCCGCGTCATAGCGGCCGTCGATCACCGCAGACTCGATCTCCGAAAACACCAGCGCGGTTTTGTCGGTCGCCTGAGGAAAGGCCAGCCCGAGCAGGAAATTCGCCGTGGTGAACTTACCTGGAATCGCGATGCGCAAGCCGCCGCGCCGCACATCATCAGCATTGAGCGCACGCTTCGAGATCAGCAACGGTCCACAGCCGCGCCCGAGAGCGCTCCCGGCGTCGAGCAGCACGTAGTCGCGCGTGCAATAAGCGTAGGCGTGATAGCTCAGCTTGGTGACGTCGATAACGCCAGCGAACGCGGCCTGGTTCAGTGCCTCGACATCGTCCATCCGCACCGTGAACTCGAGGCCTTCAAGATCGATACGCCGATGCACGATGGCGTCGAACATGAAGCAATCGTTGGGGCACGGTGAAAATCCAAGGGAGAGCGTCATGCGTCGCGAAGCATACGCGTCGCTGTTTCACCGAGGTTGCGGATGGCATCGTCGAGACGCCACGCCGCGCGATTTCGCCGTTCGACCACGTTCGAGACCGCGCGAACCTGCGCGAACGGTGTGCCGGTGATCAAGGCGGCATACATGAACGCGGCACCTTCCATCGATTCGACCTGCGGCTGAAGTCGCGCGGATACCGCCGCAATCGACGACTGGTGGCCGTGCACGGTATTGACGGTGATGCCGCTGACCTCCGGAAGCCGTTGCAGGGTGGCATTCAGCGGCGGCGCCGGATTGAGCAGACGACCGCCAGTGAACGGCGCCTCATCGGAGCCAAGCAGTTGCATCTCCTGGATGCTCAGAAAACGCTCGTCGTCTTGCGCGCCCAGTTCGGAGAAGACATCCGAAACAACATGACAGACACGACCGAGCGGCAACGCTCGATCGAACGTGCCGCACAGACCAAAATTGAAGGCGACGTCATACCGCGTCTCGGTCATCGCGCGAGCGGCGCGCGCAGCGGTCGCGACCATGCCGACACCGGTGATCAACACATCAACGTGCGCGGGTGCGGCCGCGACCAGCGCTGCAATCTCAGGAGCGGTGGCTGCGACGACGAGGATGCGCATCTATTGCGTGCAGCGCGGCGCGGCAGTCGGCACGCCGGACATGACCAGCCGCTTATATTCAGCCAGTTCGTCCTCGCACCGCTGCTTCTTGCTGCGCTGATAGACTTTCTGTGCGGCCCAGTAGGCGATCGCCGAAATCGGCAGCGGCGGCGACTTGTAGGCCTGTGGCGTCAGGAAATCAATGACGTCGCGATGGGTGGGCGCACCGTAAAGAGATGGCCCGGTCAGAGGAAAATTCTCGAAGAATTTAATCTTGGGCGCTGTGCCGAACACCTCGACGGTGTATTCGACCTTGAGCGCGGTGCCGGCGCGATCGTCGCGGGCTTCGGCCTGCCGCAGCTCGCGACGAATCCGCTCCAGCGACACGCCCAGCTTGGAGGCATCAACCGTCTCAGCCTGCTGCGCGACAGCAGCGGTCGGCACCAGCAGAGCGACGAGAAGAATGACAGCCGTGATCTGCAAACCTGATGACCAGTCCCATACGGAACGGTGCACGGAAGCACAGAAACACGGAGAAAAGAAGTTCTGTGCTTCAGTGATTTCGCGCATCGTCCGTCTTGGTTAGACTACGCAACCACGTCGGCGGCCTTCACCACATCCCCAGCTGCAATTTCGCCGCGTCGGACATCATGTCTTTGGTCCAGGTCGGCTCCCAGACGATCTCGACCTTTGCGTCGGTGACGCCGGGCACGGCCACCGCCTTGTCGCGGACCTCGACCGGCAGGCTCTGCGCTGCCGGGCACGCCGGCGCGGTCAGGGTCATGCGAATACCGACGCGGCCGTCTTTATCCACCAGGACGTCGTAAATCAACCCCATCTCACGGATGTTGACCGGGATTTCGGGGTCGAACACCGTGCTCAACGCCTCGAGGATCAACGGCCGAATGTCAGCCATCTTGATCGGGTCAGGGATGATGTCGTCGATCGATTGACTCAGCTCGTTGGCGGGACTGTCTTCCGGCGCGTTAGAAATATTCTGCACAGGCAAAAACCTTGATTCAGTCATTGTGAAATCCAACACGATGGGCACCAAGACCACGATGCGAACCCAACAGACTTCGGTGTCTTCCGTGTCCTTGGTGTGGCATTCATTCGGTGCTCACGGGGCCGGGGAGAGGATCGGCAACCGCGGCTTTCAGCGCGTGCCAGGCGAGGCTGGCGCATTTGATCCGCGTGGGAAATTCACGCACCCCGGCTAATACCGACAACTTACCGAGGTCGGCAGCCGGTTGGTCAGTCGACGAGGTGACCATGTCGTGAAAGCGATCGAACAACGCGCGCGCCTCGTCGACGGTCTTGCCCTTCAACGCCTCGGTCATCAGCGACGCCGAGGCTTTGGAAATGGCGCAGCCCGATCCCTGGAACGCGACGTCGGTGATGCGGTCACCGTCGAGGGTGGCGTAGACCGTCAGCCGATCCCCGCACAACGGGTTGTAACCCTCCTGCTTGCGCGACGCATCGTCGATGATCCGGAAGTTCCGCGGCCGGCGATTGTGATCGAGGATCACCTCTTGGTAGAGATCGGTCAGTTCCGACATTACACGAACACCTCACGGACGCGATGGAGCGCAGTAATCAAGGCGTCGATATCGGCGCGGGTGTTGTAGATCGCCAGTGACGCACGAATCGTAGCGGCAATGCACAAGCGGTCCATGATCGGCTGCGCGCAGTGCTGGCCGGTCCGGACGGCGACGCCTTCGCGATCGAGAATCGTGCCGACATCGTGCGGATGCACGCCTTCGATCACGAACGACAGCACACCAGTCTTGTCAGCCGCCTCGCCGACGATGCGGGTCCCTGGGACTTCGCGCAGGCGCGCCGTCGCGTAGGCCAAGACGTCGTCTTCATGACGTTGCGCCGCGACGCGATCGAAGGTGCCGAAGAAATCAACCGCGGCTCCCAGTCCGACGACCCCGGCAATGTTAGGGGTGCCGGCCTCGAACTTGTAGGGCACCGCGTTATACGCGGTTTTTTCGAAGGTCACCGATGCGATCATGTCGCCGCCGCCCCGATACGGTGGCATCGACTCGAGCAGCGCATGACGGCCGTAGAGCACGCCGGTACCGGTTGGCCCAAACATCTTGTGGCTGGAGAAGACGTAGAAGTCGCAGTCGAGCGCCTCGACGTCGACGACCATGTGCGGCACGGCCTGCGCGCCATCCAGCAGGACGATCGCGCCGCGGCGATGCGCCGCATCGATGATCTCGCGGACCGGATTGATCGTCCCCAGCGCGTTGGAGACGTGGCCGATCGCGACGATCCGGGTCCGGTCGGACAGCAGCGCGTGAAACGCGGCCATTTCGATCTCGCCGCGATCGTTGATCGGCGCCACCCGCAGCGTCGCACCGGTTTGTTCGCAGATGATCTGCCACGGGACGATGTTCGAGTGGTGCTCGAGCCAGGACAGCAGGACTTCGTCTCCGGGCTTCAACACCATCCGTCCGTAACTTTGCGCGACCAGGTTAATGCCGTCAGTCGTGCCGGTGGTGAAGACGATCGACTTCGCAGTCGGCGCATTGATGAAGCGCGCGACCTTGGTGCGCGTCCCCTCGTAGGCCTTGGTCGCCCGTTCGCTCAGGAGATGCGTCGCGCGATGGATATTGCCATTGCTGTGACGATAGTAGTCGTCCATCGCGTCGATCACCGACAACGGCTTCTGGCTGGTGTTGGCGCTGTCGAGGTAGACCAGTGGCTTGCCGTGCACGGTTTCGCCGAGGATCGGGAACTGCGCGCGGATCGCGTCAACGTCAAAGGTCGTCGTCGCGGGGCTGTCCATGTCTGGCGTAGCGGGCGGCGTTGGTTCCGCGTTGTCCACGTCCGACGCCGAGCCAGGCTCAGGCTTTGTGGTCAGCAAGGTCCCTGTCCAACTGCGTGAACAGCTCGCGTTCGAGCTGCAGTCGCAGCGAATCGATCGTGATGCCCTCGAGGACCTCACCGGCGTAGGCGTGAATCAGCATGTCGCGGGCATCACGTTCGGTCAGACCACGCGCGCGCAGGTAGAACAGCGCGTCCTCGTTGAGTTGACCGATGGCGGCGCCGTGCGTGCACTTTACATCATCAGCAAAAATCTCGAGCTGCGGATTCGAATTGATCTGCGCATCATCCGACAGCAGCAGCGCCCGATTGGTCTGCTTGGCGTCGGTCTTCTGCGCGTCTTCGCGGACAATGATCCGGCCGTTGAATACCGCGCGCGAACGGCCGTCGAGAATGCCCTTGTAGAGTTCGTGGCTGGTGCAATGCGGCGTCGCGTGATCGATGGTGGTGTGGTTGTCGACCAGCCGATCACCATCGACCAGGTAGCAGCCGTCGAGCGCACAGTGCGCGCCTTCGCCGGCGAGCACCGCAACGATGTCGTTGCGCAACAATTTCCCGCCGAGCGTCACCGCCCGCGACTTGAAGGTCGAGCCGCGCTGCAGATGGACGTTGGTCGAGGCGATGTGATACGCGCTGTCGATCTCGCGCTGGTCGGTGTAGACATCGAGCATGGCGTTCTCACCCATCGACACTTCGGTGACGACGTTGGTGAAATGCGATTCGCCGGCCGACCCGAGAAACGACTGTGCGATGCGGGCGCGGCTGTTGGCACCCGCCACGATCAACGTGCGGGGGTGCGCCATCGTCTTGCCGGCGCCGCCGTTGATGAACACCACGTGAACCGGCGCATCGATCACCGCATTGGCGGCAATGGTGATGAACGCGCCATCTTCGAGGAACGCCGTGTTCAGCGCAATAAACGGCGCGTGTTCCCAGGCCTGCTGCGCGAGATACGTCGCTTCGGGCGCTGTATCTGCCAGGGCGCGGGCGAGGCTGCCGGCGACGAGGCCAGCCGGCAGGTTGTCGATGCTCGACAACTCCGGCGCGAAGCGGCCGTTCAGAATGACAATGCGCGCCGCTATGTCAGGGATGGCAACCCGACTCGCCAGTTCAGCGGCATTGGTCGGCGCTGCCTCGGCGAGCCGGAACACGGTGTCGGCAATCGGCGCGACGTTGGTGAAGCGCCATTCTTCCTGTCGAACCGTTGGGAAACCGAGCTCGGCAAAGCGCGCGGCGCCGCGCTGACGCAAATCACGCAGCCATGCGGGCGCATTCGCACCGCGGCCCTGGACAAAGCGTGCGTGTTCGGTAGAAATCGTATCGAGACGCTCGGCGACAGGTGACATGGGTTAAGCCTTGGCGCCGGCGGCTTCTAGCCAGCCGTAGCCTTTTTCTTCGAGTTCGAGGGCGAGTTCACGCCCGCCGGATTTCACCAGACGCCCCTCGCTCAGCACGTGCACGAAGTCCGGCACGATGTAATTGAGCAGGCGCTGGTAGTGCGTCACCACGATGAACGAGCGGTCGGGTCCGCGCATCGCGTTGACGCCGCTCGACACGATCTTCAGCGCGTCGATGTCGAGGCCCGAGTCGGTTTCATCGAGAATCGCCAGCCGCGGCTCGAGCACGGCCATGTGGAAGATCTCGTTACGCTTCTTCTCGCCGCCGGAGAACCCTTCGTTGACCGAGCGCTGCAGCATCGCCTGATCGACCTGCAGCCCGGAGGCTTTGGCTTTCATAAACGCCATAAAGTCCATCGCGTCCATTTCTTCGAGGCCTTGCTGCTTGCGGCGGGCATTGAGCGCCGCCTTCAGGAAGTAGGCGTTGTTGACGCCGGGGATCTCGACCGGGTACTGAAAGGCCATGAACACGCCTTCGCGGGCCCGCTCGTCGGCCGGCATGTCGAGCAGGTCCTTGCCGTCGTAGGTGACTTCCCCGCCGGTCACCTGGTAACCGGGATGCCCGGCGAGCGCACGAGCGAAAGTGCTCTTGCCGGAGCCGTTCGGCCCCATGATTGCGTGCACTTCACCGGTGTTGACGGTGAGATTGATGCCGCGGAGGATCTGCTTGTCCTCGGCCTTTACTTGTAAATTACGTACTTCAAGAAGAGACATTAGTGAGCCTGCCTACCTGCAAAACGATTTAGCCGACGGAACCTTCCAGCGAGATCCCTAACAGTTTTTGTGCTTCGACCGCGAACTCCATCGGCAACTCGCGGAACACTTCTTTACAGAAGCCGCTGACGATCATGTTGATCGCGTCTTCCTTCGAGATGCCGCGCTGCTCACAATAGAAAATCTGGTCTTCCCCGATCTTCGACGTTGACGCCTCGTGTTCGACGCTCGCCGAGGTGTTCTTGATCTCGAGATACGGGAAGGTGTGGGCGCCGCAGCGGTCGCCGATCAGCAGTGAGTCGCACTGCGAATAGTTGCGCGCGTTGGCGGCGTTCTTACCGATCTTCACTGCCCCGCGATAGGTGTTCTGGCCACGACCGGCCGAAATGCCCTTCGAGACGATCGTGCTGCGGGTATTTTTCCCGAGGTGGATCATCTTGGTCCCGGTGTCGGCCTGCTGGTAGTTGTTGGTGACGGCGACCGAGTAAAACTCACCCACCGAGTCGTCACCCTGCAGGATGCAGCTGGGATACTTCCAGGTGATCGACGAACCGGTCTCGACCTGGGTCCAGGTGATTTTCGAGCTGCGCCCTTTGCACAGGCCGCGCTTGGTCACGAAGTTGTAAATGCCGCCTTTGCCCTGCTTATCGCCGGGATACCAGTTCTGCACCGTCGAGTATTTGATCGTCGCGTTGTCGAGCGCGACCAACTCGACGATCGCCGCATGCAGCTGATTCTCATCGCGCTTCGGCGCCGTGCAGCCTTCGAGGTAACTGACCGTCGCGCCTTCTTCGCACACAATCAACGTCCGTTCGAACTGCCCGGTGTCCTTGGCGTTGATGCGGAAGTAGGTCGACAGCTCCATCGGGCACTTCACCCCCTTGGGCACGAATACGAAACTGCCGTCGCTGAAGACCGCCGAGTTCAGTGCCGCGTAGAAGTTATCGGTATGTGGCACGACCGACCCGAGGTACTGCTTGACCAACTCGGGATGCTCGCGCACCGCATCTGAAAACGACGAAAAGATGATCCCCATCTTGGACAGCTTTTCGCGGAACGTCGTCGCCACCGAGACCGAGTCGAACACCGCGTCGACGGCCACGCCGGCGAGGAGTTGCTGCTCGATCAGCGGGATGCCCAGCTTCTCGAACGTCGCACGGATCTCCGGATCGACTTCGTCCATGCTGCCGAGTTTTTTCTTTTCCTTCGGCGCGGCGTAATAGCTGATGTCCTGAAAGTTCATCCGCGGGTAGGTGACGTTCTGCCACGTCGGCTCGGTCATCTTGAGCCACGCCCGATAGGCCTTGAGCCGCCACTCGAGGAGCCATTCCGGCTCACCCTTCTTGTCCGAGATCAGGCGAACGACATCTTCGTTGAGGCCCTTCGGGACGATGTCCTGTTCGACATCGGTGATGAACCCGTATTTGTATTCGGTGTTGGCCAGCTGTTCGATAACTTCAGTAGATGTGCTCATTGGATTCTGCATTCGCGAAGTTGCTAACTGGCAACTTACGCAGTAAAACTCTCTCCGCATCCACAAGTACTTTTGGCGTGTGGATTCTTCAGCGTGAAGCTCGTCGCCAGCATGTTGCCCTCGTCAAAATCGAGGACCGTGCCGTCGAGCAATTTGTAACTGCGTGGGTCGACAAAAATCCTGGCGCCCCCGGTTCCTGCAAAAGTGAGATCGGTCGGTCGCGGCGTGGCGTCCCAGCCAAACACGTAGCTGTAACCGGAGCAGCCGCCCGCTTTGACCGCGACCCGCAGGCCGCCGCCGATCAATCCGTTCTTTTCAAGCTGCCGCGCAATGACCCGCGCCGCGCTTTCAGAGATTTCGATCATGTTTACGTTCCCAATCCTCAACCGCGTGCCGAGCCGCTGTCACGGCCAGCGCCGCGACGCTCGCACGCTCAGGCGGTAATGCCAATTCGGCGACGACCGTCAGCGCGTCGATCTCGCGCACCCGATCGACCGGCGCGCCACGTAACCGTTCCGTCACCAGGCTGGCGCTGGCAATTGCCGCGCTGCAGCCAAACACCTTGAACACCGCTTGATCAATCCGTCGCGTCGACTCCTCGACCCGAATCTGAATCCGCGCCATCGTCCCGCTATCGAGCGTGCCCGCCTCGCCGGTGCCGACATCCGGCGCATCGCGTGGCAGCCACCCGGCGTATTTCGGGTCGCGGACACGGGCGATGACGGCGGCCGAGTAGATCATTCAACGTCCTTCGCACTTTTACACTGGCGTCATCGCGCGCAACCTATTCACCGCAGTCGCCACGTGGGCAATCGCCGCGTCAACTTCCTCCGCCGTCGTCCATCGACCCAGGCCGAAACGCAATGACGCCAACGCGAGGTCGGTCTTGCGACCAAGCGCCTTGAGCACGTGTGACGGGTCTGCGGCCGTGCAGGCCGCGCCCGACGACACCGCGACGTCTTCGCACAAACTCACCAACAGCGCTTCGCCGTCGACGCCAGGAAAACTGACGTTCAGGTTCCCCGGCAGCCGTGCCTCCAGGCAGCCGTTGACCACCAGATCGCTGACGTGCTTCTTCAAGCCGGCCAGTAGTCGATCGCGAAGCTGGGTGAGGCGTGCGGCTTCGCCGGGCATCTGCTCACGCGCCAGCAACGCCGCCGCACCAAATCCAACGATGCCCGGCACATTCAACGTGCCCGAGCGCATGCCGCGTTCGTGACCGCCGCCATCAAACAGCGGCGCCAACGTGACCCGCGGATTCTTGCGCCGCACATACAAGGCGCCGACCCCTTTCGGGCCGTAGAGCTTGTGCGCGGTCAGCGACGCCAGGTCGACGCTCAGTGCGTTGACGTCAAACGGCACCTTGCCCGCGGCCTGGACGGCATCGCTGTGAACCAACGCGCCCTTGGCGTGCGCGATTTCGGCGATCTCACGCAGGGGAGCCAATACACCGATCTCGTTATTGGCCGCCATCACGCTGACCGCGACCGTTTGTCCCGTGACCGACGCGCGCAACTGTTCGAGGTCGATCGACCCATCGCCGTTCACCGGCAGCACCGTCGTCCGGCATCCGTCGCGCTCGAGACGCTTACAGGTGTCGAGCACCGACTTGTGTTCGGTGGCGATCGTGACGAAATGATTGCGCCCTGGGCCGCTCACTTCGGCCAGGCCCTTGAGCGCAAGGTTGTTGGCTTCGGTCGCGCCGCTGGTGAAGACGATGTCTTTGGCGTCGGCGCCAATCAAGGCTGCGACGGCGCTGCGACCGGTATCGACCGCCGCCTGCGCGTCCCACCCATAGCGATATTGCCGGCTCGCGGCGTTGCCAAATCGGTCTGAGAAAAACGGCAACATCGCGTCCAACACGGCGCCATCAACCGGCGTCGTCGCGTGATAGTCGAGATAAATCGGACGCGGGTTGGTCATCACGTCTAGTGATCGGTGACAAACGTCATGCGTGACACAGTCGGCGCCGGCGCCACTGGTGTTTCGTTCTCTTCGGTCAGGTCAGCGACGGTGACCGTGCTGAGCGCGTCAAGAATGCGACCGCGAATCTTCCACAACGGATCGCGGATGCTGCACTTGGTGTACTGCACACACCGGTGGTTGTCGTCCGAGCAGGCCGTCACGGTGACTGGACCATCGACGGCTTGAATGACATCGACCACCGGAATCGATTGCGGCGTGCGACCGAGGCGGTAGCCGCCGCGCGTCCCCTGGACCGAGACCAGCAGCCGCGCCCGCACCAGCTTTTGAAGGATCTTGGCCAGGAGTTCGAGTGGGATCTCGTAGGCCTGAGAAATCTCGCGTGCACTCGCCGACGCAGCATCCTGGCGAGTCGCCAGGTGCTTCATCGCCATGAGCGCGTAGTCCGCTTTTTTTGACAGCCTGAGCATCTCGTCCTTAAATCCGACCTACGTAGTCCTACATCATAGCAGGCGGGCAGGCAGGCAGGGTAGGCAGGTGGGCAGGGTAAGGCAGGTGGGCAGGGTAAGGCAGGTGGGCAGGTGGGCAGGTGGGCAGGTGGGCAGCCTGCCTGCCTACCTGCCTACCTGCCTAATACTTCGGCTGCGTCGAATCCACCTGGTCGATCCAGCCCAGGATGCCTCCGGCCAGATTGCGCACGTTTTTAAAGCCAATTGAGCGCAAAAAGCCCGTCGCCTTGGCGCTCCGCATGCCCGATTTGCACTGGCAGACGATGGCGGCGTTCTGGTCGAGCTCTTCAAAACGCTGCGGCAGTTCGCCGAGCGGAATGAGGGTTGAGCCGGCAATGCGATTAATTTGATATTCCTGTGGCTCGCGGACGTCGACGATGACGATTTTTTCGCCACGATCGAGCAGTTCCTTCAATTCGCGGGGCTGGATGTCGTCGGTGATCGGTGCATTCACGCTGTCATTCTCCGGTTTAGGGCCGACGCCGCAGAACTGCTCGTAATCGATCAGCGCGGTCACCGTCGGATGGGTGCCGCAGACCGGGCAGTCGTGGTCTTTGCGGAGCTTCAGTTCGCGAAAGCGCATCCGCAGGGCGTCGTAGATTAAGAAGCGGCCAATCAACGGCTCGCCGGCGCCAAGGATCAACTTGATCGTCTCGGTTGCCTGGATGGTGCCGATGATGCCGGGCAGCACGCCGAGCACGCCGCCTTCCGCGCAGCTTGGCACCAGTCCGGGCGGCGGCGGTTCCGGGTAGAGGCAGCGATAGCACGGACCGTCCTTGGTCGCGAACACCGACGCCTGACCTTCGAACCGAAAAATGCTGCCGTAGGCGTTCGGCTTACCCAGCAACACGCACGCGTCGTTGACCAGGTAACGGGTCGGGAAATTGTCGGTGCCGTCGAGAATCACGTCGTACGGCTGGAACAATTCCAGGGCGTTGTCCGAACTGAGTGCGGTCTCGTAGGTTTCAACATGCACGTTCGGGTTGAGCGCGTGTAGACGGTCCTTGGCCGAATCAAGTTTCGGCCGGCCAATGTCGCTCGTGCCATGCAGCAACTGGCGCTGCAGATTGCTGACATCGACGACGTCGAAATCGACGATGCCGAGTGTGCCGACACCGGCGGCGGCGAGATACATCGCGGCCGGCGAACCCAAGCCGCCGGCGCCAATACACAACACCTTGGCCGCCTTCAACGCGCGCTGCCCGTCCATCCCGACTTCCGGCAGGATCAGGTGACGGCTGTAACGACGGACTTCGTCGCCTGACAGCTGCGGCAAGGTGGGCGCGGTCGCGACACCGCCAGTGCCGCCGGCGACCGACGGGATGATGCTGACCGTGTCGCCGGACTTCACCGGCGTCTGATCCTTCTGCAGATAGCGGATGTCTTCGTCGTTGACGTAGACATTGACGAAGCTGCGCATCTTGCCTTCGTCGTTGAACAGATGCTGCTTCAGCCCGCTGAACCTGGTCGTGAGGTTCGCCAGCAGCTCGCCGATCGTCGCGCCTTCGAGCTCGACGACATCGAGCTTGTCGGTGAAGGGACGGAGCGGCGTCGGGATGTGAACTTTTACAGGCATGATTGAGCAATCTCTTCTTCGTCGAATTGCGATCGGTCGTCGCGGAGGCGCCACGCGGTCAGCTCGCGTGGGTCGCCTTCGCGGACCGAAACGATCACATAGGAAAAACACGGCCACGCGTGATCGAGGTCGTACTGCGATGGGCGCGCCGGATGGTCCGGGTGCGAGTGATAAAAGCCGAGCAGTTCCAGGCCGCGCTCGGTGGCGCGCGCTTCAGCGGCGCGATAGTCCGACGGCCGCACCAGGAAACGGCGTCGCGGCCCCTCGTCCGTGGTGTTGACAAGCGGGAACGATTCCGAGACGACGCCGTCGCGGCCGATTAACGCCCCGCAACATTCATTGGGATACGTTTCGACGCCGTGCGCGCGGATCGCCGCGTCGACCTGATCGGTGAGAGCAATCGCCACTAGTCGGTTTGATTCCAGAAGTCTTCCGACAGATAGCGTTCGCCGCCGTCCGGGAAGATGATCACCATTACCGCTCGGTTCCCGCCCCGAACCAGGCTCAGCGCACCGGCGAGATTGGCGCCGCTGGAGATCCCGACCAGCAACCCTTCTTCCGCGGCGAGACGCCGGGTCATGCGGTAGGCGTCTTCGGTCGACACGCGCAGGTCGGCGTCGGCCAGCGACGCATCGTAAATACCCGGCACGATCGCCGACTCCATGTGTTTCAGGCCCTCGAGGCCGTGAAACGGGCCGTCGGGTTGCACCGAGCCCAGCGTCACCGCTCGATTGAACTCACGCAACCGGCGAGCGGTGCCGATGAAGGTGCCGCTGGTGCCAAGTCCCGCGACGAAGTGGGAGACGCGGCCGTCAGTCTGTTGCCAAATCTCAACCGCGGTGGTGTCGTAGTGCGCGCGCCAGTTGAACGGGTTGTTGTACTGGTCGGGATAGAACAGGCCGTCCGGATCAGCCGCGAAGCGCCGGCGTGCTTCACGGATCGCGCCGTCAGAGCCTTCGAGCGGATCGGTGTAGATCAGTTCAGGGCCGTAGGCGTGGAGGATGCGCTTGCGTTCGGGCGTGACGTTCGATGGAAGGCACAAGGTGACGCCGTAGCCGAGCGCGGCACCAATCATCGCGTAGGCGATGCCGGTGTTGCCCGAGGTGGCATCAAGGATGCGCCGCTCGCGCGTTAGTTGACCGGATTGCAACGCCTCGCAGATCATCCGCGCGGCGGGACGATCCTTGACCGATCCACCTGGATTCAGCCATTCGGCCTTGGCGTAGAGTTCCACGCCGTCGAGGTCTTTTTCAATCGCCGCCAGGCGCAGCAGTGGCGTATTCCCGATCGCGTCGATGACCGAACGGCCCGACGCGCGCTGCACCGCTTCACAAAAGGACATATCCGACGAGACGAGTCTAGCAGGGGCGGTCGGAGCCCACCCGCCCACCTGCCTACCCGCCCACCTGCCTACCCGCCCACCTGCCTACCCGCCCACCAGCCTGCCTCCCTGCTAGGATCGCCGCGGCATGGATTACCAAAAAGCGCGGCGGCACCTGATGCGCGTCGACCCGAAGCTGGGTGCCGTGATCAAAAAGGTGGGGCCGTGCGGGCTCGCCGATATCCCGAAGTTGCCGCCATTCATGGCGCTGGCCGAGGCGATCGCCTCGCAGCAGTTGTCGGTGAAGGCCGCGGACACGATCTTTGGCCGATTCTGCGACCTGTTTGGTGACGACCGGACGCCGGATCCGGCCCGGTTGCTGGCGATGGACGACGAATCGATCCGCGGCGTGGGGTTCAGCCGCTCGAAAGTACTGTTCCTCCGCGACCTCGCCAACCACGTCGTCGACCAGCGGCTGATGCTCGATGCGCTCGACCGCCTCGACGATCAACAGGTGGCCGAACAGTTGACGGCGGTGAAAGGGATCGGCCCGTGGACGGCGGAAATTTTCTTGATGTTCCGTCTGCAGCGACCGGACATCTTCCCGGCCGACGATCTAGGGTTGGTCAAAGCCGCGCAACGCATCTACGGCTTACGCCAGCGTCCGTCGCGCGAGAAGCTGCTGAAGATGTCGCAGGCGTGGCGACCGTATCGCTCGGTGGCGGCGTGGTATCTGTGGCGGAGTCTCGCGCTACCGGAGCTCGACTCGCCGCCCCAGGCGCGCGGCTCGCGAAAGACCGCTTCGCGGTAGGACCGCTTCGCGGTAGGACCGCGAAGCGGTGGGGGGCTCGCCGTTCGGCTTGCCTTCAACGCGGGTGAATGAAGGATGCGAGCCACCATTCAGCATGCCGAGCCGAACGGCGAGGCCCCCACCGCGAGCGCAGCGAGCGGTCCCACCGGCGCACGAAGTGTCGCCGGTCCCACCGCGAACGCAGTGAGCGGTCTACTTCAATGTCGCCGTCAGCACCACGCGGGCGCGGATTTCGATCTCACCCGCCACTACCGGCACTTCCTTCTGATCGGCGACGGCCTCGCGCGACATCATCATCATTGGCTGCGGCGGCGGATAGGGGCTGCTGCCGGGTTCCTCGATGCGGATGACGCGATTGATTGCGGTGCCGGCGCCTGACGCCGCTGCTTCGGCCCGTGCGCGGGCATCGGCGGTGGCGCGTTTGAGCGCTTCGCGCTCCAGGACAGTGCGCTGCTTGAGATCAAACCGCACGCCATGGACCGTGGTGGCGCCGACGGTCACGGCAATATCGATCACTTCGCCGACGCGAGTAATGTCGTCAAGTCGCACTTCAATCGTGTTGCGAGCCACATAGCCGCGCACCACTTGCCGGCCGTTGACCCAATCCGACTCGAGTTGCAAGTCGTAAGACAGTGTCCGAATGGCATCCTTGGGGATGCCGGCCTGCATCAAGTTCTGGTGCACCGCGGTCATCGCCTTGGCGTTCTGGGCCTGCGCCTCTTTTGGATTCTTCGCTCGGCTTTCGGCGCCAATCGTCACAAAGGCCTGATCAGGCATGGCCTTGACCACGCCTTCACCGGAGACGCTCACCGTCGGCTCGACCACACTTCCCGCCATGACCTGCGCGCCAGCGGGCGCAGTGGCGAAGAACACGCCGGCCATCAATGCACTACACGCAAACCTGATCATCGTCATATCCCTACCCGCGCTACTGCCCTGGCCCTACCTGCCCTACCTGCCTGCCTGCCCCATTTAGACGCCGGGTGGCTCGCTATAGGCGACCCTGAAACCGATGCTATAGGCATAAGTGTCAGTCGGCACCTTGTGACGATGGGCGCACCGTAGCTGCGACACGTCATGGGTCACCCATGAGCCGCCGCGCACCAGCCGGAGGGTGGCCTCCTCGGCGCCGCGGGGATTGTGCGTGTTTCCGCTGCGATACGCATCGGCGTGATACCAGTCCGCGACCCACTCCCAGACATTGCCGGCCATGTCGAACAGCTCAAACGTGTTGGGCGAATAACTGCCCACCGGCCGCGTGCCGCGATGGCGTTTCAAGCCTGGGTCAGGCAAGAAGTTCGCGCGAGACGGGTCAATGTCATCGCCCCACGGGTAGCGGCGTCCTTCGAGCGACCCGCGCGCGGCGCGTTCCCATTCCGCTTCGGTCGGTAAACGCACGGCCTGACCGAGCGTGCCCGACAGCCATTCGCAATACGAGACGGCATCGGCGAACCCGACCAAGGTCACCGGATGCCGGAACCGATCAGGCGGGGGGTCGATGCTACGCCAGGTGTAGGCGGCGGCGATTTCGCGAAAGCCAGCCTCGGAGATGGGCGTCACGACTCGAGGCAGCTCCCGCACCGCAGGAGAGGGATGACCCGTGGCGCGCAGGAACTCCGCGTACTGTTCGTGCGTAATCGCGTGAAGGGAAAGATGAAAGGCGTCGACAATGACCCCATGCGCGGGCCGTTCGTCTTCGTCACCGTCACCGGCGCCCATCAGAAACTCGCCGCCGGGAATTCGTGCGAACCGGGGGACCAGTTCCTCGGGCATCAGCAACGCCAAGCAAAAGTATACTGCCCGCCATGAGACTCGAGCAGTTTGCAATGGAGCGGATGCAATCGACTTGGGAGAACCTGGTTGACTTCAACCTCTCCGAAAGTGGCGTCCACCCGTTGACCGCGCGTGAGTTGTTGCAAGACACCGCCCTCGAGGTGGTGTTGGACCAGCCGCTCGTCTACACGCAATCAAACGGCACTGTGGAGCTACGCACGCTCATCGCCGCTATGTATCCTGGCGCAACAGCCAACCATATCCAAGTGACCAACGGCGGCTCAGAGGCGAATTACATCTCGGTGTGGCGCCTGGTTGAGCCAGACGACGAAGTCGTGATGCTGGTCCCGAACTACATGCAGACCTGGGGCCTGGTTCGCGCCTTTGGCGGGACCGTGCGTGAATTTCGGCTGATTGAAGACACCGCTGCCAAGCGGTGGCGACCCGATCTGGACGAGCTCGCGCGTATCGTTTCGGATCGCACCCGCCTGATCATCATTTGCACACCAAATAATCCGACCGGGGCGCGCCTCACGTCGGACGAGCTAGATGCGATCGCCAGGATCGCTGATCGCCACGGCGCGTGGGTCCTGTCAGACGAGGTCTATCGCGGCGCCGAACTCGAACAGGACGACACGCCGTCGATGTGGGGACGCAGCGAGCGGGTGATCGTGACCAGCGGTCTTTCCAAGGCCTATGGTTTGCCGGGCCTGCGGATCGGATGGATCGCTGCCACACCCGCGTTTGTGGCTGCGACGTGGTCCTATCACGACTACACCACGATTGCGCCGGGTGCCCTCAGCGACCGACTGGCATGCGCTGCCCTCGCACCAGCTCGCCGGACGGAGTTATTGAATCGCACGCGCACGATTATCCGCGCCAATCTGCCGGTGATCGAACACTGGCTGAGCGAGCACGCGCCGGCATTCTCATGGATTCGCCCAGAGGCAGGGGCGATTGTCTACGTGCGTTATCACTACCCCATCAATTCCACCGAATTGGCCACGCGCGCACGTAATGAAAAGAGCGTGTTGCTGGTGCCCGGCGATCATTTCGGCATGGACGGTTTTCTCCGCCTGGGGTTCGGCGAACGCCCCGATTATCTGAAGCAGGGGCTCGAACGCGTCCACACCTTGCTCACGGCTTTGCCTGAACGCTCCCATGCGTGAACCGGATCTGGCGTTCGCCCTGATTGGGTTCGGCAACGTCTCACGTCGTTTTCTGCGGCTGATCGACGAAGTCAGCGAGCGGCTTGATTTCAACTGGCGACTGGTCGCTATCGCGACCCGTCATCACGGCAGTGTGGTCAGCCCCGACGGCATCGACGCGACGCGTGCGGTGTCGATGGTGGAATCGTCGCAGTCGCTCGATCGCCTCGATCCGGCGCCGCGCGAGCGGAGCGGCCTTGACGTCGTCCGCCAAGCCACCGAGGCCCTGGCCGACGAAGCCCGCGACGGCAAACTGGTCGTCATCGAAACCACCTTGCTCGACATCGATCGGGGCGAGCCTGCGACCAGCCACGTGCGCGCCGCGCTGGAGGGCTTCGCGCATGTCGTGACGGCGAATAAGGGGCCGGTCGCCTTCGCCTACGACGAACTCGAGGCGCTCGCCGAATCCGTGGACCGGGTGTTCTTTTTCGAAGGCGCGGTGATGGACGGCGTGCCGGTATTCAATCTCGTCCGCGAAACGATGCCGGCAGTCGCCGTCGAGGGCTTTCGCGGGATCATCAACACCACATGTCAATACGCGCTATCAGAGATGGAGCGCGGTCAGACGCTGACTGATGCAGTCAGTGAAATGCAGGCGCGCGGGATTGCCGAAGCCGACCCGTCACATGACATCGACGGCTGGGACGCAGCGGCCAAGACCGCCGCCCTGGTCAACGTGCTGATGGCCGGTGGCATCACGCCGCACGACGTCGCACGAACGGGGATTCGCGACATCTCACCGCGCGAAGTCGCCGACGCAGTGACCCGCGGCCGGCGCGTTCGGCTGGTGGTGTCGGCGACGCGCCGCACCGGCACACTGGAAGTGCGCGTCGAACCCGAGCTGCTCGATCCGGGCGACCCGTTGGCCGCTCTTGGACGAACCGAAAATGCGCTCTACTTGCATACTGATTTGCTCGGTGACGTCGGCATCGTGCAGCGTACCAGCTCGCTGACGCAGACGGCGTATGCGCTACTGAGCGATATTTCGCATATCAGCCGCCGCTTGCGAGAGCTTTAGTCAGGGCCGCGGCATCAAAGCCACGGATCACGGTCTCACCGATCACTGTCACCGGGACCGCCCGATAACCGAGCGCGATCAAATCGTTGTACGCCTGCTCGTCTTCGTCCACCGTGCGAACGGTGAAGGCATGTCCATTGTGTGAAAGAAACTCTTTCACTAACTGGCAGGGGCGTCAGCCGCCAGTGGTGTAAACAACGATATTCATAAGCCTCTAGAATATCCGGATGTCTGGACCGCTGACCGGCACCACCGTGATCGACTTCACCCGGGTGTTGTCGGGGCCTTACTGCACGATGGTGCTCGCCGACTTCGGCGCACGCGTGCTCAAGATTGAACACCCGGTCCGCGGCGACGACACCAGGCACTGGGGACCGCCGTTCATCGGAGCCGAGAGCGCCTACTTCCTGAGCATCAATCGCAACAAAGAAAGCGTGACCCTCGACTTCAAACACCCTGACGGCAAGGCCGCGCTCGATCGCCTGCTCGCCACCGCGGATGTGGTCGTCGAAAATTTCCGGCCGGGCACGCTCGACGCCGCCGGTTTCGGCGCCGCGGAAATGATGAAGAAGTATTCGCGGCTGATCTACTGCTCCGTTTCCGGCTACGGCCAAACCGGGCCGCGGCGCAACGAACCCGGCTACGACGCGGTCATGCAGGCCGAAGGCGGCTTGATGAGCATTACCGGGGCGCACGACGGTCCGCCGTTCCGACTTGGTGTGGCGATCACCGACATCGTGTCGGGGCTGTTCGCCGCTCAAGGCGTACTGGCGGCGTTGGTGGCGCGACACACCACCGGACGCGGACAGCAGGTCGACATCGGCATGCTCGATGCCACGGCAGCGCTGCTCACCTATCAAGCCGGGAATTACTTCACCACCGGCGATGTGCCGGCGCGGATGGGCAATCGTCACCCGACGATCGTCCCCTACGAATCGTTCGCCACTGCGGATGGTGATCTGGTGATTGCCGGCGGCAATGACGAGATCTGGCGCCGCTTGTGTGGCGTGCTCGAGCTCCCAGCCATGGCCGCGGATGCCCGGTTCACGACCAATCGCGACCGCGTTGCGCACTACGAGGTGTTGAAGCCGCAACTCGACACCGTGTTCCGACGCCGGACGCGCGCCGAATGGGTCACTCGGCTGCAAGCCGCCGGCGTGCCATGCGGCTCGGTCCGCGAGATCAACGAAGTGCTCGCCGACCCGCAGCTCGCGGCCCGCGGCATGGTCGCGGAAGTCGATCATCCGACGGCGGGTCGCGCCAAGGTCATTGCCTCACCGGTCAAACTGTCGGACACCCCGGCCAGCGTCCGCACCGCGCCGCCGATTCTGGGTCAACACACCGCCGCGGTTCTGGCGGAGCTGGGCTACGATCGGAATGCGATCGCAACCATGAAGGACGCAGGGGTGATTTAAGTGGCGGATGTGGGACTGATTCGAAAGCGGCTACGCACCGAGATCGACCTGGCGCGCAAGGCCGCGGCGGCGCGGCGCGAGCGTGCGACGACGGTGACCCGCGCCTATGAAACCTTCCTCGGGGAGATCGCGATTCCGGCCTTTCGACAGTTTGCGACAGTGATGCGTGCCGAAGGCATCCCGTTCGAAGTGCAGACGCCCCTTCATGGCGTCCGCCTCGTGTCGGATCGCAATCGCGACGATGCGCTGGAAGTGGAGCTCGATCCGACCGTCGATCCGCCGCAGGTGATGTTCGTCGGCACCCAAACACGCGGCAGCCGCATCCTTCGTACCGAGCGTCCGATCAAGGACGGGGCGACACCGGATCAGATCAGCGAAGACGATCTGATCGAACGTCTGATCGAAGAGCTCCGGCCGTGGCTAAGCTAAGCGTTCGACTAACGATGTGTCGATGCCTTCACGCTTGAGCGCGATCAGCAGGCCCTCGCGATCGTCCGCCTTGCGGTAGGCTTCGCGCACGTCGACCGCGCCGGTCCGCACAAACCCCAGCAGCGCGTCATTAAGCGGCGACATCCCATGCTTGCGCCCGCTCTCAATCGCCAATGGCAGGTCGGATAACTGGCCGTCGGCAATCACGCCGGCAACGGCAGCGGTCATCTGCAACAATTCGCGCGCCGGCAAGCGTCCGCCACCGGCCTTGCGCAGCAGGACTTGCGCAATCGCGCCGCGCAGGCGTTCGGATAACAGCGCCTGGACCGCCTTGCGCCGTTCCGGTGGAAACAGGTCGAGCAGTCGGCTCAGCGCAGCCGTCGTCGAACCGGCGGTGACCGTGATCAGGACCAGCAGCCCGGAGCCCGCCGCGTCGAGCGCGAGTTGAAACATTTCCGCCGACGGGAGCTCCTCGATCACCAGGACGTCCGGGTTCTCACGCAGTGCCCCGCGCGCCACGGTTACCACTTGTTCGGCGGTGCCGCGCACTTCCCGTTGACTGATCAACGCACTGCGATTGTCGTGCACCATCCGGATCTGACGTTCGAGCGTGATCACATAGTTGGACCGCTGGCGATTGATCAGATCGACGAAGGCTCCGGCGAGCGTCGACTTGCCGGCGCCGCGCGGGCTGGCGACGACGACCAGGCCTTCCGCTTCATTGGCGAGCGCCTGAATCTCGCGGCCGAGGCCCAGCTGCTCCGCGGACACCGGACGGACGGCAATCAGTTGGAAGAGCGCACCAGGGCCGCGATAGTCGCGGAAGGTCGAGCAGCGGACGCGGCCGATGTCGGCCAGGTCCGACACCCACTCGGTCGGGTCGCCGCGACGCAGTGCATCGCGTGTCGCTTCCGGCATCAACTCGAGCACGGCTGATTCAACATCGGTGCTCGATAACGCCGGCTCCCCCTCCAACATCCGCACGTCGTCATCAAGGCGCAGGAACGGCGGCGCTTGCGAGGTGAGATACAACGCGCCGGCGCCACGCGCGGCGGCGATGCTCAGGAGTCGTTCGATGCCGGATCGGCCGGCCGCGGCGCGCGGCGGGACGTCGATGCGCAACGTCCGCGTCATCGGCAGCACTGCGGCGAGTGGCGCCACTTCAGGCGGCGGAGGGGAGGGCGGCGGTACGATCACTGGCCCAGGCAGAGCGGCGTAGGTCGGTTCCACGACGGGGGATGGGACCATCGGCTCGGGGACGCGCAACGGCTCGGGGTCGCGCAGCGGCTCGGGCGCGCGGGTGGCCACTGGTTCCGCCATGACCGGCATCGGCTCTGGTTCGGCGATCGGTTCCGGCACCGTCTCGGCGATCGGTTCGGGAATCGGTACTGCGATCGGTTCTGGAATCGGTACCGCGACCGGTTCTGGGGCTGCTTTTACGACAGCTTCGAGCACTACCTCTGCCACCGGCTCGAATCTGACGGCTGCGATGGGTTCTGGCACCGACACCGGTTGCGGTACCGCGACAGGTCCCGGCACGGGGGCGCTCAGCACCGGAACCGGAACCGGAACCGAAACCGGCACTGGCACTGGCATTGGCTCGGGCGCTAGCGCCGCTGGAACTGGCGCGGGGACAGGCTCGGCGGCGGACGGCGCCGGCGACTCTGCGGCAACCGCCAGCCCCCTTCGATGACGACGGATTTCGATCCAGACGTCATCACCGCCCCGCGCGATGACAACGGTAAAGCGATCGCGATGGGTCGCCGGGTTGGACGCCAGTTCGTGCTCGACGGCGCCAAACTCGCTCAACGCCCGCTGCAACTCCGCAGGCAGAAGTTGGCTGACCATCCCGGCCATCGCCTCGAGATTGAGGGCTTGGGTCGACAGGTCAATCGGCCCTGCCGAGGCCACGACGTACGGCTTTTCGCCGACGTGCATGACGAGTGCGTCGCCGTCGGCGCGCACAATCGCGGTCAGAAGGGAATCAACTAGGGCCATCAGAAGCATCCCCGGTGCACAACTTTGCACAACCGGTTCTTACCAAGTGCTATGTCGGTCTTTATCGCCGCCGACGTTAGCGCTTTCGGGTAGCCACGTGCAGCGTCATGAAGCCGAAAAACAACGGCACGATTCGCACCTCGTCGAAACCGCGACTGCGGAGCAGCTCGGCGACCCCGTGCGCGCCTGGATATCGTCGCACCGATTCGGGGATGTAGCGGTAGGTATCCGGATCGCGATGCAGGACCCAGCCGAGGGCCGAGCCAACGGCGGTGAGATAGGCGAGATAGGGTTTTTGAATCAGCACGGAACGCGGGCGATTGAAGTCGAGCGACAGCAGCCGGCCGCCCGGTTTAAGCACGCGCACAATCTCGTCCAGCGCGTCCTCGAGGCGCGGCACATTGCGCAGACCATAGCCGGTCGTGATCACGTCGGCTGACGCCGCCTCGAATGGCAGGGCCATCATGTCGCCGACGACAAAGACCGGGATCGGCCATCCCCCTTCGGCTTTAAAGCGGAGTGCCTTGATGCGCGCCAGCTGCACCATCCGTGGCGTGAGATCGAGCCCGGTCACGGTCGCGCCCCACCGCGACGCTTCGAGCGCAATGTCGCCGGTGCCGCAGGCCAGATCAATGACCTGCTGGCCCTGGGTGAGCAACGCTTCGCGCGCCAGCCGCCGCTTCCATGCCGCGTCGCGGCCGAACGACAACACCACGGTGATGAAATCGTAGCGGTCGGCGATCGTCGAGAAGAGCTTCCGTACGTAGCGGCGCTTCTGCTCGGGCGAGGCGAAGGCTTCCTGGAGTGTGTCCACGCTGGCTATGGTGTCACTTCGACGACGCCCTTCATCAGTTCGCCATGTGGCCGGCAACGATACTCATGCGTGCCGGGTGTGGAGGGAACGGTAAAGGTCACGTCGGCGCTTTCGCCCGCGCGAATCTGCGGCACTTCGACACCGAGGTCGGGAATCGCCACGTCGTGCAGTAACCCGGGCGCTTCGTTGCGCAGGACCAGCCGAATCCGCTCTCCGGCCCGCAACTGAATCACCGGATTGGCGGTGGCCGGATCGGCGGGCAAGACAAAGGTCATGCCCTTGGCGATCAACGTGATGTCGCGTGTCGCCGCCGGCGTGGCGCAGGTCGCGGTGAGCGCGGATGCGCACGCCACAGCAGTCAGAACGGAGAATCGATGACGCACCGTCGTCATCCGACCACAAGGCCGGTGACGTACATCACGAGCACGCCAACCGCCAGACCGGCCACGACGTGCGTTTCGCGGAGATAGGCTGCGAAACCACCTTGACCCGCGCTTTGTTTGAGAATCTGCCGCGTCACCTGGGCAATGCCGCCAACACCGAGCGCGAGGAAGAACACCGCAAGCACCGGCGAATTGACGAACGCGCCCAGCCACGCGCCCAGGATTGTCGGGACACCGCCGATCAGCCCCAACTGGATCAGACCGCCGACGCCCACCCGATCGGCCGGATCGCTGCTGCGCGCCAGCGGCGCGATGATCGCCAGCCCCTCGGTCGTGTTGTGCAGGGTGAAGCCGACGATCAGCAGCGTTCCCAGGGCCAGCTCGCCGAGCGCGAATGCCGAGCCAATCGCCAGGCCTTCGCCGAAGTTGTGCAAGCCAATCCCGACGGCGATCAGGACCGCCAGGATCCAACCAACCGGTGTGGTCGCCGCGCTTGTCGTGCTCTGGCGACGACGTGTCAACCACCCGCCAATCATATCGAGCGCGAGATAGGCGCCGATCGCGCCAAACACGAACAACGCCGGACCTTGCAGCGAACCGGGGATCGACGCCGCGGCCTCGAGTCCGTCAAACGTCGAATCAACGAGCAGATACGCGAGCAAGCCGATAGTCAACGCGAGCAGGAACTGCATGCCCTTGCGGCTGATTCGACTCATCAACGGATACCAGAGGAGGCCGATGGCCACCGGAATGACGCCGACGTACAGGCCAATCAACGCAAACACGCCAAAGAAGCGCGCGCTCGGGCGTGGCGTTTCAACGGCCACCTCAATTTGATGTTGAAAGGTCAGGCCCGTGGACGTAAGCAGCTTCACAAGGTGGGTTTCGCCGTGGACCCAGGGATACGGGATGGTGACATGGCCACGACCGAGATGGCCAAGCGTCGGTCCGGGTGTCGCCTCGAACTGCCAGAACGCATCGTCAACAATCACTTGAGCGATGGTCACCGCGTCCGGCCCATCGTTGAGGATCGAAAGATCGATCTCGCCGGGATTGAGCTCGACATGGGTGATCGCCAGACGTTCGACCGGCGGCACCGCATTGCCCTGAATCAGCTGTGAGGGACCCAGGCCGACGATCAGCGCGAGCAAAGCCCCGAGCAGCACCAGCGGGATAAGGGCCAGTAGCCAGAACAACGGTCCGCGGCCGCGGTCGGGCACGGGCGCAGGAGCGTCATGACTCACTGGTGGCAGCCTTGGCGCGGAATAAACCCATCCAGCCGAGTTCGGCGAATTCGCTTTGATGCGCGTGGAACATGAAGTCGCCGGGATACCGGAACGTCGTCTCGAGAATTGCACGCTCGCCCTGGCACAGGGTGATCGTGTCGGTGTGATCGGTCGGCTCGGTGCGCGTGCCCGGACGATAGGCGTCGAAGAACATGCCGTGCAGGTGGAGGCTGTTGATCAGATCGAACTCGGTGATGTTGACCAGATAGATCCGTGTCAAACGACCGACCGTGACCGGAATCGGGTCGACCATGTAGGCATTGGCGACGGTGTTGACCGCGTAGACCTCGTTGTCATTGTCGAAGTTGGTGTCGAACCCATTCATCATCATGACCAGTTCGTCAGCCGGCGGCCGGCCGCCCCGCGGGTCAACGATGAACGTGCCGTACAGGCCTTTGTGAATGTGCCGTTTCAGCGGTACGGCATGGCAATGATAGAGATGCAAGCCGGCGGGTTCGGCAGTGAACTCGTAGGTAAACGATTCGCCGGGCAACACTTCGTGTTCCGGCAGGGAACCGTCCATCTCTGGCGGATGCCAGCCGTGAAAATGAATCGTATGTGGGTGTGAGCCCTGATTGAGAAAACGCACGCGCAGGCGATCGCCTTCGGTCGCGCGGATGGTCGGACCCGGGACCTGACCGTTATACGTCCACGCCGGAAACATCACGCCGGGCGCGATCTCGATCTCGCGATCGACCGCGTAGATTTCGTATTCGCGAAGCGTGGACCCGTCAGGATTGATCGTCTCGCGGTAAGACTTGGCGCGCTCGTCTGGCGGCAGGTGATTGAAGTTCCAGCTCCGGAGAAAGCGCGCCGGATCGAGCGCAATCGGCGCAACGCGGCCGACGGTGCCGAGCAGATGCCCGTGATGCGGGGTGTGTCCTTCGTGCGGCACTTCGGGCGTCTGCCCTTTCACCGCGCGCGTCCATGCCGCCACCCCCGTGAGGAGCGAACCAAGCCCGGCGGCATGCAGCCACGATCGTCGAGAAATTCCCATAAATATTTGCGGCCCACCCGGCGGGCGATTTTGATTAGTCAAAATTTTACGCGAGCCCGCCCGAAACGTCAATTGCCGCCGGGACCAGCTATTTATTGACCCAGAAATGCCAAACTCGACAATGTCTGATTCTGACAAAATGAAATTGGATGCTGTCAAAAGGCCTGCAGCCGGAAGATGTCGTGATGATGGCATTTTCGTCCGACCCGACAGAAAAGCTCCCGCCCTTTTACCTTTTCTCAGCGGAGACAGGCGACATTCTGGCGGGACCATTCGACCGCGTCGCCAAAGCCCTCAGCGCCGCCCGTTTCCTGGCACGCCAGCGTGGCGGGCGCGCGTGGCACAAGCGCACCACGCCGGACGCACACGGCGAGGCCGAGACGGCGCTGTATGACATCGACTAGTGGGTTTTCAGCCGGGGCGACGATCAGCAGCGGCCGGGTCCCGACTGCTACGATAGGATCGGCGCCAATGCTTCCGTCGAGCACCGTCGAGAATTACCTCAAGGCCATCTTTCTCGGCGAAAACCAGTTGCCCGCCAGCCAGCGGCTGTTGCCGATGGGCCAACTCGCCGCGGCGCTCAGCGTCGCGCCCGGCACGGCGACGACGATGGTCAAGGCCCTGGCCGAGGCGGGATTAGTGGAATACGAGCCGTACAACGGGGTCCGCTTATCGCCGGCCGGCTCACGCCTCGCTGCCCTTGTCCTCCGTCGCCACCGCTTGATCGAGTTGTTCCTCGTGCAGGTGGTCGGCATGAAGTGGGACGAAGTGCATGACGACGCCGAGCAACTCGAGCACGTCGTGTCGGATCGGTTGATCGAGCGCATCGATGAACTACTCGGACACCCCGAGGTCGACCCGCACGGCGATCCGATTCCGAGCCGCGAGGGTGAGGTGGTCCGCCGCGAAATGGACACGCTCCTGACCTGCGCGCTCAACACTCCGGTCACCGTGACGCGCGTCACCGACCAGGACGCGGCGTTTCTGCGCTTCGTCGAGAGTCACTCGCTCAAGCCGGGCCAGGTGCTGGAAGTCGAAGCGCGCGATGCAGTCTCGGACAGCGTCCGCCTGCGCGGCAAGGATGACCAGCGCATCACGATCGGCACGCGCGCGGCGTCGAAACTGCTCGTCGACTCCCGCTGACGCCCTCCCCTAGAGCGACCTGAGGAACGCGAGCAGTGCCGCGCGCGTCAGCGACCTCACCTGCCAGGCCAGCACGACGGCAAGCAAGATCGTTGCGGAATGCAGGTGATGGCGGCTTACTTTGCGTTCTGCGTCGAAAAGATCTTGGTCGCGCCCATCTTGTCGAAGCTGACCACGTTGTAGGTCTGCGGCTTCTGGCCGGGGACTTCCATCCCGGGCGACCCGAGCGGCATGCCAGCGACGGCAATGCCCGCAACGGCGGGACGTTCTTTGATCAACCGCTTGACCTCGCTTGCCGGCACGTGGCCTTCAACCACGTAGTTACCGATCACGGCGGTGTGGCACGACTGCGCCGTCCGCGGGACGCCGCGCTTGGCCTTGAGGGCATCGAGCGCCTCGTCGTTGAGCTCGGTGACCTTGGTCGTGAACCCGGCCGCCTTCAGATGGTCCACCCATTTTGCACAGCAACCGCACGTCGGCGATTTGAATACCTCGACAACTGGCGCCGCAGGTGTCTGCGCGATGGCGACAACGCCAGGGATGGTGAACAGACCAATGATCGCGATGATGGGGAACTTCATGATGCCTCGCTGTTGATTGTACTCATCGCTGCACTGATGGCGAGTACCCATCGCCGACGAGCAGGCGCGGCGTGTTGATCCCGTCGGTCGGGAGCGACCAGAGGCCGGTGCTGTGTTCGGTGGCGTCGTGATAGATGACCTGCGCAGCGTCCAGCCAGTCGACCTGATCGTCGACACCATCCGGGCCCTGGTTGAGGCGCTGTTCCACCAGCGTCTGCAGATCGAGCACGTAAAGTTGCCAGGTGCGCTCGCTGGTTGATTTCTTGACAATCAGTTGGCTGCCGTCAGGCGAGAGTGCTTCACTCAGCGCGCCGCGGTGGACGACGCGGAGTTGCCTGGTCGAGAGCCGGCCTTCGACGATTATGTGGCTGGAGCCGCTGGATACTGCGGCGTAGAACCGGTCGCTGTCGCCGGCAAAGGACACACTGCTGATGTCGATCGGCGCGGTGACTGCGGGACCACCTGACGGGTCAATCGTGAATTCACGGAGCTGCGTGGAGGCACCCGTGGCGACATCAATGACGAAAGATTCCGTCGCCAAGCGCTCGCTGCCATCGGGTTGGTGCTGCTCAGCATAGACGCTCAGTGCGACGCGCCTGCCGTCTGGTGACACGCGCGCGCGCGTCACGATGCCGGCCAGTTCGACGGCTTGGCCACGTGTAAAGCTGCGGTCAAAAAGGAAGGCGGCGCGCTCCACGACACAAATGCCCGTACCGCCGCCGTAGTGGAGCCGCGTGCATGAGAGTGGCGTCACATACCGATTCACGTCGTCGCCGGCAATCGTCATCATCGCCACCCGGCCGTGAAATTGGTCAGGCGTGAGCGACCGAAACATCACAAAAGGCGACGCGATCGGCGCGGTCACCATGACAATCTTTGAGGCCGACGGCGCCACGTCGCGCATGCGATCCGGCGGCGTGCGAAGGCGATAAACCACTGCAGCTACAACCAACACGGCGATCAGTGTGGCAACGACGATGGGGCGGGTCATCGTGGGCTCTCCTGTGCATAGGTGGTCGGGTCAGTGACGCCGGCCGCAACAAACGCGTCGCGCCGTTCGCGGCACTTACTGCACCTGCCGCAGTGTTGCGGCACCAGGCCGGCGACTGGGCTCATGCATGACAGCGTCAGCGCGACAGGCACGCCTAGTTCCAGTCCGAGCGCGATCACGGCGGGCTTGTGCAGCCGAGCTAAGGGAGTCACCACCTGCACCGCGTGGTCGAGTCCGAGTGACAAGGCATGGCCCATGGCGGAGAAAAACTCCGGCCGCGCATCGGGGAACGGGTTGCCCGCAAGAACGCCGAGCGCCACCGTCTCGACGCGGCGCGCAGCGGCAACCATGCTCGCTTTCGCCAGCAAGACGATGTTGCGGCCGGCCAGATAGACGTCGCTATCGGGCGTGTCGTAGGCCGGCGGGATTCCGCGGATCGCCCAATGGCCCTCCGCATACACATCGCGCATGTCGAACTGCAAAGTCGTCAACGGCTGGAGCCGCGCAAACGCGGGTGTCGTGGTTAACAACGCGCGGAGGACCTGTAACTCAGCGTGCTCCCATGCCAGTCCGACACTGACATATAGCGGATGAACGACGCCATGTTGCGCCTGCGCAGCCAGCAGGACCGCACTATCCAATCCGCCGGATATGAGAACAATTGACGACACCGTGTCGCGATAACAATACATCCGCGGATAAACTGGAGCTATGTACTCGGTCACGAAGAAGATCGATTTCTGCTACGGGCATCGCCTGCTGGATTACGACGGCATCTGCAAGCACCCGCACGGGCACAATGCGACCGCCGAGATCGAAGTGCGCACCGGCACACTCGACAACCGCAACATGGTCTGCGACTTCAGCGATATCAAGCGGATCGTCAAGGGCTGGATCGATCGCGAGCTCGATCACAAGATGATCCTGCGGCACGACGATCCGCTGGTGAAGCCGTTACAGCAGCTCGGCGAACCTATTTTCATCGTCGATAGCAATCCAACCGTCGAACGCATTGCGCGACTGATTTTCGATCACGCCCAGGAGAATGGACTGCCGGTGGTGCAAGTGACGGTGTGGGAAACCCCGACCTCTTTCGCAAGCTATTTCGGCGAGCGCACGTGATTCTGGTTTTTGATCTCGACGGCACGCTGATCGATTCACTGGGCGACCTTGCCGCTGCGGCAAGTGAACTGGCGACCAATCTCGGCGGCCGCGCACTGACCCGCGAGGAAGTTTCGGTCATGGTTGGAGACGGTGCCGGCACGCTGGTGCGGCGCGCACTGACCGCGGCTGGCGTCAATGCCGACACGCCAAGCGCGCTGACGCAGTTCCTTGGCATCTACGAGCGCCGTCTGCTCGACACCACCAGGACCTATGACGGGGTCGAAGAGGCGCTGTCGCTCGCCTGGCGCCGCGCGCGGATGTCGGTGCTGACGAATAAGCCGCTACGGCCGACCGACACCATTCTCGAAAGCCTTGGGCTGTCGCATTACTTCGATGTCGTGATCGGCGGCGACAGCCCATATGGCCGCAAGCCAGACCCCGCGGGCCTGCAGATGCTAACCGGGGGCTCCCACAAGGCACTGATGATCGGCGACTCCCCGGTCGACTGGCAAACCGCGGCCGCCGCTGGCTGTGCGTTCGCATGGGCGCGGTATGGTTTTGGAGCCGAACGCTTCAACGGCGCCGCGCCGGAGACCGCCTACATTCTCGACAAGCCATCCGATCTGACGGCGATCCTCGATCGCTTCGTGGCGGTGACAACGGGGGCTTGATTGCGGGGGGATTACTTCCGACGCCCGTCCGCTGACACCAGCTGAACGCTCATCACGATCAAAACGTAATCTACGTAATCTGCGTAATCTGCGTAATCTGCGGATAACCCCTTCTGCGTCATCTAGTCAGTGACAGCGTCCGTCCCCACTCTCGCCGCGTGATCCCGATCGGCCAAATCCAAATACCAGATGCGCCCGATCGTGGTGAAGGTTGCGCGCGGACGCCAGTCGAGTCGGCCATAGCGCGATTGCGGAAAGCGTGCGCGGAACGCTTCGCCCTCGAGTGCCTCGTCGAGCACCAGCACCGGGTGGTAGCCGTGCCCACGCAGCTGGTCGATTACCTGATCCAGCGTCGCAGGCTCGAGCAGATCGAGCCGCACAATCTGCCGGGCGGTGTAGTGTGCAACCGCCCCGCTATGCATGAATGACAACACCGCCGCATTCGCGGGCAGCACTTCGTGAAGGTAATGGCCCATCAACCGCACGCGGGTGTGGGCGCGCCATTCGTTAAGTGAGTAGCGAACCTGTGGCATCGCCTGCATCAGCACCAGCACCGCCGGTATCAAGGCCAACGGCGTCAGCCATCGCGACCATCGACCGACCGACATTCCGATGTGGACCAGCGTAGCGGCGAACAACACGAACAATGCGGCGAGGCCCGGTAACAGGAAGCGCAGGAACGGCCAGTCATCGAGCGAGAGATACGGCAAGTAGATCGCGAAGTTGAGCGCGATCATGGCGCAAGCCGACCACGCCACACGCGACTGTCGAAACAGCCAGACACCGGCGAACCCGGCGAACAGCAACGGTGTGTGGAGGCGCCACAACAGTCGCGGATAAAGTTCGAGATTGGGCGCGATGTGCGCGATCCGAAAAAAGCCGCGCCACTCGACATACCCGGGCGTCAGTGGAGAGCCGTAAAGCACATATTGCGACCACCCGACGATGACCGGCCCGACGGCGGCGAGGGCGAGAAAGAGCGCGGCGTTTTTCCAGCGCCACCGTGACGGCGCTGACCCATCAAACAAAATCAGCAGACCGGCAATCGCGCCGAGAGGCGCCAGATTGGGCCGAATCATCACCGCCACGGCTGTCGCCGCACCTGCAGCGGCCGCTGCGCCGCGTCCATGACCGAGCGCCATCAGCCACGCCAGCAGCCAGCACGCGGCCGCCGGCACATCACCCATCGCGTCCACGGCATGCAGCAACGTGACTGGCGTGGTGGCGATGAGCAGTGCCGCCAGCAATCCTGCGATCGGTCCGGCCAGTTGCCGCGCCACCACGAACGTGCACCACGCGAGCAGGCCGGCTGCCAACGGCGCGACGACGAAGACCGCGAGCGGTCCGGCGATGGCGAGAAAAGCCGCAGCCACCACTGGATAGCCGAGTGGATAAACCGAAATGTCGGTGCCGGCAATGAGGCCGGGACGATACGCGACCGGCGCCGCACTGGCAGCCGCGTTCGGCCACGTCGCCCAAAGGCCTAACGGGGCGGGTTGAATCGGCTCGCCCTTGCGCCAGCGTTCCGCCGCGCTGACGTATCCAGACGAATCGGTACCACCAGCGATGTAGAAGCCGGAGCGAAGCGTGAAGGCGACGACCAGCGCCGCGATCAGGAGGGCTGCGTGCGAGAACTTAATAGGGCACTACTCGATGCGAATTCTACCGTCGCCTGACCTGATGCGGATGGTGCGACCGCCACTGCCCAGCGTCGCCTTGAGGATGCGACGACGTTCTTCCCGATCGCCATCCGGCCGTAACTCGGCTTTCACGCCGGAGTAGGTGGCCCGAACCACCCCGTCTCGGGTTTCCGCGTCGAGCTCGCCGTTGAAGGTGGTCGGCAGCGTCAGGGTCACTGACCCGTCGGCCGTCTGCAGGTCCCAATCAGCGCTCATGGCGCTATCGGGTTCGATTTCCATCCGCATCGATCCATCCGACGTCCGCGCGCGCAGCACGGATGGCTTCGCTTCCAGCGTAATGCTGCCGTCTTCGGTTTCGAGGTCCAGCTTGCCTTCCGCGCGATCGATGCGAATCGAGCCGTCACCCGACCGCACCATGATTTCACCCCCCAGACGCGAGGCGCGAACGCTGCCGTCGGCGGTCGTCAGGTTGATCTTGCCGTTAATATCTTCCACGGTGATCGAGCCCTCACCACTCCTGGCAGTCAGGTGACTGTTGCGCGGGATCGCCACCCGCAGCCGCGCCGAGGGACTGAAGCTCGCTCCGATCTGCACGCCGTCGAAATCGCGGGCCGGCGGACCAGTGACCTTGACGATGATGGTGTCGCCCTGTTGCTCTGCTGAGACCTTGATCTCGTCGACCAGCCCTTGCTCCATCGCGCGCTTCTCGATCTCGATTTCGACCTCGGCGCGATCCCACGAATGGACTTCGATCGACCCCTCGAAGGTGTCCAGTTGCAGCTCGGGCATCGCGCCCACTTTATAGATCTTGGTTTCGAGCGAAACGATCCCTTCAGAGTTGAGATTCACTTCGCATCCGCCGACAGCCAACGCCGACACGACAAGACAGGCAAGCAAACTGGCGTTGGCGGATCGGTGCGTCATGGCAAACCCCTTCCAGAATCTAGACGTCAAGAGGCGCAACAGTGTTCCGCCAGAGATGGCCCTCGAGGTAGGTGTCGCGCACGCGGAGATCCCTGGTCAGGATCACCAGATCGGCGGCAGAATCGACGGCCAATCGACCGCGGTCGCTCAGCCCAAGTTGGCGGGCGGGAGTCGTGGCGCACATCACGGCGGCATCGACCAGCGATACTCCGACCTGTTGCACCAGGCTCCGGAAAGCCGCATCCATCGTCAACACGCTGCCGGCGAGGGTGCCGTCCTCTAATTCTGCAGTCCGTGCGGTGACCAGGATCGGGCGACCACCCAGTCGCGTTCGTGAACCAATCGGCAGGCCCGACCCCGCGGTCCCATCGGTGATCGCCATGATCCCCGACGCACCCTTGGTACGGATCGCCACGTTGAGCAACGCCGGATGCACGTGGAAGCCGTCGCAGATCAGTTCCGCGGTGACCGCCGGGGACTGTAACACCGCACCGGGGACGCCTGGCGATCGGTGCGTCATCGCCGACATGCGATTGAACAGGTGGGTGGCCTGCGAGACGCCGGCGTCGATCGCCGCGAACGTTTGGTGATAGCTCGCGCCGCTATGCCCGATCGAGACGCGATGGCCGCGCGCTACCAACGCGCGCACTAACTCGATGCCGCCTTCGAGTTCCGGTGCCATCGTGACGATCGCGACTGCTGCCTGATGGGCGGTAATCACTGCCATCACATCGTCGGCGTCGAACTGACCGGCGACTGTCGGCGGCGTCAGCGCGCGAGCGACCGAGCCGTACTCAAGCGGTGGTCGCCGCAGGCATTGCAGTGGCTGGGCGCCCTTGAATTCCGGGCTGATGAAATTGCTCTCCAGATGCGCCGGCAACACCCGCGCAGCGGTGCCGGACGTCATGCGGCGCAGCGCCGTAATCTCCTCGAACATCGTCGTCAGTACGGCCGGCGCACAGGCGATCGACGTCGGACAGAATGCGGTGACCCCATAGCGCGGCAGCCGTTCGGCCACCGCCGCGATCGCGCCAGGCCCATCCATGACGTCGTGGCCTTCGACGCCGTGCACGTGCACGTCAATAAATCCAGGGACGATGACGCAGTCCGTGCAGTCGACCCGAGTGGCGTTGGCGACAGGTGTGCCTGCAGGCTCGATCGCCACAATGCGGCCGCCGTCGATCAGTAGATTGGTGCGTGGCCGAACACCGTCGGGCAGGACGAGGTCCGCACCGGCTAACAGGATCATTGGCGCTGCGAGAGCGCAGCGCGAGCGGCCCCGATTGCGGCGGCATCCGCGCCGAGCGTGGACAGCACGATGCGGATCCGTTCCGCCTGCTGCGGACGCAAACGCCGGCTGCATTCCAGGCGGATCGCTTCGAGCATCATGTCGCCGGCAGATGCCAGCGTGCCGCCAAGTACGACCACTTCGGGATCGAGCATCGTCGCCAGATTTGCGATCGCCATACCGACGTACTTTGCGGTGTCGCGAATGACCGACACGCAGACACCGTCGCCACCGCGAGCGGCAGCAAACACTTGTTCGGCGGTCAGGCGCGACAGATCGCCGCCGACCTGATCGACGACGCCGGACCGATCGCCCGACTTGATCCGCCAGACCAGACGCCGCACGATGCCAGCGGCGGCGATCTCGGCCTCGAGACCGCCGTAGCGCCGGTAATCTTCACGCTCGACCGGATTCAAAGCCAGCCAGGCGACCGATGCCGCATAGCCGCGCGAGCCGCGAAGCAGTCGGCCTTCGACGACCGCTCCGGCGGTGACGTGCTCCCCCATGCTGAAGGTGATCGCGTCATCCACTGCGCGAGCCGCGCCGCACCAGGTTTCAGCCAGCGCGGTTGCAGCACCGACAGAGATCACCGTTGCCTGTTTGGCGACCGGTGGCGGCAGCGAGGCCGCGACCGCCGACGGCAACTCATCACCCGGCCACTGCACGGCCAGTCCGAACGGCGTCGAGGCAGAGGTCGGCAGTGCATCGTGACGGCTGACGATGTTGCCTTCGCCGTCGACGGTGACCCCGCGCGTCCCGTCGGTCAGGTCAATCCCTACAGTCATCGTTTTTCGCCCGTCCCAAATTCCGGGAACACCTGCAGTTTCGTGCCGTCGAGTGGCAGTGCGACCCGTTCGTCCGACGCATCGTAAAACAACTGACGGTCGACGCTGCGCAGCAACATCTCGAGCCCGCGCTGGTTCGGTGCGAACAAGACGACGACGCCGGCGGTTTCCCGCGGTGGAAAGTGGCGGTCATCGAGATAGTCCCGGTCCATGGTGAACAACGTGCGCCGTAGTTGCCGCGCCAGCCGGAAATGCTCGACGTCGTGAGCGCGGCGCAGGTCGGCATGTTCAATCACGAAAAGCACATCCCAGCCAAGGGCGGAGCGCATGTAACGAACGACGCCGGCAGGCAGATTGGCGTCGACGTAGACCCGGGGTCCGTCGGCGGCGTCATCGGCGAGCGGCGCGAGTTCAGACCACAGGGTGCCCATAGGGAAGTGCTGAGTGCTAAGTGCTGAGCGCTAAGTGCGACGACCGACGACCGACGACCGACGTCAGAGTTAGCTCCTGGTCAACACGGCTTTGCGTTTGCGCGCCGGCTTCTTGTTACCCGGCGCTGGCTTGCGCGCCTTGATCGCTTCCGCCTTCAGTGCAGCAACCATCGCGTCGCGCTGGTGCACCAGTCCTTTGCGCTTGCGGCGCCCGTTCTTGTGGGCGCAAGCGTACTCACAAAACAGCGGGAATCCGATCGTCGAATCGACGTAGGCGACGGCGGTGTCGGGCAGCACGCCCGGATTGACCTTCCCCCAGCTCACCGCTTCCGACGGCGTGGCGCCAGACAAACCGCCCCACACCACCGAATCCGTCGTGATCTGGATAAAGTAATCGTTGCCGCCCTTGGGAATGCCGTAGACCTCCCACAGCGTCGGCTGGCCCTGCAGATAGAAGTTCTTGGGCGAACCGCCCCCGAGAATGACGCAGCCGTTCTTATCGCCGGCGAGGATGATCGCGCAGACTTCGTTGACGTCCTTATTTGGATCGATCATCAACGTGCCGTCGTTGATCAGCTCGTGGAAGGCGATGTTCATCCCAATCGAACTGTCGCCGGGTGACGAGGTGTAGATCGGTACGCCGAACTGGGCGGCGGCGGCGACGACGGAATATTCCTCGCATCCGGGCCGGACCTTGCGCAGATATTCCCCCAGCACGTAGTGAAACTCGGAGGTCGACACCGGCCCTTCCATTTTTGTTGTGTCGAGAAACTCGCGGATGAAGCTGTCGGTATCGAGTAACACCTGGGCCGGGAACAGCACGTCGTAGATGCGGATCACGCCCTGCTCGTAGAGTACGCGGTCGTCGAGAAACGGCGACCCGCGATGCAGATCGAAGTTCAGGGCGTAATGCAGGTCGTGATAGAGATTCGCGCCAGTGCTGATCATGAAATCGACCAGGCCGCGCTCCATCATCTCGATCATGCAGCCACCCAGGCCGGCGGGGGTCAAGGCGCCGGCGACGGTCAGGCCGATCGTGGTGTCGTGGCTTTTATCCAGCATCTTATCGGCGAAGATCCGGCAGGCCTCGCCCAGCCGGGCGCCGTTGAACGCCTGAAAGCCGTCATCGATCAGCCTGCGGATGTCGTCACTGCCGCTGGGCCGGTAATAGCGAATGGTCTTACCGGAAAGAAACGATTTGGTGGATTTCTTGGCAGACCCGGGCGCACGGTGGGGCACGCGTTTAGAGTAGCATCTGCGGGTGTCAGGCGACGTGACGATTGAGCAGATTTGGATTCCGGTCGCCGTCGTCATTGGGCTGATGGCGCTGGTGGCACTGCTGCTGTGGCGCAAGGGTCGACCATTCACCCAAGGCGACGTGTTTCGGGCCAGCCGGCTCTCGAGTGGCAATCGCCTCTTTCCCACACAAGTGGCGATTTCCCCGACCAGCGTGATTCATTACACGCCTGAGTTATTCGGGCGACGTGAGCAATCGATTCACATGGCGCACGTGTCGTCGGTTGGCATCGACACCAACCTGATGTTTTCGGATGTGATTATCGAAACCAGCGGCGGCGCGACCCCGATTCGCTGCCATGGTCATCGTAAGAAGGACGCGGTCCGGATGAAGGCATTGATCGAGCAGTACCAGACCGCCTACTACGGGGGACCTGACCGGGCGCGGACGCCCGACAGGGGTAATCCGACGCCCGTCGCTGACCGATAGAACGAGACGCTGTGGACGATCTGACTTTTGCCGCCCGACGCGCAACCGCGGGCGGAGCTCCACGCGCCGAGCCCGACGTAGACGCGCGTTTCCGCAACCTGGTGCAGTCGCCACTGCGCGCCGGCATTCTCCGCTTCTTGAGCGCACGTCCCGACGAGCCGTTTGACACCGAGGCACTGATGCAGACCTTTGGCCGGATGCGGCTGGATGTCGACAACTGCGTCCGTGAACTGGTTGATTTCGGCGTCGTCCGAAAGCTCGGCGGCGACCCGGCTAAATACCTCGCGGCGCGGCCCGAGCAGGAACCCGCGGCGCGTTTGCTCGATAACTTCCTCGAGCGGCGCGCGCATATCGGCATCGAGGACACCTCGCCGTCGGTCCTTCGCTTCCGCGAGATGATCGGCAAGGACGAGAAGATGCTGGCCATCTTCGAATGGATTCGCACCTCCGCGAAGTCCGATATCTCGGTGCTGATTCTTGGACCCACCGGCTCGGGTAAGGAACTGGTCGCGCGGATGATCCACGAGTTGTCGCGTCGGGCTCAGGAGCGATTCCAGGCGGTCAACTGTGCGGCGCTACCCGATACCTTGTTCGAATCGGAAATTTTCGGCTACGGAAAGGGCGCCTTTACCGGTGCCCATGACCGCAAGCCCGGGCGTCTCGAGCTGGCCAACAACGGCACCTTATTCCTCGACGAGATCGGTGATCTCTCGCTGGTCGCCCAGGCAAAATTGCTGCGCGTCCTTGAAGAGCGGCGCTTTGAGCGGCTTGGCGGCAACAAGCCGATCCATGTCGACTTCCGGCTGATTTCCGCGACCAATCGTCCGCTCGATCTGTTTGTCCGCGAGAGCCGATTCCGCGAAGACCTGTTTTACCGCATCAACGCGTTTGCGATTCGCCTGCCGTCGCTACGGGAACGTGCGGTCGATATCCCGGTCCTTGCCAATCGCTTCCTCGCCCGTTACTGCGCGGCCAACGGGCTGACGCTTGATGCCAAGCAGTTTTCGCGCGAAGCGCACGACCTGTTGATGACCTATCACTGGCCGGGCAACATCCGGGAGCTGGAAAGCACGGTGTCACGTGCCGCGTTGTCGGCGCCCGGGCGCTCGATCCGCGCCGCAGACATCGAGTTCCTGCACGGCCGCCCGCGCTTACCCGAAGAGGAAACGGGCAACCGTCTGCCTTCGCTGCGCGACGCGGAGCGCACCCACATCATGCGTGTGCTCGAGGCAGTCGATTGGAACAAGCTCGAAGCCGCCAAAGTGCTCGATATCAGCCGGGGCACCCTGTATCGCAAGATTGAGGAGTACGGGTTGGAGCCCTCCGGCGCCGGAAAAGGCCGCAAATCCCGCCGCGAAACCGCCGTGTAGAGCCCTTGCACGCATTTGCACAGCACGTTATCGATGGTGCACATACGTCTTGTATGTGACAGGAGCGTAAGCTACTCTCCCTTTTGCACTGGCGCAGGGACCGCCTTCCCAGTGTCGCGACGTATAGGCTCCCCCTTACGCCGCCCTGTTTGCCGTGACGACATCCATCGTTCCTGAGCTCTGCCGAACGGCTGCCTGGGGCTGCTGACCATGATGAGCGCCCTTCCGGTCCCCGCCCGTCTGTACGTTGGATCGGTCATCGTGGTTGGCGCTGCCCTCCTCGTCTGGCTCGGCCCGCGCGCGAGCTTTGACCAGCCCCTCCTCTTCGTCATTCTGCTGGTGCTGTCATGCGCCACCTCGGCATTCAAGGTCAGTCTCCCGCTCGATAAGAGCGGTTCGACGATGTCGGTGTCCTACGCCGTCGACTTCGCCTCGTTGATGCTCCTGGGCCCGCACGAAACGATGTTGGTGGCCGTGGCCAGCGCGTGGAGCCAATGCACGTTCCGCATGAAAACGCGGAACGTGGCGCATCGCACCCTGTTCAGCATGGCGTGCCTGGCGATCGCGGTGCAGACCGCCGGCTGGGCCCACCTCACGCTGGGCGGCACGCCTGGTACGTTGGGCGCCTCCTGGGCCGCTGTCGTGCCCCCGCTGCTCGGCGCGGCGATCGCCTACTTCTTCTTCAACACGACGCTGATCGCTATGGCGATTGCCCTGTCAACCCACCAGTCGGCGCTGACCGTCTGGCAGCAAAACTTTCTCTGGAGTGCGCCCAGTTATTTCGTCGGCGCGGCGATTGGTCTCGGCGCGAAATGGGCGGTCCTCGGCTCGGGTGTATGGGTCGCGCTGCTGTTCGCGCCGTTCATGTATCTCACCTATCGCTCCTACAAGATTTACATGGGACGCATCGACGACGAGCGGCGGCACGTCGGCGAGATGGCTGATCTCCATCTGGCGACCATCGAGGCACTCGCGCTGGCTATTGACGCCAAGGATCAGACCGCGCAGTCCCACATTCGTCGCGTGCAGGTTTACGCGGCCGGCGTCGCCAAATCACTCGGGATGCCTGACGCCGAGATCCAAGGAGTCAAGACGGCGGCCCTCCTCCACGACATTGGCAAGCTGGCCGTGCCTGAGCACATCCTGTCAAAGCCCGGCCCTCTGACACAGGAAGAGTTTCAAAAAATCCGCATTCACCCACAGGTCGGCGCCGAGATCATCAGCGCCGTGCCTTTCCCCTATCCAGTGGCGCCGCTGATCCTCAGTCACCACGAGCGGTGGGATGGCAAAGGGTATCCGCAAGGGCTGAAGGGTGAAGACATCCCGCTGGGCGCGCGGATTCTCTCAGTCGTCGATTACTTCGACGCGTTGACCTCCGATCGGCCGTACCACAAGGCGATGACGCACGAAGCGGCACTCGGATTGCTGCATCAGGAATGCGGCAAGGCACTCGACCCGACCGTCGTCCAGATGTTTGTGCGGACGCTGCCCAAGCTGGCAGAAGAAGCCGAGCGCCTGGAAACTGCGCCGGCGCGTCGCCTGTCGCTCGAGCCGGTGTCGGAACTGGGGCGGCCGGCGGTCGGCTTCCAGCCGGAAAGCAAGATCACCACGGTGTTCGAAGACATCGCCTACGCCCACCGCGAGATCTACGCGCTCTACGAAATCGCGCAGACGATGGGCACCAGCCTTGGCGTCTCCGACACGATGGCGCTGATCGCGTCGAAGTTGAGCAGCCTGGTGCCGTTCACGTCGTGCGCGCTGTTCTTGTTCGACGAGGACACCGACAGCTTGCGCTGCGGGTTTGCCACGGGGGCCGAAGCTGACGTGATCAACACGATGACCATCCGCAGCGGCCAGGGGCTGACCGGCTGGGTGGCACGCAATCGACGCCCGCTCGTCAACGCCCGGCCGAGCGCCGATTTCGAAGCGGCGAATGTCGTCGCCCGCGCGACGACGTTGCAGTCGGCCCTGGTCGCACCGCTCATTTTCAACGACCGCTTTATCGGGACGCTGGCCGTATATCACGTGCGGTCAGACTTTTACACCGACGATCATCGCCGCCTTCTGGATCGCGTCTCCGAGCAGGCGTCCGCGGTTATTCACAACTCGATCGTGTTCGAGCAGACCCAGGAAGACTCGCTCACCGATCCGCTTACGGGTCTGCCGAATACGCGCTTCATGTTCATGCACCTGACCCGCGAACTGGCGCGTGCCGAGCGCCTCAAATCCGAAGTGGCGTTGCTGGTCATGGACCTCGACAACTTCAAGGACATCAACGACAGCCACGGCCATCACATCGGCGACCGTGCCTTGCGCGAGGTGGCCACCGTGCTGCGTGGCGCGATTCGGCCGTATGACATCTGCGTCCGTTACGCCGGCGACGAATTCATCGTCGTGCTCTCGGGCTGCGGCCAGGACGAGGCCGAGCGGAAGCGCGCCGAACTCCAGCGCGCCGTCGATCTGGTGTCGTTCGAAGCGCGCCCGGGGCGCCGTATCCCGATAGCGATCAGCATTGGCGCGGCGATCTTCCCGCAGGACGGCGACAGCTACGAAGCGCTCCTGGCTACGGCTGACAGCCGGATGTATCGCGACAAGACCAAACGCAAGCAACAGCCCCGCCTGCAAATCGTCGCTGCGACCGGCACCGACGGCCGGGCGGCATCGGCGCCGCCGCAGGAAGTCGAGCCCACCGAGGTAGAAATTCAGCGCGCGGCGATCGGGGTTCTGTAGGACCGGCCGACTGCGCTGGCCGGTGGGACCACTCACGGGATCACTCACTACGTTCGTGGTGGGACCGCCCTTCGGGCGGCAGGAATTGCGCAGATTCTGAATGTGTCCCACCGCGAAGCGGTCCCACCGCGAAGCGGTCCTGCTAGGATCACCACCGTGCGCAGTCTCATCTTGCGCGTGCGTGCAATCGCCCAAGCCACGCCGCGGACCCGGTACATCCTCATCGACCTTGGCGACCATGCCTTCGAGTTCGCGGCAGGCCAGGCCGTCTTCGCCGGTCTCGCCGAGAGCAGTGTCAGGCGTCCGTACTCAATTGCCTGTTCGCCGTCGCAATCCGGCCAGTCGCGAGCGTTAGAGTTGCTCGTCCAGACCGACGACCATGCCGCACCTGATCCACATCTCGAACGCGCAGGTCCAGGGACGGCGGTGGTGGTCGAAGGCCCGTTCGGCGCGTTCGGCCTCCCGGTGCCACTACTCGAGCCCGACCTGATGCTGATCGCCGGCGGCACGGGCATCGCGCCGCTGCGTTCGATGATGTGGGAGGTATTGGAGCGCGCTGACCAGCGACGGATTCACGTCGCCTATAGCGCGCGGACCTTCGAGGAGTTCGCTTATCGAGAGGAATTGACCGCACTGGCAAGCGCCCAGCGCATCGAACTGGCCCTGACGGTGACGCGCGACGCGACAGCAGAATGGACTGGCAGCGTCGGGCGCATTAACGAATTGCAGGTTCGCTCGATGCTCAAATCGGTCGAGACCCGATGCATGATCTGTGGCCCGCCGGGCTTCATCGCCGACATGACCTCGCTGTTGAAAGCCGCGGGCGTCGTCGACGACCGGATCGTGTTCGAAGTGTACTGAGGCAAGCCCCACCGCGAGCGAAGCAAGCGGTCCCACCGACGAGCGAAGCGATGTCGGTCCCACCGCGAAGCGGTCGTGCCGTCGGCCCCGCCGACGGTCCTACATCCCGACGACGTGATAGCCCGCGTCGACCATTAACACTTCCCCGGTAATCCCCCGGCTCGCGGGACCCAACAAGAAGGTTGCCGAATCAGCGACTTCATTGGCCTCGATCGCGCGGCGGAGCGGGGCGCGCTCCCGCACGATGCCGAGGATGTTCGAGAAGCCGCCGATCCCCGCAGCGGCCAGCGTCTTGACCGGACCGGCAGAAATTGCGTTGACCCGAATATTCTGCGGGCCGAGATCGGCCGCCAGATAACGCACCGACGCTTCGAGCGCCGCCTTGGCGACCCCCATCACGTTGTAGTTGGGAAACACTCTCGTGCTTCCGAGGTAGCTGAGGGTGATGATGCTGCCACCACCACGCGTGGCCATCAGCGGCGCCGCGCCGCGCGCGAGCGCAATCAATGAGTAGGCGCTGATATCGAGGGCCATGCGGAAGCCTTCGCGCGATGTTTGCACGAACGGATTGGTGATGTCGTCACGGTTCGCAAATGCGACGCCGTGCACGACGAAGTCGAGACCGCCGTGGTCCTGCTGAATGCGGGCGAAGACGGCATCGATCTCCGCATCGTTCTGCACATCGAGCGGCAGCACGAGCGGTCGGGGCGTCAACGTATCGGCGAGTTCGCCGACATGCTCTTCGAAGCGCCCTTGATAGGTAAGAACAACCGTCGCGCCTTCGGCCGCCGCGGCCTGGGCAATCGCCCACGACAACGACCGTTTGTTGGCGACGCCAACGACGAGACCAATCTTGCCGGCGAGTTGTGCCATCTAGCGCTGCTTTTTACCGCCGCGGCGCGAACCGCCGGGACGTCCACCGTTACCCTGACCCTGACCCTGACCCTGGCCCGGTCCCTGGCTCCGGCCGCCATGCTGCCGCGGACCCTGTCCGTGAGCACTGCCGCCGTGGCCGTTGCCTGTGCCGCGGTCGGTGCGGCCGAAACGCATCGGTCCCGGAGGCGCTTGCGATGCCGAACCGCCATGCCGACGGCCATTCGAGCCCGCGGGACGATGACCGCCGCGTCCATTGCTTGGTTGGCGAATCGTGAATTCCGGCATCACGCGCGTGGGTTGGACCGGCTGCCCTTCTGGACGCGGCAACGTCGCACGGATCAGCGGCCGCCGCACCGGACCATCTTCACGCATCGGTTGCACGCCGTCCGGTTCCGCAGCCTCGGCCTGGAGTAATGCGGGTGGGATGGGCAACACGGCGTCCGTCACCGTGATCTGCGCAACGATCTCCAGGGCCGGCGCCAGCGCCGGGGCGACATCCGGCTCGTCGAACTCCTCGGCGTCGTCCGCTGCGTCGCTGTCGGAATCCGCCTCCGGGTGGTGCGGGAGCCGAGCCGCCGGCTGCGGTCCCTGTAGACCATCGAGGACCTGGGTGAACAGCGCGGCCTGGGGCTTCTTCCGCCGCTGCGGAGGCACCTTGCCGTCTTTATATTCGTGGTCCGCGTCGCAGACGCAGCAACGCGTTTGTTTAATGTGATCGTCGATCATCGCCACAACGGCGTGGTCGGTAATACGGCGCTCGCGCGGACAGTAATCGTCCAACACGTCGCCGGGCCGGTACCGGCGTAGCTGCATGCACTCCCCCGAAAAACCAAAGAACCCGAATTAGATCATTGCGCTGGAGGGGAAATCGGGCACTGAGTCAGTGCCGCGTAAACCTCGAGTTCGGCAGAACTCTAGACGAGAGGTCGAGACAGTCTAGCAGGTTATCGCTGGGCCGCAAGCCATTTTCTCGTCAGGTTCAATGCCGCCGCCACGGCCTCCGGCGATGTCGATTGCGGGGTCTTACGCGCCCGTACCGACGCCTCCGCCGTCACATGCGTAGTTACATCGTCGCCAAAGTGGTCGCTGTAACCGCGCCACTCGGCCATCGACAGCGTGTCAAAGTCTCGACCTTGTTGCAGCAGTTCGCGAACCATACGTCCGATGATCTCGTGCGCCTGCCGAAACGGGACACCACGCGAGACGAGGTAGTCGGCCGCGTCGGTGGCGAGCAATAACCCCGATGCCGCGGCCCTGGTCCGATCGCCGCGCAAGGTCAGGTTGGCAATCACCGCCGCCGAGGCGTCCAGCGAGACGCCCAGGGTATCTTCGCTGTCGAACACCGGCTCTTTATCCTCTTGCAAATCCTTGTTGTAGCCAGTCGGCAACCCCTTCATCGTGACCAGCAACCCGGTCAGGTCGCCAATAACACGACCGGACTTGCCACGGACCAACTCCAGCGGATCGGGATTCTTTTTCTGCGGCATCATGCTGCTGCCGGTCGCCGATTTATCAGCAAGTTCGAAAAACCCGAACTCTTCGCTGGTCAGCAGGATGAAATCTTCTGCGATGCGACTCAGATGGACCATCGCCAACGCCGACGCATAAACAAACGTCGCGGCGAAATCTCGATCGGACGATGCGTCGATGCTGTTGAGGACGACGCGGCTGAAGCCGAGACGCGTCGCGAGCGCGCCGACATCGACCGGATAGCCGGTCCCGGCGATCGCACCCGAGCCGAGCGGCAAGGCATCGGCCTCGGCTGAGGCCGCCGCCAGGCGATCATGGTCCCGCCGCAATGCCGCCGCATGGCTCAATAGGAAGTGAGACACCAACACTGGCATCGCGCGACGCATGTGCGTGTACGACGGCATCAGCGCTGGTCCCGCAGCGTCAGCCTGATCGGCGAGCGTCGCAATCAGCGCGCGTACTTTGGCCTGCAGGAGCGGGATCCGTCGTCGCAGATACAAGCGCAGATCGAGCGAGACCTGCTCGTTGCGCGAGCGGCCGGTATGCAGCCGGCGCCCGGCGTCGCCGATGCGTGCGACCAGTTCCCGCTCGACGAAACTGTGGACGTCTTCATCGGCGCCGTTGACCCACGAGGGGTCGCGGCGGCCCTGTTCGAGGATCCCCGATAACCCCTCGCTTATGCGCGCACCGTCGTCGTCCGAGAGCACCCCGCAGGCGACCAGCGCCTCGGCCCACGCGAGGCTGCCGGTGACGTCATCTTCAAAGAGACGGCGATCGAACGGGAACGAGACGCCGAAATCGAAGGCAGCCGGATCAGGCGCGGAATCAAACCGCCCCGACCACAAGTGCTGGGGGCCGGACATTACAGACTGACCGCCGAGGCCGCCACGGTGCATGCGCCGTTTTCCACGAGCAGCGCCACGTTGCCGTCGTCGGCATGGGCCAGATCGCTGTAGGCCATCGCGAGGACATCAATCGCTTCAGCGCCGGTGATCGTTTCGAGGCTTTCCATCAGTTCACTGACCGTCATCGGCACGCCGTTGACCGCCTGGGGTAGGCCATCATCGAAACGGATCTGGACGTAGGCGGGGACGTCCGCGAGCACGCGACGACGCCCAGCCATTTGCGGCGGCACCTGTTCGGGAACAATCACCGCGGCTTGCTCAATCGATGCCACTTCGCGCAGTTTGCGCGCGACAAAGTCGGTGCTCATCGTATTGACAGTAGTGGCCGGCTCGCTGAATACATTGGCCCGCAGCGCAGGAATCACGACCTCGCGGGCGAACTCTTCGCGCACGTCAAGCGCATGGCATCGCGTCGCGCCGGCGGTCAGAGCGCCGTCACGGAGCGAGGCGAGCGAGGTCCCGTCGCCAAAGTCGAACGCCACGGCAACGATGTCGGCGTGATGATCGGCAGCGAGTGCGGCGATCGACGCGGTCGATTCCTGATCGCCAAAATAAGCAAGCACGATACGGTTGGTCATTTTTATTTGTGTCACCACCATGGAAAGAAGAAAAAAGACGAAAGACGAAAGCATTTCTTCTTTTTACTTTCGTCTTTCGTCTTTCGTTTCCCTCTCTAGGACTCCGACGCGAGATGTTGCAACGTGTTGCGGGTGGTTTGCGCGCAGCGGAGCTCGCGACAAATCACCAAAATCGTGTCGTCACCGGCGATCGTGCCGACCACATCCGGCAGCCTGGCACGGTCGATGGCCAGGCCGAGTAACTGCGCCTGACCCGGTCCGGTCTTGACCACCACCAGGTTCTGCGCGGCGTCGACGCTGAGCAAAAACTCGCCCAGCGCGCGGGACAGCGCCACCGCCGCCGCCGCCGAGGATCCGGTGTCGACCGTGTGCGCCCCCTGATAGGCGCCGTCCGATGCGCGCTTCATCAATCCCAGTTCCTTGATGTCGCGCGACAAGGTCGCTTGCGTGACCACAAAGCCCATCGTCGAGAGGCGCTGGCGCAGTTCTTCCTGGCTATGCACGGGCTCTTGCTCGACGACCTGTCGGATGGCGGAAAGCCGTCGGGTCTTCATATATATACGATTTGCTGAATCAGCATACATGCATTGTACTCATTGTTAATACTAAAATTGCATTGACACCATGGCGCATAGATATGTATAAGTATTCTTTCAATGCATAGAGTTGCAGTCGTCGGAGCGACCGGTTACGCCGGTCAGGAGCTGGTGCGCATTCTGGCGCGCCATGCCCAGGTGCAGCTGACCATCGCCACCGGGTCACAGGCCACCAGCACGCCGCGGCGGCTACCGAGCCTGGCGCGGGTGTGGGACGGTGATGTCGTGCCGCTGAACCTGACCGCCGTCGCGGCGCAGGCCGATGTCGCTTTTCTCGCCTTGCCCGAACAGGCCTCCGCGGAAGTGGCGCCGGCGCTGCTCGACGCTGGGATGCGGGTGATCGACCTGTCGGGTGCGTTCCGCTTGCGGGAGGCTGAGGCGCGCACCCGCTGGTATCCCGCGACACCGTCGATGCCCCCGGGCGTCGCGTATGGCTTGACCGAGTTCGAAGAATCGCAGGTCAGAAGCGCTCGCCTGGTGGCCAATCCGGGTTGCTATCCAACCGCAGCGCTGTTGGCGCTGTTGCCGCTGGCCCACGCCGGGTTAATCGAACCAGCGAGCGACCTGGTCATTGACGCGAAGTCGGGACTCTCAGGCGCCGGCAAGGCGCCCAGCGACCGGACGCATTTCTCGGAGAACCACGGCAGCGTCGCCGCGTATGGCGCGTTTGGTCATCGGCATACGCCGGAGATGGAACAGGCAGTCGGCCGATCTGTCACCTTCGTCCCGCACCTGGTGCCGCTCGACCGCGGCTTGTTGTCATCGAATTACGTGCGACTGGTCCGGGGGACCACCGAGGCGCAAGTCAATGCTGCGTTCGTCGAGGCCTACGCCTCGGCACCATTCGTCCGGCTCACCGGCAGCGACCTACCCGAGATCAAGCACGTCGCGTGGTCAAACTTCTGCGATATCGGCTGGAAGGTCGACGAAGCGAATGGCCGTGCGGTGATTATTTCGGTGATCGATAACCTGGTGAAGGGCGCGGCCGGCTCGGCGGTGCAGAACTTCAACGTGATGTGCCGGATTGATCAGAAGGCCGGCCTGCTGTGAGCCGTCGTCCGGTCGTCCTGAAACTCGGCGGCGAGTTGATCGAAGAGCCTGGCCGGATGGCCGCTGTGGCCAGACTGATTGTGCGCGCGGCACGACAAACGCCATTGGTCGTCGTGCACGGCGGCGGCAAGGAAATCGATGCAGCGTTGTCGCGCTTGTCGATTCAGAAGCACCAGGTCGATGGGTTGCGCATTACCGATGAACCGACATTGCAAGTAGTCGTCGGTGTGTTGGCCGGAACGATTAACACGCGCTTGGTGGCCGCCATCAATGCGGCCGGTGGCCAGGCCGTCGGATTAACCGGGGCTGACGCGGGCGTCGGAGCAGTCAAGCCAGCCAAGCCACACCGCGCAACTAACGGTGAACTGGTCGACCTTGGCTTTGTCGGCGATCCGGTGGCGGGCACTGGCTCTCCCCTGATCGAGATGCTCTACGCGAAAGGCTTCGTGCCGGTCGTCGCCTGCATTGGCGCGGCCCGTGATGGTCGGTTGTTCAACGTCAACGCCGACACACTCGCGGGCAGCCTCGCCGCGCGCGTGAAAGCGACGCGGTTGGTGGTGGCCGGCGCCACCTCCGGTGTGTTGGGGGCAGACGGCGAGACCATTGCGACACTGGACGCCAGTGGGATGAGCGATCTGGTCAGCTCCGGAACCGCGACCGCCGGGATGGTGGCCAAGTTGCGCGCCTGCAGTCAGGCACTGGCTGGCGGAGTCAACGACGTGGCGATTGCTGACGGCCGCGAGCCGGCACGGCTTGCCAGATTGATCTTGGGCACGGCACCACAACGCGGCGGGTGGACACGACTACGATGACCAGCGAACTCGAACAACTACAGGCCCTGGAGGCCGCGCACGTGCTGCAGACCTACAAGCGGCAGCCGGTTGCGTTCGTGCGCGGCGAGGGTACTCGTCTCTTTGACACGACCGGGCGCCCCTACCTGGATTTCATCTCGGGGATTGGCGTGGTCGTGCTGGGCCACGGTCATCCTGGTTTAGCGGCAGCGATTGCATCGCAGGCTGAGACGCTGATCCAGACATCGAATCTTTACTACCACCCGCTGCAGGGACAGCTGGCCGCACGATTAGCGGCGTTGTCGGGATTACCACGCACGTTCTTCTGCAACAGCGGCACCGAAGCGGTCGAAGCGTGCTTGAAGTTCGCGCGGCGTTACTGGTTCTCGAAAGGCGATCGGCACCGCACCGAATACGTCGCACTGCAGCACGGGTTCTCGGGGCGGACGATGGGGGCGCTGTCAGTGACGGCGAATCCGGCGTATCGCGAGCCGTTCGAGCCGTTGATTCCCGGCGTCACCTTTGTCGCGCCGGACGATCCGGCGGCAATGGACGCGGCCGTCAGCGAGCGGACGGCGGCGATCATCGCTGAGCCGATCCAAGGTGAGGGTGGGGTGCGACCGCTGTCGCGCGCGTTTGCAGCGGCGATCGAACGCGCCTGTGAGCGCACCGGGACTCTGTTGATTGCCGACGAAGTGCAGTGCGGGCTCGGTCGGACCGGCGAACCCTTCTACTTTCCGGTCCTCGGGCTGACGCCGGACCTGGTGTCGGTCGGAAAGGCGCTCGGCTCGGGAGTCCCGATTGGTGCGGCGCTGGTCGCGCAGACAGTCGCCGACCAGATCTTTGCCGGCGATCACGGCAGCACCTACGGCGGCAATCTGCTGTCGACGCGTGCGGCCTTGTTGGTGCTCGAGGAACTGACCGGCACCGCCGAGGCCATTCCCTACGCGCCGCCCGCCGGCCTGATCGGGCAGGTGCGCGAAATGGCATCGGTGTTCGATCACGCGCTCAACCGGCTTGCCGCCGAACACGCCATCGTCGCCGCCGTGCGCGGCGTCGGCGTGATGCAGGCGCTCGAACTGACCGTTGACGCGACACCAGTGATTGCCGGCGCGTTGAAAGCGGGCCTACTGATCAATCGGACCGCGGAGAAAGTGGTACGGATGCTGCCGCCGTTGACCGTCACGCGGGCAGAAATTCACGAAGCCGTGACGATCCTTGACAAGGTGCTCGCGAGTGTCGAGACAGGAGAAACGAAATGAACACGGAGCTTATGACGCAACAGCCGACCCGGATCGCACGGCGATCCAGCAGCCGTCGCGCCACGGCACCGCGTCCATCAGCCACGGTCAGCGTGCGTTCGGCGACCACGGCGGAAGCACCGGCACTGTACGCGCTGATCAATGCGCACACCGAAGAGGGTCACCTGCTGCGCCGCGAGCTCGATGAGCTCACCAGCCGGGCGGTGCGATTTGTGGTCGCCGTCTCTGGTGGACGGATCGTCGGCTGCGCCGAACTGGCGCCGCTTGGCCGCACCGCAGAAATCCGCTCGCTCGTCGTCGATCGCAAGGCGCGCGCCCTCGGCATCGGTCGTGCGCTGGTCAACGAACTGCAGCGGCGGGCGCGCGTCGAAGGCTTTGAGAAGCTGTCGGCGTTCACGCACGACGCCGGCTACTTCGTGCGCATGGGTTTCTCGATCGTCCCGCACATGTGGGTCCCCGAGAAGATCGCCCTCGACTGCCACAGCTGTGCGCAGTTCCGCCGGTGCGGCCAGCACGCCGTCGTACTGCCGCTTACGGCAGCCACCCGCACCCAGCCCGGAACGTTCGTGCCGCTGGCATCCCTGCGAGGCTGACGTGGGGACCACCAAGCACACGCGGGTGTCGCCGATCGATGGCGGGATTACCGCCGCCAAAGGGTTTCGCGCGGCGGGGATTGCCTGCGGCATCAAGGCCAACGGCAAACCGGATCTCGCGCTTCTCGCCGCCGACGGTCCGCTACCGGCGGCGGCGATCTTTACGACGAATCAGGCCAAGGCTGCACCACTGCTCATCTCCGCTGAGCATTTGCAGTCGAGCCACGGCCACGCTCAGGTCATTGTCACCAACAGCGGCTGCGCCAACGCCTGCACCGGGCCGCAGGGGCTCGCGGATGCACGCGAAATGGCGATGATCACCGCGAACCGAATCGGCTGCAGCCCGTCGCATACGTTGGTCGCGTCGACCGGCGTCATCGGCGTCAACCTGAAGATGGACGCTCTGCGCGCCGGCATTCCCGACGCCGTCGCCGCCCTCTCTCCAGACGGTCATGCCGATGCGGCGCGCGCGATCATGACGACCGACCCGTTTCCGAAGTCCTACGCCGTGGAGGTCATCACGCCGAGCGGCACGTTCCGCGTTGGCGGGATGGCCAAGGGCTCTGGCATGATCGAACCGCGCATGGCCACGATGCTCGGCTATCTGACTACCGATGCCGTCGTCGAACCGTCACTGTTGCGGCGGGCGCTCACTGACGCGTCGCGCTATACGTTCAATGCGATCACCGTCGATGGCGAAAGCTCGACCAACGATTGCGTGTTTGCACTGGCCAGCGGCGCCAGCGGCGTGGTCATCGACGACGACAGCTATCTGGCGCTGTTCGAAGGCCTCCGCCAGGTCGCCTTGGAACTCTCGCTGAACATCGTCCGCGGTGGTGAAGGCGCGACCAAGCTGATTGCGATCACCGTCAGCGGTGCGCAATCAGAGGACGACGCCTGGACGGCAGCGCGGGTCATCGCCAATTCGCCGCTCGTCAAAACGGCCATTCACGGCGCCGATCCCAACTGGGGCCGGCTGATTGCCGCCGCCGGGCGCTCGGGCGTCAGGTTTCTCCTGGACCACGCGCTGGTGCGAATCGGGCCTCTGGTGTTGTTCAGCAACGGCCAACCGCACGATCATCTTGCGCCGCAGGCTTCGGATTACCTGCAAGGCAAGGAATTAGAAATTGAAGTGAACGTCGGCGCCGGCGGCACCTGCCGCGCCACCGTCTACACCTGTGACCTGTCGGCCGAATACGTCAAGATCAACGCCGAGTACCGGACTTAACTATGGGCGCATCGATGCGAACGCTGGAAAACGACATCCCTCGGGTGCGGTGCAAAGACTTTCTATCGATCCTCGATTTCAATCACGAGGAACTGACCCAGGCGATCGAGTTGGCAATGCGATTGAAACGCGAGCGGCCACTGGGGTTGCGAGCGCCGACCGCCCACGCCCTCGACGGACGCCACATCGGCTTGCTGTTCGAAAAGCCGTCGCTGCGCACCCGCGTCACCTTCACCATCGGCGTTCGCGAACTGGGCGGAGACATGGTCGAAATTCCGGCCGATGTGATGCACGCTGATCGCGAGCCGATGCACGACGTGGCGCGCAATCTCGAACGCTGGGTCGACGCCGTGGTCATCCGCACCTTCAGCCAGGACCGGCTGGTGCAGGTCGGTCACTCGACGACGCGGCTGCACGTGATCAATGCGTTGTCCGACGAAGAGCACCCCTGTCAGGCACTCGCGGACATTCAGACCCTGAAGGAGTTGTGGGGCGAGCTCAAGGGTCGGACGGTGGCCATTGTCGGCGACGGCAACAACGTGGCGACCTCGATGGTCCACGCCTCGATGATGCTTGGCATGTCGGTCCGGGTGGCGACGCCCAAAGGCTATGAGTTGCCCAACGAGGTGATTCTGGAATCGGCGCGGGTGGCAGTCGACGGCGCCGACCTGGTGCAGTTCACCGATCCGAACAAAGCGGTCGAGGGCGCTGACGCCATCTACACCGACGTCTGGACGTCGATGGGCCAGGAAGTCGAATACGCTGAACGCAAGAAAATCTTCGCGCGCTACCAGGTCAACGAGGCGCTGCTCGGCCGCGCCAAGCCCGATGCCGTGTTCATGCACTGCTTGCCGGCGCATCGAGGTGAAGAAGTCACCGACGAGGTGATCGAATCATCCTCGTCAGTGGTGTTCGATCAGGCCGAGAACCGGCTGCACGCACAGAAGGCGTTGCTGCTGATGCTGGTGACGCCGAGCTAGCCCGTTACTGTTGCGTCGGCGGCGTGCGGCGATCGGCTTTGAGATACTTGTCGTACCACGCGAGGATGCGATGCTCGAAATCAATCGTCTCGCTCACGCTGTTCGGCGGACGGTGGCCGCCGTTGGCATAGCGCACCCACTCGACCTCACGGCCAAGACGTCGCAGCGCGTAACTTGATGTCGTTCGCCCGAGGACGCGACCGAAAAGACGGACTACGACGTGATCTCGGGCACGCAGAATTCCCTGCGGTTGGTGCCGCGCGGCGGCGTCGTCCGGACCCTGCTCGACACCAAGACGCTCAAGACCAGCAACGTGCGGTGGTCCGACGA
>DATLXN010000001.1:0-113144 GCA_035575715.1 Vicinamibacterales bacterium | reverse complement strand
GATCACCGATGTGGTGATGCCGCACATGAGCGGTCGTGAACTCGCCGACCGGATCGGCGCGATCGATCGCTCGATTCCAATCCTCTTCACCTCGGGGTATACCGACGACGCCATCGTCCGTCACGGCGTGCTCGAACCCGGGATCGAGTTTCTGCAAAAGCCGTTTAAACCACAGCAGCTGCTGACCCGCGTGCGCGAGTTGCTCGATCGGCCGAGGCAGGACCAGTGAGAGCGGTGGTCAGTTATCGCATCGATGAATACGACAGCATCGCGGCGCTCGGCGACGACTGGGTGTCGTTTGCGATCGCCAACGATGCGCCGCACCTGGCCGATGTGACCGGCCGTTCACTGTGGGATTTCGTGAGTGACTCGACGACCCGGCAGGTCTACCGCCGACTGCTCGCGCGGGTCCGGCACGGGCACACCATTCGTTTTTCGTACCGGTGCGACGCACCGTTATTAAAGCGATTCATGCAGATGACAATGCGTCCAGCGCCGGCCGGAGGAAGTGATGTTCGAGAGCGTCACGGTCAGAACGGAACCGTGCGGCACCACCAGCGCGCTACCCGAGGCTGGTCCCGATCACTTGCTGCGGGTGTGTGGCTGGTGCAAGCGGGTCGCCGTTGATGGTCAGTGGGAAGAGGTGGATTCTGCTGTCGACCGCTCCGGCGTGTTTGCCGGAAGCCCGCCGGCGATCACTCACACGATGTGTTCGTCCTGTCTGCAGACGATGGACGACACCGCCGCTATTGCTGTTTAGATTCTGCCAGCACCATCTCGATATTCCGCTGGAGCACCGCACGGTCGGCAAACAGCGTCCCCGGCGCGCGCCTGGCGACGCGCTCGCGAATCAGTTCATAGGCGCGTGAACTGAGCGGAATGCCGCCGACGCGATCGATCAGGGCTTCATCCTGGGCCAGATAGAAGGTCACGAAATCGTTGAGTACTTCCCGCTCGGCGCTCTTGGCGTTGACGTAAATGAACAGCGCGCGCGACAGCGGTTGGTAGAGGCCGCGCCGCACGGTATCAACCTCTGGCACCACCGGCCCCTGCCCGGCGGCCCCGAGCTGGCCATCGACTGCGACCGCCTTCAACGCTGGCTCATGTTGGGCGAAGTGACCGTACCCGACGTAGCCGAGGCAATACGGGTCGGCGGCGACCCCGCGAACAATCACGTTGGCGTCTTCACTGGCGTTGTAATCACGGCGCGATGAGCCGGTTGTGCCGGTGACCACCTCGGTGAAGAAGTCGAAGGTTCCTGAGGCGGTACCCGGGCCAAACAGATGGATCGGTTCAGACGGCCATCCCGCGCGCACATCAGACCAGCGCATCACACGGCCTTGCGCCGCCGGCGCCCATAATTTGCGGAGTTCGGCGATGGTTATACTCGTCGCCCAGTGATTGCTGGGGTGCACGATAATGGTCAGCGCGTCAAAGGCCACCGGCACTTCAAGGAACGCAATGTTCTTCTTGTCACAGGCCGCTTTCTCAGTCGCATCGATCGGGCGCGACGCGCTTTGAATGTCGATCTCACCGCGGCAGAATTTGTCAAAGCCGCTTCCTGTCCCGGAAGCCGCCACCGACACCTTGACGGCGGGATGCAGTTGCTGAAACTCCGCACTGACCGCATTGGTCAGTGGAAACACGGTACTCGACCCGTCGGCAGTAATGTGCGCCGTCGGCGCCCCGGCTGCCTCAGGGGAGGAGTTGGCGCATCCGGCCACCATCAGCATGGCCGCGCCTGCGAGCAGGAGCTGCGACCAACGAACGATCTGTCGATCACATAGTTGCGTCATGCAACCAACGTATCGTCGCGACGTTAAATGCGTGTATCCGCCAGGGCAACACCGTGTTACATCGCCGCCGCTATAGTGATGAGCTGTCGCCCAGGTCCTCCGCCATCTCGGCAGCAATCGCCCCCTGGCCCGACACGTCCGCGGAGATCGTGAAGCAACGTGATTACCCATCCGGAAAAGATCCTGTTCCCCGACGACGGCATCACGAAAGGAGAACTGGCTGCGTATTACGAGGGCATCGCGCCCGCGCTGCTGCCGCATCTGCGCGCGCGCCCACTCACGATGGAGCGCTATCCTGCGGGCATCGGCAAAAAAGGGTTCTGGCAGAAAGACGTCTCCAAAGGGTTTCCCGACTGGCTGCAGCGCGTTGAAGTGTCAAAGAATGAAGGCACCCTGCACCACCCGTTGGTGACCGACATCAAGTCGCTGTTATGGGTGGTCAATCAGAACTGCATCACTCCGCACGTGTGGACCTCGCGTGCGCCGGAGGTTTATTACCCGGACATCCTGGTGTTCGATCTCGATCCCTCGAAGGATCAGCCTGAGGTGTTGCGCGATGCCGCGCTCGGGTTACGAGATCTGCTCGAGGAACTGGGCCTGCCCTCGTCGATCAAGACCTCTGGCTCGAAAGGCTTCCACATTGTCGTGCCGCTCGATCGGAAGACGGAGATGGCCGAGGTCGCGCGATTTGCCAACGCGGTGGGCGCGGTGCTGGTCGCCCGCCATCCCAAAACGCTGACCCGTGAATTCAGCAAAGCCGATCGACGCGGGCGCATCTTCGTCGATACCGGCCGCAATGGCTATAGCGCGACATTTGCGGCCACGTATGCGGTCCGGGCCAAAACCGGGGCGCCGATCTCAGCCCCGTGCACGTGGGAAGAGGTGGAACGGGGGACGATCACGCCACGGTCGGTGACCGTGCGCAACGTCGCCGCGCGGATCAAGAAGGTCGGCGATCTATGGGCCGATCTTCACAAGAAGAAGCGGTCGTTGACGCGAGCGGTGGCGCGACTGAAGAAAATGTAGTTGTTCACCACGCGGGTGCGCCGGAGCAACTGCGCATCAATAGAATCAACAACAACGTTCCGACGATCGACAGGCCGATCGATCCGAGACAGCCCAGTCGATTCGAGAAAAAGACAAACATGGCAATTACCGGATGGGGCAGGCGTCGGTCAGCAGGCGGACTGCCGTCACGTCGATCCCGGCCATGGTCGGCGCGGTACTCGGCAGGTTCATGCGCGTCGGGTCGTTGCCTGGTGCGCCGATAATCACCCGCCCGCGACCAACCTTCATCCCGATCCCCTGATCGTCGAGCGCCGCCTTCCGCACGATACCGACCAGCTCGACAAACTGCCCGTTGTACTTCTTCACCTCGTGCATCACATCGCGTTTGGCACTGACCCGGAAGTGCCGGCCGCTGATGTCCGGGCCGCGCCGCGTCCCTTCGTCGGCCGGACCTTCGGTCGCGGTGAACACGCGTCCCTTCAAACAGCCACGCGCCTCGACTTCAACGGAGTCTTTGGGCACGGGTTTAATGTCCTGAGCGGAGACGACGGCAGACACAGCGGCGATGAGCAGCGCGAGCCCAGCAGTTTTCATGTGATTCTCCAGCGGCAGCATCTCCAGTGTAAGCTGGATCCATGACCGTTCCCCTCGACGCCATCACCCGCATCAGCCGTGCTGTCGCCGCCGAAATGGGCGGCGCATTTGAAGTCGTTGGCGTCGCGTCCAACGATGGCGGCAGCGAACGAGTGGAATTGCTCGTGACCATCGCCGGCTGCCATAAGGAACCGTGCATGCTGATCCTGAACCTGGATCGCGGCAGTCAGGACGAACTCGAAGACGACCTGCGCGCCAAGTTGCGTGAAGCGCTGGTCTCCCACGCCGACAGCGCGCCGACGCAACAGTAGCGATGCTGCGGGGCTGGACTGAGCACCGACCCCTTGGCCGTCCGATTGCAAGGCCGGAGGCCATGTTCCGCACTTTCAAGATTCCGATCACATGGGGCGAGCTCATCAGCCGCACCTTCAAAGATATCAGTGCCGACAACGTCCTCGGCCTCGCCGCTCAGCTCGCCTACTACTTCCTGCTCGCCTTGGTTCCGGCGATGGTCTCGGTAGTCGCGCTGGCGAGTTTCTTCCCGTCCAACCTGCTTCAAGACATTGTCAGCTCGATGTCGGGCGTCGCCCCCGAGGCGATCGTCGAGATCCTGCGCGAACAACTGACGACGGCGGCCGAAGGGCCCGACCACGGCGCGTTCACGATGGGCCTGTTACTCGCCCTGTGGAGTAGCTCGGGTGCGATTCTCGGCATTACCGACGCGTTGAATCGTGCCTACGACATTGAAGAAGGGCGATCGTGGTGGAAGGTTCGCCTCGTCGCGCTTGGCCTCACCGTGTCGCTCGCCGCGTTTATCGTGCTCGCGTTCGGGCTGATCCTGGTGGGCCCGGCGATGGCGGAACGTCTCGCGGCAACGATGGGATTGGGTCCGACGTTTGTGCTGATCTGGAAAATCGTGCAGTGGCCGGTCGCGTTCATCCTGATCGCGGTGGCGATTGGCATCATTTACTACTTTGCGCCCGACGCTAAACAGGACTGGGAGTGGGTCAGTCCCGGCGCGGTGCTGGCGACGGCGCTGTGGCTGAGCGCATCGCTCGCCTTCAAGATCTACGTGGCCAACTTCTCCGACTACACCACGTACGGATCGCTGGGCGGCGTGATCGTCCTGATGCTGTGGTTTTACATCACCGGCCTGGCGGTCCTGGTCGGCGCCGAGATGAATGCGGAGATCGAACACGCGTCACCGCACGGCAAGGAACCCGGTGAAAAGGTGGCCGGGCAGAAGAAGAAGGTTGGTGCGGCCGCGGCGCGCGACTACCAAGAGCGGCAACGAAGCGGTGGCTCGAAGGTGCCTGTGACCAAACCATCGCCAGGTGAGCCCGGTGCGACCATGCAACCCGCGCGTCCCGGGTTTGCCGCCTACGCGCTGCTTGGCGCCGGAATCGTCAAGCGGTTCCTGAACAACAAATAGCGACGCCTATAGCTCCAGCGTCATTTCGACCATCGTGTCCCTGAACCCGCGCGCCGCAAATAGCGTTCGCGCGGCATGATTCGGCGCAGCGGTCCAGAGCATCACCCGCGGCGCACCGCGTCCGCGCAGCCATGCGACCGCCGCCTCGAGGAGTTCGCGCGCGACTCCACTCCGTCGCGCCGATTCATTGACGACGATGTCGTGAATGAAGCCGGCGGGTCCACGCAGTTCCTTCCACGACAGCGGCTCCAGCGCTGCATAGATGTAGCCGACGACGTGATCGTCTTGTTCCGCCACGAAGACCGCAGCGTCGTCCTCGCGCAGTTGCGTCTCGAGGAACCACGCATAGCCGCCTTCGGGGTCGTCGCCCGGCGACAGGAAGCGCTGCGGGTCGAACGCGTAATGGGTACGCATCAGCGTGGCGCCGAGACGTCCGAGAACCGGGAGGTCGGAGGGAGTCGCTGGTCTAATCACGAACCACAGATTACACAGATTACACAGACCACAGATTACACAAACATAGCGAGAGAGCGCAGAGAGCACACGCTCGGGAAGACGACGCGTCTAGTCGGCTTTACGGAAGGCGGCGCGGGCGGTGGCTGGTTCAATGAACAAAAAGGCCAGCGCCGAGCCGATGCCAAAGGAGATCAGCACGGCGGCCCATCCGGCTCGCCCGGCAGGGAGGGCGATGCCGCCGATGATCAGCAGCGCGCAAAAGATGATGTCGGCCGCGCGGATCCACGGCGCCACATCGGCGCGTTGCTCCGCGAGATCTTCCGGATACACCCGCGAAGAAAACCATAAGTGCAACCGCAGAGTGCCGGCGGCGACGACCGCGGCAAGCGTCGCAAAGAAAAAGAGCAAGCCGACACGGGGCACCGCACCGTGGATGTGCCACACCGGCCAGACCATCGACCAGTAGGCCATGGCGGCGGCGAACTGATGAAACCGCCACCACTTCAAAGTGCTGAGTGCCAGGTGCTGAGTGCTGGGTACATGCTCGGGAAAAGTCCCACCCGAAAGGGTCCCACCCGGAAGGGTCCCACCCGAAAGGGTCCCCCTTTCGAGCGCGTTGATTAACGCGCGAGTCGCGGGGAACCGCTGCACGGGGTCTTTCTTCAGGCACTGCTCGACAATGGCCCACACCGCCGCGGGCATGTGCCCGTCGGAACCGGGGTGCTGTGGCTCGGCGGCGAGGATCTGGGCGATCGTCGACGGCAGCGAGCGCCCACCGAAGGGGTGTCGGCCGGTGTACAGCTCGTAAAGCAGAATGCCGAACGCGAAGTGGTCGCTGCGAAAGTCTGTGTCGCGGCCGAGCAATTGCTCGGGCGACATGTAGGGAGGCGTGCCGGCAATGATTCCCGGCTCGGTGAGCCGCGGTCGCGACAGCAGATCGCGCGCCGCTTCGTGAAACTGGGCCAGACCAAAGTCGAGGATCTTCAGCCTGCCGCTGGTCGTCCGCAGGACGTTTTCCGGCTTGAGATCGCGATGCACGATGCCGCCTTCATGGGCGGCACACAGCGCGCGCGCGACCTCGAGTGCCGTCGCATGCGCAGTGGCGGCGGGCAGCGCGCCGCGGTCGAGTTCGACGCGCAGGGTCTCGCCGTCGAGATACTCCGACGCGATGAACAGTTGCGCATCGAACTCCTCGAGGGCGTAGACAGTCGCGATGCCCGGGTGGTCGAGCGCCGCCGTCGCCCGTGCTTCACGGCGCAACCGTTCGCGTTGATGGGGCTGGCTGGCGACGTCGGGCGACAGCCATTTCAAGGCGACGCGGCGATGCAGCCTGGTGTCATCGGCGGCGTAAACCACGCCCATGCCGCCGCGCCCGAGGACCGCGTCAATCCGGTACGGGCCGACGAGCGTGCCGCTCGAGAGAACGACGTCTCGAACCGCCGCGGTCGCCGGTTGCTCGAGGAACTCGCCGGCACCCGCATGAGCCGCAAGCAGCGACTGCACTTCCTCGCGCACATCCGGGGGCTCGCCGGACGCGTCGACGATGGCGTCGCGTTCCTCAGTAGGACGCGACAACGCCTGGTCGAACAGCGCGCCGACGCGCTCCCACCGGTCACTCACCCGGCCAGCTCGCGCTTCAGCCAGGCGCGGGCCAGGGTCCAGTCGCGTTTGACCGTTGCCGGCGAAATGCTGAGCGCTTCGGCGGTCTCTTCCACACCCAGCCCGCCGAAGTAGCGCAGCTCCACCACCTTGGCGTGCCGCTCGTTGATCGCCGCCAGCCGATCGAGTGCGGCATCGAGCGCCACGAGATCGATTTCGTCATGGCTCGGCGCCGCTGCCGGCAGGAGCTGTTGGTCGATGATGATCCGCTCCGGATCGCCGCCGCGTTTTGCGGCATTTCGAGCGCGTGCGCGCTGGACCAGAATCTGCCGCATCGACAGCGCTGCGATGGCGAGAAAGTGCGTGCGATTTTGCCAGTTGTGCGCCTTCTCACCGATCAGGCGGATATACGCTTCGTTGACCAGGGCCGTCGCCTGCAGGGTCTGTCCGGGCTTCTCGCGACGCAGGTACGACGCGGCCAGGCGCCGCAGTTCGTCATAGACCAGCGGCATCAGCTTGGAGACGGCGGTGTCGTCACCAGTCGCGGCGCGCGCGAGTAATTGTGCGGTTGGCTCCAACGCGCAGATTGTAGCCCGGCCGGCCCGGGGGCAAATTGCCCACGAAGGAAACGAAAGTTGCCTGCCGCCGCGATCGCCAGATGATTAGTTTCGTTCGATTTTTACCGAACTAATCGTGACGTCCTTGGCGGGGCGATCGTTGGGACCAGTTTTTAATTTTCCGATCTTCTGAACAATATCCAGCCCTTCAACAACCTCGCCAAAGATGGCGTGTTTATTGTCGAGCCACGGCGTCGCAGCCAGCGTCACGAAGAACTGGCTCCCGTTGGTGTTCGGTCCGGAATTGGCCATCGACAACATCCCGGGCTTATCGTGGCGCAGGCCAGGGCCAAACTCGTCGGCAAACTTATAGCCGGGGTCGCCCATGCCGTTACCCATCGGGCACCCGCCCTGGAGCATGAAGCCGTCGATGACCCGGTGGAAGATCAGGCCGTCATAAAACGGCTTGGAGACCTTCTGGCGGCTCTTCGGATCGGTCCACTCCTTCTTGCCTTCGGCAAGGTCGGTGAAGTTGGCGACGGTCTTTGGCGCTTTGTCGTCGAACAGGCGAACAGTGAAGTCGCCCTCGCTAGTGCTGAACTTGGCAAACGTTGACATATATAGGGATCAGGGATCAGGGATCAGGGATCAGTCAAGATTAATCCACCACGCGGGCGACAAGCTGGTCCGCGCGGGTTCGCTACAATCGCCCGATGTCCTCGCCCGCCATGCTCGACGCTGGAGCCAGTGAGCTGCTTGCACGCGGGCTGCATGCCGACCCGTTTGCGGTTCTCGGGCCCCACGAAGCCGAACTCGCCGGCCAGGCGGGCGTCGTCATTCGCGCCTTCCGCCCTTCCGTCACGGGAATGGCTGTGCACCATCTGCTGGACGACAACGTCGTGCCGATGACGCAAGTTCACCCTGAGGGAGTGTTCGAAGCGTTTCTTCCGGGCGCGACGCGCGCGGCGCTCGATTACCGACTGCAGATCACCCGGAGCGACAGCACCACCGCGACCCTCGACGATCCCTATCGCTACGGCCCGGTGCTGACCGATTTCGATCAGCACCTGTTCCGCGAAGGCACGCATGTGCGGGCCTTTGATCGGCTCGGGGCCCGGGTGATGGTCCACGGTATTCATGCCGGCGTCCACTTCGCCGTGTGGGCGCCCAACGCGCGACGTGTCAGCGTGGTCGGCGACTTCAACGGCTGGGACGGTCGGGTCCACCCAATGCGCGCGCTGGTCGACTCGGGCCTGTGGGAAATTTTTATCCCCGACCTCGACGCCGGCGACCGATACAAGTTCGAGGTCATGGGCTCGAACCATCAACTGGTGCTCAAGGCCGATCCGTGTGGCCGCTACTTCGAGACACCGCCGCGTACCGCCTCGATCGTCTGGAAGGGCAACGACTATCAATGGGAGGACGGCGACTGGATGGCCCAGCGCCGAGCGCGCGAGATGTGGTTTCGCGCGCCGATGTCAGTCTATGAAGTGCACTTAGGTAGCTGGCGCCGTGACGACGCCGGTAACGCGCTGTCCTATCGCGAGCTGGCCGAGACGCTGGTGCCCTATGTGCGCGAGATGGGCTACACCCACGTGGAACTGCTGCCGGTGATGGAACATCCCTTTGCCGGATCGTGGGGCTACCAGGTCATCGGATTTTTTGCGCCAACCAGCCGGTTTGGCACCCCCGACGATTTCAAGTGCCTCGTCGACGCGTTCCACCGCGCCGGGGTCGGCGTGATCCTCGACTGGGTGCCGGGCCATTTCCCCAAGGACCTGCACGGCCTGGCGCAATTCGATGGCACGGCGTTGTATGAGCACGCCGATCCTCGTCAAGGCGAGCACCAGGATTGGGGCACGCTGATTTTCAATTACGGCCGTCCCGAAGTCCGTTCCTTTCTGCTCAGTAACGCGTTGTACTGGATCGAACACTTTCACCTTGACGGGCTGCGGGTCGACGCCGTCGCATCAATGCTCTATCTCGATTACTCGCGGCAGGCGGGGCAGTGGGTGCCGAACCACTACGGTGGTCGTGAGAATCTCGAAGCGATCTCCTTCCTGCAGGAGCTCAATCGTCTGGTCGGCGCCGAACACCCCGACGTCCCGGTGATCGCCGAAGAGTCCACGTCGTGGCCCGGTGTGACGCGACCGGTGCATCTTGGCGGCCTGGGATTCACTTACAAATGGAACATGGGCTGGATGCACGACATGCTCAGTTACGTCACCGAGGATGCGGTCTACCGGAAATATCATCACGGCAAGATCACCTTTTCGATGCTCTACGCCTTCAGTGAGAATTTCATTCTGCCGTTCTCGCACGACGAGGTCGTGCACGGCAAGCGATCGATGGTCGACAAGGTGCCCGGCGGCGCCTGGCAGAAGCACGCGACGATGCGCGCGCTGTACGGCTACATGTTCACGCACCCGGGGAAGAAATTAATGTTCATGGGCGACGAACTCGGGCAATGGCGCGAATGGAATCACGACGGCCAGTTGGACTGGGAAGCGCTCGCCGAGCCGCTGCATGCCGGCATGCAACGCTGGGTCCGCGACCTCAATCGCAGCTACGCCGCTGAGCCGTCATTGTACGAGGTTGATTTCGACGGCGCCGGCTTTTTGTGGATTGATTGCAACGATCACGAGAACAGCGTGATTTCGTTCATCCGGCGCGCCCGCTCGCCGCAAGACATGACGGTGATGCTGGTCAACTTCACACCGCTGGCGCGGCAGGACTATCGCATCGGTGTGCCGCGCGGCGGGGAATATGTCGAAGTGCTCAATAGCGACGCCGACATTTATGGCGGCGGCAACGTCGGCAACACCGGGCGCGTCATCGCCACCGAGGTCCCGTCCCACGGCCAGGCACACTCGCTGTCGTTGACAGTCCCGCCGCTCGGATTCCTGCTGCTCAAGGCCCTCGCATTGGATCACGATCCACCCGCTTGAACTAGCTGGGTGTCCGATTTCGAAAGGCTGATTCGCGCAATCGCGCATTCCTGACTCAGACCGGCACGGCGCCACTTGGCATGTGGCACTTGGGACCAGCACTTAGCACTTAGCACTTAGCACCTAGCACCCAGCACTTCGATTTGGCACCCGGTTCGCATCGCTGCGCCCGAACGCCCCACCTCTGGGGTGAATGTTGGGACCAAGTGCGGAAATTCACAGACGGCTTTGCGACACGTCTGCGCAGGCGCGCGGATGGCGACGGCGGCGTGGCCGAAGCCTACAGCGGGCAGGTCACGCGCATCGGTTTGGTTCGGCCCCGGGTGATCTTCGGCGTGGCCACTGCACTGGGTTTCTTTTCAGGCTTCCAGGCCTTCTATTACGTCTCGACGTTTACCGATTGGCCCGCGTCGCTGCCGTTCTTACTCGCGCTCAACCTGGGTTACTGGTATTCGTGGGCTTGCCTGACACCGGCGATCTTGTGGCTCTCTCGGTGGGCGCCGCTCGAACGCGACGGGTGGGTGCGCGCACTCATTCATATTCCTGGCGTTTTTGTCGCAACGCTGTTGCACGTGGCGCTGACGGTCGCCTCGCAAACCGCCGTGGTGTGGGTCGTGGGACAGGAGCAACGTTCATGGCAACTCGAAGCGCAGCGGATGTTCTTCAACAACTTCGACTGGGAAATGATGACCTACTGGGCCATCGTCGGTCTCAGTCACGCCTTGCGCTACCAGAGCGAAGCGCGGGATCGCGCGTTGCGTGAAAGCCAGCTCGAAACGCATCTGGTCGAAGCGCAATTACAAGCGTTACAACGACAGCTCCAGCCGCATTTCCTGTTCAACACGCTGAATACCATTTCGGCGTTGATGCACCGCAACGTCGACGCCGCCGACAACATGATCGCCAAACTCAGCGACCTGTTGCGCATCTCGTTACACAACGTCGGCGTGCAGGAAGTGCCACTCCAGCAGGAGCTCGATTTCCTGTCGTCATATCTCGAGATCGAACAAACCCGCTTCCGCGATCGTCTGACCGTAGCATTCGACATTCATTCGGACACGCTCGACGCCCTGGTGCCCAACCTGATGCTGCAGCCGCTCGTCGAAAACGCTATCAAGCACGGGATTGGGCCGCGGCCGACGCCCGGCACCATTGCGATTCGCAGTCGCATCGCCGGCAGTTTGTTGGAGCTCGAGGTGCAGGACAACGGCGGCGGGCTGTCAGCGGCGCGGTTGACCGACTTCAATCGCGGTGTGGGCCTCGCCAATACACGAGCGCGCCTGCAGCATCTCTATGGATCATCGCACCGGTTCGAGTTTCGTCAGCCGCCGGCGGGCGGACTACTGGTGTTAATCGCAATTCCGCTCGTCGAGATCGCCCCAGACCGCAGTCAAGGAGCGCCTGACGAGGTTGAGGAGGACGTCGCGTGAGCAAAATTCGAACGATGGTGGTGGATGATGAGCCGGTGGCGCGCGAGCGCATTGTCGGGCTGTTGTCTCAGGAGAAAGATATCGAGGTGATCGGCGAATGCGCCGACGGGCAGCAGGCGATCGACGCGATCCAGGCCAGCACACCGGACCTGGTCTTCCTCGACGTGCAAATGCCGGCCTGCGACGGCTTTGGCGTGATCGAGCAGGTCGGCGCCGAACGCATGCCTGCCGTGGTGCTGGTCACCGCGTATGACGAATACGCGTTGAAGGCGTTCGAAGTGCACGCCATCGACTATCTGCTCAAACCGTTCGGCCGCGATCGATTTCAGCAGACCTTGCAGTACGCGCGTGAGCACCTCGAGCGCCGCCGGGCCGGTGACCTCGGCCGCCGCCTGCTGGCGCTGGTGCAGGACCTCAAACCCGAACCACAACGCCTCGACCGCATGGTGGTCAAATCGGGCGGACGGGTGTTCTTTCTGCGCACCGAAGAGATCGACTGGATCGAAGCCGCCGGTAATTACGTGCGGCTGCATCTGGGCGGGGAGTCCCACTTGTTCCGCGAGACCATGAATAACATGGAGGCGCGTCTTGATACCCGCCGCTTCGTTCGCATTCATCGCTCGCGCATCGTCAACACCGACCGGATCAAGGAGCTGCAACCCTGGTTCAACGGCGAATACGTGGTGGTGCTCCAGAATGCCACGCGGCTGACGCTGAGCCGCGGCTACCGTGAGAAGTTGCAGGAACGGCTGGGCAAAGGGTTTTAGAAGGGGCGGGTAGGCAGGTGGGCAGGTGGGCGGGTAGGCAGGTGGGCGAGTGGGCAGGTGGGCAGGTAGGGGGCAGGGGAAACGAGGGCCATTCTCAAAGGATCGCCGCGGTGAGAGAGAACTGGCGGCATTCATTCGCGCCGGCGCAGACTGCTTTGCTTTGACGAACCAGCATGCCACCTAGCATTCGCGCATGGCGGTCAGTAATCGCGATGTCCTGTTAGTCCAACGCTGTTATCCGCAGATCTACCTCGCCTGTCACACCCGTCACGGGAGACGGCGCGCTTCGTCACGCGGATCGCCGAGCCTCTCGCCTTGCCGCCGGTAGGGGGGCTCCCCGTTCGGATCGCCCAAAAAACAGAGCGGGACGCAGCCCTTTGCTGCGTCCCGCCCCGACCGGCCGAAAGGCCGGTCCCACCCGAAGGGTCCCACCCGTGCTACCAGTCGAACTTCGCGCCGAACTTCGCAATCCTCGGCCCGAGGACCGTCGTCGCCTTCTCGAAGTTCGCGCCCGAGCGCCAGTTGATGTTGACGGCGGTATTCGCGTTCATCACATTGAACACGTCGACGAACAGGCCCACCCGCGCCTTGTCGGCGAAGCGCAGCTGCTTCTCGAGGCGGACATCGACCACCGACACCGTCTCCTGGCGGCGGGTGCCGATCGGTTCGGCGAGGATGATCTGCGACGAGTTGTAATTGAGCGCTGTCGCGAAGAAACGGCCGTACGGCGCGCCGCTCTGCATCTTCAGCACCGGCGTGACGCGCAGGCCCCAGCCGGCGTCGGCCGTGCCGGATACCTTGGCATTCCACATCGTGAACTCGTTGCGCGTTTGTTCGTTCGGATTGGTCGGGTAACTGCCGAAGAACGAAAACGCGCCGCCGGGAACCGCCGTGCCGAAGCGGTTGTTGAAGTAGATGTTGCCGAACTCCTCTGACCAGGAGTAGGAGAACGACGCGTTCAACGACCAGCGCTGTGTGTAGCGCTTGTTGGTCGAGAGTTCGAAGGTTTTGTAGGTGCCTTTATAGCCGTCGACGTTCTGCGTGACCTGCCTCGACCCGAGGCCGGTGTTGCTCAGGTTAAAGCCGGGGATGCTCGCGCCGTTATCGGCCGTGGTCGCGGCGCTGCCGTCCGGCCCCGGGTCAATGATTGTCAGGGGCACGTTGAACTCGCTCATCGGGCGCAGGACGTTCAGACGCTGCCAGCCATCGTTGTCTGTCTTGTAAACGAACCCGGCACGGACGCCGAGGTCGGCGCGCAACGCGCGTTCGAGGAACACCGACGTTTCGTCGGCGTAGGAGTTCTTCAGGTTGGGATCGATCGCCGCGCCGGCCGACCCGCCGACGCGGGTGATCAACGTCGTCTCTTCGCCATTCTGGTAGACGCGATCGCCATTGGCGTCGGCCCAGTTCCAGTCGGCGTATTGGTCGCTGGTGTTGGGATTGACCGCATCCGCGAGATTGACGCCCGGGTTGAAGTAGAAGCGGCCCCAGTTGCCCTTGATCACCGTCTGCGCGTCTTCGGTCAGGTTGAACGTCGCCCCAATGCGCGGGACGATGTGGTTGAAGGTGACGACGTCGGAGACCTCGTCGTAGCTGCGCGCGACTGGATTGAAGCGCGACGCCGGCGTGGTCTGCGCCGGCAGCCACACGCGGTAGCGATCGAAACGCGCGCCGACATTCAGCGTCAGGCGATCAATCGACCAGGTGTCCGTGACAAAAGCGCTGGTCGTGTACAGACCGTTCTGGGCGCTGGTGCTGCTGTTATAGAGCCGCACCGAGTTCGGCACACCGTTGCTCGTGAAGTGAATCACGCTGTCCGCGTAACCCTGCTCCCACATGACGTTGCCCGATTCGTCGAGGAACTCGCCGCCGAACTTGAGGTTGTGCGACCCGCCCAGAAAATTGTCCTTGAACAGGCTGAGCGCGCCGGTGTACTGATTGCGGCGCCGCTTATTCAACCAGTGGCGGCCACCGCCCTGAATCTGATTCGTGGCGAGGTCTTCGTAGCGCGTCGCGTCGGTGTTGCTGTTCAGGCCGAAGTTGTAGCCGAACTGACCGGCGCGGAACTCGGCATACATGTTCTGGCCGAGCGTGCCGTTCCATTCACCCTTATAGACCCAGCTCGGTGAATCCTGCAGCGTCGTCGAATCCGCCGTCAGATGCACCGGCGCACCGAGACGATTGCTGCTGTCGGTGCGATTGGGCTGCTGTTTGGTGCCGTGCTGCAGATAGCCGATGAACTTGTTGTTCTGGTTCATCTGATAGGTCGCCTTGCCGGTGTAGTTTAACAGCTTGGTGTTAAACGGCGTCCCGTCGAGAAACGATCCCGCGGGCGGCGCTGCGACCGAATTCTGTTGATTCAAATACGAGAAGTGACCCCACACTTTGTCGCGCAGCAGCGGACCGCCGACGCCAAGGTTGAAGTTCTTGTATTCGGCGAGGCGATTGCCGTCGGGACGAATCACTGCGCCGACACTCGGCGTGACCTGATCGGCCGACAAGTTGCGGCTCTGGATGTCGCCATTCTCGTAGTCGTAGTAGGCGCTGATGCCAAGCGTGTTGCCGCCGCTCTTGCCGACGAACTGGGTCAACACGCCGGGGTTTGGCATCTCGGCAGAATTCGCCGCAGCGCCGATGAACACTTCTTCGAACGACCCGTAATCGAGGTAGAACCCTGCAGCGGCCGTGCCTTCCGTGGTGTTGATGCCTTCGATCAGTGGACGGTTCTGCCCGGAGTAGCCATACGCGAAGTAGGTCGTCTGCGTCCCCATCGTCGCGCCACCGACATCGACGCGGTTGAGCGTCACCGACGGCGTCGTCGAGAGCAACGACCACATATCGCGGGCGTTGGGAATCGAAGCGAGCGCCTGCTGGTCGTAGTTGGTCTGCACGCGGGTCGCCGAGGTGTCGATCACCGGCGATTCACCGCTGACCGTGACCGTCTCGTTCAAGGTCGCGACGCCCAGCGACACGTTGACTTGCGCATTGAACCCAAGCGTGATGCGTACCGCATCGCGCACCAGGTTCTGGAAGCCGGCCAGTTCGAAGGCGAGTTTGTATTCTCCGGGTGGGACTGACGGGAATCGATAGATGCCTGCGTCATTGGTCACCGCCGTTAACACGCCGATCTGCGCCGGACTGCTCGCCGTCACCGTGACGCTTGGCAGCACACCGCCCTGCGCGTCTTTCACATCGCCGCTGATACTGCCGGTCGAACTCGCGCCGCCACCCTGGGCGAACGCGGGCGCCGAGACCAACAACAAGACAGCGGCCAGAGCCCATACCGTGTCGCTCCAACGCTTCATTCAAAACCTCCTGGTTGTTACCGAAAGCCGAAAGCCGAAAGAAAAAAGAAAACAAGAAGAACAGAGCACGCCGAAGCTTTTGTCTTTTGTCTTTCGTCTTTTGATTTCAGGTTGTCGGCAACCTGCTAGAGCAAGGCCGATGCCTACGGGCGTGTGGGATGAAATGGCGACGGGGTGTGACGAACGACCTTACGGCGCGCTGTGGGCGGGACGAGTCGTAGTTCTGGTCCAACGCGCCGGACACGGATCCGTGCGATTGGACTCAGCGCAAGCCACGAGCACTGAGCACCCGGCACTCAGCACTGAGCACTGAGCACCCAGCACTGAGCACTGAGCACTCAGCACTCAGCACTTCATTGAAGCAGCACGGGCAGCGCGGTGACGATCGAGGCGCCGAGCGCAAGTATCGTCGCGCCGAGACAGACCATCGCCCAGACGATGTGATCGACACGTTCGGGTTTGAGCGGATCGAGCAGCAGGCCGGCAAGATAGCCGCCGCCAAATCCGCCGAGATGTGCGTAGTTGTCAACCCCGGGGAAGATCAGGCCGAACACGCCCATGATCAATGCGTACTGGAGGCTCGTTTGCGACGCCCTGCTATTGCCGCCACGCCGGCCGTAATAGACCAGCGCGCCGAGCAGCCCGAAAATTGGCGCCGAGGCGCCAACCGTGAATGCCGCGCCACGCAAGAAGAACAGCGGCATGTTGCTGAGATACGCTCCGGCCAGTGTGCTGAGCGCGAACCCGGTGACCCCAGACGCCGTATAGATGATGATCATCCGCGCCGGGCCATAGACGTCGGCCACCGCGGGCGCAAGTTGGCGGATCCACAACACGTTGAAGAGCACGTGCAGTACGCCGGCATGGAGCCAACCGGCGGTAAGAAAGGTCCACCACCGACCGTAGACGACCACTGGCACCGCACCACTGGCGCCGAGGAGGAAGAGAATCTCGGTGCTCGGCGCCAGCATCGCTTGCATATTGCTGCGCGACAGGATCAGCGACGCAACATACAGCGTGATCGTAGCGCCGACGACGAAGGGTCCGAAGCCGAGGTCGTGGCCGAAGCTACGTAAGGCAGGAGCGAAGCCCCACAGACCAGGGTTGCGGCGGCCGCAATTGTCACACTTGTCGTCGCTGACGCCGACCAGCACGCCGCACGACGTGCAGAGGACGGAACCTTCGGTCTTGCGCTTCAAAAACATCGACGTAAATGATACTTCGCGGTCGGTGGTTATCAGGGATCAGGGATCAGGGATCAGGGATCAAGAAGATCGTCGAGGGCCTTTCGCGCGACATCGTGATCGATCTCGCGCTCAACGCGAATGCCACTGGTGATCCGGGCCGGCTCGTAGGCGGCTGGATGATCCTCGAGGACGCTGTCCACGCGCATGTTGAAGACGACGATCTCCGGCGACCGGTGAGCTACCGGCGACTGGTGCTCGGCGACTGGCGACCGGACCTCGAGCACATCACCCTTGATGTAGAACACCCCGCCCTCATCGATCAGCGTCATCGTCAACTTGCCGTTCTGGCGCAGGTTGCGGGTGGTGCGGCTGCGGGCGTGCGCGGCAAGCCGGATGTTGCGCGCATCGCGTGCGACCACTTCAAGGCTGCTGAGCATGGAGGGATGCGGCCAGCCATGTTCATCGACCGTCGCGATGACAATGCCGAGATGGGCCCGCTCGATGGCGTGGGCCCGCGAGAGACGGGAGAGCACCGGCTCGGTTAAGTGATCGGCGAGAAACTTGGACATGTTAATTCAGAGGGGGGACAGGTCCTTAAGGACCTGTCCCCCTACGCCACCCAAACGGTCTTGATATTCACAAACTCGCGAATGCCGAACGCCGACAACTCTCGCCCATAACCCGAATCCTTGATCCCGCCGAACGGCAGCCGCGGATCGGAACGGACCAAGGCGTTGACGAAACAGTTACCGGCGTCGAGTTGGTCGGCGGCAATCCGAGTGCCGCGTTCGAGATCCCTCGTGAACACCGCCGCACCCAAACCAAACGCGGTGTCATTCGCGACTCGCAGCGCCTCGTCCTCGCTCTCTGTCGCGATGATCGCCGCGACCGGCCCGAACAATTCATCGTCGTAGGCGGGCATGCCCTTGCGCACGTTGGTCAGCACGGTCGGCGGATAAAACGCCCCCGGCCCCTCCGGACGCACGCCACCGACCAGTGCCCGCGCGCCTTTGGCGAGGCTGGCATGCACCTGCTGATCGAGCTCGTCGCGCAGATCGACGCGCGCTTGCGGGCCGACGTCGACACCGATCAGCGGGTCGCCCATGGTCTTCAGCTGCATCTCCTTCACGAACAGCGCTTCGACTTCGGCGGCGCGACGGGTGGTGCAGATGAACCGCTTGGCGGCGACGCAACTCTGGCCGCTGTTAATCAGTCGCGAGCTGACACAAATCTTGACCGCCGACGCGATGTCGGCATCGTCGAGGATGACGTAGGGATCACTGCCGCCAAGTTCGAGAACCTGTTTCTTGAGCGCCCGCCCGGCGCGTGCGGCGACGTCGCGTCCCGCGGGAGTGCTCCCCGTGAGGGTGACCGCGGCAATACGCCGGTCGTCGATCACCTCGCCAACACGTTTTGATCCCATACGCAGCGTCACAAACAAACCGGGCGGCGCGCCGGCCGCCTTCAAGATCTCCTCGATAGCCAACGCGCAGCCAACCACGTTTGACGAATGCTTGAGCACGGTGGCGTTGCCGGCCATCAGCGCCGGCGCGGTGTAGCGGAAGACCTGCCAGAACGGAAAGTTCCACGGCATCACGCCGAGGATGACGCCGAACGGCTTGAACGCGACGAAGCTTCGTGAGGCTTCGGTTTTGACGTCCTGGTCGGCAAGAAGCGCGGGTGCCTGTGTCGCAAAGAACTCACACGCCGCCGCGCACTTATCGATCTCCGCTTCGCCCTGCTCGAGCGGCTTGCCCATCTCGATGGCCATCAGCCGGGCCAGTTCGACCTTGCGCGCCCGTAGCTCGGTGGCGGCGGCTCGAATCACAGTGGCGCGCGCGTCGAAGGATGTGCCTCGCCATTCATCGAACGCGCGCCGCGCCGCTGACAAGGCGCGGTCGATCTCGTCGGCGGACATCTCGTCGTAGCGGGCGAGTTCGACGCCGGTGGTCGGGTTGGTTGAGATCAGCGGCATAACCGGATGTTAGTCCGCGGAGGGCGCGAAAGGCGCGGAAGAGCAGTCGGTCGCGCGGCCCTCTTCATCCCGCTGGCTTCGCCAGCCATCGACCCACCCGTGCCGACGAGCGCCAGCCGCGGGATCCGTTCCGCGCCTTCCCGCGTTCTCCGCGGACTAGTGATCTCGAAGACCGCGGACTCCGACGGCGAAGCACACCGCACCGAATGCCAGAAGGATCGCGCACGGCATCGCCATTTCGGCCAGCGAGAAGTTGCGCCACACCGCACCTTCCATCGCGAGGATTGCCCACTTCACCGGGCTGAGGTGGCCCGCCGTCTGCATCCACGGCGGCATGATGAACTGCGGCATCATCCCGCCACCAAACATCGTCATCGGCATCAGCATCGCCCAGCCGGCGCCGGCCGCGGATTGTTCGGTGCGACCGAGCCCGGCGATCATCATCATGAACCCGACGAAACCCGCGGACGCGCAGGCGCAGGCGAGCATCAGCAACGGGATCGACGATGGGCGGATGCCGAATGCAGTGATGCCGAGGGTGAACAACATCAGTTGCACCAGGCTGATCGATGCGAAACAGGCCAGCGCTTTGCCGGTGAGAATCTGCGCGCGCGTCAGCGGTGCCATTTGTAATCGCACGAACGTGCCGTGGACACGTTCGCTGACCAGCCCGATGGCGAAGGTCATGATGCAGCCGATGATTCCCCACATCACCCCCTGCGGAAAGGTGATCTCGAAGCCGTTGGCGGGCCCGCTGCGGTCGCGCGCGACCGCGGCTTTCTCGACCGTCAGCGGCTCCCAGCCGGCAACGCTGCGCGGCAGGAATTTGCGCATATCCGCCATCGCATGCTTGGTCAGAAACCCTTCGATCATGGCTGCCTCGGCGACGCGCGCCGGGTCGTTGCCGATCTCGATCGCGCGTTGAGGGCCGAAGAACATCTTCTGTGAGCCTTCGCCGAAGCCCGGTTTGATCACCACGTACGCAGCGCGTTGCGCGCGGCGGACCAGTGCCTCGGCTTCGCCGCGCGATGCGCGATCGATGGTGAACTCCCCGCTGGCACTCAGCCGGTCGATGAACGCCCGTGAGCCCTCGCTGTTGTCGTCGTCGACGACCGCAACGCGGAGCGTGCGTGGGGCGGATTGCGTTTGCCCCGAGAAGACCACTCCGAACAGCACCGACACGATGACCGGCCAGGCAAACGTAAAGAACAGGCCCGACTTCACGCGCAGCAGGATGCGCAGGTCTTTGGCCGCGAGTGCAAGAATGCTTCGCATCAATCCCTCAAACTGCGGCCGGTCAGGTGCAAGAAGACCTGCTCCAGCGTCGCCTGCTCCAGATGAAATGACCTGACCGTTCCCACCGCTGCCAGGCGATTGAGTTCACCGAGCGGATCGGTGGTCACCAATCGCTGCTCGCCGCTACTGGTCTGCACCACCAGCGTCGGTCGTGCACCGTGCTGTTCGAGCAACTCCGGCACAGTGCCGATCGCCAGCAGCTTGCCCTTATCGATGATCGCCACGCGGTCACACAGACGCGCGGCTTCTTCCATGTAATGGGTGGTGTAGATCAGCGTGCGACCCAACGCTTTGAGCGCCAGGATGTTGTCGAAGATCTGATTGCGCGACTGCGGATCGACGCCGACCGTCGGCTCGTCGAGCAGGATCAGTTTAGGGTCGTGCACCAGCGCCGCCGCGAGATTCAATCGACGTTTCATTCCGCCGGAGTAAGTCGACACGCGATCGCGGGCGCGATCGGTTAGTGCGACGAAATCCAGCGCCCATGCCACGCGCTGCGACAACGCTGCACCCGCCAGGCCATAGACCTCGCCGAAGAAGCGCAAGTTCTCTGCGCCACTCAACATGTCGTAGAGCGCTAGCGCTTGCGGAGCGACACCGAGCCCGCGCCGCACGGCGGGCTGCGCCGGGTTGCCGCCGGCAATGGCAATCGTTCCGCCAGTCGGCCTCAGCAAACCCACTGAGAGATTGACGGTCGTGCTTTTCCCGGCGCCGTTGGGGCCAAGCAGGCCCAATACTTCGCCTTTCTGCACGTGGAGTGATAGGCCGTCAACGGCCACGAGGTCACCGTAGGTCTTTCGAACGTTGTCCAAGGTCAGCATAAGAAGTGCCGGGTGCCAGGTGCCGGGCCGGTGCCGAAACACGTCCTGATGTTAGACGGGGCGCTCATGCGCCAGTTCGGGTCAGATGCGCCAGCGGTCGAAACGCCGTTTCAACTGGTCGGTACAATAGGGCGACATGGCCGAGGTGTGGTTTGAGATCGTCGTCATCCTGCTGTTGGTGGTGGCCAATGGCATTTTTTCAATGTCGGAGATCTCCGTGGTTGCGGCGCGCAAGATCCGATTGCAGCAGCGCGCCGAAGAAGGCGACCACCGGGCTCGGGCCGCGTTCGAATTGGCAAAGGACCCGGCCGAATTCCTGTCCACGGTGCAAGTCGGCATCACCCTGATCGGCGTCCTCGCCGGCGCCTACGGCGGCGCGACGATCTCCCGACCACTGGCGGTGTTCATCGGCCAGTTCCCACAAGTCGCGCAGTACGCCGACGGCATCGCGCTCGCCGTCGTTGTCGCGGCGATCACGGTGCTGTCGTTGATCCTCGGTGAGCTGGTCCCGAAAAGTATTGGCCTGCAGTACCCGGAGACGATCGCGTCGTGGGTGGCCGCTCCAATGAAGCTGCTGTCGCGGGTCGGCGGCCCGATCATCAACGCGCTGACCGCAGTCACGGCGCTGATCATGCGGCTGTTCGGGTTCAAGGATGCGAGCGAGCCGGGTCTGACCGAAGACGAAATCCGCGCCGTGATCAGCGAAGGCGCCGAAACCGGTGCCCTCGAGCCGGCCGAGGAGTCAATCGTCCAGCGCGTCTTTCAACTCGGCGATCAACGCGTCGCGGCGATCATGACCCCGCGCGTCGATATCGAGTGGATCGATGTCGACAGCACGCCCGAGGAACTGCGTGAATTTCTCGCGTCGCACAGTCATACCGAATTTGTGGTCTGCAATGAGGACCTGGACAGCGTCCTCGGCACCGTCCGCGCCGCCGAACTGTTGCCGGCCGTCCTGCGCGGCGGCCAGATTGATCTGCGTGCCCTGATGCGCGAAGCGTTGTTTGTGCCCGACTCGATGGGCGCCTTTAAACTGCTCGAAGCGTTTCGCTCCTCGCACCGCCACGTCGCTATCGTCATGGACGAATTCGGCGCCGTCGAGGGATTGGTCTCGATCGGTGATTTATTGGAGGGACTGGTCGGGGCGATGCCCGCCGACGCCAGCGAAGCGACCGGCTCGTTCGTCTCGCGCGGCGACGGCTCGTGGCTGGTCGAAGGGTCCGCGGCGATGGAGGAAGTCACGCACAAGCTCGAGCTCGAAATTCCGGAAGGCGAGGAAGGCGCCTACCACACCATTGCCGGCTTCGTGATGGCGCGGCTGGGTCACATTCCGCGCACCGCCGATCACTTTGACTTCGGCGGGATGCGCTTCGAAGTCGTCGACATGGACGAACGTCGTGTCGACAAGGTCATGGTCACTCGCGTGCCATCTGCTCAATCGCCTCCCACTGCGCATCGGTCACTGGCATGACCGACAGCCGCGGCAGCCGGACCAGCGGGAAGTCAGGAAAGCGGCCTGCGGCCTTAATCTCCGCGAGGGTCACCGGGCGCTTCAGTTTCTTGCCGGGGGCGAATTCGACGACGACCAGCTTGCCGGTGGGATCGTTGGGATCGGGATAGGCCGCGACGGTCACTGTGGCGGTACCGATGACCGCCTTCTGCTTACCGGTGTGGTAATAGAAGACGCGATCGCCTTTCTGCATCGCGCGCAGGTTCTTTTGCGCGACCGGATTTTTTACCCCCGACCAGACCGTCGCCCCATCCGACAGGAACTGGTCAAAGTCGTAGTTATCGGGTTCTTCCTTGACAAGCCAGCGCATGCCGACAGCCTATCGCAAACCGCCCCCGCCGAAGCCTCGCTACGAGCACCTGCGCCTGACCGACCGCATCGCGCCGGGGCTGCGCGTGCTGTTTGTCGGCATCAACCCGGGTGTGCAATCGGCGCTGACCGGCCACCACTTTGCCGGACCGTCGAATCGCTTCTGGAAACTGCTCAGTGAATCACGGCTCGTGCCCGAGCCAATCACCTATGTGGACGATGACCGGTTGACGGAATGGGGCTACGGCATTACCAACATCGTCGCGCGCCCGACGCCCGGGATTAATGACCTCAGGCCGGTCGAGTATGCGGAGGGGGCGCGGGTGTTGCTTGAAAAGGTCGAGCGCTACCAACCGGCGGTGGTGGCGCTGGTCGGCGTGACGGTGTTCCGCGCGCTCCTCGAAGCGCTCGGCGAAGATCGCCCGCGCACGCGCCCGGTCGAACTGGGGTTCCAGAAGGAGATGGCCGGCGCCAAGATTTTTGTGCTGCCCAACCCGAGCGGGAGAAACGCGAATTTTTCGTATGCGGAGATGTTGGCGGCGTTTCAGCTGTTGAAGCGCAGTACCTTGCCGAACAGACGGAAGAAAAAATAGCCGCTAAGCGTGTACTCCAGGCGCTTCATGTCCGGTGCGCTGCACGTACTCGACATATGACCCCGGATACGCATGCGGTTGCGCATCGGTGCCGCTCTCTCCACCCAACTCCAGCACGCGGTTACTCAACCCGCGCAGGAAATTGCGATCGTGCGACACAAAAATCATCGTGCCCTCGAAATCCTTGAGCGCGGCGATCAACATTTCCTTGGTCGCCAGATCAAGGTGGTTAGTCGGTTCGTCGAGCACCAGGAAGTTGGGCGGATCGAACAGCATGCGGGCCAGCACCAGGCGGGTCTTTTCGCCGCCTGACAGGGCGCGAATCCGCTTATCGACGTCGTCGCCCGAAAATTGAAAGGCGCCGGCCAGCGCCCGCAGCGGGCCGAGCCCCTCGCGCGGAAAGTCCTGCTGCAGTTGCTCGATGATCGTCAGGTCGGGGTCGAGCAGGTCGGTCGACTGCTGGGCGAAGTAGCCCGGCTTGAGGCTCGCACCGAGCTTGATGTCGCCGGAGTCAGGCTGCAGGGCCCCGGCGATCATTTTGAGCAGGGTGCTTTTGCCAGCGCCGTTGCGGCCCATCACGGCCCAGCGTTCGCCGCGGCGAATCAGCAGATTCATGCCGTCGTAAATCACCCGCCGCCCGTAGGCCTTGCGCAGATTCTCGATCACCGCGACCTGGTCGCCTGAACGCGGCGGTGCACGGAAATCGAACTCGACCAGCTTGCGTCGCTTCGGCAACTCGAGTTTCTCAATCTTGTCGAGGGCTTTCATCCGACTTTGCACCTGCCCGGCCTTCGCGGCGTTTTTCTGGAAGCGATCGATAAAGCGCTGTTCTTTGGCGAGCATCGCCTGCTGGCGCGCATAGGCCGCCTCGCGATTGGTCTCGCGAATGGTGCGCTCGGTTTCGTAGAAGTCGTAATTGCCGGAATACACCGTCACTTCGCCGCCGTCGATCTCGGCAATCTTGGTGACGATCCGATTCATGAAGTCGCGATCGTGCGAGGTCATGAATAAGGCGCCGGTTTGCGATTTGAGAAATTCCTCGAGCCAGATGATCGATTCGATGTCGAGGTGATTGGTCGGCTCATCCATCAGCAGGACATCAGGTCGACCTAACAGGACGCGGGCCATGGCGACGCGCATTTTCCAGCCGCCCGACAGTGCGCCGACATCGCCATCGATCCGTTCGTCATCAAACCCCAGCCCATGCAGCACTTCGCGGGCTTGTCCTTCGAGCGCGTAGCCGCCCAGGTGCTCGTAATCCTCCTGCACCACGCCGAAACGTTCGAGGATGGTGTCCATCTCGTCCGCGCGTGCAGGATCGCCCATGGCGTGCTGCAGCTCTTCCAGCTCATGGTGAAGATCGCCAAGCCGTCCGCTGCCGGCGATGGCTTCGTCGAGCACCGAACGCCCGCTCATTTCCTCGACGTCCTGGCGGAAGTAGCCGATGGTCAGCTTTTTCGGGACGGCCACTTCGCCGTCGTCGGGCGCTTCCTCGCCCATGATCATTCGGAACAGGGTGGTTTTGCCGGCGCCGTTGGGGCCAACCAGCCCGACTTTTTCACCGGGATTAATTTGAAACGACGCCTCGACGAAGAGGATTTGCTTGCCGTACTGTTTGTTGACGTTGGAGAAAGAAATCACTGGCAGATCCTGGACTTAGCACTTAGCACTTAGCACCTAGCACTCAAGAGTGAGCACTCAGCCATTCATTGTAAATGGAACGTCGTTTGCAGCCTCGTAGTCCGCACACCAGCGAGTCATCGCTGATGAGTTAGTTATCAGCGCTGCCGCGACAACATCTGGCAGCGCACTTCCAGAAAGAGGCCGGGCGTGGAAAATCGAAAAAACGACGACACAGTTGGCGAAGAGATCTCGGGATTCGGCCAGCGCGTCAAAGGCGCGGCAAAAGAAGCGGTCGGTGACATGGTGGATGACCGCGGTCTCGAGCGCGAAGGCGCTCGCGAGAACGCCGAAGGCCGCGCCCGTCAGGCGACCAACAACGTGATGGACGAGACTGATGGTGTGCGCGGCGCCACTGCCGGCCGCCCCTACACCGCGGACGGTTATGTCACCGGTCTCTACACCACGCCGGAATCAGCAAGCCGGGCGTACAGCAGTCTCACATCAGAGCATGGCTACAAGGCTGACGACATCAACGTGATGATGACCGACTCCACACGCCAGACCCACTTTGGTGATGTCACGCCAGGCACCGAACTGAGCGGCGGCACCAAGGCGGCCGAAGGCTTCGGTAAGGGCAGCGCGATCGGCGGCGGCATCGGTGCGGCCCTGGCGGCCCTGTTTGCGGTCGGCACGTCGGTGCTGATCCCGGGTCTCGGCCTGGTCGTGGCCGGCCCCATCGCTGCGGCGCTGATTGGCGCCGGCGCTGGCGGCGCCACCGGTGGCATCATCGGCGCGCTGATTGGCGCGGGCATTCCTGAAGAGCGCGCCAGGGTCTACGAGCAGGGTCTCAACGACGGCGGCATCGTCATCGGCACCCGCGCTCGGGACGCTGCACATGCCGAGAAGCTCGAACGCGACTTCGGCACCTACGGCGGCACCAACGTGCTTCGGTAAAGAACTCGGTGCTGCGCGCTCGCGAGAGCGCGCAGCACACTTCGCTTTAGGACGTGCGGCCTCTGGGCCGCTCGCAGGAACGCGCAGCCTCAATTCGCTCCAGGCGCACGTCGCTTCGCGCGTGCGCAGGAACGCGGCCGTCCGGCCGCGGTTTTTTGTTTGCTAACAATCATCCTGCCGCCGAATGAGGCGAGTCCCGCACGCGCGAAGCGCCGTGCGTCCCGACGTCCTGCGCACGCGCGAAGCGCCGTGCGTCCTGCGCCGCGTGAGCGGCGTCGTGCGAGACGGCGGAGCCGCCGAGTCCTGTACCATAACAAGCTAATGCCGCTCGTCGCCCTCGACCAAGTCTCCCTCGCCTACGGCCACAGCCCCCTCCTCGACCGCGTCTCGCTGCAAGTCGATGCCGGCGAACGCATTGCCGTCATCGGTCGCAATGGCACCGGCAAGTCGACATTGCTGCAGATCGTCGAAGGGGCGCTGCCGCCCGACAGCGGGACCGCCTGGCTGCAGCGTGGCGTCACCGTTGCTCGCCTGGTGCAGGATGTACCGCTCGAAGCGAATCGGCCGGTGTCCGAAGTCATCGCCGAGGGTCTAGCCGCGCACGGGCATGCCGAGGACTGGCAGCACGAACAACTCGTGAACTTGATCGTCTCGCGACTGGATCTGCCTGCCGACGCGATTGTCGACACCTTGTCTGGCGGCTGGCGGCGGCGGGTCCTCCTCGCCCGTGCGCTGGTCGGCCAGCCGGATGTGCTCCTGCTCGATGAACCGACCAACCACCTGGACATCGACGCCATCGCGTGGCTCGAAGAATTTCTGGCAGCCTACCGCGGTGCGGTGATGTTCGTGACCCACGATCGCGCCTTTCTCGAACGTCTCGCCACCCGCATCGTCGAGCTCGATCGCGGACGGTTGACGTCGTGGCCTGGTGATTATCTGACCTACCTCCGACGCAAAGAGGAATGGCTGGCGAGCGAAGCGATCAGCCAGGAGAAGTTCGACAAAAAGCTCGCCGAAGAGGAAACGTGGATCCGGCGTGGTGTCCGCGCCCGGCGCACGCGCGACGAAGGTCGCGTCAAGGCGCTGATTGCGATGCGTGCTGAGCGTGCCGCGCGGCGATCGCAGATCGGCGATGTGCGGCTGCAGATGGAGCGCAGTGATCCGTCAGGCAAGATGGTCTTCGAAGCGACGAACATCTCGAAAAGTTTCGCTGACAGACCGGTGGTTCGTGACTTTACGACACGTGTCATGCGTGGCGATCGGATCGGCTTGATTGGTCCCAACGGCGCCGGCAAGACGACGATGTTGCGGGTCCTGCTCGGACAGCTGGCCCCAGATAGCGGGGAAGTACGCGTCGGCGCCAACGTCCAGATCGCCTATTACGACCAGCAGCGCGAACAGCTCGACCCGGAACGCACCGTGGCCGACACCGTCGGGGGCGGCAATGACACCGTTGAGGTGGGCGGGCAGTCGCGCCACATCATTGGCTACCTGCAGGACTTCCTCTTTCCGCCCGAACGCGCCCGTTCGCCGGTGAAGGCCTTGTCGGGCGGCGAGCGCAACCGCTTGCTGCTCGCCCGGCTGTTCACCAGGCCGGCGAATGTCCTGGTGCTCGACGAGCCGACCAACGACCTCGATCTTGAAACGTTGGAGCTGCTGGAAGAGCAGTTGCTTGAATGGCCCGGCACATTGCTGCTGGTCAGTCACGACCGCCGCTTCCTCGACAACGTGGTGACCAGCACGATGGTCTTCGAAGGCGACGGCCGCGTCGTCGAATACACGGGCGGGTATCAGGACTGGCTGCGCCAGCGGGCCGGTACGGCGGCCAAGGTGGCGGGGACGTCGGGAACCGGATCGGGTACGGCAGCCACGGCGGCGGGGACGACAGCAGCCGGAGCAGGTCCTGCAAAGGGCGCGCGCACGAAGAAACTCTCCTTCAAAGAACGGCGCGAGCTCGACGAACTGCCGTCTCGCATCGGTGCGCTCGAGGCTGAACAATCGCAGTTGCAGGCTCGTTCCGCCGCGGCAGAGTTCTACAAAGAAGGCGCTGACGCGATCAAGACAACGCTGGCGCGTATTCAGGCAATTGAGCGCGACCTGCACGCCGCCTACGCGCGGTGGGATGCATTAGACTCGGTCAGTTCACCACAGGAGAAGATGCGTGTCCAATCCGACTGACCACGCGACCCGCGTGTCGCACATGTTGTCGCAACTCGATGAAGCGGCCAGCCGCTTCACCGCTCGCCTCGAACGCGCCGGGGAGCGTGCCGAACAGGCGGAGTCTGGCTGGACGCCGGCGCAAATGGCCGCGCATGTCGCGATGGTCAACGACAATTTCACGTCGGTGATCGATGGCAGCGCCGGAGTCGCGACCGAGGCCGCGGCTGATTTCGCCGAGCGGCCGTGGCAGGAGGTGGCCACCGCGATCCCGGAGAAGTTCGAAGCCCCGTCCCGCTTTACCCCGCCGCCATCGATCTCGGCGGGCGAGGCCGTCGGCCTCGTCCGTGACAGCGCGGCGCGACTACGCGAGGCGCTCGCTGGCCTGAGCGCCGAGCATGGCGCGAAATGTTTTACCAATCGGCTGGTCGGCACCGTGACGGTCTACCAGGCCGGCGAGTGGGCGATCGCACACATCATCAGGCATAACCAACAAGCCAAGCGCGCACTGGGCGACTAGATGCGCAAGGTAGTCATTGGCGCGCTCACGACGAGCGTCGTGGTGGTGATGGGAGGCCTGCGGGTGGTCGATCTGCAGCGATCGCGCGCCGACACCCTGCAGGCGGCCGACGAACGTGCCGGGAGCCTCGCCCTCGTGCTCTCCGGCTACGTCGCAGAAACCTTTGCTGCGGGCGACGCCGCCCTCCGTCAACTCGCGTTGCACAGCCGCCGCGTCGGCGGCCCATCAGCGCCGGCGCACGAGTGGGGGCCAAGTCTCGAATCGGCACGCGCCGGCTTGACCACGATTGGTGCGATCTCGGTGGTCGACCGACACGGCGTCATTCGCCATTCAACGCGGGGCGACATCATCGGCCAGTCGCGTCGCGGGGTTCCGCTCGTCGACGGGACCGCGGGCGATACCTCCGATCAACTGGTGGTTGGTTCGCCGTTCGAATCGCCGGTGATTGCACGTGCCTTCCCGCTCGGCCGCCGCATCACCACTGCCGGCGGCGAGGTCGACGGCCAGGTGGTTGCCTCCTTCATGCCGGCCAACATGCGCGCGTTTTTCCAGCGCGTCAACGTCGGCGAACGCGGCGTGTTGTGGCTGTTTCACGCCAGCGGTGTCGTTGTCCTGCGCGAACCGTCGCTCGACAACCCGATTGGCGAATCGGCAAACGGTAACCCGATTTTTCAGGCGGCAGCTACCGGGGGTCCGCACGGGAATTTGCGCGGCCCGGTACGCCCCGATGGCCCTGAAATGCTCAGCGCCTTTCGCGTCACCCCGTCGCGCCCGCTGATTGTCGCCGTCTCACTGGACCGGAACGAAGTATTGACCGCGTGGCGTCGCGAGGCGTTCGGGTCTGCCGTCGCCTTCGGCGTCGCCTCACTCCTGCTCGCGGCGACGCTGTTCGTGCTGTATCGACAGATCGATCAACGGGCCGTGGCTGAATTGGCCCTCGCTGAAACCAAGCAGCGCGAGGCCGAAAGCCTCGCGCTAGCCAACGATCAACTGACCGCCACCGTCGCCAGGGAGCAGAGCGCCAGGCTGGAGGCGGAGACGGCCAGCGCGCTCAAGGATGAGTTCGTGATGACCGTTTCCCACGAATTGCGGACCCCGTTGACCGCGATTTCCGGGTGGGCCGGCTTGCTGGTTGACGGGCTGGTGGACGAGTCGCGTAAGGAAGGGGCGTTACGGACGATCCAGCGTAACGCGCAGGCGCAAACCCGCTTGATCGATGACCTGCTCGACATCTCGGGAATCATGACTGGCAAGATGCGGCTCCACGTGCGGCGAGTCGAGATCACCGCGATCGTCAGGAACGCAATGGAAGCGGTGAGCCCGGCGATCGACGCGAAGGGCATCACCCTCGACGCGCGGATCGACGACGGGGTCGGGGCAGTGAACGGCGACGGGGGGCGGCTGCAGCAGGTCGTCTGGAACCTGCTGTCGAATGCCGCGAAGTTCACCGTCGCCGGCGGGCGCGTGGAAGTGGCCGTGTCACAGATCGCTGAAGAGATCGTGATCGCCGTCAGCGATACCGGCATCGGGATCAGCCCGGACTTCCTGCCGCACGTCTTCGAGCGCTTTCGTCAGCAGAATGCCACCACCTCACGCCCCCACGGGGGCCTGGGCCTGGGCTTGGCGATTGTCCGTAGCCTGGTCGAATTGCACGGCGGCTCGGTGACCGCGCACAGCGCCGGTGATGGGCAGGGCGCGACGTTTACCGTGCGGCTGCCGGCCGCTCCTGTGTCAACGTGAGGCGCGGCGCGCCGCCTCGGCGCTCAAGTCGAAGTCGGCATCCTTCCACGCCTTCTTGAAACGCGCTTCGGTGAGCGCCGCCTCCTCGGTTTTTCCCTGCGCGCGTTGCGCCTGCAGCAAACCAAACAGCGCCCAACCTGCTTCCGGGTTCTTGCGCAAGTCTTCCCAATACACGGCCTCGGCCTCGTCGGGCCGCCCGGCGGCGAGGAGCACGCGACCAAGATTCTGTCGAACCGGCGCATGCCAATCGGCCGGCTCCTGATAAATCAACGCGTCCTCGTAGCGAATGGCGCGGTCCAAATGCAGGACGGCCACATCCCAGTTCTGGCGCTTCGCCGCGATTTCCCCTGCGACGACTTCTGGCGCGATCCGCATGATCGCCACGCCAGTGTTGTTCGAGAACGTGACCTGCCCCTTTAAATCGGCGTCGCCGACGATCATCCGGAGCCGCGCCAGCTCGCGCTCGGCCTCTTCGAGCTGACCCTTGCCGGTGAAGGCCATCGCCCGCGCGAAACTGTGCGTGGCGCGCGTGAACGCCGAATCGTGCCGCGGCCCTTTGTCCGCGAGGACCGCGTCCCATTCCCCAAAGCGCACCATCGCCCAGTAGGGCACCACGACAAAGCCTTGGAGAATCGGCAGCGTACCCAGCGCCTCGTTCGGAATGGCATTCGCCACACGGTGCGCCGATTCGAGAGCCAGTTGGCGTCGACCGCTCGCCGAGGCGCCCATCCAGATGAAGTGCAGGTTGTGCGGGTAATACCCGAGCGGGTACATCCCCTGCGCGCGGCACTGCGTGATGTAGTCTTCGTCGGCCTTCGCGGCAAGGAGATTCGAGGACACCACGTCGGCGTGGCGTCCAACGCGCTGATAAATATGTGCCGGCATGTGCACGATGTGACCGGCGCCTGGCATCAACGGCAACAACCGGTCGGCTTCCGCTTCGGCGCGTTCCGGCGTGTCGGTCGACTCCCAAAGATGAATCCACAGGTGCAATGCGCCGGGATGCTTATCGTGGCGCCTGATCACCTGCTGGAGCGCCGCCTGCACTTCGCGCGTCTCTTCATACGCGACACCATCGCGCGTCCAGTAGTTCCACGGGCGCAGGTCCATCAACGCTTCGGCGAACATGGTCCGCGCGTCCAGGTCGGTCGGGTGCGCCTGCACCACGGCGCGCATGGCGTCGGCGTATGCGCGATCAGCGGCACCGCGATCATCCGCCTTGCCGGTGTAACGCTTGGCTAAGGCGTCGATATACGCGCGCTCCCGAGGCGTGGCGTGGCTCTTGTGCGCCTGCGCCTTCTGGACGAGTTCGAACGCCTTCGCTTCGTTCGCCGGATCCATTGGCGCGTTGATGTTCGGACCGAGGATCAGCGCCTGGCCCCAATACGCCATCGCCAGCATCGGGTCGAGCCGCGCCGCTTCTGCGAAGGCGCGGGCAGCTTCCGCGTGATTGAAGCCGTAGACGAGATTGACGCCCTGATTCATGAACCGCTGCGCGTCTTTGTTCCTGGTCGACACCGGGAAGGTGTGAACGCCGAGATTCTGCAGGCGCGGTGCCAGCGGCATCCCTGGCGCCGGCGCCCGGTCATAGCCCGGAGGCGTGTCGTAATGCTTGTGAGTCGGTGCCGGAGCCTGGGCGCCTGCCTTGGCCGCGACGGAGACGAGAAGAACAGAGCCGAGGAGAAGCCGGAAAGGATGGTGGTGCATGGTCATTGAACTCCTGAAGCAGAATACGAATCGCCGTGCAGGCTAGAATGGCCGCTTGCCGCTCCTCCCGTTCGCTGAATACTACTTCGACACCAGTGCCCGGCAAGTGACCAGGGCAACGGTGCCGCGATCACGGACGCCGGGCGTTGGCGGCGGGAGGCGCATGATGCGTACGCGCGCCGTCGCGATCATCGCCGCGGTGTTGACCACGGGGTGTGCGACGACCTATCAGGCGACCGGCCTGGTGTTACGCGTCGACCGTCCGGGCTCGACGCTCACCGTGTCGCACGACGAGGTGCCGGGAGTCATGGAGGCGATGGTGATGCCGTTGGCCGTGCGCGACGCGGCGCCGCTATCGACGCTGCGCCCCGGCGATCGCGTCGGCTTTCGTCTGGTCGTCGGCAAACAGGCCAGCCACATCGATCGCGTGCGCGTCCTCAATGCCGCGCCGGCGGACGCGGGGCTGATCATGACGCCGGCGACGCCAACCCTGACCGCGATTGGCGCCACGCTCCCGGACTTCGCCCTGACCAATCAGCACAACGAGCGGATCTCCCTGGCCTCGCTCCGCGGCAAGGTCGTGGTCGTCACATTTATCTACACGCGCTGTCCATTGCCGGACTACTGTCCGCGGATGATCGCCAACCTCGCGGCTGTGCGGGACCGCTTTCGCGAGCGGCTCGGCAAGGATGTCGCGTTGCTGACGGTGACCTTCGATCCGCAGTACGACACCCCGCAACGTCTCGCTGCCTTCGCACGGGCGCAGCGTGCGGACATTCCCGGCTGGCATTTCCTGACCGGCAGCGCTGCCGATATCGAAGCGGTCTGCGCGGCGTTTGGCGTCGAGTATTGGCCTGACTCAGGACTGATTACGCACACCCTGCAAACCGCGATCATCGATCGCGAGGGGAGACTAGCGGCGGCCGTAGAGGGAAAGGACTTTACCGGGCGTCAGATCGCCGATCTCGTTCAACAGATTCTGGGGGACAGGTTCCGCGAACCTGTCCCCGCCCCGTGCCACCGTGCCTCTGCGCCGTGTTGTTTTCAACGTCGCGGTGCGTCGGTCCGCGACGTCGACTTGATCATCGCCACATCGACGTCAGCTTTATTCCACGCCACCAGCGCTCGCTCATGCGCGAGTCGGCCTTCGATGATCCGTCCCTGTGCCATCAACGCATTGGCAATGCCGAGTAGCGCACGGCCGCTACCGGGTTCGCGCTGCAATGCGATTCGATAGCCCTCTTCGGCGGTGACCGCCTCACCGAGCGCGAGCGCGGTGTTGGCCATTCCTTCGACGACCGGGCGTGGATAGGACGGCGGCTCGGTGTAGAGCAGCGCCGCTTCGTCAGTCGCCGCCTTGCGGAATAAGTCGAACGCTTTCTTGCGATCGCCGGTGTGGGCCATCAGCGTCGCCTCCAGCTCCATTTCAGCGATCGACAGAGGACGCTTCGACCCGGTGGCGTTCCTGATCTGCGCGCCCATCTCTTTGAGCGTCGCGCGCGCCGCGTCCAACTGCTGCCGGTTGATTTGCGCCAGCCCGGTGGCCCACAGTCGCCATGCGTGCTGCTCCGGCCGGTCGTACACAGGGATCGTCGAACCGTCGAGAATCACGTCCCAGCGTTGGAAGCGGACCAGCGTCTTGACCAGACCGTAATAGCCCTGGCGATACGTCACGCGCTGGTTGCTACCCGTTCGCTCCCGTGGCGTCTCTTTGAAGTCGTTCATCAGATGACCGACCGCGGTCATCGAATCGTTGTAGCGGCCCTCAAGATTCAGTGAGTGAATCAGGAAGTGGACGTTGTGCCCGTGATGGCCATTGGGATAGAGCACGTCGGCGCCCATGTAGCCGCGTTCGTTGTCGGCGGCCGCCGCAAACGCCGCGATCGCGTCATCAATGCGGTCGCTTTGCGCATAGATGTGCCCGGGCATGTGCAAGGCGTGCGGAATGTTCGAGACCAGTGCGGGATAGCGACGGCACGCGTGCCACGCGCGTTCCGGCGTCTCGCTGCCCTCGTAGCCGTGGATCAAGTAGTGATGCGCGCCAAAGGCCTCGTCATTTCCAGCCACGACCGACTCGAGAAGTGCGATGCCTTCGAGTGTGTGCGTGCGCGGCTTCTTGGTCACCGAGTCATAACCATCGAGTAACGCCAGACCAAGGATCGAAGCGGCTTCCTCGTCGTCAGGATGGGCGGCGATGAGTTTGCGCAGCGCGGTGATGTGGTCGGCATCGCGAGAGGTCGAGGCCGGATTGCGGCGCGCCCATTCCGCTTCAATGTACAGACGTTCGCGCGCTGAGACCTTGTCGCGGAGCGTCATCGCCTTCTCGGCGGCTTCCTTGGCGCGGACCACCGGGCTGAGTGCGGCGCCGCTGGTGCTGCGTGCGAGGGTCGCGGATTGCGCCGATGTGGCCTCGGGTCCGGGCGCGCGTCCGCCTTCGTTGGGGTCGCGAATCAACTGGAACGCAGGGCGGTAATCGCCGGCCGCGCTGACCGAGATGCCCCAATAGGCCATCGCCATATTCGGGTCGAGCGTCGCCGCTTGCAGGAAGGAACGTTCCGATTCGAGGAACCAGAACGAGTGCATTTGCGAGATGCCCTGATTGAAGAACTTTCGCGCTTCTTCGGAGGTGGTGGTGACCGGCATGTTGGTGGTGCCCATGCCGGTCATGAGTTTGGCGGGGAGCAACGGTTGAGCTCCGGGAGGTACTGCGCACAAGTCCGCTTCGGGGCGGACCTGAGCCTCTGCAGCGACGCTGACGAGCAGCAGCACGATGGAGAGTCGACACGCAATCTTCATGGGGCGCAGTATAGCGGAATGATCCGGCGATCGAGCGGGCCGGTGAATTGGGCAATCCGGCCCCCTAGCTCCGCCCCCCGCGACGAGTCATCGCGTTCGATGCCCGCCAAGCGGGACTGAGGGCCAGATCCCCAGATCATTAGATCTCTAGATCGCCAAGTCGCCAGATCACCACTACCTCCAGTAGATCGGATTGGCGATGGCGGTGATCCCGTCGGCATCGCGCACGTTGATTCGCACCCAGTCGCCGCGCGACACCGCCATCGAGAAGTCGAGGACCGCGTCACTGCTGGTCAAGGGGCCGCGCACGGCATCGGTGACCACGCCGTTGCGGATCACGTCGACCTGTTGGCCGAGCGCGCCGCGAATCTCGGCGCGAAAAGTCACCGCCTGCGGTGTCGATCCGGCCACCGCGACATCGCCCATGATCGCGTTCTGGGCCGGCGCCGAGAAGCGCACGTCGGGACCGTCCGGCCCGCGCGTCTTGATAAAGACGTGTCCGGCACGAAGCCCGGCGAGCAGCGCCGTTTCAGTCAGCGCCGCCGCATAAATCACCGTCGTCGGCGTGCCGATGGCGGCGCCGGCCTGCGTCGACGCGCCATGATCGTCGCTGCCGCCGATGCCGGTGAGGCGATGCCCTTCGTTGAGTCGCGCATGCCAGAACGGCTCGCCAGCAGTGGGACCGGAGATCACCCGCCCGTTGACCACTTCGATCGCATCGATCAGGGCGTAGTCGGTGTCGGGCGCGTTCCAGCCGCAGCCGGTGCAACGTTCGCCGGTTTCGCGACCCGGATGATTGAGCGACACGACCGCGCCACGCCGCCGCGCGTCCGAGAAAACCATGTTTGCCGTGACGGTTGCCCTGTCGCTGTCTGAGGCCTGAGGCCTGGGGCCTGGCGACTGACCAATGCGAAAATCGAGGATGTCGCTGGTGCCGAACGCGTTGGCATGACCGTAAAAGGTGGTGAGCTCCTGTCCGCGTAGCAGCAACAGCCGCTGGTGGCGCGCTTGCACGCCGATCATCTCGGCGTGATGGCTGGTGGTGTTGTGGTCGGTGACCGCGACAAAGTCGAGGCCGCGCTGTTGCGCGGCCGTGGCGATCAGGTGCGCCGCACACCCCTGCTCGCCGCCGCGGCCATCGGCGCAGCGGAAGCCGTCGCTGTGCATGGTGTGGCTATGTAAGTCGCCGTGATACCAGCGCGGTCCGTCGTTGGCGACCGCTGCGGCAACCGTCAGCGGTGGTGTCTCAGCCGCTCCCTCCGGCGTGAGTCTGACGACGACGCGATACCTGGAGGTCACGCCGTCGCGGATACTTGGAATCCCCATCAACAAGCGCCACCGACCCGCCGGGAGATCGCCGGTGAGGTAGGACGGCGTGGCGAGGCTGCGGCTGACGAAGAACGCCGTCTTGCTGGTGCGGCTCGCGCCGCGAAACCGCTGCGGGTCGTAGAGGCCAAACTCGATGGCGGTGCCTTGTTCGCGGTCGGTATAACTGGTGTCGACATCAATGCGCGCGGTGCCAGCCGGTACGTCGAACGGCCGCTCGATCCACATCAGCCGATCGGTGGCGGTCAGCGTGCCCTCGATCACAATCGCGCGTGAGGCGATTGGGCGCCGGCCCGTTTCCGCCATCGTCGCGGTGAACGCTTCATATTGATCGGTCGCGACGAAATCGATACCGGCCGCGATCGCCGCCCGCCAGCGCTGACGCGCGGCGTCGAGGGTGCCGAAGTTGTAGCCCTGCGACCATCCGAAGGCGTCGTACTCGGCGGCCGGCAGTCCGTTGAGTGTCCACAGTCTGATCCACAGCCCGGCGTCGTGCGCTTTGCGCACCAACGTGCGCAGTCGCGCCTCGTCATTCGTCGTCCAGTCGGCAGCCTTGGATTGGCCGCCCGCTTCGACCACCCGCCAGTTGGCATTCCACCAGCGCCGATAGTTGGTGGCGCGCGGCAACGTCGAGGTCGGCATCGCTTCCCAGAAGCGCGCTGCAGCAACGTCCTCGCTGACGCCTTTGATCGGTGGAGCGGGCATCGGCATCGCACCAAACAATCGCAGCCGGCTGCCAACCGGCAGCGCGTCATGAAAGGACGTGAGTTGCTCGTCGGATTCACCGGTCAGTACCAGCACCGGCTTGACATCGAGCGGCGCCACCACCCGCCAGTCGGCGACACGCTCCGCGGTCGTCAGCCAGCTTTCATACTCGCCAAGCAGACCCCACAGCGCGCGGTGATGTTCGGGTTCGTTCGACTTGAGATCGAGGTTGAGCGTGATCAACGGCCAGTGCGTTCTGTCGCCGTCGCGCAGCGCCTCTTCGACGAGCGGGCGAATGCGCTCAAAGAAATAGGTCTTCATCGACGGCTCGCTGCCGTCATACGGCTCGCCGTGCGAGACGATCGAGCGTGCCGGGGTAGTCGCCGTCGCTGGCCGCCACACCAGGTCTTGCTCGATCGCCACCGGCAGGCCCCCGGCCAGCGCGCGATCGATGCGATCGACGTATTTGCCGTTGTAGGGATAGGCGTTGTGGCCGTCGAGCACGACGCGCGTGCCGGGCCGGATCGCGGTGAGCTGCGGCGGGGTTTGCGCCGACAACAGAGCCGAGAAGAGGAGGACGCCGCACGCGAAAATTCGGGTCATGCTTGGCCAACTGTAAGCCCACTCACTGGCTGTCGGCTACCCGTGGGCTGTAACATGCCCGCATCGTCCGCGTCATTCAAAGGAGATTGGGATGTTTACGCGTTGTACTGCCATCGGCGCCGCGTTGATCGTCACGCTCGTGTCCTCGGCGTCGTTCGCTCAATCTGCTGGTCCACCGACCGCCGCCACCGACATTACCCGCGCCGAGTTCATGACTGTTCTGAAGAGTATGAATCCGGACGGCGTCGCCGATCAGCAGATCAAAGTGGTCGACATTGGCAAGTACAACGTCGCGGTTGGGATTCTGCACCGGTCGGGCAAAGCCAAGCAGAACGCCATCTCGCACAGCCAGGTCACCGAGATCTATTACCTGCTCGCCGGCGCTGGGACGTTCGTGACCGGCGGCCGGATGACCAACGAAACCGTCGCTGCGGCAGACGGCACCGTCGTGAAGATCCTGGTGGGTCCGAGCACCAACGGCAGCGGCATTGAGAACGGGCAGAGCCGCAAGATTGGCCCCGGCGACGTCATCATCGTCCCGCCGGGTGTGGCCCACTGGTTTAGCGCCATCGAGCAGGATCTCGACTATCTGGTCTTCCGCGTCGATGCCGACCACGTGCTGCCGACCGGTTACGTCCATCCGCTGATTAAGAAATGAATCCCGCATCAGCCGCGCCGGTGACGATCGACGCCTGACGCAATGACTATGTGTAATCTGTCCTCTGTGGGTTGATCATCATGCTGAAACGAATCGCGCTCGGCATTGCCGCTGCGGCTCTTGCCGCCGCGTCGATGGCCGCCTCACAGGCCGCGCCTTCACCACTACCCAGTGTCGAAGCCGATGTCGATCGGCTGTTCGCCAAGTGGACGACATCAACTCCCGGCTGCGCGGTCGGCGTCGCCGTCGGCGGACGGCCGGTGCTTGCGAAAGCCTACGGCATGGCCGACCTCGAGCACGATGTGCCGAACAGGCCCGAGACGGTGTTCGAGGCCGGCTCGCTGTCGAAGCAGTTCACCGCGATGGCCATCCTGCTGCTGATGAAGGACGGCAAGCTGTCCCTCGATGACCCGGTGCGCACATACGTTCCGGAATTGCCCGACTACGGCGCGCCGTTAACGATTCGCCACATGCTGACCCACACCAGCGGCTTGCGCGACTGGGGGAGCATTGCCGCAGTTGGCGGCTGGCCCCGGACCACTCGCGAATACACGCATGCGCACGTTCTCGAAATCGTCGCTCGACAGAAGACCTTGAACTTCCCGCCCGGCACCCAGTGGTCCTACAGCAACACCGGCTTCAACCTCGCGGCCATTATCGTGTCGCGGGTGAGTGGTCTGTCATTCGCCGAGTTCTCGACCCAGCGCATCTTCGCGCCGCTGGGCATGACCCACACCTCCTGGCGCGACGACCACACCCGCATCGTCAAGGGTCGGGCGATCGCCTATGCCGCCGACGGCGCGAGCTATCGCATCGAGATGCCGTTCGAAAACGTCCACGGCAACGGCGGGCTGCTGACGACGGTCGGCGACTTGCTGAAGTGGAATGAGAATTACGTCGCGCCGATTGTCGGCGACCCGGCACTGCTCGGCGAGCAACAGACGCCGGGACGCTACAACGATGGCCGAGCTCTCGACTACGCGCTCGGGCTCTTCGTCAACATCCACCGCGGCATGAAGAACGTCTATCACAGCGGCGCCACGGCCGGGTATCGCGCGCACCTCAATCGTTTTCCTGCGGCACACACGTCGGTCGCGGTGCTCTGCAACGGCAGCACCGGTGACGCGACCCGATCGGCGAATGCCGTCTCTGATCTCTATCTGGCAGGACGGCTGCAACCGGCCGCACCGGCGGCCCCGGCACGTCCAGCCGCTCCGGCGATGGCCCCGCCTCCCACTGCCGAGAAACTCGCTGAACTTGCCGGCAACTACTGGAGCGATGAGGCCGAGACGATGCTGACCGCCGCGGTTGATGCGGGCAAGCTGGTGCTGAAGCGACGCCCGGATACAGTCGTCACGCTGACGCCCGTCGCTACCGACGCCTTCCGTGGCTTGATCGGCGAAGTCACATTCCGCCGGGACGCCAACGGGAAGGTTGAGGCTTTGAGCATCAAGCAGGATCGGGTCTGGGACCTGCGATTCACGCGGGCTCGATGAGGGTCGTCAGGAGCCCAGCCACGTCATGACCACGTTCGCGCGCATTCCAGAAGGCCACTTTTTGATGGGCAGCGATGATGGCCAGGAGGACGAGCAGCCGGTCCATCGGGTGTGGGTCGACGCGGTCGAGATCGCCATCTATCCGGTGACGCAAGCCGACTACGCGCGCTTTCTCGCATCGACCGATCACCAACGACCACGCGATTGGGGCCCTGACGCTCCAGCGGCGGACCTGCCGGTCGTCGGCGTCAGTTGGCTCGACGCCCAGGCGTTTTGTGACTGGTGTTGCCTGCGCGGCGATGCCGTGCGGCTGCCGACCGAAGCGGAGTGGGAACGCGCCGCACGCGGCGGCGCCGAAGGTGAGCGCTACGCGTGGGGTGACGCGATCCCGGAGTGGATTCCGGACGGCGGTCGCGGACCCCAGCCAGGGCCCTGGCCAGTCGCGCTCGGCCAGGCAAATCGTTACGGCATCTTCGGCATCGGCGCCAACATCCATGAATGGTGTGGCGACTGGCATGCGTCGGGCTATTACGCAATCTCACCGGAGCGCAATCCGACCGGGCCGGCATCAGGTGTGAAACGTGTGTCGCGCGGTGGCGCGTGGCGGCATGCGGTCACGATCAGCCGTAACGCCGCGCGCAGCAAGCTCGACCCGGCGTTTGGTTACACCGATTACGGGTTTCGCGTCGCGCGTAGTTCGATCTGCACCCGTAACGCCGCTGTCCCAAGCTGAATCTCATCCCCTGATCGCAGCGTGACGCCGACCGGATCGTGCGGCTTGACCTCATGCAACGCGCCGTCGCGACTGACCCGTGTCCCGTTATGGCTGCCATCGTCGAACACGCGAAACTCGCGGCGCGTGGTGTCATAGCGGATCGATGCGTGCGCGCGTCCCACGGTGCGGCTGTGGGCGTCGCCTCCTTCCAGGAACGCGACATGATTGGCGCGCGGCCGGCCCCGTCCGTCGATCGGTTGTTCGCTGCGACCGATGCGGACATGCGTCTCGCCAAAACTATACGAGGGCTGGGTCGCCTGGCCGCGGGTCACGGTGATCTCGACGCGGGCCGCATCCTCGGGTGCGGTCGCAGCAACACTGGGCACCTCACGCGCCTGGTAGTCGACGGCCAGCCGTTGCCCTGCAGCCCACGTGGCTGCAGGCCGGGCCACGTAGCGCGTGTCGACAACAAAGCCGGCAGGAATCGCGCAGCGAATTTCGGTCAGGCGCGCGGTGACCGATTCCTCCATGCCGGCGAGCGCCGCCTGCAGTCGAGCGCGCGCCGGCTTATCAGCCGCGAGCACGGTGACGGTGACGCTGTTGTAGGGCAGCACGCGACGGCCTGCGCCGACCGATTCGACGCGTTGCTCGATGTCCTCGATGATCGCTTCACGAATCTCGAGCGGCTTGGTGTGGGCATCGAGCGGCGGATCGAACCACGTTTGTAGACGCTGAACCGCCAACCGAACGGCGCCGTCGATCCGGGCGATGATGTCGTTCATTTGACGAGTCCAAAGCTGTGCGCGGCACTGACGATGTCACCGGCGAGTGGCGCGGCGACGCGCGCGCCGTAGCCGGCATGCTCGACGAGGACCGCGAAGGCGATGCGCTGCTGGCCGGTGAACGGTGCGAAGCCGACAAACCACGAGTGCGAGCGGCGGCCATCCACCTCCGCGGTGCCGGTTTTGCCGGCGATCGCGAGTGGGTGGGAGGCGAGCACCCGGCCCGTACCGCCGGTCACCACCTCGCGCATGTAACCTCGGACTTGGGCCGCGCCCTGCGCGCCGATCCACTGCGTGCCAGCGGGTCGCGCCTGCCGATCGGCCGTCACGCGCACCTCGCGCATCATGCCTCCAGCGGCCAACGCCGCGGCGACACCAGCCATTCGCATCGGCGAGGCCAGCACCTCGCCCTGACCATAACCGGCAAAGGGTAACGTGCGGCGGAGATTCTGCGCGGCCGGCGCACGGGCGGCGGCAATCTGCGCTTCGCTTGCGACCTCGCTCAAAATCTGCGGCCCGATCAAGTTCGCGAGATTCGAAAAGTAGGCATTGCAGGACACGACCAGGCCGCGATGCAGATCGACCAGGCCGTGAGGCGTGTGATCGAGCGGGTCGTCGCGCACCGGGTCGGCGGCGCCGCGGACTCGACCACCGACGCGGCCATCGGGCAGACGGACGCACTGATAACGCGAGTGCTGCACCGCAGACGCCGTGCGCAGTGCAGCCACTGCGGTGACCAATTTAAATGTCGACCCCGGCGAGTAGAGACCGTAGCGCGCGCGATCGAGCAGCGCGTCGGGCGGAATCGGCCGTTCGCCGGCGAGTTCCGCACTGTCGGGCCATGGATAGCTGGCCGCCGCGAGCAACTGCCCGGTCCCGGGCTCGAGCACGACCGCAGCACCATGTGATGAACCGGCGCGTCCCGCATGATCACGCAACGCGCGCGACGTCCGAACCTGCAGACCCGCGTCGATCGTCGTGTGGAGATCGCGCTCGCGCTGCAAAATCCGGCGCACAGCGCCGTGACCAGGATTGCCTTTGTGTCGGACCAGCGGCAGCAGGTCGGCGAAGTCGCGTCGGACGACGGGGTGCAGCGTTCCGGTCCTGGGGTGCCGCACCTCGATCGTTTGCGGGCGATCGTCAAAGCCTTTCAGCTGTGCGTCAAAGTCCTTTTCGACGTACGAGGTGTTGCGCGCCGCCCAGTTGGTTTGCCGTGTGGCCTCGCCGAGGACGTGAAAGGCCAGACTGCCGAGCGGATAGCAGCGGTCGCGGCCCTTGCGGCATGTTGCCGGCAGATCCAGACCGAGCGTCTTATAGCGCGCAGCAAACTTCTCGACTTCCTGCGGCCGGCTCGTCGCGATCGGCACGCCATCGCGATCGTAAATCGTACCGCGCTCAATCGACCGCGCGGCGCTCGTCAGACGCGGGTTGTATTGGAAGCGGAACCCGCCGTCTGCCTGCTGCGTCAGGTTGGCGCGGGTCGCGACCTCGTCAGCACGAAGGACCTGCACGTCCGCAGCGCGGACGACAATGATCAGCGCGGCGACGGCGAGGGTCCAGGCGAGGCCGCGCACCGGTGGCGCGAAGGCTTCACGCACCGGCCCGCGTCGTCGCGCAAGGGCCGCGCAGACACCAAGCGCGACAAAGTTGCTGAGCATCGCGGAACGCCCGTAACTCAAAAACGGCGTCACCACACCGGCGAGCGGCAGCAGGCCGAGGATGCCGCCGACAATCACCAGTCCCTGCACGGCGAGCGCAAGGGTCAGGCCGATGGTCAGAAACGTGGTGTAGTCGCCGGGCGCGCGCACGGCAATGCGCAGGAGCCGCCAGACGAGGAGTGCGAACAGTGCGGCGACAGTCGCAACACCCACGTAACCCAGTTCTTCGCCAAGTGCGGCCAGCACCAGATCGGTATGCCCGGCGGGAATGACTTGCGGTTCGCCGACACCCGGCCCGACGCCCCATGGGCCGCCGCTCGACAGTGCCCACAACGCGTGCGAAATTTGATCGCCCCCGGGGAGGGCGTTCTGCCACGGGTCGAGCGCAATCGCGACCCGACGTGTCACCGTTGACGGCACACCCAGCAGGTAACCAATTGCGAATCCGGTCGTCAGCACCGCAACGCCTGCGATCACCAGTGCGACGCGCGCCCGCGCAATACCGTAAAGGCCGAGGAAGACGCATGACAGGACGAGAGCCGGCCCGAGATCGCGCTGCACGAAGAACAACGTCAGCAGCGCGGCAATGCTGACCGCGAGCGGCCGCACGTCCTTCCATCGCGGTAACCGGATCCAGCGCCGCACCCGTCCGGTGGCGCCCAGATCAGCCGAGAACTCCCGGAGGAACTGCCATCGACGGGCGAAGTAGGCGGCGAGCGAGAAGACCACCAGCAAGCGCACCGCTTCGACCGGTTGCCCTCCCAACAGATTGACGCGCGCGGGACTGCCAGTCGGGCCGTTGCCAAACAGAATAACGACCACCGCCAGGACCACCGCCACCGTCAGTGGCGCGAGCACTGCTCGACGCAGTCGCGGGTCTTCGAAATCAACAAACGCCAGCGCCGTCCACAGTGCACAGCCCGCCGCGATGCCGCCGGCGACCGTTTCCGCCACCACCATATCGCGCAGTGGATCGCGGAGCGCGAGCATCGTCAGCACACCGAGCCCGGTCAGCAAATGGGCCAGTGGGAGCAACAGCGGATCGCCGATCGCGCTGTGCCACCAGCGGACCAGATGGGTGATCCAGAACGCCAACATGAACAGCGCAAGCGCCACCGCGATCCGTCGACTGAACTCGCTCGATGAACGCACGACAAACGCACGTTTCAGTTCGGCGATGTCGGCCCCGTTGAACACCGCGATCTCAGTCGCGGCGGGTCGCATCAGGAGTCGCTGATTGAGGACGACCAGGCGCGGGTCGGCCTGGATTTGTGAGACTGGTAACCGGACCGAGGCCAGCCCGCCGACGTGCTCGATGCGTTCGCCGGTCGCGCCCGATAGCCGCTTGTAGACCGCGGACGCCACCGCCGCCTGTTCCGCGCGCGCAGTGAACATCGTCAGGTGTGGGACCAGTGCACTGCCGTCGCCGACCGCGTTGAGGTTGATGACGGCGCCGCTCTGCAGGTCGGCTGCGGAGACCGCGAACGTCTTGCGCTGTTCGGCGTAGGTCAGCCACAGGCCGAGCAGCAGCACGAGTGACGTCGCGGCAAGACCAAGGCGCTCGATGGCCGCGGCGCGACCGCCGGCCGGCATCGCCAATCGCCGGCGGGGTGTATTCGCGGGGGACGCGTTGACGATGCGCACGCTACAGCCCTGGACGCGCGGTCAGCATCACCGGCCGCGGCGCGCCATCGGCGTCTGGCTCGCGCAGTGCATCGCCGACTTCGGTCAGCCGCCGGCGACAGGTGCGGAGGTTGGTTTCCGAATCGAAGAAGTCCAGGCCCTCGAAATGCGTGATGCAGTGGCCGTAATCGGCCACGGCGTCGTGCAGGCGTTCGCGCCGCGCGTCGTCATCCAGTTGCGCCGCTGCGGCGCGGGCGCGATCCGCGCGGAAGCGGTAGGCATCGCCGATTTGCGCCCGCTCGCGGCGGCCGCGGGTGTAGCCGCGCTCCTCGGCGTCATTGATCGCCTCAAGGAGCGGTTCGACCTCGCGCAATGAGTAGGCGTAAATCCGGGCGAGCCCCAGGTACGGGTCGGGAGAGCGTTCGTCCAGACGCGCACTTTCCTGGAACTCGCGAATCGCTTCCTCGAATCCCGCTCGATCGCGCGCCGCGAGCCGTCGTAATTGCGCGTCGACGTACACGCGTCTCGCGGTGATCGAGGAACGTGACGACAACTCTTCAGCGAAGATCAGAGATTCACGGGCCTGCTCCCACTCGACCTGCGAGATCGTCGGAGCCTCGGTGCGGAACTCGAGGATCACCCGTCCGGCCAGAGTGACCAGGCGGTCGCGCAGTCTCGACCGCAGTTCGCCGTCACCGAACCGTCGGGATCCGGTAGACGCCAGCCGCTCGTACTCGCTGCGCATCGCCGACACCTGGCCGGGTTCGAGCGACTCGACTTGTTCGCGCAGGTTGTCAGCCTGATCGTCCCCGCCACATTGTCTGGCCATCGCCGAGATCAGCGCGAAGATGACGATCAACCGCGCGACCCTGAACACAAACGATCGCTTCTTCTTGCGCGGTTTACCTGTGGGCTTGGCAATGGCTTCAGTCGCGACCGTCTGCTGCGCATGCCGTGGTAGCGCTTCTGTAGGAATTGACGGCGAGGGTGCCGGTCCGGGACTAACCGGGATCGGCGGAATGACCAACGGGGGCGTGGCAGCAGGCGCCGACAGGAGCGGCGCGGTGCCCTCGGGGCGAATCCGCACGGTGTCCTGGCCCGCCTGCGCGGCATCGACCGCCGCCTGTGTCTGCTCCCCGGCGAGATACGCTTCGAAGTCGCGGACGATGAGCGCGGCCGACGAATAACGCCGCTCGACTTGCGGCGCCAGCATCTTGCGGATGATCGCGACCAGTTGCGGGTCGGCCTCGGGCGGCAGCGGCTCCGGCACTTCCTGCCGCCTGATCGCCGCGTCGAGACGGCTGGCGTTGTGCTCATACCGGCGATAGGGACGATAGCCGGCGACCATCTCGAAGAGCATCACGCCGAGCGACCAGAAGTCAGCCTGCTCGTTGACCTGCCCTTCGGACTGCAGACGCTCTGGCGACGCGTACTGGATCGACCCCCACTTATTGGTCGTCACCAGCGTGCGTTCGGCGAGTGCTTTGGCGATGCCGAAATCCAGCACGCGGATCTCGTCCTGATCCAGGAGCAGCACGTGATCGGGCTTGAGATCACCGTGAACGATCAACGCGTAGTGCACGCCCTCGACATCGGTTTCGAAGTGGTGCGCCGCCTCGAGGAATCGACAGATGGCCAGGGCGATCGTCGCGGCCCGCGCGGCCGGCAGGGGGCCGGCAGCGATCACGTCGGTGAGCGGCTGCCCATGGACCAGTTCCATCGCGATGGCGTAGAACATCGCGGTCGGCTGATGCTCGAAGACTTCCGGCACCATGCCCTTGTGTACGCGGCTGAATTGCTGCTGCAGCATCGCCCCGTGCCGCTCAGCTGAGACTTTCTCTTCGCTGTCAGCGCCTTCGAGGGGGATCAGCTTCAGCGCAGCCTGTTGGCCGGTCGGTTTGTGTTGCGCCCAATAAACGATCCCGAACTTGCCGCTGTCGACCGTGCGAAGGATCGAATAGTCGCCAAGCTCCCAACCGAGGTCGCCAGTCGTCGGCCGGGTTCTAACGGCCATTGCCTGGCTCGCGGATAAAAAAGTTGTCTCTGACAACGCGGGTGCCGCCGCTGGTCCACTGCACGGCGTTGGCATATCCGACAAACAGGTTCGCGTTCAGTTGCGGCGATCCGCTATCCGACACTTCGATCGCCGGGCGCGCATCCGGGGACGTTTTCCGGACGAACAGGTTCTGCCGAACGTCAGGCTGCGCCCCGGCGTTAATCCGGATCGGCAGCCCCTGCACATCGGCAAATTGCGACGAACGGATCGCGATCGCACCCGGGTTGAGGACTTCAATGCCGACCTGCACGGCGCCTTCGATGGTCACGTCTTCGACGACCAGATCGTGACCCGCCAGGCGCAGCGCCACGCCAAGCGGCGCCGTGGCGCGGCCCAGCAGACGAATGCCCGCAATCCGATTGCCGAGACGCCCGTTGGCGATGATGCTGGTCCAGCCGGCAAAGCCGGACGGCGCCACCAGCGTCGCGGTGCCCGGGACGCGCGCAATCAGGTCGACGCCATCCTTCAAGACCACCGGTTCGGCATACTCGCCTGGTTCGAGCTGCACCACGTCTCCGGCGGCGGCGGCCGTCACCGCGGCGGTAATCGTTTGATATTGCGCCGGCGCGTTGCGGTCGACGACCAGCGTGCGAGCGCGGCGCGACATCGACAGCAGATCAAACCCCAGCCACGCGCTCAACACCAGACCGCCTAACAGTCCGGCGACGATACCGCTGGCGAGCCAGGTCAGGCGACTGACGTGGCTCGCAGGATTGCCGGCCGACGAGTTAGTCGCCGCCGGTATCTCGGGCAACAGGTTCGCCTTCGGAAAGCCACTGCCTTCGGCGTAGACAACGGTGATGTTGTCCTTGCCGCCCGCGTCATTGGCGGCGGCAATCAACGTGCTGACCACCCGACCTGGATCACCTGCGTGTTGCCGGATTGTCCGCTCGATCACCGTTGAGGGGATCAGGTCGGTCAAGCCGTCGGAGCAGATCAAAATGGCCGCGTCCGGTTCCAGGCGCGTCTCGATCAACTCGATAAAATCGGGATCGTCAGGCTCGTGAAACGCGCTGCCGACGTCGCGGAACACTTCATTGCGACGCGGATGGACCATCGCGTCTGCTTCGGAGATCTCCTGCGCGTCCTCGCGCTCGCCGACCGGCGAGTGGTCGTGCGTCAGCTTGCCCAGGCCGTCGCTCGAGAGTGTGTAGAGGCGACTGTCGCCGACGTGACCGATGGTCAGGCGATCCTCAATCAGCAGCGCCAGCGTCAGCACGCAGGTCATCCCGGCGTGCGTTGGCGACCGTTCCGCCTGGCGCAGAATTTCGTTGTTGGCGAGCGCGATGGCTTCGCGCACGCGTTGCGCCGGCGTCCCGATCGGCCGGTCGAGGCGTTGGGTGATGACGTCGACCGCGATCGCCGCCGCAACCTCGCCTGCGGCATGACCACCGACGCCGTCGACGACCAGCAGCACGCCGCGGTCGAGATCCACGTAGTGCCGATCCTCATTGCCGGTGCGGACCCGGCCGGGGTCGGTCGCCGCAGCGGCGTTCAGCCGGGTGGCGTGGGCAAGGAGCGCGGCGTCAGTCATCGTTACGGCTGATCCAGCCGAGAAAGGCCAGCCAGACGACGGCGCCGACCAGGCTGCCAAGGAAGACGACGCGTAGGGCGTTGATCATCATCGGCCTGGCAGGGTTTGAAATTCGATCAGCAACGCGTCGGCGAGCTGAATCCGGGCGTCCTGCGGCAGCTCGTGCTCGTGACCTGTTTCTTCAAGCTGGCCGGCAGCGGAGGTGCGCACGTATGGTTGGACGCGCGTACCATCCACCGACGTTCCCCAGGTGCTCAAGTCCTGCAAAAAGAACCGGCCATCGTCCGCCCGCCGAATGCGGCAGTGCTCGCGGGAGACGCGTGCGCCGCTGGCGACCTGGATATCGACCCAATGGGCGCTGCCGCCGCGGCCGATCGAGACGACGTCCTTGCGCATGACGAACACGTGCGGGCCTTGTTCGTCGACATAGGCGAGGCGGGCGACGCCGCTCGCGGCCGGACTGGGCCGGTCGGCGAGGCTGGTCGAGACTCCTGCACTTACCTGCGGCGGAGACAGTGGTGCTGGGGGATGCAGCGGCACGGACACTGGCCCCGATGTCGCCGCCGGCGCGGGCACGGGCGCGGGCGCGGGCGCCGGTGCGGCTGCCGGTGCCGCCTCATGTGCTGGAGCTTCATCCCGTGTGGTGGTCTGACGAATCGTGCCGGTCACCACCGTGCGGGCGATGCGCGTTGTCGGCGTCCCGCCTTCGAACGTTGGCGCCGGCGGTACCGACAGACGCGACACGATGCCGAGCTGCCCGCGTTGCAGCTCGCCGTTGGCGTCGGCGTGCAGTGAGATGTCCCATCCCGTCGAGGGCACTTCAATCGGCGGCTGTTTGCCCTGGAGGAGCTCCTGCCAGCGCGAACGCCGATTGAGCGCGGTGACCCGGTCGCTCAGGCCGCGTTGCCCATCGGCGGCAATCACCGGCGCAACGGCTTCGACGTCGCGGTAATCGTCGGGATGCAGGTAGACGTGATAGACGCTGGGCGGCAGGACGCGGTAGAGGAGGGGATAGAGACGCTCCTCCATTTCCTTGACGAGTTCGAGGATGATCGTCCGCCCCGATGGCGGCTGCACAGGCTTCACCCGGGCAGTATTGCGCTCCCGTGTTGTAAAGACCTAGGCGACTCTCAAAATCCTTAACATATTCAGACTAAACACCCGGTAAACGGGCCAAATCTTAGCCATTCCTTAGCCATTACTACGTTTGAACGCCTTGAGCTGACCCCGGGCCTCCGTCTTCACGGTCTCACCCTCGGCCCACGCGTCGAGTTTTGCGGCGGCTTCACGATGCATCGCCTCATCGACAATGGCGTACCGTCGATAGATCGCCTCGGTCTTGTGGCCCACCATCGCCATAGCGGTGGAACGAGGAATCGAGGCTCGCTCCAGGTTACGGACCGCTGTACGCCGGAAGTCATGAAGCAGCTTGCCGGGGAAGCCTGCGGCATCCCGTGCCCGCTCCCACGTCTTCCGAAAATCTTTAATCTGTGAGCCATCCGCCCAGTGGAATAAAAACGGGGTCACGACACCCTGTTTCTTGAGATCGGCAATCGAGTCGAGTTGCCCCTGCAGCAGCGTGCGGAGTTCCTTGGTCACGAAAAACGAGCGGCCCTCACCCGACTTCGTTGTGCCAACCTCCAACCGCACCATGCCTGCATCCAAGTCAAGCTGTGACACGGTGAGCTTGAGCACCTCGCTCTTCAACCTCCACCCTGTGATGAAGGCAAAAGTGAGGGGAGCGTGAAGCTCCACGGGTAAGTGTTTGAAGATCGCGTCGAGCTGGTCACGCTCGAAGAAGCCTTTTCGCACGTTGTGCTCTTGCAACATTCCGATGTGGGGCATCTGGACCAGCTCACCGCCTCGGACGGCTAGTCGAAAGGCTCGCCGTAACGCCGCCAGCTCTCGGTTGACGGTCGCCGGAGCGACACCCTCCATGAGGCGGGCGGATTTGTAGGTCTCGATGTCAGCAGTCGTAATCGAGTTCATGCGGCGTTCTCGCTCGAAATGCCGCAGCAGGTGTCGGTCGATCCTCCGCTGCGTCTCGGCTGCACTCTTGCGGCCATTCATTGTCAGGTCGTTCATCACCGCTGCGAGTCCCCTGCCGATCGTGATCCGTCCCACCTTCGGCGTCACGACGATCCCCCTGCCGACATCACCAAGACGTGACGTGAGGAGGTCTTGCGCCACCTTCTTCACAGTGGACTTGCTGCTTTCACATCGACGTTTGCCATCGCTGACATACGCGACCCACCAATAGCGAGACGTCTTACTCAGTTTGTAAATGCTGCCGGTGCCCTTGGCGCGGCTCATGACTTCACGCCGGAGAAGTCAAACTCTGGGAACCAGCCCTCGTTCTCCGCAATGTCGCCGAGCAGCTCGTTCAGCTCCTCCCGTGCAATGGCTGCGGTCTTTGGCTTCGTGCTGCGTGTGCGCTTCAGCAAGTTTTTGACGTCTTCGGCAGCCCAGTTAGGAACGGTGACGGTGTGCGGTTTGTAGGTAATGGTCAGTTTCATCACTTCACCTTCTTGCGGAGCCCTTGACGGCCCTGACGTTTCGTCTCCCACCCAGCGCTCTTGCAGCTCGGGCAGATTCGGATGATGGGTTGACTGGGTATCCAGCGGTGCCCGCAGCGTTTACAGTTCAGCGTAGGGAGACGGAGTATTTTCATAGGGTAAGTTTACTTTACCGTTAACCTGAAGGTCAACCGTAAGGAACGCCCGCATTTTCCGCGAGTGTTTAAAGAACACAGACCCTCGAATCATCGAAACGTCGAGTCATCCAAACATCTAAACGTCGAAACGTCGAAAGTGTCGAAAGGTCAAACATGCTGAAGTTTGTTGACGTGGTGTCAAGCTTTTCGCTTGAGACCTCGTAAAGTTCTAGGGTATGGTTAAAACCATAAACCCAACGGCTCCGCACGGCGCGAACGAGCGCGCTTGCATATTGGGCATGTAGAGAACGGACGGCCAAAGACTCGTAGGCCGACCGCCTGACTTAGTGAGGAGCAGCCGTTGAAGTAGCGCCGTGCCTTCCCAAGGCCAAGCGCGAAAACCACTGATCGCCAGGAGGTTTTCGTGCTGCGTGTCAAATTTGAAAGAACGTCTCGCAATCTCTCGCAGGAGAGAGTCGCGGCTGCGGCGCGTATTCCACAGCCTGCCATCGCGCTCATCGAGCGCGGCCGTCTCATACCTACCAGCCAACAGCTCGAACGACTGGCGAGTGTCTTTGACGTTCCCACAGAGTCACTGCTCCGTGACGTCGAGGTCGTCGACAAATGAAGCCCGACGTTCCCCGTCTGCTCGACGTCCATGCAGCGGCTGCGTATCTGGGCGGCATCAGCACGTGGACTCTTCGTGCCTACGTTGCCGATGGACACCTGCGGCGTGTGGAGTTGCCGAGCGTCAGGCACCGGGGAGAAAACAGCCGCCGATTGCTGTTTGACCGTGCGGACCTCGATGCACTCATCGAGAAGCGGAGGAGCGCGTGACGCCGTTCGCAACGGAGGACAGCGCCGGAACGCTGCATGTCGACCAGGCTTTAGAGTTCTTCGAGACGCTCTATGCGGGCCAAAACGGTGTAATGGAGCTTCGAACATTTGACCACGACAGGGCTAACGCACTCCGGGACTTCATCGAAGTCAACGACGGTAAATACAACCATGACCGGGTAGTCACGTTCCTGAAGGCCACAGAAGCGCTTCAACTTGGAGCCTACTACGGTGTGGCTCTGCGAACTGCAGCCGCTCTGAAAACCCGCAAGGGTGACGCTGCACACTGTCAAACGTTGACGGCGCTCTTCGTCGATGCGGACTTCAAGCACCTTGGCGAAGAGGAGACACGGAAGCGCATTGCAGCGTTCGAACTTCCTCCGTCATTGGTGGTGTGTAGTGGAGGGGGGCTTCACCCGTACTGGCTCCTCGACCAGCCCATCTTCCTGCAGGCGCCCGGCGGGATGAAGACGGCCAAGTCGTGGCTCAAACGTTTGGCCAGCAGCGTGGCCGACGTCGTAGACGAAGCGGTCTCCGAGCCCGCACGTGTACTCCGTATACCCGGCTCCTTCAACTTCAAGAAGGAATACATGGGGAAAGACGGGGACCTATGACTCTGCAACGTGGGCCGCGACCTGTCACCCTCGAAACCAACACCAACACCGTCTACACGTTTGAACATTTCACACACGTGCTCGGTGATGTCACCACTGAGCCTGATAACAAAGCTTTCAAGATTCCGGAGGTTATTCCGCCCGGAAACCGGCATGAGACCGTCTACAAGCTCCTTCGCAGTTTGAAGGCCCGGAATACCAGTCTGGCCGTGGCGCTCACTGCATGCCATGCCCTGAATGCCGAGCAGTGCCAACCACCGTTGGAGCACGACGAACTGGATGAATACCTCCGACGGGTCTGGAATCAAGCGAATAGTCCAGAGTTCACCGAACAGCTCGACGACACACAACAAGATGACAGGCTGCTGAAAGCGGCTATGGCGCGGGAGCGTGCACAGCGTGAAGCTCGCCGTCGCCTCGACGCTGAGGAGCGGCCGCCGCGCCCACCACTTCAGTCGCTGACGCTGGGGGAACTCTTCGCCCGTCTGCAGCCTAAGTCGGTCGTGGACCAGTGGATTCCCGACCTCGGTCTCGTCCAAGTTGTAGGAAAGCCGGGCGCGCTGAAAACCTTCTTCGTCTGCCACGTCGGGTTGTGCATTGCAGCAGGAAAGCGGGACGTCTTCGGCTACCGGGTCGTCCAACATGGGCCTGTGCTCTACATCGCCGCTGAGGGTGGCGGAGCGTTCCAATTCCGCGTGCGTGCCTTTTGTAACGAGCACGACGTTGACCCGCTGAAACTCCCGTTTCACGTCATTCCCATACCCGTCGACCTGAGAGACCCAACCTTTCAGCGGGAACTACTCGATGTCATATCCAAGCTCCGACCGGTGCTCGTCATCGTGGACACGCTCTCACGCTGCACGCCGGGAGCCGACGAAAACAGTGCCCGAGACATGGGCGAGGTGGTCTCGTTCTGCTCCAAGTTGCAGAACACTTCGAGCTGCGCAATTGCCTTCGTTCACCATCCCCCCAAAGGCGACCCGAAGGGCGGTGGCCGAGGCTCCGGCGTCATCTTCGGTGCTGTTGACGCCGAGATCCGCATCGACTCCAAAGACGAAGACGAGGACGGTGACGTGCTAGGCACGCGTGAGATTACGGTGACCTGTGTCAAGCAGAAGGACGACCTACGACCGCCGCCGCTGGAGCTTATCGCCCACGTGGTCAACGTGTGTAATGAAGACGGTTTTGAGATGGTTCACGACTCCGGCCGTCCCATTACGTCGCTGGTTCTCCGACCCGCAGACGCGGGACATGCTCAGGAACGGGCCCAAGCCCGGGCAGCGAAGGTAGCCGCTGAGGAACGCATCACCGACATCAAGGTGTTGACAGTGATCCGGGACAACGATGTGACTGGTCGAGACGCACTGCGTCAATTCGTTGCAATGCAGACGAACGCCGTCTCGGCCTCACTCGGTCGCCTGATGCGCGCTCAGTGGGTGGATTCATACAAGAAGCGGGGTGAGCCTTACAAGCTCACGCCGCTGGGGCTCAAGCAACTGGAGGTGCCGTTTTGACCGGCCGGTTGTTTCGCGACCTTCGGCCATTCCCGCTCGACGAAGCAATGCGCGCTTTGTCGGGCGCCGTTCCTCTGGCACTAGTCATGACGATGGGCACCGAGCAGTGGGACAACCTGTTAGCGGCTGCTTATGCCGACGGTTGGATTTTGTTGGAGATGGAAAATGACGTGCCAGTGCGCGCCTACCGCAAGATTGGGTAACCCGCTGCGGGGTGTCTATAAGTCCAATGTCCCTGCGAGTTTGGGCTGTACCGAACCCTCTGGGTACAACTACTCGCGGGGGAGACGGACGGTACCAGACGGTACCCCGTTCGGGACGGGTAGACGGGTACGGCCCAAACTCGCACGGCTCAAGGGGTTAGGCCGGTTTTTTGGTGGACCGTACCGGACCGTACCGGACGGTACTCACGACACTGGTTGGACTGTACCCGGTAGTTACCCCCCCTAGAGGGGGTAACGGGTACGGAACCCACGTCGAGATAGAGAGTGATAAGGAACCCTATGGTGACTGACCTCACAACAACGACCGACCGCCAATGCACAGCGACCAATCGAGCGGGTCAACCCTGTCGGCGTAAGCCGATACGTGGCGGCACTGTCTGCATCATGCACGGCGGCCTCGCCCCACAGACACTCGCTGCCGCAAAGCTCAAACTGATGGCAGGCCGCGACCTCGCCATCGACGCTCTTATCAACGCACTCGGCAGCCACGGCCCCATCTGTGAAGCCTGCGGCCGTTCCGACAGCGACCGAGACCCGGCCGTGATTCGCGCAGCACAGATTGTGTTGGACCGCACCGGCTTCGGACCGTCCGCGACGCTGGTGGTCGAACCGGCTGCATCGAACGAGTTCGCGGGCCTCTCGACCGACCAGCTGATTGCGCACCTCGAACAAATGCTGGCGAGCGTGCGTGCGGCCCATCCGATCATCGACGCCCAGGTTGACGCAACCGATGTTCAGGACGGGGTGTGCATCGACTCCGACGACATGGAAGACGGTGAACTAAGAAATGGCTAATGTCGCCCAAATCTCGCAGCATGAAATCGAGGCGCCCGGGTTTGCTAAACCTGAGGCGTGGGTCGCCACACTGCGAGCACGTGGCGTCTCGGTCTTCGTTCGCAACAACCGCCTGTGGCTGCAACCTGCTGGCGCCTACAAGGCGTTGAGCGATGAAGAACTCATCGTCCTACGGCACAACCGAGCGGAGATTAAAGCGATAGCCAGCGGTGACATCGCGGCTCCGGTCGAAACCATTGAGCCCGCGCCGGTGGAGCACGTCGAGCCTGCACCTGCACCCGCACCACAACTGCCCGTCGAACGGTGGGCAGCCGTCGGACTGTATCGAGAAAACGGTGTCATCACGCACGCTTTGGGCGATGCGCACGCGCAACGGATTCTGCGCGGCGAGATTACTAATGCAATTCAAGTCGAGCAGCGGGCACGTCGCGCACAGCGAGAGATGCGTGGGTGGCGAAGTGGAGGGCCCACCCCGTGACAAACCGGAGTCACCACGTCCCCTCAGGGGTCACCGAGGGGGTGGGTTGGACCTATGAGGGAAGCGGGTTTGGAGCCGGTAGGGTGACCTCGTGTGACCCCAGTCCAAAAACCCCGCGGAAACATTGGCCCGTTTTGAGGTGCCCGCTATGAAGACACCGATTGAAGACCTCGTGCGCGATATTCGGACCGTAGCCACTCACGTGGCCAGTAACTACAACTGTGATTACGGACCCGACAGCGGCAGGCACTCGGCGCTCGTGCAGCAAATGGCAGACCCCGTCGCGCTGGAGACGCTGATTCGCTGGGTGTTCTTCGTATCGGACTTTCACGCAGACCGGTGTCTCGACACGTCCGAGCAGCGAGCGTTCGATGCCGCTCTCCGTCTTCACGGAGCGCTCAAGACTATCGTTGCCAACCGTGACGTCATTCGCGCCGAGCTTGCAGCATGAAGTCGCACGCTGCTTGGTGCGCATTCTTCAACCGTTATTTACCAGAGGAATCTGACATGTCAACACTCGTTCAATCCACCTACCATTCCCCGACGTGCACCGGCTGCCCAATCTGCAGTGAGCTTGCAGCGGCGATACTCGCCAATCCGACAAACCCCGTGCTCATTCAAGCGATGGGCAATCCCACGCTGCGTGCACTGGCGGAACGCGAACTTCGGAAACCCGTCTTGAGATTGGCCGCCGATAGTGTTCCAGTTCCGCCAGACCTCTACGCCGCGATCCGCGCCGGGCACGCCGTCGCACAGCCACAGCCGCCCCGCGTCGCCTCGAACGGCGTGCCTGAGCCGCCCGACCTATATGCCGCCATCCGCGCGGCACATAAGCAGGACGGTGACCGGTGACCCCGGCCAGCAGAGAGGTGCTTCGTCTCGATGACGCCCTCGCGGCGGTCGAGCAGAAACTCGCGGAGCTCTCAGCGGCGCGCGAGCCCTTCCTCGCAGACCGCCAAGCCTTGCAGGCCGACATCGAAGGTCGCCATCCCACAGGAGATGAGCGGCGGCGTCTGCAGGATATCGACACGGCCGTTAACGAACTTGAGTTCGGCGGCGTGGGCGTAAACCTCCGTGGCGACATGTACAAGACACCGGGGCTGCACCAACTGCGGCGGCAGCTGGAGAGCCTTCAGGCCGAGCGGGCAAAGTTAGTGGCAAGAGAGAGCGTGAATCCCGACGAACCGGTCCTGTGTCGGCTCACGCGGATGGTGTCGCACGTCTACGAGGGTCGGCGGTTGAAGGTGGGCGAAGAAGTCCTGTTGACGCGCTCACAACTGGAGGCTTTCTCCGACCGCTTCGAGCCGGTCGGAGCAAGCGACGGCTAGTGCCGGTCTTGACGGAGGTGTGGAAGTATCGGGGCTGCGTCGGCAAGTTCCGGCACCCGGCCAAGCGGCACGCGCAGGCGCACGTCAACCGTCTGCGCGACGAGACCCGTGCCTACGATTCGCGGCTGCATGTTTACAAGTGCCCGGCGTGTGGTGGCTGGCACGTCGGGCACAGCGGGATGCGGGGGCAGCGGGTATTTGAATGACCCGAGTCGTGCCAGAATCGACGGATGGAAATACCCGAACTGCGATTATTGACGGATGACGATGGTGTAGCGCTCGTCCGACTGCTGAACGAGGCAATGACGGCTGCGCGGCGAGCCTCCGGTATAAACGATTTGTATCTTCACTACCGTGATGGCGATGGTTGGCGCGTGAGGTTCAACAGCAATCCGGAGGGTGCGAAGGAATGGATTTCCACCACCGGGCCATGGGGGCCGCTTCTTGCCGCCCTCGACGCAGAAGTTGGGCCGATTCGTGAACAATTTGCGAGGAACGATGTTAACCTCCGCCGCCGAATATCCAAGAGTGCGAATGGTGGGTAACCCTTATCAGCGGTTGAGCGTGAGCTGACGGAGCACCACTGTCTTACGGGCTTCTGGGTTCGATTCCCAGCGGGGCCATTCTTAACTCTAATCTTAGCCATCTGGGTCAAAACTGGCTCAATCCAGTCCAACCCAGTCCAACATGATTCGCGAATTCATTGAGTAAAACCTCTTTTTTGCTCGGGTTCTCGACACCCTCCCCGTAATGTAAAGTCCTGAGAAAGTTCCAAGGATTTTCCAAGCTCCTATGCGCGTGCAGTTTGTCGACCTGACGCTTGATTCGGACAGCCGGCAACTGGTCCGCGGCGACGCGCCGGTCCATCTGTCGCCGAAAGCATTCGACGTTCTCTGCCATCTGATCGAACGTCGCGCGAGCGCGGTCACCAAGGACGAATTGCTCGAACGGACCTGGCCGGGCACTTTCGTCGTCGAGGCGAACCTCACCGGACTGGTCACCGAAATTCGCCGCGCGCTCGGCGACGAGGCGCACGCGCCGCGGTTTATTCGCACGGTGCATCGGCACGGGTATCAGTTCTGCGCAGAGGTGGCAGTTCTTCGACCTCCGTCCCCGATTTTTTGCGCTGAAGTGTCAGATATGGCACCTCCGTCCCCAGGGACACCTCCGTCCCCGGCGCGGCGCGCCTGGCTGATGTGGAACGACCGCGTGCTGCCGCTGGCCGACGGCGAGAACGTCATCGGCCGCGATCCGTCGTGTGGGGTGTGGCTGGACCAACCGGGCGTGTCGCGTCGCCACGCGCGCATCGTGGTCAGTGATGACGGGGCGGCGATCGAGGATCTTGGCAGCAAGAACGGGACGTTTGTGAGTGACGCGGCGATTAGCGCGCGGCGGGAGTTGTGCGACGAGGACGTGATTCAGCTCGGGTCCGTGGATCTGAAGTTCAAAAGCTGGGCGCAGTCACGCGCGATTGAGACGGAGCGGATCAGCCGCGGGAAGTAGCGGCCCGTCGCTTGGCCGTGCAGCGTTAGACGATCAGATCCTGCGGCCTGGGCCGCCACAGAATCAGCACCTTGCCCACGCGCTGGACGATGACCGCATCGATCGCCGCGGCAAGCTCCTCGCCGAGTGCCCGACGGGCGACGCGATCCGCATCGCCGATGCGTACCTTTATCAGTTCGTGCGCCGTGAGTGCGCGATCGAGCTCGGCGACCAGTTGGGGTGTCATGCCGCCATGACCAACCATCACCACGGGTTCAAGGGCATGCGCCCGCGCCTTCAAGTGGCAATGTTCCCGAGTCGTGAGCGGCGTCGGCATCGCTCGATTGTATGCAAGGATCTACCCGTGCGACGAACACTCTTCCTGTTGTCCCTCGCGGCGATGCTCAGCGTCGTGCCGACGTTGGTCTTGGGGCAGCGGGCCACAGGCAACATGCCTCTGAATCTCGAGGGCATCTGGAACTCGGCGACAGTCACCCCGCTCGAGCGGCCGCCGGAGTTGAAGGACCAACCGTTCTTCACACGCGAAGAAGCCGCCCGGTTCGAACAGCAGGTTGCCGAACGCAACGCCGAGCCCGCGCCCGGCACGACGCGTCGCGGGACTGGTACCTACAACGCGTTTTATCGTGAGTACGGTACGCGAACGGTGAAGACGCTCCGCACCTCGATCGTGACCGAGCCTGCCGACGGACGCATACCGGCGCTCACCACTGCCGCCGCGGCGATCAAGCGACGTCGCCTCGAGCGGCTGAAGAAGGCGGAGAACCCCGAAGATCTGGGCCTACAGGACCAGTGCCTGACCTTCCTGACGTCCGGGCCACCGATGCTGCCCTATACCTACAACAGCAACTACCAGATCATTCAGACCAAGAATGCCGTGGTCGTCCACGCGGAGATGATCCACGACACGCGAATCATCCACATCGACGGTCGTGCGCATCTCCCGCCGAGCATGCGGAGCATCGTCGGTGATTCGGTTGGTCACTGGGTCGATAGCACACTGGTTGTCGACACCACGAATTTTGATGACAGCGGCGGCTTTTACGGCGACGCCGGCGGCAACTTCGGCTGGGACCGCAATCTCCATCTCATCGAACGCTTCAGCCTGTTTGATCCCGACACGTTGCTCTACCAGTTCGAAGTCAACAACCCAACCGCGTTCACGCGGCCGTGGAAGGGGGAGTTGACGATGGAACGGTCGACCGGGAACATTTACGAGTTCGCCTGCCATGAAGCGAACTACTCGTTGACCAACATGCTGCGCGGCTATCGCGCGGCGGAGAAGAAGGTCGGGCCGCCGAGGCGCTAAAAGCGCGGCATGCCTACGCGGCGGCGAGCGCCAGGTTTCGCAGCGCCGCAGCGATCATCGTGACGCCGGCTAACACCAGCAGCCATAACACACCGTTGCGAAATGCGGCGGGGCTCAAGCCGATATAGATCTTCGAGCCCCAGATCGAGGGCACCACCAACGAGCCGGCGACGACTGCCATCTGCGTTGCCATCCCGGCATGGGCGCGGCCGGTCCACAGCAGCGACGCAAACGTGGCTCCCAGAACAATCAAGTTGAAATTCTGCAGAACGGCGCGGTGCTCGTCCTTACTGTAGCCACGCAGCGTGCACCACAGCGCCGGGGCGAGGCCGCTGAAGCCACTGAGCGGCGCCATCATTCCGCCCAACACACCGACGCCGCCGTCGGCGACTCGTCCGCCTGTGGTGACGCGCGGCCTGGTGACGCGCGGCAGGCGGGCGGTCGCCAACATCGCCGAGCAGCAGACGACGAGCAGCGACCCAAGCACGAGTTTGAAGCGATTCGCATCGAGCAGCGGCAACAACCGGGTACCGAGTGGAATGCCAATCGCGCTGCCGCCGACAAACGGCCACAAGATCGACAGGTGCCAGCCGCGCCGAACTCTGATCACCGAGATGATCTGCCCGGTCAACCCACCGAAGACCGCCATCACCGCGGCGAGTTCAGGATTGATCGTCCACACCCAGATGGCCATCGCCACCATGGCAAAGGCAAACCCGGAAATGCCCTGCACGAGACCGGCGACGGCCGCACCCGCCGCCAGTACCCAGAGATCGGACATGGGTTACGCCAACGCTTTTCCGAACAGCGCCAGCATGCGACTCCACGCTTTCTCGGCCTGCGCTTCGTGATAGACCGCTGAATCAGGTGGGCACCAGCCGTGCGCAGCGGGGTAGACCTCGATTTCCGCCGGCAGGCCCGCTGTCGTGAATGTCTCGCGCAACATGTTCTTCGCTTCCGGCTCGCGCTGGTCGTCGTTCTCGGCCACCGCAAACAGGTAATGCGCCTTCATTGTCGGCACCAACAGGTGCGGACTGTCGGGTGCCTTGGTGACCAGCCCGCCGCCGTGGAACGACGCGCCGGCGCCGACTCGCTCGGGGACTGCTGCGGCTGTGCGCATCGTGATCGGACCGCCCATGCAGTAGCCGGTTGTGCCGATTTTCTTTTTCTTGTCGACCGACGGCTGCGCATCGAGAAACCCGATAAAGGCCTTCGCATCGGTGACGTGCGTCGTCGCATTCAGCGCCTGCGCGAGCGGCATGACCGTGCTGCGAATCGCCGGATCAGCGAAGCTGGCGCCGGCCGGCACGACGGGCGCCGCCTTTTGTCGATAGAACGGATTGACGACCAGGACGGAGTAGCCGGATTCGGCGAGCCGCTTGCCCATCTGGCGGAACGCTGGCCGCAGGCCGAGAATGTCCGGCCAGACCAACACGCCGGCGGCCGCGCCGGTGGCCGGATGCACGAAGTAACAGTCGGCGACCCCGTCCGGTGTTGTGATCTTGACCTCCGACTCGGTGACCGCGACCGCGTTGGCGACGCGCGGCACCAGAAAGGTGATCCCCGCGCCCAGCGATATTGCGCCGAACTCGCGCCGCGTCACCGCACCGCGCGAGGTGTAATCCGTCAGATCGTCGTCGAAATGGTCCTGGTCACACATGACAATGTCTCCCGACGAGAGACACTACACCAAACCCTGACTCGCCGTTGTTAGCGCGACTGGCGGATCACCACGCTCTTGCCGCGATAGTCCGCCGCACGCACCTTGTCCACGCGCTGGGTCTTCCGGCCGCTGCGGGTCATGAACGTCACCTCGACGGTCACCGGCGCTGTGGTGGCCAAGCCGAAGTGCACGGGTGCGGCGCTCTGCGTGTTGTAGCCGCCGCCGGTGGGGACCTGACGTGACGCGATAATCGTGCCCGCCGCGTCGAACAACCGCACTTCGGAGCCGAAGCGCGTGTGGTGGCCGTCGGCGTCGAGCACCAACACGCTCAAGCTGCGCCGCTTCGCCTCGTCAGCCAAACCATTGCGAAACACGAAATGGCCGCCCTTCGGACCGTAGCCGTCGGTGACCGTCAGGTCGAGCGCGCCATCGTTGTCGTAATCGACAAACTGCACGCCGTGGTCGGCGGCGTTGAGCGGGCTGTCTTTCGCGAGCACGTTGACGAAGCCTGACGCGCCGTCGTTGCGGAATAGCGCGTTCATCGGCGTCTGTTTGCCCGGCTCACCTTCATAGGAAATGACCGACAGATCGAGGTCGCCATCGTTGTCGTAGTCGCCCCAGTCGGCACCGACGGCGTGGTTTTCTACTCCGACCCCGACCGCTTTGCCGACTTCGGTGAAGGTGCCGTTGTTGTTGTTGCGATAGAGCAGGTTGTGGCCGTAGTTGGGCGCGAAAATATCGAGATCGCCGTCGTTGTCGTAATCGCCGATGGCGCAGCCGACGCCGCCTTCGCCGGGGGTCCGAGCCGGGCCGGCCATGCCGAGCGCGGCTGCGACGTCGGTGAACGAGTCGCCGTTATTCCGCCACATCGCGTCGGCCGCCCCGGATTGATTGGCGAGATAGAGATCGAGGTCCCCGTCGCGATCGATGTCGAGCCAGCAGGCGCCGACCGTCGGCCGAGCATCGGTCGGGCCGACGCCGACCAAGACCTGCGTGAACATGCCACCGGTATTGCGAAACAGTTTGTTATCGCCGCTGCGGTCGGTGGCATATACATCCAGGTCGCCGTCATTGTCGTAATCGACCCAGTTGGTCTGGCGCGCCGAACGGTTCGGGATGGTCAGGCCGATGTCAGCGGCGACATCGATGAATCGAGTGCCGCCTTCATTGCGCAGCACGACGGTGAGCTTGTCCTTCGGCGTCGAGCCGCCAAGCAGATCGAGGAAGCCGTCGCCATTGAAATCGCCCCAACTGAGGCCGCGCAGTTCGTGACTGCCGGCCTGGGGCATGCCCAGTTGCGCGCCGACGCTGACCAGGACGCCCTGGTCATTGCGATACAAACGCACCTCGCCGCTGCCGAGCGACACGGCCAGATCGCGATCCCCGTCGTTGTCGTAGTCGCCCCAGGCGTTTGAGAAGGAATTGGCGACGCCGAGTAATTCCGGCTGCACCGACGTAAACGCCGGCGCGGCCTGCCCGGTCGAGGCCGTGACCGGATGCAGCGGCGTGACCTGCGAAAGGTGTGCCTCGATCTGAGCGCGCTGGAGCCACAACTCGCGGAACTCGTGTCTGGACAGATGCGCCAGCTGGTCGCTGCGGTGCATCGTCCCGCGCTGTCGCGAATTGCCGTAGGTCATCAAACCGTAAGCCTTCAGCGGCGTGGTGAATTCGATCAGCCCGATCCACGTTTCCCCGTGTTGCGGGTAACGCTTGCCCGCCGCGTCAACCGGGCCCCACGTGATGACGCGGAACGGGCCGAGCCCGCCGACGTTGGCGTCGCCGGGAACATCCACGGCGCCCAGCTTGAAGCGCGAGACCTCGCCGAAGATCCGATCGAGCGCGCCGTATTTCGCTTTCGTCGACGCGATCGCCTGGCGCAGCATCTCGACCGCGGCAGCGGGATCTTTGATGCCCGAGGGCGTCGAGATCGCCCGCGCATTGTCGAACGGCACGGCGTAATTCGCCACGCCGGTGAAGCCCGCCCCGGCGAACAGCCTGGCCCACTCCTCGAACAACAATCCGGCCCGGTTGTCCTTCGAGTAGTGGCGGTCCCACGCGGCCAGCAGTTTCACGGCCGCCTGCATGTCCGTGGAGTTGTCGCTCTGTGCGGCGGCGATCAGGTCGGGGAGCGTGCGGTCAGCGAGCAACGAGCGCGTTGATTGCTTGAGCGCCTTGAATTGCTCGAAGGTGATCTTGGTGTGCTCCGCCATCATTTTCAACGCGTTTTGAGCGCGCATCGATTCGGGGCCCTGTGGCGCCATGTAGGGCGGATAGTCGGCTGCCTTGATCGGGGTCGGCCACGACGGAAACCACGGCGGGTCATTGGTGTTCTGAATGAACCCTGCGGGTGGATTGGTCACCCGCGGCAGATCCTCGTAGGGATGGACCTCGGTCCACAAATAGTCGGACGTGTCGCCGGGCACGAGCCCTCGCCAGAAGGCGATGTCTCCGGACCGTCGCTTGGGCGCGATGCCGTTGAAGATGTACTCGATATTGCCGTCGCGGTCGGCGTAGCTGATGTTGAAGGTCGGCACCTGCAGACGCTTCATCGCGGCGGTGAACGCCTGGTAATTCTTCGCCGTCACCATGTCGAAGTACTGATGCAGCATGCCCGGTCGATCGAGGCCGGCGACGCGCAACGCCGTCACGGTGCCGTCAGGCCGTTCGAAGACCGGTCCGTGCACCGAGCTTTTGATCTCGAGCGGCTTGTCGATCACCGTACCGGTCGACTGGCGCACCTTATAACTGGTGCTCCTGGCGTCAAAGCGCCGGACCGTGCCATCGAAGACATAGCCATCGTCTTTGACCGTCAGCTTGTAGGTGGTCGCACCGAGCATCCCGTTGACCGTGTTCGAGATGCCCATCTGCTGGTTGAAGGCGAACCGTACGATGGGCAGCCCGATCTGGGTCGCGCCGTAGATCTCGAAGTCAGGTCCAATCAGGTGCGCCTCGTAGTAGGTGAAGTAATTCGTCTCCCATGAGAGATGGGGGTTTTGCAGCAGCATGGTCCGGCCGCTGGCGGTCTTCGAGCCCGCGACCGCCCAGGTGTTCGAGCCGTCCTCCCCCTGAGCAGGTGCCTCGCCTTCGCCGCCGAGGCTGGGCGCGGCGACGTAGACGAAATTCATCAGCCGGTGGGCGTGGGCGACGACATCGAGGCCGCTGACCGGAAGCACCATGCGCACCTGCGGATCAATCGCCTCGGGGTGAGCGGCGGCGTAGTCGTTGATGCCTGTTGCGAACGCGTCGAGATTGGCCTGGAAGCGCGGTTCCTGCGCGTTGTACCAAACCCGCGCGCGCGATGGGACGTCATTTTTGAGGAGCCACACCACCGTCGACTCGTACTTCTCGCCCCAATACTCGGCCCCTCGCCCGCGCGACTCGCCGTAGAGGCGAAGAATCTCGTCGCCGTGGCTCCGCGCCTGGGCGTAGCCATAGCCGTAGAAGACCGCCGCGGCCTCCGTGCCGTAGATGTGAGGCACGCCGTAGGTGTCCCACAGGATTTCGTTCTTGAGCGGCGCCGCGGCAAGGCTCGCAGCATCGGCATGCACTGCACTATGCCCGCTGAGACCTGTGAACAACACGACGATCGACGCGGCGGCGACGAGGCGACTGATGATGATCTTCATGCTCGACCCCATGCGATTGGTGAGCCGCATGATGGCACAGATGTGATGCTGGCCCGGGTGATAGAATGCGCATCCTCGACTCTCGCCTTTCCCCGGAGGTCACCGTGATTCAGTCTTCGCTCCGCCCGCTGTTCGGTCGTCGTCTCCTGATCGCGATTGCCGCGGCGATGCTGCTCTTTCCGCTTTCGGCGCAGGCGCAGACGGCGGAACTCCGCGGCACGGTGTCGGACGCCTCCGGTGGGATCCTGCCCGGCGTGACGGTGACGATTCGTCACGAAGGCACTGGCGTTGAACGCGTTGTGGTCACCGACGAGCAAGGCGGCTTTCGCGTCCCGGCGCTGAAGCCGGGCCCCTACGCCGTTGCTTCCGAGCTGCAGGGGTTTGGCAAAGATGCGCGCCGGGTCGGGCTCACCGTCGGCCAGGTCGCCGATCTCAAAATTGCGCTCACCGTGGGCGCGCTGTCAGAAACCGTGCAGGTCGTGGGCAGATCGACGGTGGAAATCGAAACGACCAAGTCGGATCTGTCGGCGGTGGTCAACCAGGAGCAGCTGGCCGAGCTGCCGGTCCTCAACCGCGGCTTCGCCGGACTCGCTCAACTGCTGCCCGGTGGCGGCCCCGCGCGCACGGGCGACAGCCGGTTTGGCATCAACACGGCATTTGGCGGCACTAACGTCCGCAGCATGTATTCCATGCAGATCGACGGCGGCATCATGGACCACCCGGTCTACGGATTCGCCATCGTCAATGTCAGCCAGGACGCCGTGCAGGAGTTCCGCGTCCTGCGCAACCAGTTCGATGCCGAGTACTCTCGCGCCGGCACGGCGGTCGTCAACGTCGTCACCCGCTCGGGCACCAATGAGCTGCACGGCCAGGGGTCGTATTTCGGGCGCGACGACAAGCTCAATGCGAAGAACGCGTTTGCCAGGATCAAGCCGCCGTTCGATGCAGCGCGCGTGAGCGGCACCACCGGCGGACCACTCCTGCGCAACAAGGCGTTCTTTTTCGGCGCCCTGGAATACAACCGGCAGAATTCGGTCCGGATCATCGCGCTACCGACGGCGAATCCGTTTGCTGGGCAGTTCAACGGCGTCTATCCCAATGGCAATCGGTCGAAGCTGGGGCAGGCCAAAGTCGACTACACGGCAAACGCCCAGCACGCGATCACGACGCGTTATCTCTACGCCAACGACGACATCATCGAAAACTATGCGCTCGCCGAAAACACGGCGCTCGATTTCAACGACGTGTCACTGAGCTGGAATTGGACGCTTGGCGGCGCCATGCTCAACAACGTCGTCGTGCAGTACCTCGATCAGGATACCCAGCGCTTCCAGTTGACTCCCGACAGCCAGGTGATCCGTCCGTCATTCACCTCCGGACGGTCGCCAAACCTGCCGCAAGGTTTCCCGCGCCGTCGCTATACGGTGAACGACACGTTTTTTTGGTCGCCCGGCCGCCACGCGTTGAAATTCGGTATGCGGATGGCCTACGAAGACCTCAACTACAACGCCGACTATTACGGGGCGGGGGTGTGGCAGTTCAACACTGACCGGCCGTTTGTCCGCTCAGACGCCTCGACATGGCCGACCAAGTTCACCATCGGCAGCGGACCGGCAACGAAGAATTACCGCAACACGGAGTGGGGCTTCTTCGCTCAGGACGATGTGCGGCTGGGGCGGCTGACGCTGAATCTGGGCTTGCGCTACGACTTCGATAGCAATCTGCGCAGTAACGATCTGATCGCGGAATTGATTGCCAACCCGCAATTCGCCGGCCTGTCCAATCTGGTCAAGGCCGACCGGGGCAACGACCTCGACAACATTCAGCCGCGCTTTGGTTTCGCCTGGGATTCCCGCGGTGATGGGCGAACAGTATTGCGGGGCGGCTACGGGCTCTATTCCGGACGTAATCGGCCGTGGTTCAACATCCGTGGCGACGTGGTGAGCAATCAATACACGGCGGAAGTGACCAACGCGAATCTACTGCAGTTCTATCCCGACCAAACCGCGGCGCTTGGCGGCCGGACGCTGGAGGACTTTATTCGGACGGCGGGCGGGCGCGCGCTCTATCTCCCCGGCGACAATCTCAGCCTGCCGTATGTGCGCAGCGCAACGCTGGGCGTCGCCAAACTGCTGCCCTGGGATACCTCGCTCGAGATCGACCTGATTCATCAGGTCCAAAAAGATCTGCAAACCGGGCGCGATGCCAACCTCCCGGCACGGGGGCCGCTGACGACCAATCCGCGGCCGTATCCGCAGTTCTCGTCGGTGACGCTGATCAACTCGCTGACCGACTCGACCTATGACGCGCTGCAGGCGCAGATGCGCCGGCGCTTCAAGGGCAGCACCTGGCAGCTCTCCTACACCTTTGCCAAGGCGATCTCGAACAACACCAACGACAATGCCAGTTTCAGCACCGATCCCTTCAACACCTTTGGCAACGACGACCGCGGTCTCGACGAGAACGATCGTCGGCACGCGCTGTCGGTGTCAGCGATCGCGCCGTTGCCGTGGCAAATTCAGTTGGCGGCGATCGTCTCGGTGCGTTCCGGCAACCCGTGGGACGTCATCGCGGGCGCGGATTTGGATCGCGACGGCAACAATCAGGATCGCCCGGCTGGCTTGGTCAAGAATGCCGGTGGCCGCGCCAGTGAGGCTAACCTGGCGATCATCAACGCCTACCGTCAGTCGCGGAATCTGGTGCCGATCACCATGGAACAACTGACCCGCACCGCGCGCGACCGCGTCGTCGACCTGCGCGCGACTAAGCAGTTTTCACTCGGCAGCAGCGGACGCTTCGCCGTGTTTCTCGAAGCCTACAATCTGTTCAACACCGTGAACTTCGAGAACCCGAGCGGCGTGATCACGTCGGGGAGTTTTGCCACCTACACGACCGCGCGTGACGCGCGGCAGGTGCAATGGGGTGCGCGGCTGCAGTTCTAGCCGGCGCGCGTCACGTGAAGGCCTGACCGACCGCGACGGCTGCGCAACGCGCTCCCGGGGCGCAGGGATTCGATGCGATAACATCAACCGATGTTGTCCAGACGCGTCGTCCTTGCTGTCACGATCATCGTGATCGGCGTGGCCGCCATCGCCGCCTCGACCCAAAGCGCGTCTCGCGCTGCGGCCGAAACAGAACTGCAACGCCTCGAGACCGGAAAAACCTGGGCACAACGTGAAGGCAAATGGCTCACCGTGTTCTACCAGGCGTCGACCACCAATAAATGATCCGCCTGTCGGTTCTCGATCTTTCGCCGATCGTCCAGGGGGGCACCGCCGCGCAGTCGTATGTCAACAGCGTCGACCTTGCGCGGCACGCGGAGCGCTGGGGCTACCACCGCTTCTGGTTGGCCGAACATCACAACATGCCGGGCATTGCCAGCGCGGCAACGGCGGTTCTGATCGGTCATGTCGCGGCGGGGACGTCGACGCTACGCGTCGGTGCCGGCGGGATCATGTTGCCGAACCACGCGCCGCTGCAGGTGGTCGAACAATTCGGCACGCTGGAATCGTTGTTCCCGGGACGCATCGACCTCGGGCTGGGGCGTGCCCCCGGTACCGATCCCTCGGCCGCGCGCGCGCTACGGCGCACGCTGGACAGCAACCCTGAAGAATTTCCCCGCGACGTGTTGGAAGTGCTCGCGTACTTTCGCGCGGCACGCACCGACCAGGCGGTTCGCGCGGTGCCGGGCGCCGGTCTCAATGTGCCGGTGTGGATCCTCGGCTCCAGCACATTCGGCGCGCAGGTCGCCGCCGCGCTTGGTTTGCCGTTCGCGTTCGCATCGCATTTCGCGCCCGCGGCGATGAACGACGCCATCGAGATCTATCGCAGCCGCTTCGAGCCGAGTGAATACAACCAGCACTCGTACCTGATGCTCGGCGTCAACGTCGTCGCCGCCGATACCGATGACGAGGCGCGCTTCCTCGCCTCGTCGGGACGTCACGCGTTCTCGAGTTTGCGCATGGGGCGGCCGATTGAACTGCCGCCGCCGTCAAAGGAATGGGAACGCGACCCGCACACCGATCCGTCGAATGTCGGTCAGGCAACGCGCGTGTCGTTCGTTGGCGCGCCGGCAACGGTCGCCGAGCAGATGACCGCGTTCGCGACTCAGACGCAGGCGGACGAACTGATTATCGTGTCGCACATCTACGACCACGCGGCGCGCCTGAGGTCCTATGAAATAGCGGCAGGTGTCAGGGAAAAAAACTAGCCACAGAGACACCGGAACGAAGATCTCAAGATCTCTTATCTAACCGTAGTCCGCCCGCCCGGCTCCAACCGATACACTCCCGTCGGCTTACCATCACGGTCGTCCACCGCCAGATAGATGAACCCGTCGAGACTCTGCCGCACGTCGCGGATCCGCCCGATCTCGGGCAACAGCGTCTCCCGCACGACACCGGTCTTGGTCACCGTGAGCCGCGCCAGTTGTTCACCGGCCATGCCGCCGGCGAAGAGACTGCCGCGCCACTGCGGAAACTTGTCACCGGTGTAGACCGCCAGGCCCGAGATGCCGATCGATGGAATCCACACGTGCGCCGGTTGCTCCATGCCCTCACGGTGCGTGCCGGCATGGATCGCCAGGCCGGTGCGGTAGTTGACGCCAAAGCCAATCATCGGCCAGCCGTAGTTCTTTCCGGCTTGGATGCGATTCAGTTCATCGCCGCCCTGCGGGCCGTGTTCGTTGGCGAGCAAGTCACCGGTCTCGGGGTGAATGGTCAAGCCTTGCACGTTGCGATGACCGTAGCTCCAGATCTCCGGCTTCGCGCCGGCGCGAGTGACGAACGGATTGTCGGTCGGCACGCGGCCATCGTCGTGCAGCCGCACGATCTTGCCGTGATGGTTGGTCAGGTCCTGCGACGGATGCGCTTCGAGGTTGCCTTCCGGTGGCGCCTGGCGATCGCCAATCGAGATGAACAAGTAACCGTTCTTGTCGAAGGCGAGCTTGCCGCCGTAGTGTCCGAGGCCTTGTGACACCGCCTGAAAGATCGGCTCGACGTTGGTCAGGCGATCGTGTTCGAACCGCCCGCGCGCGACCGCGGTGGTGCCGGTCTTTTCGCCGGTCGGCTTGGAATAGCTGATGTAGAGCAGGCGGTTGGTCGCAAAGTTCGGGTGCGGCGCGACTTCGAGCAGCCCCGCCTGGCGATCGATCAGTGGCGTCGGCACGCCTTCGACCGCGTTGGGCAACAGCTTGCCCTGACGAATGATGCGCAGCCGGCCCTGCCGCTCGGTAACCAGGATGTCGCCACCGGGCAGGAATGCAATCGACCACGGCTGCACCAGGCCGTCCGCGACGCGGACGACGCGGTAGTCGTGGAGCGCCGATCTGAACACGGCTTGACCGAACACCTCGGTCGTGTTCGAGAGGACGAGACCAACTACGGCAAGGTGAGCGAGCGTTCGCAACATTCGAGGTCCTTGGTGAAACAAAAAAGGGATCAAGCCCAATTATGAGGCCTGATCCCCGATCTGGAGCCGGCGACTGGCGACTGGCCACCGACGACTGCCTAGAAATTCATCTGCGTGCCGAAACGGATATAGCGCCCGTCCATGATCGTCAGGGGGTTGCGCCACGCGTTGGTCGCCGGATTCGCCCCGAACGTTTCGGTGACTCTCAGCACCGTGCCGGCATCCAGCACGTTGAACACATCGGCAAACCCTTGAATCCGATAGCCCCCGATTCGGAACGTCCGCGCCACCCGCATATCGAGTTGCTTGCGGTAGTCGAGAAATACCGTATTCGGTTGGATCAGGTTGACGCTGATGGTCGGCGTGTTGGCCGTCGAGCCGATGATTGGGCGGCCAGCGATGGCTGCGGTCACGGTGTAATTGGCGTTGATGCTCGGCCCCGGCGTCGCGAAGAACGTGCCACTCAGCTGGAAGTCGTAGGGCAGTTGATAAGCGCCGGACATCTTGAAGGTGGTGCGGAAGGGCGGCACCGCATCACAGAACCGCAGGCCGTTTGGGTTGTCCCGCTGGTCACAGGATTCGGTGGCGCGCCGGTCGGTGGTGACGCCGCCAAACAACAGCAACTTGCTGAACCGCGCATTGGCGCTGAGCTCGACGCCGTTATAGACCGAGGTGTTGATGCTCGAGAAGGTGCGCAGGTTATCGGTGGCGGTGCCGACCTTGTTGGCGTTCAGGCTATACATCGTGATCGGCTGACCAGAGGTGGACAGGCGGTCGTCGGTTGGCGTCGCAATGGTAAAGGCGTTCCACTCGGTCGGGCTCAAGTTCAGGTTGTCGGTGACATCGAGGTTGTAGAAGCGGCGGCGATAAAATCCGCCAGTCACCGACAGCCGCGAGATCAATTCGTGCTGGACCGCCGCGTTGTATTCCCAGTTGTAGCCGCGTTTCAGATCCGGATCGGGGCGACTGGTGATCTGACCAAAGTTCGACGTGCCGCCGAGCACCTCGTTGAACTGAATGTTCCCGGCCGCATCGAGGATGCTGCGGTTGCCATCAGCGTCGAACCAGCCGCGGGTCTGCGTCGAATAGGTCATGCCATTGAAATTAGCGGCGTATCCGGCGGCCTGCGACGCAATGTATTTGCTGGCATTCACCTTCAGTGCCGTCTTGCCAGTGCCGAACACGTCGAACACCGCAGCGGTGCGCACCGACCAATCCTTCCAGTTCGGCACGTTCTTGATGGCGGGGAAGTTGCGCGCCTCAATCCAGGTGCCGGCCGGCGCCGACTGCGCGGGGACTTCGGCATTGAACAGGTCGTAGCGGCCGCCGAGGTTGAGCGTCAACCGCTTCATCGTCCAGGTGTCCTGGAGGTAGAAGCCGAGGTCTTTGTTGACCTTCTGCTGCGCATCGGTCGGGCCGTTGCTGACGACGACGGCAATCGGATTGTTGTTGTTGAACACCAGGGTGTTGATGTTGGCGTTGGACTCGAAGCGGCGCGAGTTGGTGCCCCAACCCATGGTCATGCCGGTCTTGATCGCGTGCGAACCGGTGATGTAGCTGGCTGACGCCATCGAGCTATAGCTCTTGGTCCAGCTCGTATACGGCGGAATGCTGCTGCCGGCGGCGACGCTCAACCGGTTGGTCGTCTGTTCAAGACGCGCGAGATCGAGCGGCCCAACTGACGCGGTGTAATTCTGTTCGTAGGGCTGGTCGTAGTAGGAGATGCCGGCTTCGAGCAGGAGTTTGTTGGTGGTCGTCTGCTGCCATTTCATCTGTGGCACCCAGCCGCGGCCAAACGCGTCGGTCGATGCTTCGGGCGTGGTCGTCGGCAGCGTGTTAAAGCCGTTGTAGAACTCGCCGTTGAACTGCTTCTCGATGTAGAAACGGAACTTGTCGCGTTGAGTCGCCTGCCAGGTCAGACGGGTGACCGCGCTGTAGTTACCCATCGCCTGGCGGAACGCCTGACTGCCGTCGGCGAACGTCGAGCTCGCCACGTAGGTTTTGTTGTCCTCGTACTTATAGGTGAGGTAAAACCACAGCTTGTCGCGTTTGATCGGCCCGCCGAACGAGGGATTCACCTGATAGGTGTAAGCAATCCCGGGCGGGTTGGCGATAAACGGCCGCACGGCGTCGGAGCGATTGTCCGACTGCAATCCGCTCTTCGCGCCATACGCGAAGAAGGTCCCTGAGAAGGTGTTGCCGCCGTCTTTGGGCGTGCTGTTGATACGCAGACCGCCGTTCTGCATTTCCGCCGATTCGGCGCCGGTGGTAAAGGTGACTTCCTGAATCGCCGCGTCATTCATATAGAAGCCGCTGAATTGACCGCTGCCACACAAGTTGTTGACCCGCATGCCGTCGATGGCGATGACGGTGTCGGACGTGTTCGAGCCATGGACACTCATGTTGTATTGGCCAAGCACGAACGGCGTCACCGCGGTGCCGGGCAGCAACAGCGCGCGCGCCGGGGTATTACGGATTGGTGTGGGAATCGCGTCGAGGATGTCGCGATTGACGACGAATTGTGAGGTGTTGTTGACTACATCGACGGTCGGCGTCTCACCGGTCACGGTGATGGTTTCCTCGAGTGCGCCGACCTGCAGGTCGCCGTTGACCTGCGCGGTGAACGTGCCTTGAAGGATGATGCCTTCGCGTCGCACCGATCGAAAGCCAGGCAGTGTGAACATCACGCCGTAGCTTCCTGGCGGCAAGTCGACGATGCGGTACTGGCCCGCACCGTCGGATACCGCGGTGCGGACTTTTTCGATGAGCGCAGCGCTGGAGACTTCAACAGTCGCGCCTGGCAGGACCGCGCCGCTAGTGTCTTTGACGAAACCAGTAATGCTGCCTTGCGCGAACGCAGCCGCGGGCAGCACGGCAAACAGCGCGACGATCAGTCCGCGATAGACGTTCCGCATCGGAAATCCTCCGGGGTTTCAAAGGCAAGACGGGGCGTGAGGCGGACCTTAGCACTGGCGGCTGAGGTGGTCAATCTCTTGTGGGACCCTTCGGGTGGGACCGCTCTGCGGTGGGACCCTTTGGGTGGGACTCCTCGGGTGAGACCCAGCGGGTGGGATGCGTGGATCAGCGGCTCGGCGATTCCGGTTGGAGCGGATTGAACACCTTGACGCCGGGAAAACGCAGGAAATCGCGATCGGTCGTATAAATCGTTGCGCCGTGTTCGACCGCCAGGGCGGCGAGGTGCGCGTCCGTTGTCATCGCTCCCCCGGCTTGCCCCTGGATCAACATGTCCCTCAGCGTGGACCAGTGGCGTGGTGTCGGGAGGATGATCTCGACCGCCTGCTGCTGAAACCATCCGTCGACCACGGCGACTGCGCGATCGAGCAGCAGCGGGATGCGAAAGACGCGCGGATTGGTGACCACGCGGACAAACCCTAACACCGACACCCACGCGAGGCCGACGGATTCATCGTCGGTCAACGTCTGCTCGAACCAGCGTTTGGCGGCGGCGTGCTGCTCGAGGGCCGGGACATACGCGTAGACCAGCAGGTTGGTGTCGATGATTTTCATCGCCGCTGCGGGCCTTCAACTTGCTCCAGCAGGGCTTCGATATTGTCGAAGTCGAGATTGCGGTCGAGCGGCTCGAGGTCGAGCGCGTGCACGGTGAATCTCGCCCGTGGCAACTTGCCTCGCCTGGCGGCAATCCCGGCGCGCAAGATCGTATTTACCGTCTCTTTAAAGCTCAATCCGCTGCGGCGGGCCTCCGCCTCCAGCTTAGCGGCGACGTCGTCATCGATGGTCAGGGTGGTCCGCACATCGTGATGCTAAAATAAGCGACATCAAGATGCAACAGCGGCGTGGATCGTGGCGGGCCGGTGGCGCGGTTCCGGGTCTGGCGTTGCTGGCGGTGTTGGCCTCCTGCTGTGGCGCGTCACCGCAGCCACCACCAGGCGCGGTCTTGACCTCGCGCGTGATCGGCTCGTGGGATGGTCGCGGCAATCAAACGATCGGCTTTGGCAGTGACTCCGGGCGCTTTAGCGTCACCTGGCACGCGCGCGGCGAGCCGGAGGGGACCTTCCGTTTAGCGGTGCATAGCGCGGTCAGTGGACGGCCGATCCAGTTGATCACCGATCAGCGCGGGTCCGGAACCGGCAGCGCCAACGTCGATGACGACCCGCGGCAATACAACCTGATGATCGATTCCTCAGCGCTCGACTGGTCGGTGGGCGTCGAGGAATTTGTCGCGTCTCGACCACCGAACTAAAACCACAGATTACACGGAAGGGTAGAGTTCGGTCTCTGTGTAATCTGTGGTTGTTAGTGCACCGTTGGAATCTGTGGTTCGTCCATCCGTCGCCCTTCGAAGATCGCCTGCACACCAGTGAGCAGCTTGTAGACTTCTGTCTCCATAAACTCGCGCCGCCAGACATGCCCTTTATTAGCCCATGAGCTCACCATCAGAGGCACGTCCGAGCCGAGGGTGAAGAGGGCGGCCGCGAGATGGCGATCCAATTCGGTATGGCCCTGGAGGGACTGAAAGATCGTCTCGAGCGCGTCGCTCAGCTGCTCCATGCGCGGCGCCCCTGGGTCCTGACCGAGTCGAATAACGCCGGGAAGATTCTGCCCGCCCTCGTGCGACTCCGACAGAATCAGCTCAACCGCTTCTTTGAGTGTCATCAGTACAGATTACATAGATTACTAATCACCACAGAGTAGACAGATTACACAGAAAACTGAGGACCCACCACCGACCACCCAAACGCCCAACGCCCCGACGACTGACGACTGACGACTGACCACCAACGCCCGACGCCCGGCGCTCGAATGGCGACATCCGTGTACTCTGTGGTGATGCAATCCTTGTTATCGGTGGTGACGTTTTTCCTGCTATCTCAATCGGTGGTGTTACCGCCGCCGTCACAGCTGCCGCCGCTCGCAACGACGCAACTGACGCGGAGCCTGGAGGCCTCTGCCGGACACCAGGTGCATGTGTGGCGCGACACTCCGGCCATCAACGCCGACGGGACGATCAACGGCTACATTGAAATTCCACGGGGCGAGCGGCGCAAGTACGAGCTCGACATGAGCAAGAACGTGCGCTTCATCGATCGCGAGATGCCGCGGGACATCGGTGGTTACCCGGTCAACTACGGCATCGTGCCGCAGACCGTGTCGTATGACGGCGACCCGTTCGACATTCTCGTGCTCGGCCCGGCAATCACCGGTGGCACCTTCGTCCGTGGCGTCATCGTCGGCTTGATGCATATGGAAGACGAGAAGGGGCTGGACTCGAAGGTCGTCGTCTCACCGGTCGATGGCGCCGGCAAACCGCTTCATAAACTGACGACGGCGGACCAACGGCGCATCGGCAACTACTTCAAGCGTTACAAGCGGCACGAAAAGGCCGCCGGAAAGTTTTCCAAAATCCCGGGATGGGACTCCGCCGCGCAAGGGCTGGCGTTTGTGAAGATGACGAATCGCTTTTTCAAGGAATGCCGTCAGCACGCCGATCGCGAATGCCAGCTCACAGTCGAATAACACGGCGCCCGGCAGGGGTCAGCGGTTGACGATTTTCATACCTCCTTCGGCGTAGCGTTCCCCGACGACGGCCGGCGCGATCCGGTCGAGCGTGGCGAGGTCATCCGCGCTGAGGTGCACCGCGACGGCGCCCGCGTTCTCTTCGACCCGCGCGGCTTTGGTCGAACCGGGAATCGGGATGACATGGGGCGCGCGCGCCAGCAACCAGGCCAGCGCCAGTTGCGCCGGGGTGCAGTCCTTATCCTTGGCGAGCGCCTCAACCGCGCGAACCAGATGGAGATTCTTCTCGAAATTCTCTCCCTGGAAACGTGGCGACATGTGGCGCCAATCGTCTAGCGCCAGATCGTCAATCGAACTGAACCGGCCGGTCAGAAATCCGCGGCCGAGCGGGCTGTAGGCGACAAACGCGATCCCCAACTCACGGCACGTGTCGAGCAAGTCAGTTTCGGGATCGCGGCTCCACAGCGAATACTCGGTCTGCAACGCGGCGATCGGGTGGACCGCATACGCGCGCCGGACGGTGGCGGCGCTGGCTTCGGATAAGCCGATCTGCCGCACCTTACCTGCTGCCACCAGGTCGGCCATCGCGCCGACCGTGTCTTCGATCGGTGTCTTGTCGTCAACACGATGTTGGTAATACAGGTCGATGGTGTCGATGCCGAGACGCGTCAGCGATCCCTCACACGATTCACGGACGTAGTCAGGACGGCCGTTGATGCCGACCCATTTGCCAGTGGTCGCGTCGCGGACATTGCCAAACTTGGTTGCCACGACGACGTGCTGGCGGCGGTCGCGGATCGCACGCCCGACCAGCGACTCGTTGGTGTGAGGGCCATACACATCCGCGGTATCGAGGAAATTGATGCCGAGGTCGAGCGCGCGGTGAAGGTGGCGATCGATTCGCTGTCGTCGGCCTGGCCGTAAAACTCGGACATGCCCATGCAGCCGAGTCCGAGTGCTGAAACGAGCGGCCCGGCGGTGCCGAGGCAGCGCTGGGGCATTGGCAGAGTCATAGGGGCATCATCTCACTGAAGCAATAAGTGCTAGGTGCGAAGTGCTAGGTGCTCAAAGCCAAGTGCCAAGTGCCAAGCGATGCGTTACGATGCGCGGATGATGCGAGCATTATGGCTGGTGATGATTTGTGTCGGACTTGCGGCGTGCAATCAGACGTCGGAGAGGGCCGTCAATCCAGAGACACCGCCGGCTGGGGTGGCCACGGCCGATCCATACCTGGCCAAAGTCCAAGCCTTCCGCGACAAACACGAGACCGATTACAAGCGCGACTGGGTGAGCATTGCCGGCTTGCATTTCCTCGAGCCGGGCACGCACAGCGTTGGACGCGACGTAAAAAACGACGTGGTCCTGGTAGCAGCGGTCCCTGCGACGATTGGCCAGTTGGTAGTGGCGGGCACCAGCGTCAAATACCAGCCCGCCCCAGGCGTCGAAGTGACAATCAAAGGCCAGCCGATCACCGGGCCGGTCATGCTCAAAGAAGAGGGACAGCCGCCGACGACCGAATTCGTGATCGGCGACGTGCGCATGGTAATTCACATGAGCGGCGAACGATTGTCGTTGCGCGTACGCGACCCCAATGGTCCGCTGGCCAAAGATTTTCGCGGCTTCTCGTGGTTTCCGATCGACCCTGCGAATAAGGTGACGGGGAAATTCGTCGCTGACCCGACGCCGACGAACAAGACCGTGCTCAATACCCTCGGTGACATGGATACCTATGCCACCGAAGGCGTCATTGAATTTACGCTGCAGGGACAAACGTTGCGACTGCGTCCGTTCACGACACGCCCGAAGCGGTTCTACATCGTGTTTCGCGACGCGTCCGCGGGAGAAGAAACCTACGAAACCGCGCGGTTCCTCTACGCCGACTTACAGGATGATGGCACGACGGTTCTCGACTTCAACGAAGCCTACAATCCGCCGTGCTCGTTCAACCCGTATACGACGTGCCCTATTCCCCTGAAGGAAAACATCCTGCCGGTGAAAGTGCTGGCGGGCGAGAAGGCGTATCCGATTCATGTGTCCATCCCCGCGACGCCTTAGCGAGACCCTAGCTCGGCACTACCGAAGATGCACAGTCGATCAAGTGCTGTGCTTGTCGGCCCCGTACGAATCTGTCAAGCTCGCCGCACGGCAAAAGTTGGTCGGCGTTGAATTGATCTGAGACCCGCCGCGACTCCCCTAACCTCTCCCGTTCACACGCGGTACGGAGCCGCACTCCACCGATATGGCCAAAACGAAAACCCCCACAAACGATCGCCAAGAGCCGATCGATCCGAATAGCCGCGCCACTGTTTCGGGACCCGCCGAACCGGCGCCCCTCAGTGATTCACCCGATGACCTCACGGCCAAGATGGCGGCGACTCAAGACCTCGCGTCGGAGATGCCGTTCAACGCGAACAAGCCCCTTGAATACGATCCGGAAGCGGCCTTGTCGCCGGCCGCTGGAGTCTCACTCGCGCCCGACGATCCGATCGTGGGCTCGAGCACGATTCGCGAAAGCAACGGGTCGGACAAGACCGGTAGCGGATCGCCGGTCATCGGCACCAACAAGACGATCGGCCCGCTCGACCGCGTCCGCGTCGACTCGAGCAAGCGGACCCTGACGACGAATCAGGGGGTACCCGTCGCCGACAATCAGCATTCGCTGAAAGCCGGCATGCGCGGCCCGACGCTCCTCGAGGATTTCATTCTTCGGGAAAAGATTACCCACTTCGACCACGAGCGGATTCCCGAGCGCATCGTCCACGCCCGAGGGTCCGCCGCCCACGGCTATTTCGAATGCTACGAATCGCTCGAGCGGTATACGCGCGCCGATCTGTTCTCGGAAGCAGGCAAACAAACCCCGGTCTTCGTTCGCTTCTCGACGGTCCTCGGCGAGCGCGGTTCAACTGACACCGCCCGCGATGTCCGTGGCTTCGCTGTGAAGTTCTATACGCAGGAAGGGAATTGGGATCTGGTCGGCAACAACATCCCAGTGTTCTTCATCCAGGATGCGATGAAGTTTCCCGACCTGGTGCATGCCGCCAAGCCAGAGCCGCATTTTGCGATGCCGCAGGCTGGCACGGCGCACGACACATTTTGGGATTTCGCCTCACTCATGCCGGAGATCACCCACATGCTGATGTGGGCGATGTCGGACCGTGCGCTTCCACGCAGCTACCGGACGATGCAGGGGTTCGGCGTGCACACGTTCCGATTGGTCAATGCCGCCGGCGAATCGAGTTTCGTCAAGTTCCACTGGAATCCGACTGCCGGAACCCATTCCCTGGTTTGGGACGAGGCGGTGAAAATTTCAGGCGCCGACCCGGACTTTCATCGCCGCGATTTGTGGGAGGCCATCGAAGCGGGCGTCTATCCCGAATACGAACTGGGCTTCCAGATCTTCACCGAGGAACAAGCCGAGGCCTTCAGCTTTGACGTGCTCGATGCGACCAAGCTGGTGCCCGAAGAATTGGTGCCGGTCGTGCCCGTTGGCAAACTTGTCTTGAATCGGAACCCTGACAACTTCTTCGCCGAGACCGAGCAGGTCGCGTTTTGTACCGCGCACGTCGTGCCGGGCGTTGACTTTTCGAATGATCCGCTGCTCGCCGGCCGTATTCATTCGTATGTGGATACCCAGCTCTCGCGGCTCGGTGGCCCGAATTTCCACGAGATCCCGATCAATGCGCCGGTCGCGCAAGTGCACAACAATCAGCGCGACGGCATGCATCGCCAGGCGATTCATCGCGGACGCGTCTCGTACGAACCGAATTCGCTCGGCGGCGGGTGTCCGTTTCAGGCGGGCGCCGCGGGTTTTGTGTCGTTCCCTGAGCCCATGGAGACAGATGCACATAAGGTGCGGGGCAAGGCGGAACGTTTCGCCGACCATTACACCCAGGCCCGGTTGTTCTTGAATAGCCAGAGCGCGACGGAACGGGCGCACATTATCAGCGCCTTCCGTTTTGAATTGTCGCGGGTGCAGACCCCAGCGATTCGTGAACGCATGATTTCCGGCTTGCTCAACGTCGACCGCGATCTCGCGGAAGCCGTTGCCACCGGGCTCGGCATGCGACAGCTGCCGGCGCCGATGCCGAAAGTGCTCGAGACGGATATCACGCCGGAAGTCACATCGTCTCCCGCCTTGTCATTGATGGCTCGTCGCGGTAATGGCGGGATTGGTGCGCGCCGCGTCGCCATCCTCGTCGCCGACGGAGTCGACGGCCGCTCTCTCCACGCCGCACGCGCGCGGCTGCTGGCGGGCGGCGCGGTCCCGCGTTTCGTAGGCTCGCGTCTCGGGGCAGTGGCCGCAACCGGTGGTGCCATCGACGTCGACACGACCGTCGAGGCGACTCCGTCGGTCCTGTTTGACGCCGTCATCGTCCCCGACGGCAAAGATGGGGTGGCCACGCTGGTGCTCGACGCTCGAACTGTCGACTTCGTAAAAGACCAATACCGGCACTGTAAACCGATCCTTGCCCTGGGTAGCGCGTCTCGGCTGCTCGAGAAAGCCGAGATCGCTGACGTCCTCCCGTCAGGGACGGCCGATCCCGGGTTGATTGTGGCAACGGCTGCAGAAGCCTCCTCCGCGATCGAAGCCTTCGTCACGGCGCTGGCCGCCCACCGACATTTCGAGCGCGAAACTGATCCGCCACTTGTATAAGGCGTGCGGGTCACGATGTCGTCATCATTGTTGAGAGAGGGACTGAGAATGCCTGACCGTGAAAAGCTGCACGACGCGTTTATCGACGAGCTCCGGGATGTCTACGATGCGGAGAAGCAAATCCTGAAGGCCCTGCCTGAGATGATCAAGGCGGCCAATTCACAGAAGCTTCGCGGCGCGTTCGAGGCGCATCTGGAAGAAACCAAGGGCCACGTGGTCCGCTTGGAGCAAGTGTTTGCCAGCCTCGACGAGAAGGTCAGGGGCAAGCACTGCGACGGGGTCGCCGGCATCATCGAAGAAGGCAAGTCGATCATGGAAGAAGACTTCGACGAGCCGACGATGGACGCGTGCCTGGTCGCTGCCGGTCAGCGTGTCGAGCATTACGAAATGGCGGTCTACGGCACGCTCGCAGCCTGGGCCCACGTGATGGGTCACACCAAGGCCGCGAGCCTGCTCGAAAAAACCCTGAGCGAAGAAAAAGTGGCCGATGAAAAGCTGACCGCTCTCGCCGAAGGCGGTATCAATGCCGACGCCGCCTCGCCGGACGCAGAGGCGAGCGCGCCAAAGCGTAAGGTCAAGGCTAAAAAGGCCGCGAAAAAAGCAGCCAAGCGAAAGTAAACCTACAATTTCGTCGTGCGTACGTTTGAGGATGTCAGTCAGGTTTTAGCGGCGGCGCTCGACGGCAACGTTCGTCGCAGCATCGTCGACGAGGCGGCGCAACAAGCGACTCTCGGCGCCTCGCTGCACAAATTGCGCGACGGGATGCGCTCCAACAATTGGAAGCTCGGGGCTCGGCCCTTCGACCTCGAACGCATCATCCACAAATTCGACCGCAGGACGCGGCAGGTCGGGTTTCATGTTCTCCACGACTGGGACGGCATTGCCGATAAGGTCAACGAAGACACCATTCCCGTTGACGTCTTGCATTACCTCGTCGATAAGCGGGGGAGCGAAGCCTCCAGCCCGGCGCCGCTGGCGATCCTGCTCGATTACTACTTCATGCATCTGCTTGCCTTGCTGTCCCTGCGCATTTGGGATGATGGCGATCCTGACGCCAACCTCGATCAACTCGAAGAACTACTAGTCCTGTTGCAAGGGCCGGGCGGCAGTGGGCAGCGGTTCGCCGCCGACGCCGAGACGTTGCTGCTGATTGCGACGTCGCATTACGAATTGCATGAACGCGGCTACGGAACACTGCTCGAGCAGACGCGCACGCTGAATCGTGCCCACCAGGCACGAGTTGCGCTGGGCCACGCGGCCAGCATGGGCAGTCACTTGCGGTTTGGCTTCGAAGCGACCTATGGCCGGGACACGGTGAATATGCGCGATGACAACATCGCTGACTATCCGTGGCTGTGTTTTGCGTTGGCCACCTTGATCAAGGAATACGTCACGAACGATTCGCCGCTGGATCGCGATCGACTGATTGAGGCGATGCTCAACGGGTTGTGTGCGGACGCGCGCGCGTTCATCGGCGCCCCGCCCTCGTCACTCGCCGGCTGCGAGGAAGAGCGCTGTGGGCTGCGGGACACCTTCCTCGCGCGTAAAGGCGAGTTGCTCGCCGACTTCGAGCCGTATCGACCCTCGGATCTCCACTACTCTCCGCTCTGTTTCTTCTTCAATTTCTCCCATAACGTTGTCAAAGGCGTGGTCATCGACGCCCTGTTGCGCGGCGCGCCGTGGGCGCCGTCGTTGAACGATCTGCTGACCAGTCTGCCGCGGGACGAGGCGCAGTCGGCGACCAAGCGCGAGCTCGCCGAGACGCTCATGGGCTACGCGCGCGATAACCCGCATCGCATCCGCGGCCGTTTGCGGCCGGTGATCGTGTATGACCCGCAATCAGGTCGCGAGGCATACGCTGTCGCGATGCGCAAGCTGCGCGAAGCATAAAACCTCAGGTCGCGCCGAGCTGGGGCGAGGGCGCGGATGTTTCGGGCCGCGCGCTGGGCCAGCGCGGCCGCGACGGTCATAGACACCAAGGGCACCGCCGCGGGACAATGGAGGGATGTCCGCCACACGTACCACCGCTCAAGCAGGGTTCGCCGCACTTGGTCTCGCCGATTCACTCGTCACCGCGGTGACCGCCCTCGGATACGAAGAGGCCACGCCGGTGCAGCGCGAGACGATTCCTATCCTGCTGGCAGGACGCGACCTCCTCGGCCAAGCCGCCACCGGCACCGGTAAAACCGCCGCCTTTGCACTGCCGATGCTCCACCGTCTGCTCACCGAAGAAAAAGCCGCGCCCGTCGTGGGCGGCAAGAAAGGCTTCACGCGAAAGCCGACCCGCGGTCTGGTGCTGGTGCCGACGCGCGAATTGGCGATGCAAGTGGCCGAAGCCACGCATAAGTACGCCCGCGGCACCGGCCTCATCGTGGTGCCGCTCTACGGCGGCGCATCGATGCCGCAGCAGATTCGCGCTCTCGAGCGCGGTGCCGACATCGTCGTCGCGACACCTGGTCGCGCGCTGGATCACTTGGGCCGCGGATCGCTCAAGCTCGATAGTCTCGATGTCCTGGTGCTCGACGAAGCCGACGAGATGCTCGACATGGGTTTCGCCGAAGATATCGACGCAATCCTCGAGTCGACCCCCGAGACGCGGCAGACCGCGCTGTTCTCGGCGACGATGCCGCCGCGGCTGCGGGCGATCGCGGAACGTCACTTGCGCAAACCCGAGCGCATTGCCATTGCGCATGAAAAAGCCGCGGCCGGGAAATTGCCGCGCGTGCGCCAAGTTGCCTACATCGTGCATCGTGCCCATAAGGCCGCCGCACTGCAGCGCGTGCTCGATATGGAGAACCCGACCTCGGCGTTGGTGTTCTGTCGCACGCGCATCGAGGTCGACACCCTGGTCGAAACGCTCAACGCGCATGGCTACCGCGCCGAGGCGATTCACGGCGGCATGATGCAGCGCCAGCGCGAAGCGGTGATGGGCCGGTTCCGCGCCGCGAAGGCGGACTTGCTGATTGCCACGGACGTCGCGGCTCGCGGTCTCGATATCTCGCAGCTCTCGCATGTCTTCAACTACGACGTGCCGTCGGCGCCCGAAGCCTATATCCACCGCATTGGCCGCACCGGTCGTGCCGGCCGCGAGGGCACCGCGATCACGCTTGCCGAACCGCGCGAACACCGTTTGCTGCGAAGCATCGAGCAGATGACCAAGCAGAAGATCGAGATCGGCACTGTGCCGACCGCCGCGGATCTGCGCGCCAAGCGCATGGAAATCACCCGCGCCTCGTTGCGCGAAACATTGGTCGCCGGCGAGTTCGATGACGTCCGCGTCGTGGTGCAGGCATTAGCCGAAGAGTTCGACGTCATCGATATTGCTGCGGCGGCGGTGAAGTTGGCGCACGCGGCGACGGCGGGCGACAACGAAGAAGAGAAGGACCTGCCGCCGGCGAGCGCACCGCGCGAACGCCAGGCCGGCAGTGGCGATCGATTCCGCCGCAGCGAGGGTGATCGCGGTGGCCGCGAGTCGCGCGGTCCGCGACCCGGTCGGCCCGCCTCAGGCGGCAATCCGGATTACGCGCGCCTGTTCATCGGCGCCGGCCGCCGCGCCGGGATTCGGCCTGCCGATCTGGTCGGCGCAATTACTAATGAAGCCGGCATCGCGTCACGCGATCTCGGCGCGATCGAAATTGCCGATGCGTTTTCGCTGGTCGATGTCCCAACTGAATCCGCCGAACACATCATCACGGTGATGAAGCGCGCGTCGTTGCGCGGCAACAAAGTGCTCATTCGCCGCGACCGCGACGTCTAAATGCTAGGTGCTAGGTGCTAGGTGCTAGGTGCTAGGTGCACCGTCGCACCCGCCCCTCAGCGCAGCACTCCGCACTCCGCACTCCGCACTCCGCACTCCGCACTTCGCATATCATCTCCCTCCATGCGTCGAACGCTTCTTGCCCTCGTCTTCTGTCTCGCGCTCCCGTCGAGTGCGTTTGCAACCTGGTCGGTCATTGCCGTCGACCGGGCCACCGGCCGCGTCGTCATCGCCTCCGCCACGTGCGTCGATCGCGATGATCAGTTCCTGATGGGTGTCCAGGCGGTCGTCGTCCCGGGCAAAGGCGTGGCGGCATGCCAGGCCGGCGTCGACAGTACGCATGCCAATCAGATGCTGGTCTACCAGGAATTGCAGAAGGGCATCGACCCCAAACAGATCATCGAGCTGCTGGCCAAGGACCCGGCCTATCAGAGCCGCCAGTTTGGCATTCTCGACTTACAAGGGCGGATGGCCGGCCATTCGGGGCTGACCAACGGCTATGTCTCACAGGACATTCAAGGGCAGGTGCCGGGCACCGAAATTTTCTATTCGATTCAAGGCAACATCCTGCGGCCCGGCAACGTGATGCCCAATGCCGTCAAGGCGTTCATCAGCACGACTGGCGCACTGACCGATCGCGTCATGGCGGCCATGGACGCCGCGGATGGATCGGGCGGCGACAGCCGGTGCGTGTGCCCGCCGTGGCCGACCGATGGTAGCAAGCCGAAGATCGCCTGCGATGGCCGCACCTCGCATATCGCCTACATCCTGATGTCTGACAAGACCGACACTAACGGCGACTCGCACAACAACGGCAAGTACGCGATGTATCTCACTGTGTCGCAGCCGGGCGCCGACAAGGGGCCTGGCCAAGTACGCGACGGGGAGAATCTCAATCCGATGAAAACCCTGCGCATGCGTTACGACGAGTGGCGCAAGAAGCAACCCGCGTCGTTCAGGTGAGCATCATGCGCCGCTTCATCCTTCGCCTGAGTCTTATCGCACTGCTGGCGCTGACGGCCGCGACGGTCGCGTCAGCACAGAACCAAACCCCCGTAGGCCCGGGATGGTGTGGAACATTCCCGGCACCGCGCGCAGCTTGCCTGAGGCCGTCCCGCAGGGCACGCAGGGTCCCGACGGCGCCCGTCAGATCAGCGCGAGCGGTCCGTACTACCGCGGCCCCGGCGCGCCCGCTGCAGGACCCGCGCATCATTACATCTTCGAGCTCTATGCCCTCGACGCGATGCTCGACGTGCCAGCTGTCGGCCAGTCGCCGCCGCTGACGCGCGCCGCGGTCGTCGCCGCCATGGCCGGCAAAGTGCGCGGCAAGGCCGCCTACGTCGGCCTGTTCCGCCGATCTCAGTAGTGGGAATTAGTGCGCTGACGACCGGCCACTGACCACTGACCACTGACGACCGACCACCGACGACTGACCTGCACGGTTTCCCACCGGCGGTCGGATTTTCATCAGCCAGTCCGTCTAACGTTTTGCCTGGAGGGCGCCATGGCACGACGAAGGACTCCTGCAACAACTCGCAAGGGAACGAAGAGGCTGGCGGCTGCGGCGGCAACCGCCGCGACCGGTGAACTCGGACGCGGATGCACCGTCATCTATGTCCACGGCATCGGCAACAAACCGATCGAGTCGGTGCTCAAGTGCCAATGGGATCACGCGCTCTTCGGCTACGACCTTGGCGAGAGGAGTCGTCTCGCCTATTGGGTCAACCGCGCATACTACCCGACGCCGGCCGCCGGAACCTGCACGAGTGGCGATGTCACCGAAGTAGAAAATGCCCCGACTGGCCGTGCCTTCAGCGTTGAGCAACACCTCGAGAACACGCCAATCGAGGCCGAAGTCGACGCGCTGACTGACGATCCGAAAGAAAAAGCGACGTTGCTGCGCATCGTCGCCAAGGTTGAGGCCCGCGGGGTGCCGGCGCAGGTGCGCGGTGTCAACGCTACTGGGATCCATGGTTTCATCCTGCCGTTGCCGCGATTTCTACGCGAATGGATCACCCGCAGAATCACGCGCGCCTTTGCGCGCGACGTCCACGACTACCTGTTCGTCGAGACGCGGCGTGACGCGATGCGCACAAGCCTCACCGAACGGCTCGAGGCCGGCGGTGGTCCGTTCATCGTCATCGCGCACAGCCAGGGGACGATGATTGCCTACGACGTCCTGCGCCGCCTGCCCAACCTGGACATCGCGCTGTTTGTGACCATCGGCTCGCCGCTCGGTATCCAGGAAGTTCAGGACCAGCTCGAAAAATTCGACGGCAAGAAGGCGCTCGCCGTTCCTACGTGCGTCAAACGCTGGCTCAATGTCTATGACGACGACGACCCGGTGGCGGCGGATGAGAAGATCAGCAACGACTTCCTCCCCAAGGGGCGCATCGAGGACGTCAAGATCCGCAATCTCGAATCGCCGGCGCACCCGCATTCGGGTACCGGCTATCTCAGGACCGATCCCGTTCGCCATGCGGTGCGCGACGAGGTCCGGGTCGATCTCTTCCAGCCGGTGGCGCCGTTTACGATCGCGCGCAACCTGGTCCGGCGTCTCGAGAATGCGCCTCGCGAAGCACAGCATCCGGTGCTGATCGAACTGGCGCAGTCCGTGAGTGACGGCGATCTCACGACCAAGGCAAAGGAGCTGGCGCAGACCATCCGCACCTTGTCCGGCCGGAGCGACGAGCAACTGCGGTTGCAGATCATGCGTCGTTACCTGGCGGTCGACCTGACTCGGTTTGAGACCGAAAAGCTGGCCGAGAAGTTCGAGGACCCGACCCGCATCGTCAAGCGGATCTGGCGCAACGAGGTGAAGCGTGCGCTGCTCGAGACCTCTCTCAATGCGATCCATGCCGGGGCGGCGCACGTCGGGTATCGCGCGCACGGCCGGGACATCGCGTGGGCCGTGCTCGACTCCGGAATCAACGCTGCGCACCCGCACTTCGCCACCCACGGCAACATCGTGGCTCAGCTCGATTGCACAGGCCGTAGCGTGACCGAGGGTAGTGCGCGGGACGGCCACGGCCACGGCACGCACGTCGCCGGCATCATTGCCGGCGCGCGCGCTGCAGGTCGACCCGAGCAAGCCGCCGCGAATCATCTCCGGCGTTGCGCCAGAGACCAAGCTGCATGTCTACAAGGTGCTCGACGATGAGGGCAACGGTGAGGACGCGTGGATCATCAAAGCCCTCGACCACATCGCCGACGTCAACGAGCGGGCCGGCAAGCTGGTGATCCACGGCATCAATCTCAGTCTGGGTGGCCCGTTCGACCAAAGCACCTATGGCTGCGGGCACACGCCGCTTTGTGACGAACTCCGGCGCTTGTGGCGGCAAGGCGTGATGGTCGTCATCGCGGCCGGCAACGAAGGGTTCGCGGTGCTCAAGACGCTCGACGGTGAGCTCGATGCCAATATCGATCTCTCGATTGGCGACCCCGCCAATCTGCACGACGCGATTGCGGTCGGTTCGGTGCACAAAGACAGCCCACACACCTATGGCGTGTCCTATTTCTCTTCGCGCGGGCCGACGGCCGACGGCCGTCAGAAGCCCGATGTCGTCGCACCCGGCGAACGCATCCTGTCGTGCCGGCATCGAGTCTCGAAGACGGTCAAAAAACTCGAAGACGAATACGTGCAGATGAGCGGCACGAGCATGGCCGCGCCGCATGTCTCCGGTGTCCTCGCCGCCTTCTTGTCGGTGCGGCGCGAATTTATCGGCGAAGCCGACCGCGTCAAAGAGCACATGCTGCGTAACTGCACCGACCTGGGTCGCGATCGCTCACAGCAGGGGGCAGGTGTCCCTAACTTAGTGAAGATGCTGGTAAATACCTGATCCTGATCCCTGGTCCCTGATCCCGGATCCCCGATCAGAACCGGAACAAGCGATTCACTTTCACCACCAAGCCGCGATTCTGCAGCGACGGGATGCCGTTCGGCGCGAGCACATCGTGGCCGTCGGTGTAGACCACGAACAGTTCGCTGCCCGGTTGATATTCCCAGCGGAAGCGAAAGTTCGTGGTCAGCGAATTGCCGGTCGACACGTACTGCACCAACGCGGCGACAAACATCCGCGGCGTCATCGTGAACGTCGTGCGCGCTCCGGTCGCGCGCACCGTGCGGGTCACGCCGTTGCGAGTGATCCAGTTCAACGAGATGTTGGGTTCGACACCGAGTTGGCGCGAAATCCCGTAGCGTGCGTTCATCGCAAACGTCTGTTTGGTGCCGTCGTAAAATTCGCCGACGTCAATCGCCGCGGTGCCGGACAGCCGATGCTGCTGGCCCGGTGCCCACGCCGCACGCACATGCTGGAAGGTATAGCCGCCGACCGGAATCGAGATCCCTGAGGCCGGCGCGAACGGCCGGCGCAGCAGCTCGAAGTCACGAAAATACTCAAGGTGAAAGGCGTCGCTGTTCTGCAGTTCGGCCCGCACCGCCGCCATCGCCGAGCGTGATTCAAGCGCATTATCGTTATCAGTGACGTAATTGAGGCTGCTTTCGACAAAGTAGCGGCGCACCTTCGACGTCGCTGCCGGACGCGGGCTGAATCGACCTGACACGAAGTTGCGGCGGAAGTCGCTGCGGCGCAGGAAGCCGACCTCCGGGTTGAAATCGTCGCCGACGACGGTGCGATCGAGCTGCAGGCCGTAGCGATCGGCGGCGTAACTGAAATTGCCGCGATAGCTGAGCTCGTCGCTGCCGACGCCGTCGGTGCGAGACTTGGCGACATAGCCGTTGAAATAGATGTTCTGAAAGAACCCGAAGTTGCCGTCGATCCCGGCGACCTGATTGCTGCCCGGGCCGAGATACGACTCGGATCGATTGGTGAACAGCGCGCCGATCGTGCTGCGGCGCCAGATATCACGCCGGACGCGGAGCACGGTGAAGTTGGTCGCCTCGGTCGTGCCATCAGCGTCGGTGTTGATATTCAACGCGCCGACGCTGAATTTTCCGACGCGGCCTGACAGTCGTCCGCCGGCGTCAATCGGCACGGGTCGACCCGACGTCAGACCGATCTGCCGGCTGTAAAAGATCGTCGGCGCATCCCCGCCGCCGCTGGCCTGACTGGCCCCCGCTGTCGGGAGGTTGCCCGTGCCCGCATTGCCAAACGTGAACACCCCTTGCCCTTCGAGAAAGAAGTCGCGTTTCTCCGGAAACTGCAGGTTGAAGCGCGTCAGATTGACCTGCACTTCATCGGCTTCGACCTGCGCAAAGTCGGTGTTGATGGTCAGGTCGGCGGTCAGGCTCTTGGTGAGGCCGTATTTGACGTCGAGCCCGACGTCCGGGTCGAAATCGTTGCGGACCGCCGGACGCGCGACATTGTCGGTGGTCAACCGCGAGATCGCGTATGGCTTGACCTCGATGTTCTTGGCGGCGGGCGGCGCCTCGATCCCGACCAGCGTCGCCGCGGCCGACGAACGGAATAGCGCAATGATGCCCCACGACGGCTTCATCGGCGTGAGGTAGGCGTATTCGTTCTTGGCGCAGATGGTGCGACGGATATTCAGACCCCAGACCTGGTCGCGGCCGGCCCGATAGCGCAGCGACTTGAATGGAATCGCGATCTCCGCATACCAGCCGTCAGGCGATCGCGTCGACTTGGCGTCCCACACCGTGTTCCAATCGGCATTGTTGGTGCGCTCGTCACTGGTCGCACCATCAAACATGCCGCCGACCGGCGTCAGGTAAAAGAGAAATCCGTTGCGTTTGTCATGAAAGGTATCGATCAGCACGCCGAAGTTGTCGTTCTGGCGCAAATTCGAGCTGTCGCGGCGCATGTCATTGGCGACCATCCGTTCGGGGTGCGAGTCGAAGCAGCGGCAGGAGACGTAGAGGTTCTTGTCGTCGAACAGGATCCACGCTTCGGTGCGTTCCGAAACCGGCGCGCCCTCGTGTGGTTCCTGCTGTTCGAATTCGGTGATTGGCTGGACCTCGCCGTAGACGCCCTTATCGAGGCGTCCGTCAATCATCAGTGGCGAGGTGATCCGCGTCGCCCGAATGGTGATGCCTTTGTCATTGCGCGAGCGAACCGCCGGCGCCACTGGCACGACGCGGCCATCCACGGTGAAGGAGTCGTCGGCCGCGACCTGCGGCTGCGCCGCAGCCAGACACGGACTGCACAGAGCGAGACAGAAGAGCAGTGCCCGGAAAGAAATCCTCATCGGCGCCACTAGCTTATCCGCACACCCCAATCACCCGACCTAATCACGCAACCATTCAATCACCCAATGCGATCGCGCAATCAGCCAATCGCCAAATCACCCAATGTTGTGTAGAGTGGCCCGGCATGAACACTTCCGCGACGCCCTTCATCCGCGCACTCGTGCTCTCGATTGTGGCGGCCGCTTCGGTTTCACCGCACCTCGGGGCGCAAGCCCGAGCTGCGGCACCGGCTGCGGCGATTTCCAAGCCGACCGCGCAGAACGGTGAGTGGGTTCATTACGCATCCGACGTCAAGGGCACGCGGTACATGCCTCTCGATCAAATCAACGCAGGCAACTTCAACAAGCTCGAGGTCGCGTGGCGATTCAATACCGCCAATCTCGGGCCGCGCGCCGAATTCAATCTCCAGGGCACGCCGTTAATGGTCAAGGGGCGGCTCTACGCGACCGGCGGCGGCGGCAATCGTCGCGCCATCGTGGCGATCGACGCAGCGACCGGTGAGTTGTTGTGGAAGCACGGGCTCGACGAAGGCGCGCGTGCTGATGCCGCACCGCGTCGTTTGTCCGGCCGCGGGTTGTCGTATTGGACCGACGGCCGCGGCGACGAACGCATTCTCTACGTTTCAATCGGCTACCGTTTGGTCGCCCTCAACGCCAGGACCGGGATGCCGGTCCCGACCTTTGGCAACGATGGGGTCGTCGATCTGAAAGTCGGCGTCTTCACCGGCGCGAGCGGCGGCAAAGAACAGATCGATCTCGAGAAAGGTGAGATCGGGTTACATGCGACGCCGACCATTGCCGGCGATATCGCCATTGTCGGGTCCGCCTTTTCAGAAGGCTTGAACTATCCGCGCCGCACCAATACCCGTGGGCTGGTCCGCGCGTTTGACGTGCGCACCGGAAAGATGTTGTGGCGATTCGATCCGTTTCCGAAACCGGGGCAACTCGGCTACGACACGTGGGAGAAGGGCTCGCTCGACTACATCGGCAACATGGGCGTCTGGGCGCAAATCACCGTCGATGAACAGGCCGGCCTCGTCTATCTGCCGGTCGAATCGCCGACCCAGGACATCTACGGCGGCAACCGGCCCGGGGCGAATTTGTTTGGCGAGAGTCTGGTTGCGGTCGACCTCAAGACCGGCGTGCGCAAATGGCATTTCCAATTCGTCCATCATCCGATCTGGGATTTCGACATTTCTTCGGCCCCGATCCTTGCCGACATCGTCGTCGACGGCAAGGCGATCAAAGCCGTCGCGGTCCCGTCCAAGCAGAGTTATCTGTATGTGTTCGACCGGATTACCGGTCAACCGGTGTGGCCGATCGTCGAACGCCCGGTGCCTCAGAGCACGGTGCCTGGCGAACAGACCTCGCCGACCCAGCCTTTTCCAACCAAGCCGCCACCCTACGCCCGCAACTTCCTGGCCAAGGATGACGTCATCGATTTCACGCCAGAGTTGCGCGCTGAAGCGCTCACGATCCTCGAACGCTACAAGTGGGAGGAGACGCTGTTCTCGCCGCCGGTCGCCGGCGATGTCAAAGGGCTGCTCGGAGCCGTTCAGATCGGCAACACCCTGGGCGGCACCAATTGGCCGGGCGGTGGCCTGGATCCCGAGACCAACACCGTCTATGCGATGGCGAGCAACGCCGGTGTCAGTGCGTATTCGGTGGTCACCAAGCCCGACGCCGGTGACGGGCTATATATCTCGGGCGTCGCAGGCCGTGAAGCTGGCGGCGGCGGCGGCGGGCTCGCCGTGCAAGGCCTCGCAATCGTGAAGCCGCCGTACGGCCTCCTTGCCGCGATTGATTTGAATCGTGGCGATTTGAAATGGCAGGTGCCGCACGGTGAAACACCGGACGCGGTGCGTAATCACACGGCGTTGAAGGGCATGACTATTCCGCGCACCGGTCAGAACGGCAGTCAGGGGTTAGTCGTCACCAAGTCGCTCGTGGTCCTCGGTGATCGGCAAGTCACCGCGCCGCCAGGGCGTCCGCGCGGCGCCATGTTGCGCGCCTACGACAAGCAGACCGGCGAAAACGTCGGCGAAGTGTTGATGCCGGCCGGACAGACCGGTTCGCCGATGACTTACATGGTCAACGGTCGCCAGTTCATCGTCGTCGCCGTGTCCGGTGCTGGCGCGCAGGCCGAGTATCTCGCCTTTGCACTGCCCGAAGCGCTACTCAAGACGATGAAGTAGCCGCTCGCCGTGATCAATCGCGCAGTTCAAGGGTTATACCTCACGCGTTTTACGGCTGAGTTTAGATGCACCAGTAAACTTGATCGGTGCGCCCTTCGCCGACCGTCGTCGCAGACGAACTCGACGCCCGCCTGACCGCTGTCGCCGAGCGGTTACCCGGGTGCACGGTAGGCGTCAGCGTCTACGACTACCTCTCCGGGTGCGAATGGAATTTCAATGGCGACCGCTGGTTTCACGCGGCCAGCGTCATCAAGGTCCCAGTGATGGTGGCCCTGTTCGAGGCGATCGATCAGGGCACCTACGCGCTGAACAGCCGGCTGGCCGTGCGCAATCGATTTCTCAGCGCCGCCGACGGCGAACCGTTTCGCGTTGACCCGGCGCGCGACGCCGATGGACAGGTCCACGCCGCTACGGGTCGCACGATGCGGCTGCGGGAACTCGCTGAGCGGATGATCGTGCGCAGCAGCAATCTGGCGACCAACCTGTTGATTGGTTTGCTTGGCGTCGATGCCATTCGCGGGGCGCTCAATCGCCTCGCGGTCAACGGTGTCGAGCTGGCTCGAGGGGTTGAAGATGATCGCGCCTTTGAGCAGGGAGTGATCAACCGGATGACGCCGAACGGCGCGGTGGCGCTGCTTCGCGCGATCGTCGGCGCCGAATCGATCTCGCCGGAAAGCTCGACTCGAATGCTCAACATTCTGTTCAATCAGCAGTTCTCCGGGACGATCGCACCGGGGTTGCCCGACAAGGTGCGCCAGGCGGCGCGCGTGGCACACAAGACCGGCGATATTTCGACCGCGTCGCACGACGCGGGGGTGGTGTTTCTACCGGGGCGGCCGCCGTATCTTGTCGCGATTTTCGTTGAAAACGGCGGTGAATCGCGCCAGCGTGCGGAGGCCGGTGCGGCGGCGTCCGCCGCGGTTTACGAGTGCGTCGCAGCGGCCGGTGAAAGCGCGCTGCGATGACCATCGACACCGCGGCGCTGCCAATCGTCGACGCCATGGACCTGACGCCGCAGCACCGGGCGCTGTTGCGGCCGGGAGAGCTGATGGCGTCGCGGAGCGGTGAACACCATCGGCTACCACGGTTGTTTTACGTCGTCGAATCGAGCGCCGTCGCGGCCGAGACACAGTTGACGCCGCATTTTGCATTGTGGGAATTCCTCGAAGTTGACTTGCACGAACCGGCGCTGCTGCGGGCTTACCCGCGTTACATCCCCTGTGCGATCAGCGTGCTGGCGAATACGCTCGAATCCTTGCGCGCCGCGCTGCCCGGCCCGATCAAGATCGCGGCAAACGGGGGCTATCGATCGCCGTCGCACATCGGGTCCAGGTCCGGCTCGCCGCACTCGTGGGCGAGCGCCGCGAACATCTTTCGGGTTGGTTCGGAATACCTCGACACCGAAGAACGCATCGTCAAGTACGGTGAGATTGCGCGGCGCACACTGGCGGATTGCTGGACGCGTCCTTACGGCCATGGACTCGGCCAGGCAGACGATCACCTGCACCTCGACTTGGGCTACGTCACGGTCGTACCGCGTCAGTACTCAGAAGCAGGGCAACGGTAATGCCTCGTGATGTGATCCAGGCACTCAAACAGATCAAAGGCGAGCCGGTCGGCGCCGAGCGGCTCGTCCAACCGGCCGCCGGAGTAGAAGCGGAGTTTTCGTTGCTGGTCAACGATCAGCTGGTCAAACCCGAGCACGTGTTTGGCGATCCACGTGGGTTCGTCACCGTCCCGCTGCTGCATCGCACGGGCCGCTCGTTCCATCTGCCCAATGGCGCCGCGATTTATTTCGATACCGGGGTCATCGAGATCGCCAGCCCGGTGATGGAGTTAGAGCGCGGCTGCTTTGGGCGCCTCGCGCGTTCCATGGAAATGTCGATCGCGTTGGTTCGCGAGCAGCTCGATGGCTGGGAGCGGCGGACCGGGAAACGCGCTCGCCTGCAGGGGTTCTCCACCCACTACAACGTCTCGGTTCAGGACGGTGACGGTGCACGCCCATCGGACCGGATCCGCGATATGGCGTGGGCCTTGACCCACATCCTTCCTGCGCCGGTGATGCTGCTCGGCACCAATCGTCTGTCCACCGGCGTCGGTGTGCGGCCACGACCGCGGCGTATTGAAGTGACCGCGGACTTTCCGCCCGATCCGGCTCACCTGGCCGCCACTGGTTCGGTGATCGCCGGGATCGTCTCGGAAGTCAGCCGGTGGCGGGACCTTGACGTCGGCAGGTTGCCTGGCCGTGGCGTGCCGGTGATCAATGGCTTCAAGCCCCGCAAGCACAGCTCGCGGCGTGGTTGGCTGGCGCGCTTCGATTGTTTTCCATCGAATCCGTTCGCCGCCTCGCCGGACGACGACCTCTGGTCGACCACGCTTGGCCACGAGAGCTTGCGCGAGATGGCGTCGCGCACATTCCACGCCTTTCGTGAACCAATCAGACGGCTCTCGGATCCCTATTCGTATCGCGTCGCGTCGCGCATCATCTCCGGCGCCTCACGGTCGTGGTTGGATGACGACGAGCGTCCGGTGACCTACGACGATGTCGGGCGTGGGACGCCGATGCCGCGAGAACTCAATGCCTTAGGGCTGGCGCGGTATGAGCGGGTGATGCTGAACGCCATCGAAGCCAAGCCTTTGCGACTGGCCAACGAGCAATGGACCCCGGTCGGCGTCCGCGGTTGGACCCGCGTCGTGTTTCGGCGCAATCGCGACGGCGCGCGCACCGTGTTGCCGCTCGATAGCCTGGTTCGACACCTCGACGATTGGCAGTAGACTTCCGTTCGGGTCAGCTGTGTGGGAGGTGAATGTGAGTGAGGTCAGTCGTCGGGAGATGCTGGTGCGCAGCGCTGCGGGCGCCGCATGGTTGGCAACGCTCGGCATTCCCGACAGCGCGTGGGCCTTGCAAGCAGGCGAGGAGCTGGTCACCTTCACGGATTACACTCCGGAGTTCAAAGTTGAAGCATCGTCGGCTAATACGCGCGTGCGTTGCTACGATTTGCGTCGGTTGACCACCTGGGCGACGCCGAACGATGAGTTCTACGCCTTTCATCAAACCGTCACCCAACAGGTCGATGCCGCGGCCTTTCGCCTCCGGATCAGCGGGATGGTCGACAAATCGCGCGAATTTACGCTCGAGCAGTTGAAGGCGCGCTCCGATCGACGCGACCTGCCCGTCACGTTGGAGTGTTCCGGCAACTCGACCAACCCGCGGCGGATGAGTGGCTTGCTCAGTAACGGGGTGTGGACCGGTGTTGGACTCGCATCGATTCTCAGGGAGTGCGGCGTGCAGACTGATGCACGCGAGGTCGCCTTCCTCGGTCTCGATATGGAGACCGAGAAGAAGACTGCGGCGGGCAATCGTGAATTCACCACGCCGCATGGCCGCAGCGTCTACGTGCAGGATGCGTTGCATCCTGAAGCGATGCTTGCGTTCTCGCTGAACGGGCAACCACTACCGACCGAGCAGGGCTTTCCGCTGCGCTTAATCCTGCCCGGCTGGTACGGCATGACGCAGATCAAGTGGCTGTCCCGCATTCAGGTGCTCGATCGCCGCTACGAAGGTCAGCACATGACCCGGAACTACCTGGCGGTGCGGTCGTTCGAGACGCCGGACGGCCCGATGTGGCTCGATACCTCAATTTCAAAGACCAACATGAAGTCGCTGGTCGCCCGGGTCGCCAGGCGCAAAGCCGGCGCGGGTTGGGATTATCGGATTACCGGACCTGCGTGGGGTGGGGCGGCGCCGATTGATCGCGTCGAGGTGCAGATTGACGGCGGTCCGTGGCAGGGCGCCGCACTCGAGGCGCCGCGTGGTCAGTACGCGTGGCGGCTGTGGTCGCTGAGCGTGAAGGATCTGGCGCCGGGCAAACACACGCTGCACTCGCGTGCGACCGACGCCAACGGCACGGTGCAGCCGATGCCCGACGAGCGGCGGACGCGGATCGCCAGCGGCCGCGAAGATTTTTCGATCTGGACCCGCGAAATCATCGTCTGACGCCCGACGCCCGACGCCCGACGCCCGACGCCCGACGCCCGACGATCGGCGATCGGCGACCGGCGACCGGCGACCGGCTACCGTCTACCGTGTTGCGCAATATAAGCAGCCGCGTTGAATTTGCGGCTGGTACTAGCGGCTGACATCGACCGGATCGTGCCGTAGACCGGGCGGGGTGGCCACGGGCGATCGTGTTTGCCACCGATCGCCCAGGCGATGTTGGTATAGCCATTGGGGTCGCGGCCGTCGAGTTGGTAGCGATCATTGAGTTCGACGGCAGTCGCAAACGCTTCTTCCGCGCTGCCGCTCCATTCCAGGAGTTTCTTCGCCCAGTACATCCGCACGTAGCCGTGCATCCACCCGGCGTTGACCATTTGCGCCTGCGCTGCGTTCCACAGCGCGTCATGTGTCGCGCCGGCCTCGAACTCGTCGCTGGTGTAACGGTGCGGACGCGCATCGAATTGATGCTGCCGTAAGGTCTGGCGCGCCCATCGCTCACAGCCATCGAGGCGATCGTAGGCGTCGTTGAAGTGAACAAAATTCACAGCCAGCTCGCGACGCACGATCAGCTGTTCGATGAACGCGGTGATCGACGCCTGGTCAGCGCCTGATGCCTGGATCGCCAACGCGACTTCGCGGGGCCCTAAGTGACCGAAATGCAGATACGGTGACAGTTGGCTGGTGCCGTCTCGATCGGGTTGATTGCGTGCCGTGTCGTAGTCGTTGAGATGGTCGCCAACAAAGGTCCGTAGCCGCGCCCGTCCCGCGGTGGTGCCGCCGCAAAAACCGCGCGCCGGGCTGACCGTCGCATCAATGCACAGGCCGTCCAGAATGCCGTGCAGATTGGTGGTGCGAATCGAGGGTCGCGTCTGCCACTGAACCTGTGCCGCCGCCTCCGGCCCGGGCACCAGGAACTCTGGCAACAGCCGATGAATGCGTGGCCGAATCGTGCGCGCTGCGTACTGCTCCTTCTCGAGGCTGCGCGTCGGTACCACGACGTCGGCGTCCACCGTCCAGAACGGCACACCAATGTCCTCGGCGATTCTTTCCCGCCACTGCGCCATCTGGCGCAACGGATTTTCATCACCGACGACGATGGCCGGGCGGATTTCGGTGAGGAACGGGAGTAGCCGATGCTCGGGATAGCGTCGCAGCACGAAGCCGACCCGCCGCTGACGCAGACCAGACGCGAGATCGCGCAGGCCATCGGCGAGAAACTGGTAGTGCCGCAGATTGGCCCGCTCGACGAATGGATTGAGCCCGAAGAACACGACGACTGGCCGGTTGAGCGCGTTGCCCAGCGCAATCGCCGTATCGAGTGCCGGGTTATCGACCGCGCGTTGCGCGCGCTGCATCCAGTAGATGACCGCGTCGCCTTCGACGTCGGGATCCCCGCGCCGGCGCACGGTGACGCGGGGATCCTGTGAAAGGCGAGCGATCGATATTGGCTGCATCGAACTAAGGTGAGCGCGCTCGCGCGTCACCCATTAAACTTGAACGAAAAGTGTTTGAACCACAAGTAAAATGCAGTCAGTGGCACGGTCATGTGACTGACGCGACGAAGCGCGCGTATTTTGTAACTGGTGGTTAAAGGGGTTGTCCGATGCTGACGCCAACGCTGAAGGAAGGACTCGAAGCTTACGCGATCGGCGCCAAGCTTCGCGCGCTGAGACTGAAGAAGAAAATGGGGCTCGTTGAGCTCGGCAAACACACCGCGCTGTCGCCTGCGATGTTGTCGAAGATCGAGCGGGGCCGGTTGTTTCCGACCTTGCCGACGTTGCTCCGGATCGCGCTCGTGTTCGGCGTTGGCCTCGACTTTTTCTTCCTCGGCGCGCGCGATAAGCTGGTCGTCGGCATCGTGCGGCGCAAAGAGCGGTTGCGCTTTCCGGATAAGCAAAACGCCAGGGAGCCGGCCTTCCAGTTCGAGTCGCTCGACTTCGCCGCGGTGGAGCGTCGCTCCAATGCCTATATCGCGGATTTTCCGGTCGTGCAGCCCGACAAGCTGCGGATGCACCAACACAGCGGCGGCGAGTTCATCTATGTGTTGACCGGCGCATTGAGCATTCACATCGGCAACGACGAACATGTCCTCGAGACTGAAGACTCGATCTACTTCGACCCCAGCGTCCCCCACGGCTATCGGCGCAACGGCGCCCGCATCTGCCGCGCCATCGTCATCACCACCGATTGAAACGTCGTAGCGACCGAACCGACCCGTTTGTGGGATCGGCTGGGTATCATGGAAAGATGGCGGTTAACGGTCTGCATCACATCACGGCCATCTCCGGGCCCGCGCAGGAGAACCTCGACTTTTATGCCGGCGTCCTCGGTATGCGGCTGGTCAAGAAAAGCGTCAATCAGGACGATCCCGGCACGTATCACCTCTTTTACGCGGACGCCGAAGGGCGTCCCGGCACCGACCTGACCTTTTTTCCGTGGGCGCAGATGGCGCCACCGCGCGAGGGCCACGGGCGCGCTATGGAAGTCAGCCTCGAGGTGCCGTCGGGCAGCCTTGGCTACTGGTCTGCTCGCCTGGAAAATTACGGCGCCTCCCCAACAGCGATCGAGTCCCGATTTGGCGACCGAGTGCTACCGCTTGTCGATCCGCACGGGCTGCGCCTCGCCCTTGTCGAAGCAGCGCGCCACGCTCGCCAGGAGTTCACGCCGTGGGATGACAGCCCCGTCGCCGCCGAGCATCAGGTCCGCGGACTCTACGGTGCGCAGGCCTGGGAACGCGACGCCGCGGCGACCGCGCAATTTCTCACCGGCGCGCTTGGCTTTACCCGCATCGGCGACGAGAACGGCTGGACACGCTACGGTTTCGCCAGCGCCGCCGGCGTCCTCGACATTCGCGAGATGCGTGACCAACGCCGTGGCGAGTGGGGCGTCGGCAGCGTGCATCACCTCGCATGGCGGGTCGACGATGACCAGCATCAATTGCGCGTGCGCGACGATGTGGAATCAGCCGGCGCGGGTCCGACGCCGGTCATCGATCGTTTCTGGTTCAAGTCCGTCTACTTCAAGGAGCCAGGCGGGGTCCTCTTCGAGATCGCGACTGACGGTCCGGGCTTCGCGGTCGACGAAGATCCGGCCCACCTGGGTGAGTCGCTGGTGCTCCCGCCGTTTCTGGAGCGACAGCGTGCGGCGATCGAGCGCGTGTTGCCAGTCTTGAAGCACCCGACGCTTACTGAGCGCGTTTGATCAAACAGGTCGACGTCGCGTGGGCGTAAACCGTGCCGCCGGCGTCGACGACGCGCGCCTCGGCAAGGGCGGTCGTCCGGCCGCTGTGGACCAGCGTCGCGATGGCGAGCACCCGGCCGGTGTCGACCGTTACCGCTTTCAAGTAGTTCACTTTGATCTCGAGCGTCGTGTAGCGATCGCCGGCATCGAGCGTTGAGTGGACGCAGCAGCCCATCGCTGAATCGAGCAGCGTTGCAGCCATCCCGCCGTGCACCGATCCAAGCGGGTTGTAATGGAACTCCGCTGGCGTGGTTTCGAACACCGCACGGCCGCGTTCGACTTCGATCAAGCGAATGTCCATCAGCCGGCCCATCGGCGGCGCCGGCAAGGTGCCGGCAATGATCCCGCGCAGCACCTCCAGCCCCGACATCGTGCGCATGATCTCGGGGCCGACGCGCGGATCGTCCCAGGTGTAGGTTCGCGTGCGTGATGGGGCCATGAATCAATACCGCAACGTGATGCCGACGGCGGCCCGCCAGAAGCGCAGGCTGGTCGAGCCGAATCCGATATTCGACTCATCGCCGTTACTGATGCTGTTGAAATAGCGCAGATCGAACCGGACCGCGGAGACATCGCTCAGCCGACCGGTCGCCCCGCCACCAATGTTAATCGCGAATTGCTTGTTATCCACGCCAAACACGTTCACCACATCGTCAATCCCGGTATGCATCACGCCGCCACCGCCACTGATGAACGGTCGGAGTGAATCACCGGTGAGCTCCCGTGGTGCCGAGATCACCAGGTTGCCCATCACCGTCAAGACGTGACTCCGCGCGATCAGACTGCCGCTCGACCGTTCAAAAAAACGTGGCACGTAGGCGACTTCGGCTTCGACGCCGAATAATCCGTCGCCCAACCGTGTCGCGGCCGCGCCGAATGTGAATTTCTTATTCCGGGCGCCGCCGATCTCGAGATCGACGAGCTGCGTCGATCCGGCGAATTTGAGCCCGGCAAACGGGGTGATGAACCAGTCGGCAGAGGCTGTGTCGGCAACCGCCATCAGCATGACGAGGCCCAGCGCCAGCGCGCGGCGGCTACAGAAAGAGTCGGAGGAAGGTGCGTGCAAACAGGGAGCTCGTGACGTCACCGTCGGCCAGCGAGAACGGTGCCGTCAGCCCGTCACTGTTGGCGAGCATGATCAACGTCAGACGTCGGCGCGGGATGCGCAGCATCAGCGACGAATAGGCGTCCGGTGCAGAGCCGAAATGCCAGACCAGCCGTTCGCCCTCGTAATTTTGGACGAACCAGCCGAGGCCGGTCGGCAGAGCGACACCGGCCTCCGCAGCGTTGGTCCATGCAATTTGCTGCGTTGAGTCGCGGAGCAGAAGATTGCTGTCAAGGGCCTGATCGAATTGAGCGAGGTCGCGCGCGCTCGCGATCAAGCCGTGACCGGCGTCGAACGCGGCTGGCGGTAATTCACTGCGGGTTGCGCGGCCGCGCTTGTCGACTCGATAGGGCGTCGCCATCCGGGTCAGCGTCCGAGCGTAACGGTCCATCACCGCCGCATCGAACAACTGGCGTAATTCGGCGGGCGCATTGTGAATATCGCGCCCGGGTATGGCGTCGCTCATCACCAGGCGATCGAGCAACTCAACGGCAAGCGCCTTGACATACGGCCGCTCGGTGCACGCGGCGATCGGGGCGCCCAGTAAGGCAAAGCGGGACGGGTCGTATTTGTAGCCGCGGGTCACGCCGGGCGCGGCATGTGCCATCAGCTGTTGCAAAGAGGCCCCCGCGTCGACTGCGCCGGGCACCCATTTCACGATCGGCTCGTCGAGAGACAGATCGCCGCGTTCGGCGCATTGCAGCAAGAGCGTGCTGCTCAGCGCCTGCGTCAGATCGGCGATCGGGTAAGGCGTGTCCGGCAGTGCGGGCAGGACGGCGTCAACATCGCGATGACCGAACCCGCGCTCCCAGACCACCTGCCCGTCTTGCACGATGATGGCGGAGATTCCGGGGATTCCGGCTTGGACGCGTAGCGGCTCGACGTATCGCTCGAACAGCGAAAACGCGAGGTTCTGCGCGCTCGCGCCGCTCTGCAGCGCGACCAGCGCCAGCAGCGCTAGAGCGGTAACTTTCTTGAAGCCGGGCATGGAATGGCTACGGTTGAGTCTTGCATCATAGCATCGCAAAACCAGCGCTCCTGAGCGGGCCAGCCGCCGCCACTGTGGTAGAGTGCGAGCGAATTGTTGTGAAAATCGCCAGGTTCTATGGCCGCGCGCCACAGGCGCTGCGCCTTACTGTCGTGCTTGCCCTGCTGGTGTCCACCGTCTCGTTGTCGGCTGCCGACGGCCTGCGCATCATCCCGCTGGTCCGTGACGGTGCGGTGTTGATCTCGTTCGAGATGGCCGACGGGTTCACCGACGACGTGCGGGCGGCGATTCGCAGCGGGTTACGAACCACCTTTACGTATAGTGTCGATTTGCGCACGGAAGTGCCGGCCTGGATTGATCGCACGATCGCGTCGGCGGTGGTGAGCACCGCCGTTCAGTACGACAATTTAACCAGACGACATACCGTGGTGCGCACGCTCGACGGCCGCGTCGAAGAAGCGCAGGTCACCGAGAGTGACGCCGAAGTGCGTCAACTGGTGACCACCATCGAGCGGCTACCGCTGTTTCGGACGGTCAGCCTCGAACCCAATCGCGAGTATTACGTGCGTGTGCGCGCCGAAGTGCGGCCGCGCAATGCCGCCTACCTCTGGCCGTGGGGCAGCGTGCGCTCAGGCCAGACCAAGTTCACTTTCATCCCTTAAGGAGTTCCGATGGAACGCGTGCGACTGAACATCATTCTTGGCGCAGCTTTCGCTGGCGCCGTCTCGTTGTCGAGCGCCACGGTGTGGGCGCAGACTGCGGTGGCGCCGACCAACGACGCGTCGAATCCCTATCAAACCGTCGAGGGCTTTTTCAAGATGCCGGAAGGCCGGACCTGGGGATCGACCAGCGCGGTCGACGTGGCTCCCGACGGAAAAACGATTTGGGTCGCCGAACGTTGCGGCGCCAATCGCTGCGTCGATGCGAAAGGCGAACCCTCGCCGCACGACATTGTCCTCAAGTTCGATCAGTCGGGCAAGCTGCTGGCGAGCTTCGGCAAGGGCATGTTCGTGTTTCCCCACGGCATCCATGTCGACCGCGAGGGCAATGTGTGGGTGACCGACGGCAGCGACAATATGCCGCGCCGTGCCCCGGGCCAGCCCGCCGACGCGCCGATGCCGGCCCCGCCGTCGAAGGTGATCGGCAATCAGGTCTACAAGTTCAGCCCTGACGGCAAGTTGTTGTTGGCGCTCGGCAAGCCGGGTGGCAACCAGCCGGGCCAGCCGCACGATCCGGCGTCGTTCACTGCGCCCAACGATATTCAAGTGCTGCCCAACGGCGACATTTTCGTCGCCGAAGGACACTCCGACGCGCCGACGGCCAGCAACCGGATCATCCGCTTCAATCGCGACGGGAAACATCTCGGCGAGTTCGGGAAGCGCGGTACGGGCCCCGGCGAATTCATTCAGCCCCACGCGCTGGCGCTGGACGCACAGGGTAACCTGGTGGTCGGTGACCGCAGCAACAACCGCATTCAGATTCTGACCACCGACGGCAAGTTCATCCGCGAGTTCCACACCTTCAGCCGGCCGAGCGGCGTCGCCGTCGTCGGCGACATGTTATATGTGGCTGACTCCGAATCCGGATCTGTGACGCGTGACCCGGCGGACCGCACCAAGGCGGTTCGGACCGAGTGGACCCGCGGCATTCGCGTCGGCAGTTTGAAGGACGGGAAGATCGTCGCGTTTATTCCGGACCCGCAGAAGGATTTGACCAGCGGGACGTTGGCGGCGGAAGGCGTAGCGGTCGATGCGGCTGGGAATATCTACGGCGCCGAAGTCGGTCCGCGTAAGCTGCAGAAGTACACCAGGAAGTAGGCGGGTAGGCGGGTGCGCAGGTAGGCAGGTAGGGGTCATGCACCCGGGACGGGTGCATGACCTTGCCCCGCTACTGGGCGCCCGGGTTCTTCGGGTTGTCCATCCCCTCCGTCAATTCAATATAGGTTCCAAACGGGTCGGTGAAGAACGCGATTGAGAAACCAATCGCTGGAATGTAGCTGTACGCGCGATCGAATTTGATGCCGGCCGCTTCGAGCTGCTTGCAGAACGCCTCGAGATTCTTCACTTCGAACCCGATGTGATCGATGGCGCGCCCGCGGGTGCCGACCACGGGTTCGGTGCTGGCGCCGAACGTCAGGTTGACGCCCGGGAGATCGGCCGCCTGAAAGGTCCCGCGCATCCCGCCCTTAGCACCAAGCGTCTTGACGTACCACTCCTTCATCGCCTCGACCTTGTCGGTGGCAAAGTGCACGTGATGATTGGTCAGCGGGACGGTCTGCGACGGGTCTTCGACGAACTCGACCTTCGTACCTTCGACCATCGTGTATGCGATGTTCTGCTTGGTCGCGGCGACATAAGCCATGTCGTCCTTGACCTCCATGGAGGCGGGCGTCTCGTCGCGCGTCACGATCGGATATCCCGCCGCTCTGACCTTGTCGATCATCATGCGCACGCTCGGGACGGCAAAGCCGACATGATTGACGACCGTGCCTTTTGATCCCCCAGTCGGCGCGCGTTGCGTAAAGACGATGATCACATGCGGAAATTTGACCATCTCGAGCGGACCGGCCTTGACTGGCGTGCCGCCAAGCGTGTCGACCCAGAACTTCTTCGCCTCCACAATACTCGCGACGTTGAGGTGATGATGCGCGTAGGTGAAATTGTTGTCTTTGAGGAGTGGCAGCTGGCCCTCGTCCAGACCGCGCGCGCCGACTGACACCGCCGTCACAGTCGCCATCAAGAGAGTCAGCGCTACTGATCGCATCTGTGAGGTCTCCATTTACCGCGAACTATACGCCGAATCGATCACTTCGATGGTGTGCCGGACCGGGATGATGAGATGCGCTGCGATTTGCGTCAGACAGCCGATGTTGCCCGCCGCGACCAGGGTCGCCCCGGTCGCGTGAATCGCCGCGGCTTTTCGCCGCCCAAGCGCGTTGGCGGTTTCCGGGTGCTCCATGTTGTAGAGCCCTGCTGACCCGCAACACATCTCGCCGTCCTCAATCTCCGCGACCGTGACATTGGCGATCTGCGCGAGCAACCGGCGAGGCGCGCTGCGAATGCCCTGACCATGCGAGAGGTGACAGGCGTCGTGATACGCAATTCGGGTGGGCTGCGCCAGCGACAGCGAGGTACGGAGCCCAAGCTGGTCCAGGAACTCGGCAACGTCCAGCACCGGTGCCGCATGGGGCTGTTCCTGCATCGCCGACCCGCATCCGGCGGCGTTGGTGACGATGGCGTCAACGTCGGCGGGGAAAATGCGTGCGTTGTGTGCGGCCAGGCGCTGCCCCCGCGCCGCATGGCCGCTGTGTAGCGCCAGTGCGCCGCAACATCCTTGTTCTTGCGGCACGATCACTTCGACGCCGTTGTCGCTGAGCACCCGCACGGTGGCCGCGTTGATCGATGGTCGCAACACCCGTTGCACGCAGCCTTCGAGTAATGCCACCCGTGCGCGTCTGGCGCCTTGCGCGGGAGTATGCGCCGGCAGCGGCGACTGTGGCTGTAGCTTGCGCGGCATGAGTTCGAGCATCGCGCGTATCGCAGTTGGAAGCAGCGGTGCCACCAGGCCTGCGAGGCGACCCGCTGCGAGCGCCGCGCGGAAGCGAGCGGGCGACTCGAGGATGCTGAGCAACAGCCCTCGTGCGAAACGATGGTGTGCGGGACGCGCGGTGACTTCTGCCAGCGCGCGAAAGGGAATGAGCAGATCACGGTAACGCACGCCGGACGGGCATGACGTTTCACAGCCGAGGCAGCCAAGGCAGCGATCGATGTAGGGCAGGGTGTCGCTGATCGTGAGGTCAGCTTCGAGCGCCTGTTTCATCAGCACGATCCGCCCGCGCGGCGAGTCCATCTCTTCGCCGAGCACGCGATAGGTCGGGCAGGCGGCGAGACAAAAGCCGCAATGCACGCAAGTCGTGACTGCGCGGCTCATGCCGTCGGCTGCATCACCGAGCCTGCGCCGCAGATCGTCAAGAGGTATGCGGTGCTGCACGAAAGCGGTCCTGTGGATCGAGCACGCGGCGCACGCGCTCCTCGAATGGATTGTTGGGCACCGGGCCCAGGCGCGTCCCGGCGTCCGGACCGGTGACGATAATGCCGTTCAGTCCAGGCGCGGCGAATCCGGCCGCGGCGAGCTGTGCAGGAGTGGGAGTGAGGTCACCCATCCTGCAGATGGCGAATGCTCCGGCGGCCATCAGACGCATGTGCGCGAACGTTTCGCACAATTGTGGCCAACTCGACGCATTGCCGACGACCTTCGCACAAGGGTCGTGACCGGACCCCCAATCTTGTGCCGCAGTCCATATCGCCGCATCGTGGTCACCCTCGAGCCAGTCGGCGTCGCGTGGCGCAACTGCCGCGCGTAACTGCTCGCCGCGCGTCCGCAAGGCGCTGGCCCGTCCGGCGATCCGAATCCACATTGTTCCCTGACCATCGAAATCGAGACAGGCGAGGTCGAACCGCCGCGCTTCAACGATGCGAGCGAGGGTGATGGCATTGGCGACGTTCCCGCATTCGACTCGTAGCGTGCCCCACGCCTCCGGGAGAGGAAATACTTTAAGGGTGACTTCGGTAATCACGCCGAACCGGCCGGCGCTGCCGACCAGTGCGTGGTGGAGCAGAAAGCCGGCGGCGTTCTTGACCACCTTGCCGCCAGTCCGGATCAGGCGTCCGGCGCCGTCGACGACGCGCGCACCGATCAGGAAATCGCGCACACCGCCGTAGCGATAGCGACCCGAGCCGCTGGCCGCGCTGGCGACGGTACCGCCAATGGTCGCGCCGGCATCGACCAGTGGTGGATCAAAGGGCAGATATTGACCGTGTGCTTGCAAGGCTGCGGCGATCTCATGGAGCGTCGTGCCGGCGTACGCCGTCAACACGCATTCGTCAGCGGAATATTCGGTGATCCCGCGCAGAGCGGCAAGATTCAATGCGACGGCGTCACGACGTGGCGTCGGCGATTTGGTCTGACCTGCGCTGATCTCAATCGCCGCATGGCTGCGGACGATCTCCTGGATGTCGTCGACGTTCGCGGGCGTGAGCGTCATACACGCGAAATCGCGCCGCTGCGCTCCAGGGGGTGGAGACCGTGCGCGGTCGGCATTGCGCCACCACCGAGCATCTTGCCGCGATTGGCAATCCGTTTGGAGTCGATCGCCTCGTGCAACCGGTGCATGAATGCGACGTCTTCCGCCGCATACATCTCGCTGAGATAGGCGCGCTTCTCGAGTCCGACGCCATGCTCGCCAGTGATCGAGCCGCCGAGCCGGATGCACAGGCGCAAAATATCAGCCGCGAGCGCTTCCGCGCGTTCGAAGGCGCCCGCTTCGCGGCCGTCGAACAGGATCAACGGATGCAGGTTGCCGTCGCCCGCGTGAAAGACGTTAGCGACGCGAAGGCCATGCGCGCTCGCCAGCTGTTCGATCGTGGCGAGTGCTTCGCCCAGACGCGTGCGCGGGACGACGCCGTCCTGCACGATGAAGTCGGGACTGATCCTTCCGACTGCGGAGAATGCGCACTTGCGACCTTTCCAGATGCGTGCGCGATCGGCGGCATCACTGGCGACGCGCGTGCTGGTCGCCCCGGACTGCGCGATGAGGGTTATGAGCCGGGCGAATTCGGCGTCCACTTCGGCTGCATCTCCTTCGAGTTCGACGAGCAGAATGGCCGCCACGCCGGGCGGGTACCCGGCATCGACAGCCGCCTCTGCTGCTTCAATTGCCAGACGATCCATGATCTCCATGGCACCCGGCAATAAACCCGCTGCCACAATTTGCGCCACGGCATCACCGGCCGCCTGCAGCGATTGGTAACCGGCGAGCAGCGTGCGATAGCTCTCCGGACGGGGCATGAGGCGTAACGTGATTTCCAGTGCAACGCCGAACAAGCCTTCCGACCCGACGAACAGGCCCGCCAGGTCAGGACCGACTGCTTCGATGCCATCACCTCCCAGCATGGCTATCTGACCGTCCGGGAGGACGACCTTGAGGCCGAGCACATGATTCGCTGTCATGCCATGGCGAAAGCAGTGGGCTCCCCCTGAATTGAACGCCACGTTGCCACCGATCGTGCAAATCGATTGGCTGGATGGATCAGGTGCGTAATACAATCCGTGCGCCGCGGCCGCGACGGTGACGTCGAGGTTGATGACGCCCGGTTCGACGACAACGACACGGGATGCGACGTCGAGCCGAAGGATCCGATTGAGCCGATTGAGTGCGATGACGATCCCGTCATCAACTGGGACCGAACCACCGGACAGGCTGGTGCCGCTGCCGCGCGCCATGAATGGGACACCGGCGTGATGGCACAGTCGAACCGTTTCGATGACCTCGTCCTGTGATTCGACGAGTACCACCGCTCGGGGCCGCCCGCGAAAAGTGGTGAGTCCGTCGCACTCATAGGGCGCCAACGCGCCGGGGCGCGTCAGCAGTCGATCGGGGGGGACGATGTGCGCGAGCGCGGCGAGCAGAGCGTCTGGCTGCATCTGGTGCGAATCACTATAAGCTTACGCCGCGCGTGACGCCTGCGGCCCGACGCCCAGTGCGGTCTGGCGCGGAGGTGCGATGGACTGGACCCAGGCGTACGACCCTCTCGGCAACGTCTATCTTTCGACGGCGTGTGCGGCACTGCCGGTGATCGTGCTGCTTGGCGGTCTGGCTTTCGGTCACATCAAGGCGCACATCGCCGCGTTACTCGGACTTGCGGCGGCGCTGATCGTGGCGATCGCGATCTTCGGGATGCCGACGTCGCTGGCCTTGGCGACCGCGGGCTACGGCGCAGCCTACGGTCTGCTGCCGATCGGCTGGATCGTGCTCAACGTCATTTTTCTATATCAACTCACATCTGACGCCGGTCTGTTCGCGACATTGCGGCATAGCATCACCGCGGTCACCAAAGACACACGTCTGCAGCTGCTCCTCGTTGCCTTCAGTTTCGGCGCGTTCTTCGAAGGTGCCTCGGGCTTCGGGACACCGGTTGCAATCACCGGCGCCTTATTGATTGGTCTTGGCTTTACGCCACTCGCCGCGTCCGGCCTCTCGTTGATCGCTAACACCGCGCCGGTCGCCTTTGGGGCGCTTGGCACGCCAATTATCGCGTTGCAGGGCGTGACCCAACTGGACCTGTTCGAGCTGAGCGCGATGGTCGGACGGCAGCTGCCGTTCTTCTCGCTGATCGTGCCGTTCTGGTTGGTCTGGGCGTATGCCGGGCGCACCGGCGTGGTCGGGGTGTGGCCCGCGATTCTGGTCGCCGGTTCTTCATTCGCGGCGCTGCAGTTCCTGATGTCGAACTATCACGGGCCATGGCTGGTCGACATCGTTGCGGCGATTGGCTCGATCGGTGCCGTGGTGTTGTTTCTCCGCGTCTGGCAGCCGAACGACCAATGGACACCGACGTGGGGCCGCGAGACCGCGGTCGCGCCCACCGCTGCTACTGCGGCGCCTCCACGCGCCGACGTGATCCGCGCCTGGGTGCCGTGGCTGATCCTCAGTGTCATCGTCTTCATCTGGGGTATCCCTCAGGTGCGCGCGTGGCTTGACGGCATTTCGGTGCTGCGCATTCCGGTACCTGCTCTGCATCTGCACGTCTTTCGCACACCGCCAGTGGTCGCCGCACCGACGGCGGAGGCGGCCATCTTCAACATCAACTGGCTGTCGGCGACCGGCACCGGCATCTTCCTGGCCGCGATCATTGCCGGCTTCGTCATGGGTCGGTCGGTGACGGAATTGGCGCGCACCTACGCGCGCACGCTGGTGTTGGTCAGCACGTCGCTGCTGACGATCAGCGCAATGATGGCACTCGGCTTCACGACGCGCTATTCCGGTGTCGATGCGACGCTTGGCCTGGCCTTCGCGGGCACCGGCATGTTCTATCCGTTCTTCGGGACGATGCTCGGATGGTTAGGTGTGGCATTGACCGGGTCCGACACGTCCTCCAACGTGCTGTTCGGCAGCCTGCAGCGGATCACGGCAGAGCAGTTGGGTCTGAGTCCGACGCTGATGGCGGCGGCAAACAGTTCCGGCGGCGTGATGGGCAAAATGATCGACGCGCAAAGCATCGTCGTCGCCAGCACGGCGACGCGGTGGTACGGACACGAGGGGGAGATCCTGCGGTTTGTGTTCTGGCACAGCGTCGTGCTGGCGTGCCTGGTGGGTGTGTTGGTGTATCTGCAGGCGTATGTCGATCCGTTCAGCCGGATGACGATCTGGTAGCGGGGGCCAGGGGTGCGTCTGGCGGGGCCGGGTCGGAGGCTTCGGAGCCGTCAGTGGTGTTCGAGGTCTCATCGATGCCGAGTCGTTGTCGTTTCAGGTAGAGGCCTTTGCGCGACAACCCAAGCAGTTGCGCGGCGTCTTCCATGCGATGCTGTGTGAGTTTGAGTGCGTATTGAATCATCGAGCGCTCGAGATGCTCCATCGCGGCCGACATCGGCTGATCCATGCGGACGACAAATTCGGTCGGCGCAAGAAAGCGGTCGGAAACCGGAATGGTCCGACGGCTCGATGCGATCTCGTTGGACAAGTGCTCCGGCATCAGCACCGCGCCGGACTCTGCCAGGGCTACCATCCGGCGAATTTCGTTGGCGAGCTGGCGAACATTTCCCGGCCAACTGTAAAGGATCAGGTATTCCATCGTTGTGTCGGCGAGCCGCATGCCCGTTTTGTGCGACTCGCGGCTCGCGCGCTCGAGGAAATGCTGGGTGAGCGGCGGAATCTCTTCGCGTCGTTTGCGCAGCGGTGGCACCTGTAGTCTCACGACGTTGAGTCGATAAAGCAGATCCTCGCGAAAGCGGCCCTCCGCGACCATTTGTTCCAGGTCGGCGTTGGTCGCCGCGACGACGCGGACGTCGACGTGAATGGGTTTTGCCTCGCCAAGTGGGTGGATGTCACCCGATTCCAAAAACCGCAAGAGTTTCGGCTGGGCCTCGAGGCTGACTTCGCCGATCTCATCGAGAAACAATGTGCCACCGGCTGCGGCCCGGACAATCCCCTGAAACGCTTCATTGGCGCCGGTGAAGGCGCCGCGGCGATATCCGAACAGCTGTGCGTCCAGGAGGTCTTTGCCGACTGAGCTGCAGTTGAACGGGATGAACTGTTTGTCTTTGCGGTGCGAGGCGTCGTGGAGGACTTTTGCCAACAGTTCCTTGCCGGTGCCGGTTTCACCAGTGATTAGCACTGGGATTGTCGACGGCGCCAGGCGTCTCGCGGTATTAACGAGACCGACCATTTCCTCAGACGCGACGACCATTCCGAGCTGGTCGGGCCATGACTCTTCTGGCCAGAGCGATATTTGTTCCTCGATCGACAACCGTTGGTCTGCAATCGCGCGGGCCCCGCGACTGACCTGATCGATTGACCTCCAGAGCATCGTTTGTTCGGCGCCCGGCTGCAGCATTGCCTCAACGACGACCTGGCTCCCCCGAAACGGGCCAACCTCTAACGGGTGAGGCGTCGCCGAGGCCTGGCCCGCGACAGCAGCATTCGCTGGTGTGAGTTCGAGGAGTCGTTTGATCTCGAGGGCCAGCAGTGGGGGATGGCCACCCCAGTCGAGCGCTGCCGCGACCGTATGAATGGTGGCGCTCGAATCCTTTGCAAACGGACCCGACGTAAAGGTGTCGGAGATGCCCAATCGTCGCGCCGTCTGGGTGATGGCGACACGAGAGCCGAACAGGCCGACCTCAGTCAGGGCGTTCCAGGCGCGCGACAGATAATCGTGCGCGTATTGTCCTGTAGGCGCGGTGAGCACGGCCGCGACTCGATTGAGTTCAGCCAAGGTTTCGACGCTTGTATCGGTGATGCTGAAGCAGGCGTTGCGGAATAATTTGAGTGCCTCGTCAGAATCGCCATTCAGCCATTGCGCCTCGACTTGAAGAAGGCGCATGCGATCGAGCAAGCTTGGATCTGCAAGTCCATGGATCGCCCTGAGCGCTTCCGTGGCCGACGCGAACGCGTCCATGTACTGGGCGCAGTGAACGAGCCAACGAACGCGCTGAAGTTCAAAAAACAGCTCGTTGTACGCGTATTGCTGCGCATGCGTGTCTAAGAGGGCTCTACAATCGCCGATCATTGATGCGGCGAAGTCTGCGTCATTGGTGGCGAGCGCTATTTCGACGCCAGTTGCAAAAACACTTGCACGCAGTGTGTTCCTCTGGGGGAGTGCCTCCAGAGCATCGGCGATCAGCGGGCGGGCCTCGTCGAACTTGCCAGTGACAGCAGCAATGTGTGCGAGATTGCCTAACGCAGCTCCGATTCCTATCCTCGCGCCACATCGTTTGGCCAAGGTTAGGCACTCCTCAGCTCGGACTCGCGCGGACTCCATGTCCGGAGTCTTGATTGAGATGTTCGATTGCAGCTGCTTGATTCTCGTAGAAAGCACCAGGTCTGGTGACGCTATTAGCAAGTCGGCTGCGAAGCGGCCCTCGTTCTCCGCTCGCGAAAGCCACCCACGCATTGCATAAATTCGTCCCTGGGCAATATGAAACTGGACCAATGCGCGCAAGTTGCCAGACGCCAAGCTCACCCGGCGAAGTCTTGGTAATTCGGTGAGCGCAGGTTCAATGCCAACCCAACTTATGAGGGCGCCAACGAGCTCGGCCAATAATTGAGCCGCTAGAGCGGGGTTACGGGCTGCCACCAATTCGATGGCGTTGCGAAGTTTGGCCGTGCCGGCAGGAACGTTACCCATTCGCCCAAGTGCTCGCCCAGCTATTCCCAGGCAGTAAGCCCTTGCTGAAGTCTCTAGGTGCTCGCGCAAAATCGCTTCCGTGGACTCGAGTGCGACCTGAATGTCTCCTAGTTGCAACTCGAGTTCCGCACGCAGGATTCGATCGTTTTGCGACAGCTCCGCTCGTGCATGGAGCCACTCCGCCGCTTTGCGAAGTTCGCCTGCCTCGATCAGAGACTTCGTATGACTGTCTATGATCATTTGTGAAGGGTGTTTATAAGCTAATGAATTGTCGGAGCGATGTCTATCCCGTTGGCGCGTGCGGTAAGCATTGACTTGAACGAACTGACGATGCCGTCGGCGTCACGCCAGGCGACCGAACTCTCGAGAGCGACCCTGTCTTCGTCGCTGAAACCGCGTTGGTCACTTGAGTAGACTGACAGAACCCCTAATACTTTGCCGTCCATCAAGATAGGTACGCAAATACTGCGTACCAGCGTTCCTGCATGCTCAGTTCCGAAATCAAGCGCCGGGTCGGCATTAACTATAGATGTGGCGTTGACCTGACGTCCCCCCGCGTTCAGTAGCGGGTCGGTTTAGAGTCCGGCGGTTACTTTCGCTGTGTTCGTCCCTGTCGTCAACTGGCGGGCGTATTCGGCGGGCGTCAGCCCGCCGAGCCCCTTCTTCGGTCGCTCCTCGTTGT